>NZ_JBVJJY010000015.1:0-201404 GCF_055585785.1 Kitasatospora sp. NPDC053308 | reverse complement strand
CCCGCGAGGTCTACCGCGCTCTGACCAGCACACCAACCACACAAATCACTCAAACCGACCTGGCCTCTGCGGCTTGACAGCCATAGGAGCATCCCGGACACCCCGGGGGTGCGCACCGCAGGGGGGTGCGCACCCCCGGGCCGGTACCGCCGGCGGGGGCACCGCACCACCTTCCCACCCACGACACACCCGAACGGAGAGCCCGTGTTCCGCGTCCGCTCGTTCACGTCCCGCTTACTGGGCCTGCTCGCCGCGCTCGGCCTCGCGGTCGGCCTGAGCCTGCAGGCGGCCCCGCAGGCCGCCGCCGCCTCGCTGACCCAGATCACGAACTTCGGCCCCAACCCCACGGGCCTGCTGATGCACCTGTACGTGCCGAACAACGTCAGGCCCAACCCGCCGATCCTGCTGGCCCTGCACGGGTGCCAGGGCAACGGCCCCTACATGTACTCCAGCACCGACTTCGGGTCGCTGGCCGACCGGTACGGGTTCCTCGTCGTCTACCCCTCGACGAACCCCAACGGGAGCTGCTGGGACGTCTCCTCCGACCAGGCGCTGACCCGCAACGGCGGCAGTGACCCGGTCGGCCTGATGTCGATGATCACCTACACGGAGCAGCACTACGGCGGCAACGCCGACGCCGTGTACGTCACCGGGGAGTCGTCGGGCGGGATGATGACGAACGTGATGCTCGCCGACTACCCCGACGTGTTCAAGGCGGGCGCGGCGTTCATGGGCGTGCCCTACCACTGCTTCTACACCGGCACCGTCCGCGGCTGGAACGGCCCCTGCGCCCAGGGCCAGGTGTCCATGACCCCGCGGCAGTGGGGCGATCTGGTGCGCGGTGCCGATCGAGGCTACACCGGTCCGCGCCCCCGGGTGCAGCTGTGGCACGGCACGGCCGACACCATCCTCAGCCACCACAACCTCGGTGAGGAGATCAAGGAGTGGACCGACGTCCTCGGTGTCAGCCAGACGCCGTCGTCCACCGACACCCCCGCCGCGAACTGGAACCGCACGCGCTACACCGACGGCTCCGGCGTCACCCGGGTCGAGGCCTACAGCATCGCCGGCGCCGGGCACCAACTGCCGGTCCAGGGCACGGCCATGGCGGCCACCGCCGTCCACTTCATGGGCTTGGACGGGGGGACGTCCGGCGGCGGCACCACCGGCCCGCTGAAGGCGGTGGCCGCGGGCAAGTGCCTCACCGACGCGAACGGCGCGACGCTCGGCACGCAGCAGCAGATCCACGGCTGCAACGGCGGTGCGAACCAGACCTGGACCCGCACGGCGTCCAACCAGCTGACCGTGACCGTGGGCGGCGGCACGCTGTGCCTGGACGCCGAGGCGCACGGCACCAGCCCCGGCACGAAGGCGATCGTCTGGTCCTGCAACGGCCAGGCCAACCAGCAGTGGCAGCTGAACCCGAACGGCACCGTCACCGGCGTGCAGTCGGGGCTCTGCCTGGACGTGGCGGGCCTGGCCACCGGCGACGGCACGCCGGTCCAGCTGTGGACCTGCAGCGGCGGCGGCAACCAGCAGTGGAAGCTGGGATGATCCCGGGCGCGAGACTGCCCGCGCGCCGGGCGGTGACGGCCTGGTCGTGACGGAGTCCCGCCGCCGTCCCGCCGCCGTCCGCTGCCGGCCCGTCCCGGGGCGGCACCCGGACCGGGCCGGCTCCGGAACCGGGCTGCCCGCCGCACCGCGCGGCGGGCAGCCCGGGCGGGGCGGGCTCAGGCGCAGTCGGCGCCGTTCAGGGTGAACCGGGCCGGCGCCGGGTTGGCGCCCGAGTACGTCGCCTGGAAGCCGAAGCTTGCCGCCGCGCCGGGAGCCAGGGTGCCGTTCCAGCCGGTGTCCCGCGCGCTCACGGCGGCGCCGGACTGGCTCGCGGCCGCGTTCCAGGCGGTGGAGATCCGCTGGTCACCCGGGAAGCTCCAGCCGAGCGTCCAGCCGTCGACGGTCGAGGTGCCGGTGTTCCGCACGGTCACCGTGGCGGTGAACCCGTTGCCCCAGGCGTTGTCGACCGTGTACGTCACCGCGCAGGACGCCGTGGGCGCCGGGGTCCGTCGCTCGGCGGCGAACGCGGCCAGCCAGGCCAGCGAGGCGTTCCAGTTGATCGCGACCTCGTTGGTCGAGTACGAGCCGATGTCGTCGACGTAGCAGGCCGCCGGTGCGCAGCCCGCCAGGCGCTCCTTCGCCACCGGGTCCTCCAGGGCGGCGTCCGGGCCGCCCGCGAGGGAGCCGGCCGGCGGGTGCGGCAGCGAGGCGTCGTTCTGGTGCGCCCAGAACCGGTGGTGCTGGTTCTCGGAGGGCCGCGCCCCGTAGCCGGAGACGTAGGAGCGGTCCAGGGCGTTGCGGCCCAGCAGGTAGTCCATCGTCTCCAGCGCGCCCGTCCGGTAGCGCGCGGCGCCGGTCAGGTCGTAGGCGACGGCCAGCACCATCGCGTTGTCGGCGACCGCGCTGTTGGAGCCCCACACGTAGCCGTCGGCGGGGACCGGCACCGCGTAGCCCTGGCCGGCCATGGTGGACAGGTAGCCGTCGGCGGCTGACGTCAGCAGGCCGCGCAGCCGGGCCACGTCGTCGGCGGGCAGGGCCACGCCGGGCACGGTGGCCAGGGTGATCCGGCCGAGCGTCGCGGTGCCGCCCCACCAGAACGCGTCGACCGGCTTGGTGTGGTGCGGCGAGGAGGTGACCGCGTCACGGTACTGCGACTCGCCGGTGGTGGCGAGGAGTTCGGCCGCCGCCCAGTAGAACTCGTCGGAGACGTCGGCGTCCTCGTAGGCGCCGCCGCCGGTGTTGTCGCTCGCCGTGGCGAGGACGTTCGGATTGGCCCGGGCCGCCGTCCAGGCGCGACGCGCCGCGTCCAGGCAACGGGCGGCGAAGGCGGCGTCGTACGGCGCGTACACTCGGGCGCACTGGGCCGCGGTGGCGGCCAGGTTGAGTGTGGCGGCCGTCGACGGCTTGTGCAACTCGCGCGGCTGGTCGTCGAGTTCGGGCCGGGTCGGCAGACCGGTCCACTGCGCGTCGTGCACCTTGTGGAAGGCCATGCCGGCCATCGGCCTGCCCTCCGGGACCTGCATCCGCAGCAGGAACTCCAGCTCCCAGCGGGCCTCGTCCAGCCGGTCCGGCACTCCGTTGCCGCGCTCGGGGACGCGCAGCGTGGAGTCCCCGAGGACCGCTGCGTCGCCGGAACGCCGTGCCCGCTCGAAGGAGTTGAGCAGCTCCCAGGTCGCGATGCCGCCGTTGACCACGTACTTGCCCTGGTCGCCGGCGTCGTACCAGCCGCCGCGGACGTCCGAGCGGTAGTCGCACACGCCGGCCTGGCACGGCACGCTGGTGTCGCCCTTGTTCGGGGCCACCCCCAGATGGCCGGCGGGACGGGCGTACGCGCTGCCGGCCAGGGCCGCGTCGATGGCGATGCCGCTGCGCTGTTGGTAGAAGAACGACATGCTGTCGGCGCGCAGCCCGTCGTACAGGGTGGCCGAGATGTCGAACGGGTGGCTCGCCGAACCGTCGACCACCAGGGTGAGACCCGTGCCGGTGCCGGTGTACGCGCCGAAGTCCACCAGGTGCGTGGACTGGCCGGAGGCCCGGTCGGGGCCGACCACGGTCGTGGTGCCGGCGGCGAGTCGAGCGCCGGAGGAGGCGCGCAGCTGCCAGGGCAGCGGGGTGGTCGCCGAGCTGACCACGGTGGCCCGCTTGGGCCCGTCCGGCAGGTAGCCGAGCTGGTTGACGCGGACGGGGAAGTCGGCGGCCGCGGCGACCGCGTGAGCGGTGCGGGTGGCGTCGGTGGCGAGGGCGGGGGCCGGGGCGAACGCGGCGGCGCTCAGCCCGGCCGCGGCCAGGGTCAGGCCGGTCAGCGCGGCGGCCGCGCGCCGGGGCAGTCCGTGGCCGGAGGGAACGGGAGGCATGGGGGAGCCTTCCTTCGAGGGGGAGACAGGGGGGTGGGCCCTGACCAGGGGAGCCGGTCCATGGGAACCCGAGGCGAAGCGTGGGAGCGCTCCCAACGTCCACATGAAGCCAGCCCGGACATCGGAGCGTCAAGAGGCCGTAACGGGCCGGAAATTGGCCAGGACCTCACCGTGCTGCGGGTCAAGATTGGATAACGGGCGGAAGCGGGTCTTGTCGGCCCGATTGTTAGCGCTAACAATCTCGTCTCAAGTGCACCAGCGTCACCACCGCGCCCCGACGGGCGAGATGGTGACGCGCCGCCGCTGAGCCGCACCGCGGCCCCCAGTCGTCTCGCCCCACCCCGTGAACGCGGGCCGTTGCCGCCGTCCGTGCGATCGACGATCCCGAGAGGAAGTCCCCACATGTCCAAGAGAGTTGCGTCGGTCCTGGTCGCCGGTGCGATGGTTGCCGTCCTCGCCGCCTGTGGTTCCGGCGGCGGTGGAGGATCGGCCGCCAAGGGTTCCGGCCACAAGCTCGTCGTGGGCTTCTCGCAGGTCGGCGCGGAGAGCGGTTGGCGCACCGCCAACACCAAGTCGATCCAGGACGCGGCGAAGAAGGCCGGCGTCGAGCTGAAGTTCTCCGACGCTCAGCAGAAGCAGGAGAACCAGATCAAGGCGATCCGCTCGTTCATCCAGCAGAAGGTCGACGTGATCGCCTTCTCGCCGGTGGTGGAGTCGGGTTGGGACACCGTCCTGAAGGAGGCCAAGGACGCCCACATCCCGGTCATCCTGACCGACCGCGCGGTCGACTCCAAGGACGAGTCGCTCTACGTCTCCTTCCTCGGCTCGGACTTCGTCGAGGAGGGCAAGAAGGCCGGCGACTGGCTGGTGAAGGAGTACGCGGCCGCCAGTGGTGACGTGAACATCGTCCAGCTGGAGGGCACCACCGGTTCGGCGCCGGCCAACGACCGCAAGGCCGGCTTCGCGGACGCCGTCAAGGGCGAGCCCAAGTTCAAGGTGGTCGCCTCGCAGACCGGCGACTTCACCCGCGCCAAGGGCAAGGAGGTCATGCAGGCCTTCCTGAAGTCCCAGTCGAAGATCGACGTGCTCTACGCGCACAACGACGACATGGCGCTCGGCGCGATCCAGGCGATCGAGGAGGCCGGCAAGAAGCCGGGCACCGACATCAAGATCGTCTCGGTGGACGGCGTCAAGGACGCCTTCACCGCGATGAGCCAGGGAAAGATCAACTTCGATGTCGAGTGCAACCCGCTGCTCGGTGACCAGCTGATGGACCTCGCGAAGAAGGTCAAGGCGGGTGAGCAGGTGCCGCGGCGGATCAAGACGGAGGAGAGCACCTTCACCCCCGAGCAGGCCACCGCGGCCCTGCCGAACCGCCAGTACTGACCCGCACCGGCCGTGCGGGGCCGCTCCCGCGGTCCGGCCCCGCACGGTCCGGACGCCTCCCGCCCACGGTGGGACGCGTCCGGGACACACGAGAGGAGAACCGGGGTGCGTCAGCAACCGGTCCTGGAAGTCCGGGGGATCCGCAAGGAGTTCCCCGGGGTGGTGGCGCTGGACGGGGTCGACTTCCGGCTCTTCCCCGGCGAGGTGCACGCCCTGATGGGGGAGAACGGCGCCGGCAAGTCCACGCTGATCAAGGTGCTCACCGGGGTCCACCCGGCCGACGCCGGCGAGGTGGTGCTGGCCGGCCACCCGGTGCGGATAGCCGGGCCGCTGCAGGCCCAGGAGGCCGGCATCAGCACGGTCTACCAGGAGGTGAACCTCTGCCCGAACCTGTCGGTCGCGGAGAACATCTTCATCGGCCGCGAGCCCCGCCGCTTCGGTCTGATCGACTGGGCCACGATGCGCCGCCGGGCCGCCGAGCTGGTCCGCGAGATCGACCTGGACATCGACGTCAGCACGCCGCTGAACAGCCACTCCATCGCCGTCCAGCAGCTGGTGGCCATCGTCCGCGCGGTCGGCGTCTCCGCCAAGGTGCTGATCCTGGACGAGCCGACCTCCAGCCTGGACCGCGACGAGGTGCGCCAACTCTTCGCCGTCATGCGGCGCTTGCGCGACCAAGGCGTGGCGATCCTGTTCGTCTCGCACTTCCTCGACCAGGTCTACGAGATCTGCGACCGGATGACCGTGCTGCGCAACGGCCGGCTGGAGGGCGAGTACCTCACCGAGGAGCTCAGCCAGGTCCAACTGGTCTCCCGGATGATCGGCTCCGAACTCGCCGAACTCACGGAACTCGCCGGACACGCCGGCCAGGCCGGACACGCCGGACCCCAGCGCCTCGACGAGGACACCCGGCGCGGGCCCAGCGCCGCGGCCGACGCACCGGCGCTCCTGCGCGCCGACGGACTGACCCGCCGGGGCGCCGTCGAGCCGTACGACCTGGAGATCCGCTCGGGCGAGGTCATCGGACTGGCCGGGCTGCTCGGCTCCGGACGGACCGAGGCCGCCCGACTGCTGTTCGGCGCCGACCAGAGCGACGGCGGCACCCTGCGGATCGAGGGCGCCGAGACCGTGCTGCGCAGCCCGCGCGACGCGATCGCCCGCGGCATCGCCTTCTGCTCGGAGGACCGCAAGACCGAGGGCCTGGTCGGCGAACTGACCGTCCGGGAGAACATCGTCCTGGCCCTGCAGGCCGCCCGGGGCTGGGTCCGGCCCCTGTCGCGCGCCGCGCAGGACGAGTACGCGCTGCGCTGGATCCGCGCCCTGGACATCCGTCCCGGCAATCCCGAGGCGCTGGTGCGCAACCTCAGCGGCGGCAACCAGCAGAAGGTGCTGCTCGCCCGCTGGCTGATCACCGACCCCAAGCTGCTGATCCTGGACGAACCCACCCGCGGCATCGACATCGGGGCGAAGGCCGAGATCCAGAAGCTGGTGGCCGGCCTCGCCGAGGACGGCATGGCGGTGCTGTTCATCTCCGCCGAACTGGAGGAAGTGCTGCGGCTCAGCCACCGGGTCGCCGTCCTGCGCGACCACCGCATGGTCGCCCAACTCGACAACGGCGGCGAACTCACCCAGGAGCGCCTGATGGCCACGATCGCGAGCGGAGCGGACCGATGAGCAAGCGGAGCGGACCGATGAGCGAGCGGTTCACGGAGGGGTGCGCATGAGCACGGCAACGGCGGTGCGCCGCCCGGTGATGGCGATGACCCGGTTCCGGCTGTTCTGGCCGGCCGTGGTGCTGGTCGTCCTGCTGGTCGCCAACCTGGCCTTCACTCCCGACTTCTTCGCCGTCCACCTCCAGGGCGGCCACCTCTACGGCTCGCTGATCGACATCCTGCACTTCGGCGCCCCGCTGATCCTGGTCTCCCTGGGCATGACCCTGGTGATCGCCACGGGCGGCATCGACCTGTCGGTCGGTTCGACCGTCGCGATCTCCGGGGCCCTGGCCTGCCTGCACATCAGCCGGTCCGCCGACCCGGGCAGCGTCGGCACCGTGCTGACCGCCGTCGCCATCGCCCTCGGCAGCGCGCTGGTGCTCGGCCTCACCAACGGGGTGCTGGTGGCGAAGGCCGGCGTCCAGCCGATCGTCGCCACCCTGATCCTGATGGTCGCCGGGCGCGGCGTGGCCCAGCTGATCACCGACGGTCAGATCATCACCGTCACCAGCGATCCGTACAAGCTGATCGGCGGCGGCTACTGGCTGACCATGCCGTTCGCGATCCTGCTCAGCGCCCTGGTGGTGCTGGCCACCGTGCTGCTCACCCGCGCGACCGCGCTCGGACTGCTGCTGGAGTCCGTCGGCGGCAACCCGGTGGCCAGCCGCCTGGTCGGCATCCGGGCGGTGCGGCTGGTGGCCCTGGTGTACGTGTTCAGCGCGCTGTGCGCCGCGCTGGCCGGACTGATGGTGTCCTCCAACGTCTCGGCGGCCGACGGCAACAACGCCGGGCTGTGGATCGAACTGGACGCCATCCTCGCGGTGGTGCTCGGCGGGACGTCGCTGAACGGCGGCCGGTTCTCGATCGGCGGCACCGTGCTGGGGGCGCTCATCATCCAGACCCTCTCCACCACCGTCTACACCATCGGCATCCCGCCGGAGACCACCCTGGTGTTCAAGGCGGTCGTGGTGATCGCGGTGTGCCTGATCCAGTCGCCCAAGTTCCGCGCCGTGTTCGGCGCCAAGTTCGCGGCCCGGGCCCGGCGCGCCGACCGGCCACACGCGGCGGCCCCCGACGAGCGGCCGCTCGCCGCGACGCCCATCGACCGGCCGCTCGCCGCGTCCCCCATCGACCGGGAGGTCGGCGAATGAACGCCAACGCCCTGCTGACCCGCCTGCGCGGGCAGATCCCGCTGCTGGTCACCACCGTCCTGCTGGTGTCGATGTTCGGCGTCGGCTCGGTGCGCTACGACGGCTTCTTCTCCGGCCAGGTCGTGCTCAACCTGCTGATCGACAACGCCTTCCTGCTGGTCGTCGCGGTCGGCATGACCTTCGTCGTGCTGACCGGCGGCATCGACCTGTCCGTCGGCGCGGTGGTGGCGCTCTCCACCATGGTCTCGGCCTGGCTGGTCGAGCGGCACGGCTGGCCGCCGCTGCTGGTGATCCCGCTAGTCCTGCTGATGGGCACCGCGGGCGGCTGGTTGATGGGCTGGGTCATCCACGTCTTCGAGATCCAGCCGTTCATCGTCACCCTGGCCGGCATGTTCCTGGCCCGCGGCCTCTGCTACACGATCAGCATCGACTCGATCTCCATCACCGACCCGCAGTACACCGCGATGGCGCAGACCCGGATCCCGCTCGGCAGCCTGTTCGTCTCGCCGAGCGCGGTCATCGCGCTGCTGGTGGTCGCCGTCGGATTCGTGGTCCTCCACCACACCCGGCTCGGCCGCAACGTGTACGCGCTCGGCGGCAGCGAGCAGTCGGCGCTGCTGATGGGCCTGCCGGTCCAGCGCACCAGGACCACCGTCTACGCGATCAGCGGCTTCTGCTCCGCGCTCGGCGGCGTCCTGCTCACCTTCTACATGCTGTCCGGCTACGGCCTGCACGCGGTGGGCCTGGAACTCGACGCGATCGCCGCGGTCGTCATCGGCGGCACCCTGCTGACCGGCGGCTCCGGCTACCTGCTGGGGACCCTGCTAGGCGTGCTGGTGCTCGGCCTGATCCAGACCGTGATCAGCTTCCAGGGGACCCTCAGCTCCTGGTGGACCCGCATCGTCATCGGCGCGCTGCTGTTCGTCTTCATCGTCCTGCAACGCCTGATCACCACCCGCCGCCCCCGAGCGTGACACGTCCGCGGCTCCGGGGACGCCCCCGCTCCTGAGAGGCCCCCGCCCGGCGTCGCCGCCGCCCGGCCACCAACCGTGGCCGGGCGGCTGCTTGCGTCCGGCCGGGCGGGCACCCCCGCCTCGTCCCCTTCCGGCCGGCCCCGCGCGGCTGGGCCGGCGTCGCCGGCCGTCGCCGGAGGGCGTGGTCAGCGGGTCTTGAAGGACCTGCGCAGGGCCGCCCGGTCCTGCCACGAGTCCGCCGCCGGACCCTTGGCCATGTCGGCGAAGAAGCTGTCGTGGCGGACGAAGAACGCGGCGCGCTCCTCGGCGGTCATGGCCCCGAGGTCGGCCAGGCCCTCGAAGTAGCCCTCGCGCGCGGCGCCGGGGGCGAACAGCATGAGGAATTCGGCCGGCTCCCCGGAGATGTTGCCGAAGGAGTGCACGCCGCCGGGCGGGACGTAGAGGTAGTCGCCCTGGGAGGCGTCGAACCAGCGCTCGCCGTCGAAGACGTGGATCTCGCCGGACAGGACGTAGAACGACTCGCACATCGTCTTGTGGAAGTGCGGGCTGGTGCCGCCGACCTCGCCGGTGAGCCGGTTCTGGTAGAGCCCGTACAGCCCGTTCGTGCTGAGCCGGGTCGACAGGTAGTGGAACGCCGATCCGTTCGGCGCGACGTAGTCGGGTGGCGTCCCGGCCGGGCGGAACGAGGCGACGCCGGCCTCGCCCTCGTCCCGGTCGTAGACGATCTCGGGGTAGTCGGGGGCCAGGAAGGACACGTGGGTTTCCTCTCACGGTCGGTGCGTCCGACGGCTTGCGCCGCGTCAGGAAGCCTAGTGCCGACCGCGCGGACCGGCCCGACGGTGAAAAGAATCTTCGCGGGCCGGGGCAACCTTTCCCGCGGCGGTGGCCACCAGGGGGTGTCCGGACAGGCGGTCCGGTCGGAGGCAACGGCTGAAAGAGAGCATCGACATGTTTCCTCGTCCGTCCACGTCGTCGGAGGCGTCGCCCGGCGGCCGCGCCCGCCGCGGTGGCGCGTTCCGCCCGGCCGGTCCGGAGCGGCGGCAGACGCACCGTCGCCGTCGGTTGCACCAGCGCCGGAGCTTCTGGGCGGCCGTCGGCCTCGCGGTCGTGGGTGGTTCCGTGGTCGTGGTGAACTCGGCATCGGCGGGCACCGTGGACACCAACGCCTGGTACGTGCTGGTCAATCGCGGCACCGGCCAGGTGCTGGACGACCTCGGGGCCGCCACGCACGACGGAGCGCCGATGGCGCAGTGGAGCCGTCACGGCGGGCCCAACCAGCAGTGGAAGTTCCTCGACTCGGGCGGCGGCAACTACCGGCTGCAGAACCGGCATTCGGGCAAGGTGCTGGACGACTACGGCTGGTCGAGGAGCGAAGGCTCCCAGGTGGTGCAGTGGAGTGACCTGAACGGGGCCAACCAGCAGTTCCACCTGGAGAAGTCCTCGGACGGCTACGTGCGGCTGATCAACCGCTTCAACGGCCTGGCCGTCGAGGTCCCGCTCGGCTCCGACGCCAACGGGGGCCGCCTCGCCCAGTACCACGACTGGAACGGGGCCAACCAGCAGTGGCAACTCGTCCCGGCGACAAGCGGCGGCGGCTCCGGGAGCACGGGCAGCAGCGCCACGCCGGCCACCCCGACCCCGGCCGGCACGCCCGGCGCGCCCGGCACGCCCGGCGCGCCCGGCACGCCCGGCGCGCCCGGCACGCCCACCGCGCAGGGCGGCGGCGTTCCGGCGGGCCGGAGCCCGAGCGGCACCCGTCCGGCCTCGACACCACCGGCCGCTCCGACCGCCGCCGGCGGCAGCCCGGCGAAGCAGTTCATGGGCGGCAGCACGCTGCTCCTCGGCGGCCTGATGGAGGACTCCACGGCGAACGCCGCGCCGTTCGACGTGCGGTACGCCTACATCCACAGCCGGCCCGCGCCCTCGTCCGACGCCTACACGGCCGCGCGCTGCAAGGCCGAGTGGTCGAGCTGGTGGGGCTGTTGGACCGGTGACACCACGGCGCCCGGCACCCAGGTGAGCGTGTACAAGGACCGTGCGTCCAAGGCGACGTACCAGGGCAAGCCGCGCTCCCAGAAGGTCCTCTTCACCTGGTACTCGCTGCGCGACCTCGGCGACATGGCGGGCCAGGGTGACGGTCCGGGCGAGGTGCAGGCCATCAACCGGGCCGACCTGCTCACCCAGTACCTGAACGACTACCGCTTCTTCCTCCAGAGGATCGGCACCTCGCAGGACATGGTCGACCTGGAGCCCGACTTCTGGGGCTACGTCCGCTCGCTCGGCAACCCGCACCAGGTGCCCGCACAGGTCAAGGCCGCGAACCCGACGGACTGCGGCTCGCAGGAGAACAGCGCCGCGGGCCTGGCCCAGTGCCTGATCGCGATGGGGCACAAGTACGCGCCGAACACCGGCGTGGGCCTGCACCTGTCCTGCTTCGACTGGCAGCAGAACACTCCGCAGTGCGTCAAGGACTACGCGGACCTCGGGGCATCGAGCGCCGACTTCCTGGTCACTGATGTGACGGACCGTGACGCGGGCTGGTACGCACTGCCCGCCCACGGCAGCCGTGACACCTTCTGGAACGACCAGAAGGGCTTCGCCGCGCTCGGGTTCTACAAGACGATGGCCGAGTCGGTGGGCAAGCCGGTGGTCCTGTGGCAGATCCCGCTGGGCAACATGGCGCAGAACAACACGCCCGGCCACTACAAGGACGACAAGGTCGACTGGTTCTTCTCGCACCTGGACCAGGTGGCGAACGCCCACGTCGGCGCCCTCCTGTTCGGCGCCGGCTGGTCGGAACAGACCACGCCCGAGACCGACGGCGGGAACCTGGTCACCAAGACGATCGCCAACCACAACGCGGGCGGCACGCCGCTCAGGTAGCCGCCCGCAGCCGGCGGCCCACCGTTCGGCGGGCCGCCTCGGCCCCCGTCGTCCGCCGGGGCGTGCGGCTAACCCGGTCGCACCGCCCCGGCTCTCGCTGGCGGGGGCGGAGAGTTACTTGACAGCCTCAACTATTCAGTCCTACCGTTGACGCGTTACTTAAGGGCATGAACCATCGAGTGACTCAATACTTCCTGCGAGGAGCACCACCCATGAAGGCCATCACCTACCGCAGCTACGGCGGACCCGACGTCCTGGAGTACGGGGACGTGCCCGAGCCCAAGCTCGGCCCCGACTCCGTGCTGGTCCGCGTGGCGGCCGCGTCGGTCAACCCGGTCGACTGGAAGATCCAGGCCGGTTACCTCGACGGCATGCTGGACGTGGTCTTCCCCGTGATCCCGGGCTGGGACGTCGCCGGTGTGGTGGAGCAGGTCGGCGTCGGAGTCACCGAGTTCACCCCGGGTGACGAGGTGATCGGCTACGTCCGCGAGGACATGGTGCGGCGCGGCACCTTCGCCGAGTACGTCGCCGCGCCCGTGCGCACCCTCGCCCGCAAGCCCGCCAACCTGGACTTCGCCCAGGCCGCCGGCCTGCCGCTGGCCGGCCTCACCGCCTACCAGGCGCTCACCCGCGCCCTGGAGGTCAAGCCGGGCGAGACCGTGCTCGTCCACGCGGCCGCCGGCGGCGTCGGCTCGCTCGCCGTCCAGATCGCCGTCGCCCTGGGCGCCCGGGTGATCGGCACCGCGAGCGATCGCAACCACGACTACCTGCGCGGTCTCGGCGCCGAGCCGGTGGCCTACGGCGACGGCCTCGCCGACCGCGTCCGTGCGCTGGCGCCGGAGGGCGTCGACGCCGTACTCGACCTGGTCGGCGGCGACGCCCTCCGGATCTCGCCCGCGCTGCTCGCCGGAGGCGGCCGCCTCGCCTCGGTCGCCGACGGTGCCGTCCTCGCCCTCGGCGGGCGCTACGTCTTCGTCCGCCCCGACGCGGCCGACCTCACCGCCCTGACCGACCTCGCCGAGAGCGGCCGGCTCACCGTCGAGGTCGCGGCGACCTTCCCGCTGGAACAGGCGGCCGACGCCCAGCGCCTCAGCGCCGCCGGTCACACCCGCGGCAAGATCGTCGTCACCATCCCCTGACCTCCCTGCCCGGCCCCATCCCCTGACCCCCTGCCCGACCCCTTCACCAGGACCGTCCCGCACCACCCCGGAAGGACCCGCCGTGTCCCTCGTCGTGATCACCGACTGGCTCGCCGACCTCGGCGCCGAGCAGCACGTCGCCGACCTGCTCCCCGCCGTCACCGAGGCCGCGCTCACCGAGCCCGGGGTGCTCTCCTTCCGGGTGGTGCGCTCCCTGCGGGACCAGGCCGCCTTCGTCGTCTTCGCCGAGTACGAGGACGAACACGCGCTGGCCGCCCACCGTGAGAGCGCGTCCTACCAGCGCCTCGTGCTGGCCGGCATCACCCCGCACCTCATCGACCGCCAGGCCGAGGCCTACGCGCTCGTGTGACGCGGGTCGCCGACTCCCACGGCGTACCGGGCCTCCACGCCCGAGCCGGCCGGGTCGACCGGGTCGACCGGGCCGCGTGAACGGCCCGGGCGCCGGGGCGGGGATCCGCTGT
Organism: Kitasatospora sp. NPDC053308; assembly: GCF_055585785.1. Lineage (NCBI taxonomy): Bacteria > Bacillati > Actinomycetota > Actinomycetes > Kitasatosporales > Streptomycetaceae > Kitasatospora > Kitasatospora sp. NPDC053308. The sequence continues at coordinate 187,769 of NZ_JBVJJY010000015.1, read as the reverse complement.
CGATATACGCGCTCCGGCAGTGGTTCCCCCGGCCGTCGGCCGTCCGTCAGGGCCGGATGTTCTCCAGGTCCTCCAGGAGGCGGGGCTGCTTCGGCTCCCAGCCCAGCGCCTGCCGGGTGCGGGTGCTGGACGAGGGCTGGTCGGCCCGGAAGATCGGGGCGAGCGGGCCGTAGGTCTCGTCCGGGACCGAGGCGACCGGCAGTCCCAGCCGTCGGCCGATCACGGCCGCGATGTCCCGTACCTCGTCCCCCTCGTCGGCCACGGCGTGCCAGGTGGTGCCGGCTTCCGCGCGCTCCAGGGCGAGCCGGAAGAGGACGGCCGCGTCGAGCGCGTGGACGGCGGGCCAGCGCTGCGTGCCGTCTCCGGGGTAGCCGGAGATCCCGGTCCGGCGGGCGATGTCGGTCAGCAGGCCGGCGAACCCGCCCGTGCCCTGGTGGTGCACCGTGCGCGGCAGGCGGACGGACGTGCTCCGGACCCCGTGCGAGGCCAGGCCCAGGATCGCCGTGACGGTGCGACCGCGGCCGCCGACCGGCCCGTCGGTCGGTGCCGGGTCGGCCTCGGTGGAGGCCCGGCCCGGCACCCAGGGCGTACCCGCGACGGTGACCAGGGGGCGGCCGCTGCCGACGAGTTCCTCACCGAGGGCGGTGAGGGCGGCGGTCTCCTCGGCGACGTTCCGTGCCAGGGCCTCGGGGCTGCTGAAGTCGTTGCCGAAGGCCAGGTGGATCACCCCGTCGGCCCGGCCGGCGCCGGAGCGCAGGACGTCCAGATCGGCGAGGCTTCCCCGCAGGGGCTCGGCGCCGGCGGCCTCGACGGCCCGTGCGGAGGCGTCGGAGCGGGCGAGCGCGAGGACGGTGTGGCCCTTGCCGAGGAGTTCGGCGATGACGGCGGAACCGATCAAGCCGGTGCCGCCGGTGACGAAGACGCGCATGGAAACCCTCCACGAAGTGATGGGACTCTTGTCCCATCACCGTAGCAGAGTGATGGGACAAGAGTCCCATCACATATGCTGACCCCATGAGTCGATGGGAACCGGGTGCGCGGGAACGCCTCGTCGTGGCGGCGGTCGACCTGTTCACGGAACAGGGGTACGACGCCACGACGGTCGCGCAGATCGCCGAGCGTGCCGGCGTCACCAAGAGCACCTTCTTCCGGCACTTCCCCGACAAGCGCGAGCTGCTGGTCGCCGGGCAGGAGACCCTGAGCCGGCTGCTGGCCGAGGGGATCGCCGACGCGCCCGGCGACGCCGGCCCGCTGGAGGCGGTCGCCGCCGGCCTCGAACGCGCCTCGGCCGCGATGGGCCCCGGGAGCCATGAACTCGCCCCCCGCCTGAAGGCGGCCGTCGCCGCCAGCGCCGAGCTCCAGGAACGCGACGCCCTCAAGACCGTCGGTCTCGCGGCCGCGATGACGACCGCGCTGGTCGCCCGCGGCGTCCCCGATCCGACGGCCGCCCTCGCAGGTGAGCTGGGCGTCCTCGCTTTCAAACGGGGGTACGCCGCCTGGGCCGAGGACGACCGCGGCGCCGAGGACGGACTCGCCGGGTACACGCTGGCGGCCCTGGAGGAACTGCGGGCCGCGAGCGCCTCGCTGGGCTGACCCGAGGGGACGCCGGGGGCGCCGGCGAGGCGAGCCAGGCGGTCGTCAGCCGGTGGAACTCCGCGGGACGCTCCTGCCGGATCCGGTGCCCGAAGCCGTCCAGGAGGTCACATCGCGGGGGTGGGACGAGGATCCAGACGGCAGCGTGCCGCGCGTGGACCCAGGCGCGGGTGTGGAAGCTCTCCCGCAGCCTGGGCTGGGGTTCCTGCCGGGCCGGTTCCTTGGTGAGCGGTACCCGGCCGTTCCTCGTCCGGGTCCGCGTGTGCAAGGCGGCGCGGGTCCACAGGGCGACCAGTCGCAGCCAGAGCAAGCCGAGGCCGGCCCAGCCGAGCAGGAGCAGGTCGGTGTGCGGTTGCACGGCGCCGGAGCCCAGCCCGAAGGCTCGTGCCAGCGCCCCCGCCATCGCCGCTCACGCGCCCACCGCGCAGCGCCGGACCACTCACGTCAAGAGACGCCCGACCGCAGACCCCCGTGATCGACTCCGGCGGAGTCTCCCGCCCCCCGGGCTGTCGAGGTCCTCGCGGGCCGGCGGCCATCCGCCGGGGCACCGCCGGGCCGTGGATTACCGGTGCCGGGCGGCATTCGCCCCACCGGCGAGGCCTTCGGGGCGGCCTCCCCGCTCGACCTCGGGACACGCCGCGGCGACTCGTGCGGTCGGTCAGCGCGCCACGCGCGCCACTGCGTCGCCCTCGACGTCCGCTTCGTCCGCGTCCGCGGCGTCGCTGAGGCCGAGGCGCAGGTGTTCGGTGTGGTAGACGGCCTGGTCGAGGAGTTCGGCGACGTGGTGGTCGTGGAGCGCGTAGACGATCGAGCGGCCCTGGCGTCGGCCGACGATCAGGCCGAGGTTGCGCAGGAGCCGCAGCTGGTGGGAGCAGGCGGACTGCTCCATGCCGACGGCGTTGGCGAGTTCGGTGGCCGCGCAGGGGCCTTCGCGGAGGCGGGCGAGGATCAGTAGCCGGGACGGCGTGGCCAGGGCCTGCAGGGTGGTGGCCACCCGGGCGGCGTTGTCCGCGTCCAGGCGGATGCGCGGGACGGTGGTGTTCGCGGGGGAGGCTCCATGACCCATGTGCTCATCCTACAGACAATGAATGAAGGACTGTTCATATGTTCCTGTATGTTGGTGGTGTTGTCCGTGCTGCCCTGACCTCCGCGAAGGGTCCCGTTCGCCATGCCTTCCTCCACCCTGATCGAACGCCCCGCGGCCGACGCGGCCGCTCCCGTGAGCCCCGCCCCCCGACGGCGTACCCGGGTGTTCGCGCTGCCCGAGGCCCGCTGGGCCGCCCTGGCGCTGGCGCTGTTCCTGGTCGCGCTGCCGCTGCAGCTCGCCGGCGCTCCGGCGTGGGCGTGGGGCCCGCTGTACGCGCTCGCCTACGCGAGCGGCGGCTGGGAGCCCGCCTGGGCGGGCCTGCAGGCACTGCGGGAGAAGACGCTCGACGTCGATCTGCTGATGATCGTGGCGGCGCTGGGGGCGGCGGCGGTCGGGCAGGTGATGGACGGTGCGCTGCTCATCGTCATCTTCGCCACCTCCGGCGCGCTGGAGGCGATCGCGACCGCGCGCACCGCCGACTCGGTGCGCGGTCTGCTCGACCTCGCACCGGCGAGCGCCACCCGGGTGCTGGACGACGGCACCGAGGAGAGCGTCCCGACCGGGCGGCTGGCCGTCGGCGACGTGATCCTGGTGCGTCCCGGTGAGCGGATCGGCGCGGACGGCCGCGTGGTGGACGGCGCGAGCGACGTCGACCAGGCCACCATCACCGGTGAACCGCTGCCCGTGGCCAAGGGGGGCGGCGACGAGGTGTTCGCCGGGACGTTGAACGGCACCGGCGCGCTGCGAGTGAAGGTCGAGCGGGATGCCTCGGACTCGGTGATCGCCCGGATCGTGCGGATGGTCGAGGAGGCCTCCGAGACCAAGGCGCCGACGCAGCTGTTCATCGAGAAGGTCGAGCAGCGGTACTCGATCGGCATGGTCGTCGCCACCCTGGCGGTGTTCGCCGTGCCGCCGGCCTTCGGCGCGGGCCTCACCGACTCGCTGCTGCGCGCGATGACGTTCATGATCGTGGCCTCGCCGTGCGCCGTGGTGCTGGCGACCATGCCGCCACTGCTGTCCGCGATCGCCAACGCGGGGCGGCACGGTGTCCTGGTGAAGTCCGCGGTGGTGATGGAGCGTCTGGGCCAGGTCGACGCGGTCGCTCTCGACAAGACGGGCACCCTCACCGAGGGCACGCCGCGGGTCACCGACGTCCGCCCCCTGGCCGGCGCCGGACTCACGGAGGGGGAGCTGCTGGCGCTCGCGGCGGCGGCCGAGCACCCCAGCGAGCACCCGCTCGCCCGGGCCGTCGTGGAGGCCGCCCGTGCCCGCGGCCTCGTCCTGGCCGCGGCCGAGGACTTCACCTCCGCCCCCGGCATCGGAGTGACCGCCACGGTCGACGGCCGGGCCGTCGCGGTCGGCGCCCCGGCCCGGCTGCTGGACGACTCCGGGGACGCCGTCTCGGCTCGCGCCGCCGCGCTCGCCGCCGAGCTGGAGGACGGCGGGCGCACCGCGGTCCTGGTCGAGGTCGACGGGGCCCCGGTCGGTGTGCTCGGCATCGCCGACCGTCTGCGCCCGGACGCCGCCGACACCGTGGCCGCGCTGACCGCGCTGACCGGAACGCCGCCGATGCTGCTCACCGGCGACAACCCGCGCGCCGCCGCCCGCCTGGCCGCCGAGGTCGGCATCACCGACGTCCGCGCCGGGCTGCTGCCGCAGGACAAGGTCGCCGCCGTCAAGGAGCGGGAGCGGGCGGGCCGCACGGTGATGGTGATCGGGGACGGCGTCAACGACGCCCCCGCGCTGGCCGCCGCCCACACCGGCGTCGCCATGGGCCGCGCCGGATCCGACCTCGCCCTGGAAACCGCCGACGCGGTGGTCGTGCGCGACGAACTCGCCACCGTCCCCGCCGTGGTGGCGCTCTCCCGCCGAGCCCGCTCCCTGGTCGTGCAGAACCTGGTCATCGCCTCGGTGTTCATCACCGTGCTGGTGGTCTGGGACCTGCTCACCGCCCTCCCGCTACCGTTGGGCGTCCTCGGCCACGAGGGCTCGACCGTCATCGTCGGCCTGAACGGCCTGCGGCTGCTCCGCGAGGCCGCCTGGTCCAAGGCCCGCGCCGAGGGCCGCCGGTGAGGCCGCGCCCGGCCCTCGGAAGGACCTCTCGGCCGCCGGCCGTCGGGGGAGCGCTCGGGCCGAACCCGGCCCTCGGAAGGACCCCCGGCCTGGGGCGCCGGTGAACCAGGCCGCGGCAGGCCTGGCGGCCGGGCTCCCGGCACTCCGTGCCACTCGGCCGTGACGGCCAGGGCCGTTGGACCCTCGCCTGATGCCACCGGCCCGGAGGATGCTCGGATCATCGGCGCCCCCGTCGGCAGGGAGTGAACCACGATGACCACCGAAACCGCCCTCACCGCCGCGGACCTGCGCCTGCTGGCCGAAGCCGGAGGTGCGGCGCCCTCGCTGCACAACAGCCAGCCCTGGCGCTTCCGCCCCACGGCCGACCTGCGGGGCCTGGAGGTCCACGCCGACCCGAGCCGGGCCGTCCCGGCCGCCGACCCGGACCGCAGGGCGCTGCACATCTCGATCGGCGCCGCCCTGTTCAACCTGCGGGTGGCGGCCGCCCACCTCGGCCGTGAGGCCGTCGTCCACCTCCTGCCGGAGGGCGAGGACGGCCAGCCGCGTGCCGTGCTCGATCTGTCGACACCGGCCCGCACACCGGAGCCCTTCGGCGCCGATCTCTACCCGGCCGTCGCCGTGCGCCACTCCAGCCGCCAGCCGTTCATCAACCGGGACGTCCCCGAGGCGCTGGTCGCCGAGTTCATCGGGGCCGCCGGAGCCGAAGGCGTCACGTTCACCATGCTGGAGGAGCACGCCGTACGCCGGGTGCTCGCGCTCACCTCCGAGGCCGAGGCCCGCATCGCCGCCGACGTCGCCCGCGAGGCCGAGACCCGCACCTGGCTGCGCCTGGAGCCGTCCTGGGACGGCATCCCGATCGCCAGTCTCGGCTCGCACGACCGCGACGCCCGCATCCCGATGCGCGGGTTCACCGGACACCCGCCACGCCACGGCACCCCGGCCGAACGCTTCGAGGCCCTGCCCCAACTCGCCACCCTCACCACGCACTTCGACCGCCAGGCCGACTGGCTGCGTACCGGACAGGCGATGGAACGGGTCTGGCTGCTCGCCACCGCCCACGGCCTGCGCGCCTCCGTCCTGCACCAGGCCGTCGAGATCCCCGCCACCCGCTGGCGCCTGCGTGACCCCGCCGACGGTCCCGCGCACGTCCACGTGGTCCTGCGTCTCGGGTACGGTCCGCCCGGGGCGGCCAGCCCGCGTCGGCGGGTCGAGGACATCCTCGACCCGCCGGAAGAGTAGGTGAGCCGGGGGTCGGGTGAGCCGGAGCGGCAGGCGGGACGACGCGCGTGCGGCGGCCCGGCCCCCGCGCCGGAGCGGGCCGCGCCCGTCAGCGGATCCCGCCTCCCCGGCCGCCGCCCGTGGCCGACGAGGCGGCCTGCCCGTCGCCCGGGTGACCGGCCCGCGGGACCCGCACGACTGCGACCCCTGCCTCCAGATCCACCGCTGTCCGGTTCGGCGGCGCCCCGCCCTCCTCGTCGTCCCTCATCATCGGGGACGACTGGCGTTCCTTGAGTTCGTTCTGCTTCCCGGGCGAAAAGCTCGCATGGAGCTGCTCGAACCCGGTGGCGGACACCTGGCCCTGTCGGACGCCGTTCCGCCACGGGAGCAGGCCGGCCCGCCCGGCACGCAGAAGCAGCTGGGCAGAAGCAGCTGGTCGGCGAAGGCCAGGGCGGTCAGCACGATGACCAGTCCGGGCAAGGTCACGAAGACGGCGAATCCCATCCCCCAGTATCGGCCGCAGGGGTGCCGGCAGGGAGACCGGACAGCCGCTCGGTCCCGGACCGCAGGCCGGTGAGGCCCCGACGGCGCGTTCTTGCCGCCGACCAGGCATGACGTCCTCGCGGGCGAGGTCGCGGGAGCGGATGGCACGGCGCGCAGGGCGCGGGTGGCGCCGAGGGCGCCGGAGGCTCCCCCGTCCAGTCGGCCCGGCACGGGGCCGCCGGGACGGTGCCGCGTGCTGCCCGTCCCGGCTCAGACCAGGCCGGCTCCCCAGGCGCGGGCGCGGTCGAGTTCGCCGGCGCGCAGCGGTCCGTCGTTGTCCTCGACGATGAAGCCCTCGGGTTCGGCGACCACGTCGTAGCGGTGGCCGGAGAGCCGGTGGGCGATGCCGTGGGCGGCGCCGCCGGCCCGGGGCATGTCGACCCGGGTGTCGAACGCGGCGGCGTGGGTGCCGGGTTCGGTCTTCGGGAGGTCGTGGAACCAGGACCGCAGGCCCGGTCCCTCGGCGCTCTCCCGGGCCTCGGTGGCGGCCTGCTCCCGGCCCTCCTTGTGCTTCTCGGCCGTGGCGGCCATCCGGCGGCTGAGCCCGGAGGACATGCCGTGCATGTGCGTCGGGCCGCCGACCACCAACAGGTCCGCGGAGCGGGTGGTGTCCGCGTCGGCGTCGGCCACCGGGACACAGTCCACGGCCGCGCTGGGGTCGGCCTGGTGGACGCCTTCGGCGATCGCCTCGGCGATCTCCCGGGTGTTGCCGTATATGCTCTCGTACACGATCACGGTGTGCATGGTCTCCACCTTTCGTCCCCCCGCCTGGTTCCGGAACGTCCTTGTGCGGGTGGGCCGTTCGGCCCGGATCGGCTCGCCGGACGGTCCCGTCAGCCGTGCGGGACGACCGCGACCGGGCAGTGGGCGCGGTGCAGCAGGCCGTGCGGGACGGAGCCGAGCCGCATGCCGGTGAAGCCGCCGTCGCCCCGGCGGCCGACGACCACGGCGAGGGCGTGTTCGGAGGCCAGGGCGAGCTCCTCGACCGGGTGGCCGCGGACCAGCTCGTGGGTCATCGCGACGTCGGGGTGGCGGGCGCGGTGACCGGCGGTGGTCTCGAAGAGCATCCTCCGCAGCGACTGTTCCGCGGCGCTCTCGTCGAGGCGGGCGACGGGTGCGCGCTGCCAGACCCGGATGACGCGCAGGGCGGCCCGGCGTTCGGCGGCGAGGTCGAACGCGAAGTCGACGGCGGCCTCCGAGGACGGGCTGCCGTCCACACCGAGCACGACGTACGGCGGGTCCTGGGTGATGTGTTCGGGGCCGTGGACCACGACCACCGGGCAGTGCGCCCGGGCGCTGACCGGGACGGCCACCGAGTAGACGCTCAGGGCCTCCGCCACGCGGCCCAGCCGGCGGGAGCCGAGGGCGACGAGCGTGGCGTACCGGGACTCGTGGCAGAGCGCGGGAGCCGGGACGTCCTCGGCGACGAAGGTGGTCACGGCGAGGCCGGGGTGTCGCTCGCGGGCGACGGCGGCGGCGCGATCGAGTGCCTCGTCGGCCCGCTCGCGCAGGGCCTTGTGGTACCGGCCCTCGTCGAACGGGCGGAACTCGCGGAGCATCGACGGGACGGCGTGCACCAGCCGCAGCGGCAGTCCCCGGCGGGCGGCCTCGTCGGCGGCCCAGGCGGCGGTCATCGGGCCGGTGTCGTCCGCGTCGACACCGAGCACGACGGGACGGCCGGGGCTGTCGGAAGTCGCGGATGTCATGGCGGTCCTCCTCGGTTCGGCGCTGCGGCTCGGCGCTGCGATTCGGCGCTACGGTTCGGCGCTGCGGACCAGCTCCCACGCTAGGCACGGCCCGGCGCCCGCCGCGAGGGCCGACCGGCCCCGTCGCGGGAGACCGGCGGGCCCACCCGCACCATCACCGGCCGGCGCTCCGGGACGGCCCCGGCGGCCCTGGGGCGCCCGAGCCGACCACGGAAGAGTGGGGTGCGAAGCCGCACGACGAGGAGGTGGCCACGATGGTCCGGATCAAGGTCGTCACGCGGCCGACCCGACCCCACGAACCCCCGCCGCTGGACCTGCGGACCCCGTCCGGCCGCCGACTGCCCTTCTGACGGGCGCCGATCCGCCTCTTCAAGGCGTCGGACACCGACCTCGGGCGTCGAGGCGAGGGGCGTCCAGGCGTCGGACATGGCGTCAGACACCTTGCTTGCGCACCCTCGCCACCGCGCCCCCGGCGAGCCGGCTCGGTCCGTGCCCGGGCCCAGGGCCGGACGGACCCCGGCCCGGGACCGTCCGGCCCTCGGAGAGCCGCGGCGGGCTCGGAGAGACTGACCCGTGAGAACCGACCCGTGAGAGCAGGGGCCGTCCCCGCACCGAGGAGGCGCGTCATGTCCGCCGCAGCCACCACGCCCAGGCGCCCCGCCTCCCGTACCTCGCTGCGCGGGCACGTCCGGCGGGCCGCCGGCCGGGACCCCAACCCGCTGTGCCGCCCGCTCGACCGGGCCTACAGCCGTCTGGTGGCCGGGGCGGCGCTGATGGCGCTGGCCGCGTTCGTCCTGGCGGTGGTCGCGGCGCTGCTGGTGTACGGCGTGGAGACGCACGACGCGCGGCAGGCCGCCCGGCACCGGCACGTCGTCACCGCCGTCACCACGGGCCCGGCGCAGCCGGACGACCCGCGGTCGGCCGGCGCGCGGCAGCACGCCCCGGCGCGGTGGACGTACCCGGTCGGGCCCGGCGCCGGCAGCGTCCCCGTACCGGACGGCACGGACACCGGGGCGGTCGTCCGGATCGGTCTGAACGACGCCGGACAGCCGGCCAGTGCGCCCAGGTCGACCGAGTTGATCGTCTCGGACGCCGTCCTGGTGGGCCTCGGCACGGTCACCGCGCTCGGGTTCGGCACCGAGGGCTGGTGGGCGCTGCGCCGGCGCGGGCTGGACCGGCGGGCCGAGCGGAGCTGGGAGTCCGCCTGGGAGCAGGTGGAACCGCGGTGGTCGGGGCGCCGGTGAGGGGCCGCGCGTTCACAGGTGGAAGCAGCGGGTCCGGCCCGGCCGGATCGTCGCCTCGGTGCCGCGCAGCCGGATCCGGACCGGCTCCTGGCGGTCCTCGCGCAGGCTCACCGTGACGGTGCGGCGCTCGACGGCGATCGCCAGGCCCCAGTGGCCCCGGTAGCGCAGGTCCAGGTCCAGCCGGCCCAGGGCGGACGGCAGGCGGGGGTCGAGCCAGAGGGCGTCCTCGCGGACCTCCAGGCCGGTGTAGCAGCGCTGCAGGAGGTCCACCGCGCCCGCCATCGCGCCCAGGTGGACGCCCTCGGCGGTGGTGCCGCGCTGGCTGTCCCGGAGGTCGGCCACCAGGGCGTCGCGGAAGTACCGCCAGGAGGCGCGGCGGTCGGAGCGGGTCAGGACCCAGGCGTGCACCACCGAGCTGAGGGTGGAGCCGTGGACGGTGCGCCGCAGGTAGTGGTCGGTGGTACGGCGCAGCAGTTCGTGGGGCGCCGGGTAGCCGAGGTGGCGCAGCAGGTCGCGGACCTCGCGGGCGGAGAACAGGTACCAGAGCATCAGGGCGTCGGCCTGCTTGGAGGCCTTGTAGCGGTTGACGGTGTCGCCCTCGGCCTCCAGGATCCGGTCGAGCCGGCGCAGGTCGGTGTAGCGCAGCCGGTAGGCCGTCCAGTCGAGCTCGGCGAGCCGCTCGTAGCCGTCGAACTGGCTGAGGACGCCCTCGTGGAAGGGCACGTGCAGTCGCCGCCCCACCTCCTGCCAGCGTTCCAGCTCCGCGTCGTCGAGGTCGAGGCGTTCGCGCAGCTCGTCGCGGCGGTAGCCGGGCAGGACGTCCAGGGCGTCCCCGGCGCGGGCCAGCACCCAGGAGGCCAGCACGTTGGTGTACGCGTTGTCGTCCAGGCCGGGCCGGTCCGCCCAGGGGTAGGCGTCGTGGTACTCGTCGGGGCCGAGCACCCCGCGGATCGACCACCGCTCCCGGGCCGGGTCGTAGGCGGCCGCGGACGACCAGAAGCGCGCGATCTCCAGGAGCGTCTCGGCGCCGGCGGTGGCCAGGAAGTCCCGGTCCCCGGTGGACTGGTAGTACTGCCAGATGTTGTACGCGACGGCCGAGCCGACGTGCCGCTGCAGGTGGCTGTGGTCGGGCAGCCAGCGGCCGGACAGCGGGTTGAGGTGCAGTTGCTGGGACTCCTCCCGTCCGTCGCTCGCGCTCTGCCACGGGTACATCGCCCCGCGCAGGCCGACCGCCCGGGCCTCCCGGCGGGCGGCGTCGAGACGGCGGTGCCGGTAGCGCAGCACGGCGCGGGCGAGCTCGGGGAAGCGCAGGTTGAGCAGCCGCAGCACGAACAGCTCGTCCCAGAAGACGTGCCCCCGGTACGCCTCGCCGTGCAGCCCCCGGGCGGGGACGCCGACGTCGAGGTCGACGGAGTGCTCGGAGTAGGCCTGGAGGAGGTGGAACAGGTTCAAGTGCAGCGGACCGGCGCCGTCGAAGTGGGCCTCGATCCCGCAGCGGCGCCACAGCTCCGCCCAGCGCAGGGCGTGTTCGGCCAGCAGGTCGTCGAAGCACCCGGCCTCGGCGGCGAGTTGGCGGGAGGCGCGCAGCGGTGTGTCGATCGCCCGGTCGCGGGAGGTGTGCACGGCGACGGTTTTGGTGACGGTGACGGGGTGGCCGCGTTCGGTGTCCAGGGTGAGCAGGTGGGCCGTCCAGCCCTCGCGGCATTCGGTCGCCACCGCCGCCCCGGGTGCGCTCAGCCGGGCGCTGAGGGCGATCCGGACGGGCGCGCCGGTGGTCTCCGTCTCCAGCCACAGCGATCCCGCCTCGTCCACTCCCTGGCCGACCGGTCGGAGGTGGTGCTCGGTCAGGCCCCGGTAGCGGGCCACGCCGGTGTTGGCGACGCGGCCGTCGAGGCCCGAGCGGACCTCCAGCGGCCCGGACCAGTTCTCGGGGGTGAGGGTGGTCTCCAGCGCGAGCAGGTGCGGCCGGGCCTGGCTGGCGAGGCGGCGCTGCAGCAGCCGGGTCCGGCGTCCCCGCCCGTCGACGACGAGCGCGGTGCGGGTCAGCAGTCCCCGGCGCAGGTCCAGCTCCAGAGTCTGCTCGGCGGGCGGTCCGGTGAACCATTCCCCGCCCGCCGGGCGGAAGGTCAGCGGAAGCCAGTTCGGGCAGTTGACCAGGTCCTCGTTGCCGACCACGCGACCGTCGACGGTCGACTCCGCACGGTCGTAGCAGCCGGCCAGGTACGTCCCCGGGTAGTGCACCCCGTCGGCGACCGACTCCGGTGCGGCGCCCCGGCTGACCAGGTAACCGTTGCCGACCGCGCACAGGGCCTCCCGCAGCCCCTCCTCGGCCGGGTCGAAGCCCTGGTAGCGGAGGGTCCACGCGTCGGGCATGTCGGGCGGCCCCACCGGTGAGTCCGTTGCCACGTCACGACCTCCGTTGCCGACCGCTTCGTCCCCCAGTCTGCGCACCGCGGGGCCGGGCCGCCCGTTGCGGGAGGCCCGCCCGCGGACCCCCGTGCCCGGGGTGAAGCGGTTCATTCTGCCCGGGGTGAAGCGGTCCGTTCCCGCGGCTCGAAGGAAGCCGGGACGGAGAGGTGCGGTGGGGGACGGCGGACGGCCGGGCGATGCCGGTCGGCGGGCCGGCCGGGGCCGGTCGGCCCTCGCGGGCCGTCCCGGCCGCGCGGAGCCTGGAAGGGCAGAACGGCGACGGCCGAGGAGGCGCCATGTCCACCGTCCACCCGCCGCACCCCACCGCCGAGGCCCTGCTGGCCGACGGCACCACGGTGGAACTCCGGCCGCTCGGGCCGGACGACCACCGGGCGGTGCTCGACCTGCACGCCGACGGGATGTCCGAGGAGAGCCGCCGGATGCGGTTCCTCGGGGTCAGCCGCAACGCGCCGAAGCTGGCCGCCGACCGGCTCTGCGGGCCGCCGCGCACCGGCCTCCTGGCGCTCGGCGCCTGGGCGGGGGAGGAGCTGGTCGGCGAGGCGGACTGCGAGCAGGTGGACGAGCCGCCGCAGACCGCGGAGCTGGCGCTCGCGGTGGCCGACCGCTGGCACCACCGGGGTGTCGGCACCCTGCTGCTGGAACACCTGGTGCACGCCGCCCGTGCCGCCGGCATCCGCTCCTTCGAAGCCGACACGCTGTTCGGCAACCGGGCCGTCCACCGGGTCTTCGCCGACCTCGGCCTGCCCGTCGAACGCCGCTACACACAGGGCGAGGTCAGGATCCGGGTGCCGCTGGACGAGGGCGACGAGCGCTACCGCTCGGCCGTGGAGGAACGCGGCCGGCGCGCCGACGTCGCGAGCATGACGGCGCTGCTGCGCCCGGCCTCGGTCGCGGTGGTCGGGGTGTCCCGGCGGGCGGGCTCGGTCGGGCGGACCGTCCTCGGGAAGATCCGGCACGGCGGCTTCGCGGGCGCGGTCTGGGCGGTGAACCCGCACGCGGCGGAGATCGACGGCGAACCCGCGTACCCGTCCGTCCGCGCCCTGCCCGCCGTGCCGGACCTCGCCGTCCTGGCGGTGCCCGCCGGCGCCGTCCCGGGAGTGGCCGAGGAGTGCGGCGCCGCTGGGGTCCGGGCGCTGGCGGTGCTCACCTCCGGACTCGGGGCGCAGGAGGCCCGCGCGCTGATGCGCGCCTGCCGCCGGCACAGCATGCGCCTGGTCGGGCCGAACAGCCTGGGCCTGGCCCAGACCGATTCGGCCGTCCGGCTGGACGCCGAGTTCGGCGGTGCCTTCCCGAGGCCGGGGACGGCCGGGGTCGCCGTGCAGAGCGGCGGTGTCGGGATCGCCCTGCTGCAGCGGCTGGCGTGGCTGGGCATCGGGGTGTCGAGCTTCGTCTCGCTCGGCGACAAGTACGACGTCAGCGGCAACGACCTGCTGCAGTGGTGGGAGGCGGACGGCCGCACCGACCTCGCGCTGCTCCACCTGGAGTCCTTCGGCAGCCCGCGCGCCTTCGCCCGCACGGCACGGCGCGTCACCCGCACCATCCCGGTGCTCACCGTCGACGCCGGTCGCTCCACCGCCGGTCGCCGCGGCGCGGCCTCGCACACCGCGGCCGCCGCCACCCCGACCGTCACCCGGGAGGCGCTGTTCCGGCAGGCCGGCATCACGGCCACCCACAGCATCGAGGAACTCGTGGCGGCCGCCGCCCTGCTGCACGCCCAGCCCCTGCCGGACCCGCGCGGGGCGGTCGCCGTGGTGTCCAACGCGGGCGGCATCGGCATCCTGGCCGCGGACGCCTGCGCGGAGGTCGGGCTGGACCTGCCGGAACTCCCGGCGGACCTCGCGAGGTCACTCCCCTCCGGCGCCTCCGTCCGCAACCCGGTGGACACCACCGCGGCGGTGGGCCCTGGCGAACTCACCCACTTCCTCCGGGCGTTGGAGCGCCAGCCGGCCGTGGACGCCGTCCTGGTGTGCCTGGTGCCGACGGCACTCGGGGGGACACCCGACCGCGATCCGGTCCAGGCCCTGGTGGAGGGGCCGGGCCGGCGCCGCGTCCCGCTCGCCGCCGTCCTGCTCGACCAGCAGGTGCCCGTCCGCTACCTGACCTGCGCCGACGGCGGACTGATCCCGGTCTACTCGGACCCCGTCGCCGCCGCCCGCGCCCTCGGCCACGCCCGGGACCGCGCCCGCCGGCTCGCCGAGCCGCTCTCGCCGCCCGCCGACGCGCCGGACTGCGACCGGCGCGCCGCCCGCAGCCTGGTCGACGGCCACCTCACCGCCCACCCCGAGGGCGGCTGGCTGGACCCGCTGTCCACCACCGAGCTGCTGGAGGCCTACGGGCTGCCGCTGACCAGGACCGTGTGGGCGCGCGACGATCGCGCGGCGGCCGACACCGCCGCGGAGCTGATGCGGTTCGGGTACGGGGGAAAGGTGGCGCTCAAGGCGTACTGGCCGGGCCAGGTGCACAAGAGCGCCGCGGGCGCCGTCCGAACCGGCCTCGCCACCGAGGCCGAAGTGCGGGCCGTCTACCAGGAGTTCACGGAAAGGTTCGGCGAGGAGCTGGCCGGAGCGGTGGTCCAGCCGATGGCCGCCCCCGGCGTCGAACTGCTCGCGGGAATCGTCCAGGACCAGGTCTTCGGCCCGCTCGTCGTCCTCGGTATGGGCGGTACCGCTGCCGACGTGCTGGCCGACCGGGCGGCCCGGCTCGCCCCGCTGAGCGAACGCGACCTGACCACCATGGTCGCCGAACTCCGCGGCGCACCAATGCTGTTGGGCGACGGCGCCGCGCCCCCCGTCGACCTCGCCGCGATCCGCTCCGTGCTCGCCCGGCTGTCCCGGCTCGCCGAGGACTTCGCCGAGGTCGTCGAGGCCGACCTCAACCCCGTCATCCTGCGCCCCGACGGCGCCGTCTGCGTGGACGCCCGGATCCGCCTCGAACGCCGGCCGTCCTTCGACCCCTACCTGCGACGACTGCGGCGCCCGGCCGTCGCCGAAGGGACGTGAACACCGTGCGGCACAGCATCCTCGACGGCACGGCCGCCGACACCTTCCCGGCCGCCGAACCCGCGCGCCCGAGCGGCCGCACCCGGGTCCGCGACTGCATGCGCCGACCCGGGGTCGCCGTCACCCCGGGCACCGACTTCGCCACCGTCGCCGCCGTGCTGGGCGCCACCCGGCACGGCATCGTGCCCGTGGTGTCCACCGACGGCACGGTCGTCGGCGTGGTCGCCGCCTCCGACCTGCTCGCCGTCTACGCCGAGGAGGAGCCGCGGCGCGACCTGTGCGCCCGCGACCTCATGACCGCCCCGGCGGTCACCGTCACGGCGGAGACCGAGGCGACCGCCGCCGTCGCCGAGCTGACCGGACACGGCCTGCACCACCTGCCCGTCCTGGACACCGACGGCCGCCTCGCCGGCCTGCTCTCCGCAGCCGACCTGCTCGACGCGCTGCGCCGCGAGGACGAGGCCATCCGCACCGAGGCCCTCGCCCTCGCACTCACCCCCGGCACCGGCGTCGTCCCCGGCTCCCTCCACGTCCGCTGCGAACGCCGCCGGCTGTCCGTCGCCGGCCGCACCCGCACCCGCGGCGACGCCGCCGCCCTCTGCCTCCGACTCGCCCGCATCGACGGCCTCGCCGCCCTGACCGACCACCTCACCTGGGACCAGGAGGACACCGCGCCCCCGACGCCCCCGCGCTGACGCCCGGTGGCCCCGTCCCGGGGATCTGCCGTTCGGTGGTCGCCGGGGCAGCCCGGCGCCGGTCGTCGGGCTGCCCGTCGTCATGGCCCGCTCCCGTGGGGCCCTCCATCGTCCCGCCGGGCGGCCGCGCCGTCCTGGGCCGGACCGGCCCTGCCGGTGGGGACCGTACGGCCCTGTCCGGCGCGGTCCGGCGGGCGGACAGTGAAGGCGGGACTACCCGAGGAGGAGTGAGGACGATGCAGCACCGCAGCGTCAACGACGTGATGACCCGCGAGGTCGTCACCGCCCGGCCCGACACGCCGTTCAAGGAGGTCGCGGCGCTGTTCCACCGCAACGACATCACCGCGATCCCGGTGATCGACGACCAGGGCCGTCCGCTCGGCCTGGTGTCCGAGGCCGACCTGCTCCGCAAGGAGGCCGTCCTGCCGGACCCGGAGGGCCGCTACCAGGGCCGCTGGCTGGACGCCAAGGACCGGGCCCGCGCCGAGGCCGAGACCGCCGGCGGGCTGATGACCAGCCCCGCCGTCACCGCCCGCCCCGGCTGGTCGGTGCCGGAGGCCGCGCGCGTCATGGACAAGCACAAGGTCAAGCGGCTACCCGTGATCGACGAGGTCGGCCGGCTGGTCGGCATCGTGAGCCGCCGGGACCTGCTGGCGGTCTTCCTGCGCCACGACGCGGCGATCCGCGACGAGATCAACCACGACGTGCTCGGCCAGACCCTCTGGCTCGCCCCCGGCGACGTCCGGGTCGCCGTGCACGACGGCGTGGTCACGCTGGACGGGCGGCTGCCGCGCCGGAGCCTGATCCCGATCACCGAGCGGCTCTGCCGGGCCGTGGACGGCGTGGTCGCCGTCCACGCCACCCTCGACTGGACCGAGGACGACACCGAGCAGCCCCTGGAACACCCCCGCGCCTACCGCGCGATGTCCTAGGAGACCACGATGAGCAGCACACCGAGCACCGTCGCCGACGTCATGACCCACGCCGTGGTGGCCGTGGGCCGCGACGCGGACTTCCGGGAGGTCACCGAAACCCTGCAGCGCTGGCAGGTCAGCGCCGTCCCCGTGCTGACCGGCGACGGCCGGGTGATCGGCGTCGTCTCCGAGGCCGACCTGCTCACCGCCCGGGACCGCGACGGCGAACGCGCCGACGCCCTGACGGCCGGGAGGATGATGTCCGTCCCGGCCGTCACCGTGCATCCCGGCAGCCCCCTGGGCGAAGCCGCCCGGGTGATGGCCCGAGGCCACCTCAAGCGGCTCCCGGTGGTCGACGAGGAGGACTACCTGGTGGGCATCGTCAGCCGCGGCGACCTGCTCAAGGTCTACCTCGGCGACGACCGCGAACTCGCCGACCGGGTCCGCTTCGAACTGGCCGCCACCCTCGGCCCGAGCGCCGCTGTCGACACCGACGTCCGCTGCGAGGACGGCCGGATCACCCTGACCGGAGACCTCCCGGACGCCGTTCCCGCGCCCCTCCTGGAGCGGCTCGTGCGCTCCGTGCCCGGCGTGGCCGGCGTCGAACTGCGGCTCGCCGCACCGGCCTGACCGGGGAGGCGGCCACGCTCCCCGCTCCTTCCCGCCGCGGTCGCCGCGGTCGTCGGCTCGCGGGCGGCCGCGCGGCTGACGCGGACCGTGCCTGACGCGGTGCGCGGCTCGGCGCGGGCGCGCAGAATCGGTGGTGCCACCGCCCGATCGGTGGTGCCACCGTTCGCGCGAACCCCAGGGAGCAGGCCATGGACACGCCCCAGCCCGTCCGGGTGTTCCTCCTCGATGACCACGAGGTGGTCCGCCGGGGCGTCCGGGACCTCCTGGAGGCCGAGGCGGACATCGAGGTGGTCGGCGAGGCCGGCAGCTGCGCCCAGGCCCTGGCCCGGGTGCCCGCGCTGCGCCCGGACGTCGCGGTGCTCGACGTACGGCTCCCGGACGGCGACGGCGTGACCGTCTGCCGGGAGCTGCGCGACCGGATGCCCGGGCTGGTCTGCCTGATGCTGACCTCCTTCGACGACGACGACGCCCTGCTCGACGCGATCATGGCCGGGGCGGCCGGCTACGTCCTGAAGCAGGTCAAGGGCGCCGACCTGGTCAGCGCCGTCCGTACGGTGGCCTCCGGCCAGTCCATGCTCGACCCGGCGACCACCCGCAAGCTGATGGAGAGCCTGCGCCACCACGAGGAGAGCGCGACCGACGAGGCCCTCGCCGGGCTCACGCCGCGGGAGCGGGAGATCCTCGCGCTGGTCGGCGAGGGCAAGACGAACCGCCAGATCGGCCAGGAGCTCTACCTCGCCGAGAAGACCGTGAAGAACCACGTCTCGCGCCTGCTCGCCAAGCTGGGCGTCGAGCGACGCCTCCAGGCCGCCGTCCTCGCCGCCCACGCCGAGCCCGAGCAGCAGCACCACCAGCGCCCGCGCTGACCCGCCGTGCCCGGACGGGCCCGCAGGTAGAGCCGAACGGCCCAATCTGAGCGCCGGCCCACGGCCGCACGGTGGAGGTGGGACCGACCCGACGGGCGCTGCACCCATCACCCGCCGGGACGGCCCGCGCGGCGGCGGCGACCCGTCCGTCTCCGGTCACGACGCACCCTGGAGGCGGTCATGCCCACCCTCGCCCTCGACGCCGTCGCGCTGGAGACGCTCGTCTCCGCGGCGGTCGCCGCGCCCTCGATCCACAACAGCCAGCCCTGGCGCTTCCGGCTGCAGCCGGAGACCTCGACGGTCGAGGTCCGGGCCGACCGCAGCCGCGCCGTGCCGGCCGCCGACCCGCAGGGCCGGGCGCTGCACATCTCCGTCGGCGCGGCCCTCCTGAACCTGAGAATCGCCGCCCGCCACCTCGGCTGGGCGCCCGACGTGCGCCTGCTGCCCGACCCCGCCGACCCCGACCTGTTGGCCGCCGTCGAACTCGACACCCCGGCCGCCGCACCGGTGCCGGGCACCGAGAAGCTCTACGCGGCGATCTGGCGCCGCCACTCCAGCCGGGCGCCGTTCACCGCCGAGCCCGTCCCGCCGGCCGTCCTCGACGAGCTGACCGCCGCCGCCCACTCCGAGGACGCCCTGCTCCACCTGCCCGACCCCGAGGAGACCGCCCGCCTGCTGCACCTCACCGCCGAGGCGGAACGGCGCAATACCACCGACCGGGCCCAGCGCACCGAGAGCCGCAGCTGGATCCGCACCGGCGAGGCACCGCCGTACGGCATCCCGGTCGGCGCGCTCGGCCCCCAGGACGCGGCCGGCCACCTGCCGATGCGCGACTTCTCCGCCATCCACGCCGCCGAGCACCGGGCCCCCGCCCACTTCGAGGACGAGCCCCGCATCGCCGTCCTCGCCACCGAGCACGACACCCCCGCGGACTGGCTGCGCGTCGGCCTCGCCCTGGAACACGTCCTGCTCGCCGCCACCGTCCACGGCGTCCGCGCCTCCCTGCTGCACCAGGCCATGGAGTGGCCCTACCTGCGCTGGGAGGCCCGCGACCCGCACCACGGCCCGGGCCACGTCCAGATGCTGATCCGCCTCGGCTACGGCCCCGAGGGCGCCCCGACGCCCCGGCTGGCGCCCGGCGAGGTGACGGACTGACGGTCACCCGGGCAGCGGGACCCGCCACATCAGTTCGGTGCCGCCTTCGGAGCGGTTGCGGGCGGTGAAGACGCCTCCCAGGGCGGTGGCCCGGTCGGCGAGGTTGGCGAGGCCACTGCGGCGGCCGCCCTCGTGGAGGCCGACTCCGTCGTCGGTGACCGTCACGGTCAGCTCCTCGTCGGCGGCCACGGCGACCTCCACGGCGCCGGCCGCCGCGTGGCGGGCGGCGTTGGACAGGGCTTCCTCCAGGACCGCGACGGCCGCGTCCGCCACCTCGGCGGGCACGGCCACGTCGAGCAGGCCGGCCATCCGCAGGGCCGGGGCGAAGCCGAGCGAGCGGGCGGCGCGCTCCACGACCTCGACCACGCGGGTGCGCAGGCCGGTCGCCGCCGGGCCGCGCTCGCGCACGCGCAGACCGAAGATCGTGGCGCGAATGGTCCTGGCGGTCTCGTCCAGGTCGTCGATCGCCCGCAGGACGCGGTCGGTGGCCTCGGGGTGCTCGATGAAGCGGGTCGCGCCCTGCAGCGTCATCCCGGTGGCGAAGAGCCGTTGGATGGCCAGGTCGTGCAGATCGCGGGCGATCCGGTCGCGCTCCCGCAGCAGCGCGACCTGCTCGGAGTCCCGGCGCCGCTCGGCGAGCTCCATGGCCACCGCCGCCTGACCGGCGAAACCGAGCAGCGGCCCGGACTCCTCCTCCTCGAACAGGGGCGAGCCCGCCGCCCTGGCCAGCAGCAGGACACCCCGGACCCCGCGCTCGGCGGTCCCGACGGGCACCGCGACCGCCGGGCCCAGGCCCTGCCAGCGCGGCGGACCGGCCGTGATCCGGGGATCCCGCTGAACGTCGGGACTCACCACGAGCCCGCCGGTGCGGAAGGCCGCACCCATGAACGAGCCCTCCACCGGCAGCACCAGGCCGCGGTGTTCCCGCTCGCCGAGGCCGACGGCGATCCGCACCTCCAGCTCGCCGGTCTCGGGCAGCGGTACGGCCACCACGGCGAGGTCCGCACCGGCGATCTCGGTGGCGCGGGCGAGCAGCAGGTCCAGCACCTCCTGCTCCGCGCTGCCGGAGAGCAGGCTGCTGGTCACCTCCGCACTGGCCTCCAGCCAGCGCTGGCGCTGCCGGGCGCGGGCGTACAGCCGGGCGTTGTCGATGGCCACGCCGGCGGCGACGGCGAGGGTGGCGAGCACCGACTCGTCCTCGGCGTCGAAGTCGCCGCCGCCGCGTTTCTCGGTCAGGTAGAGGTTGCCGAACACCTTGTCCCGGATCCGGATCGGCACCCCCAGGAAGCTGCGCATCGGCGGATGGTTGTCCGGGAAGCCGTAGGAGGCCGGATGGTCGGAGATCCGGCTGAGCCGCAGCGGCTCCGGGCGGCGGATCAGCTCACCGAGGATGCCGTGCCCCGACGGCAGGTCGCCGATCAGCTTGACCTGGTCGTCGGTGACCCCGACCGGGATGAACTGCGACAACCGCTGGTCCTCGCCGATCACCCCGAGGGCGCCGTACTCGGCGTCCACCAGGGTGACCGCCGCCTCCACGATGTGCTGCAGGGCCTGGGAAAGCTCCAGTTCGCGCCCGACCGCCAGCACCGCCTCCAGCAGGCTGTGCACCCGGTCCCGGGTGCCGCGGGCGGCGTCCAACCGGGCCTGGAGCTCCTCCAGGAGCTCGTCCAGGCGCAGCTTCGGCACCGGGGTGCCGGCCTCCGACGCGCCGCCGCCCGAGCTGTTGTCCAAGGGAACCTCCCCGGCCGACCCCCGATGTCCACTGACCAGCCTAGGCGCGCCCACGGCGGCTCGTCGGGCGAAGGGGGCCCATCGGCCCAGGGGACGCACCCCACCGGCCCCTGACCGCGCGCACCTCCGTGGAGAACGCTGGAGGGGAGAGCGGAACCGCGCGGGATCCGCCGCCCGAGAGGAGCGACGACACCATGAAAGCGCTCACCTACCACGGACCCGGCCGCCGCACCTGGGGCGACGTCCCCGACCCGGCCGTCCGGGACCCGGAGGACGCCGTCGTCCGGGTGGACGCGGTCACGATCTGCGGCACCGACCTGCACATCCTCAAGGGCGACGTCCCCGAGGTCACCGAAGGCCGGGTCCTCGGCCACGAGGCCGTCGGCACCGTCACCGCGACCGGACCGGGCGTGCGCACCGTCACGGCCGGCGACCGCGTGCTGGTCTCCTGCATCTCCGCCTGCGGCCGCTGCGCCTACTGCCGCACAGCGGCCTACGGCCAGTGCACCGGAGGCGGCGGCTGGATCCTCGGCCACCTGATCGACGGCTGCCAGGCCGAGTACGTCCGCACCCCGTTCGCGGACACCTCGCTCCACAAGCTGCCCGACGGTGTCCGCGACGAGGACGCCCTCCTGCTCGCGGACATCCTGCCCACCTCCTACGAGGTCGGCGTCCGCAACGGCCGCCTCGGCCCGGGCGACACCGTCGCCATCGTCGGCGCCGGACCGATCGGGCTCGCCGCGATCCTCACCGCCCGGCTGTACAGCCCCGCCCGCGTCATCGCGATCGACCTCGCCCAGAGCCGCCTCGACGCCGCCAAGCGCTTCGGCGCCGACACGACCCTCACCGTCGCGGAGGCCGACCCGGAGGCCGTCCGGGAGCTGAGCCGGGACGGGCTCGGCGTGGACGTCGCGATCGAGGCGGTCGGCGTCCCCGAGTCCTTCGAGCTCTGCACCCGCCTGGTGCGCCCCGGCGGCCGGGTCGCCAACGTCGGCGTGCACGGCAAGCCCGCCGTGCTCCACCTGGAGGACCTCTGGATCCGCGACGTCACCATCACCACCGGCCTGGTCGACACGAACAGCACCCCGCTGCTGCTCGACATGCTGGCCGTCGGCCGGCTCGACGTCGCCGGGCTGGTCACCCACCGCTTCGGCCTCGGCGAGATGCAGGAGGCGTACGACGTCTTCACCGATGCCGCCGAGACCGGTGCGCTCAAGGTCGCGCTCTTCCGGACGTGACCCACCATGTACGCGGGAGACACCACCATGACCAGCAGACCCGCTTCCGGCGAGCTCGTCGGCCGGATCCTCCGGCGCTGCGACCAGTTGGGGATGAGCGAGGGGACGCTCGCCCGCCGGGCCGCGATGTCGCCCGCCTACGTGCGGCAACTCCTGCAGGCGGGGCCGGAGTTCGACCCGCCGGGGTTCGTCCGCATCACCGCCGTGCTCGGGATGGCCTGGCCGGAGCTCCTGTCCGGCCGACGCCCCGACCCGCTGCCCGCAGCGGCCGAAGCCGATCCCCGCCCCCGGCTCCGCCGCCTCACCGAGCCGGAGTGCTGGGAGCTGCTCGGCTCCCACGGCATCGGCCGGATCGGCCTGCCCGGCGCCTCGGCACCCGTCGTCCTCCCGGTGAACTACGTGGTGGACGCCCGCACGATCGCCTACCGCACGGCTCCCCGGGGCGCCGCGGCGCCGAGGCAAGGCTCTCCGGTCTCCTTCGAGGTGGACCACACCGACGACCACCGGCGCCGGGGCTGGAGCGTCCTCCTGCTCGGCGAGGCCCACCACGTCGACACCCCGGACGAGGAACGGCGCCTCGCCGCCCGACCCGGGGCCGAGCCGTGGGCCGGCGGCGACCGACCGCTCTGGGTCCGTGTCCGCCCCGCCGACGTCACCGGCCGCTCCGTCGAGTCGGGCTGAGGGCCCGTCGACCGCCCTGGTCGTCGGTGCTTCGGGCGCCGCGCCGGCGGTCGCCGGCGGCGCCTTCGTCCTCCGCCGCCGACGCGACACCGGCGGCTGGGTCCCGTCCGCTTCGCCCCGGCTCCGGCCGGGGCGAAGTCGTGTGCGTTGCTGCGCGATGTCTTGACGGTGTCCTGGCGGGTGGCCATAGTGATGCGCGTTGCGGCACGGGAGGTGTCCGTGCCGTCGTCACGCGCGCCCTTCCGGCCGGAATTGTTAGCGCTAACAGAAATCAGGCGCCTTCCTTCCTCCACCCGTGAAGGAGTTCGTCCATGACCACTCGATCGTGGCTGCGCCGCGCCCGGCAGGCGCTGTCGGCAGCGGGAACGACCGCGGTGCTCGTCGCCGGCCTGCTCACCGGTGCGGCCACCGCCTCCGGGACCGCCACCCAGGGCCCGTGCGACGTCTACGCCGCGGGCGGCACGCCGTGCGCGGCGGCGCACAGCACCACCCGCGCGCTGTTCGCCGCCTACGACGGCCCGCTGTACCAGGTGCAGCGGGCCTCGGACGGCACGCTGCGCGACGTCCGGGTGCTGTCCGCCGGCGGCGTCGCCGACGCCGCGGCGCAGGACTCCTTCTGCGCGGCCACCACGTGCACCATCACCCGCGTCTACGACCAGACCGGCGGCGGCAACACCCTGGTCTACCAGGGGCCCGGCGGGACCGGCGGCGCCGACACGGCGGCCGTCGCGAACACGGAGGCGCTGAGCGTGGGCGGCCACAAGGCGTACGCGCTCTTCATCAACCCCGGCAACAGCTACTTCGCCCACAACGCCGCCGGGGGAGTGCCGACCGGCAGCGCGCCCGAGGGCGAGTACATGGTCACCAGCGGCACGCACGTCAACCAGGGCTGCTGCTTCGACTACGGCAACACGGAGATCGACCACAAGGCCGACGGCAACGGCGCCATGGACGCGATCAACTTCGGCACGGAGTGCTGGTTCGGCGGCTGCACCGGAACCGGGCCGTGGGTGCAGGCGGACCTGGAGAACGGCCTGTTCCCCGGCGGCAGCAGGTCATGGAACCCCGACCAGGTCTCGCAGACCAGCCGCTTCGTCACCGCGATGCTCAAGAACGACGGCACCACCCGGATGGCGCTCAAGGGCGCCGACGCCCGGGCCGGGGGACTGACCCAGCTCTACAGCGGCCCACTGCCCACCGGGTGGAGCCCGATGCACAAGCAGGGTGCCGTCATCCTCGGCAGCGGCGGCGACTGCTGCCAGACCAACCGCAACGCGAGCGCGGGCACCTTCTACGAGGGCGCCATGGTCAGAGGCTACCCCTCGGACGCCACCGACGCCGCGGTCCAGGCCAACGTCGCGGCGGCCGGCTACCGCACCGACACCAGCACCCCGTTCACCCCCGGTGCGAAGGTGTCGCTGCAGGCCACCACCGCCTGCTGCACCGGCGACTACCTGCGGCACGACACGGGCGACGACGGGGTGGTGATCGCGCCGGTGACCGCGGGCAGTTCCGCCACCGACAAGGGCCGCGCGACCTGGATCGTCCGGGCCGGCCTGGCGGACAGCGGCTGCGTCTCCTTCGAGTCGGCCGACACCCCCGGCAGCTACCTCAGGCACTACGCGTTCCAGCTCCACCTCCAGCCCGACGCCGGGACCAGCCAGTTCGCCGCCGACGCCACCTTCTGCCCGCAGCCCGGGAACAGCGGGACCGGCTACTCGCTCAAGTCCTTCAACTTCCCCTCCAAGTACGTCCGCCACTACCGCTTCACCGGCTACCTCGCGAGCGACGGCGGCACCGACGCCTGGGACAGCCCGTCGTCATGGGCCCAGGACACCAGCTGGCTCGCGGCCGCCCCCTGGAGCTGACGGCCGCAGCCCGAGCCCGGTCCGGCGGCGACGACGGACGAGCCGAACCGGACCACACCTCACACCCCACCCTGTGAAGGAGTTCTCCATGACCAAACCGTCGATCCGCCGTGCCTGGCGGGCCCTCCTGTCGGTCGGTGCGACCGCCGTGCTCTCCGCCGGCCTGCTCACCGCCACGGCCGGTACCTCGCAGGCGGCCACCCAGGGCCCGTGCGACATCTACCTCGCCGGCGGCACGCCGTGCGTGGCGGCGCACAGCACCACCCGGGCCCTCTACGGGGCGTACAACGGCCCGCTGTACCAGATCAGGCGCGCCTCCGACAACGCGACCAGGGACATCGGCCCGCTCAGCACCGGCGGGTACGCCAACGCCGCCGCCCAGGACTCCTTCTGCGCCGGCACCAGCTGCGTCATCACCGTCCTCTACGACCAGTCCGGCAAGGGCAACCACCTCACCCAGGCGCCCGCCGGCGGCGCGGCCGGCGGGCCGGACAACCTCGCCAACGCCTTCGAGGCGCCGGTCACCGTCGCCGGCCACAAGGCGTACGGCGTCTACGTCGCCCCCGGGACGGGCTACCGCAACAACACCACCAACGGCATCGCCACCGGCGACCAGCCCGAGGGCATGTACGCCATCTTCGACGGCACGCACTTCAACGGAGGCTGCTGCTTCGACTACGGCAACGCCGAGACCAACAGCCTGGACACCGGCAACGGCCACATGGAGGCCCTCTACTTCGGTGACAACAAGAGCTGGGGCTCGGGCAGCGGCAACGGCCCCTGGGTGATGGCCGACCTGGAGAACGGCCTGTTCTCCGGGGTCAACCGCGGATTCAACGCCAATGACCCCAGCGTCAACAACCGGTTCCTGACCGCCATGCTCAAGGGCGCCCCGAACCAGTGGGCCCTGCGCGGCGGCGACGCCCAGTCGGGCGGCCTGTCCACCTTCTACAGCGGCGTGCGCCCCACCGCCGGCGGCTACAACCCGATGCACAAGGAGGGTGCGATCATCCTCGGCATCGGCGGCGACAACAGCAAGTGGGCGCAGGGCACCTTCTACGAAGGGGTCATGACCCAGGGCTACCCGTCGGACGCCACCGAGAACGCGGTCCAGGCCAACATCACCGCGGCCGGCTACAGCAGCGGCTCGACCGGCACCGGCACGCTGTCCCCCGGCTCCCGGATCTCCCTGCGGGCCACCACCGCGCCCTGCTGCACCTCGCACTACCTCCGCCACGACGACGCCGACACCAAGGTCGTCATCTCCGGCACGGACTCCTCCAGCTCCGCCACCGACAAGGCCGACGCCACCTGGATCGTCCGCGCCGGCCTCGCCAACGCCTCCTGCGTCTCCTTCGAGTCCGCCGACCGGCCCGGACAGTTCCTGCGCCACTACAACTACGAGCTCTACCTGAACGTCGACGACGGCAACGGCGCCTTCGCCCAGGACGCCACCTTCTGCCCCACCGCGGGCAACAGCGGAGTCGGCACCTCCTTCCAGTCCGTCAACTTCCCGACGAAGTACCTCCGGCACTACGACTACACGGCCTACATCGCGAGCAACGGCGGCTCCAACAGCTGGGACAGCGGCACCAGCTGGGCCGCCGACACCAGCTGGCTGGTCTCCCAGCCCTGGGGCTGAGCGACCGGCGCGGCACCACCGCGCACCGGCCCGCCACCGCTTCACCGGCGGTGGCGGGCCCGGCTCGCGCCGACCGGTACGGACCACTTCCGGCCGCTGCGGACCGCTACGGACCGCTTCGAGGACCCCGGGCGCGTCAGGGCGCCGACGCGTCGACGATCCGCTCGAAGAAGAACTCGTGCTTGAGGAAGGAGACGTCGTACTCGTGACCGGGGTACGGCGGGATCAGCTGAGCGGCCTGGAACAGCCGCCAGCCGTCCCGGAGGGCCGCGACCCCCGTCTCGTACGGCGGCTCGTCGCTGTCGCCGGTGGTGGGCGAGGTGCGGCCGGTGCCGTCGTACCTCGCCCAGCCGACGACGTGGGAGTCCAGCGCGGAGTCGGAGAGGTAGAGCACCAGGACCTGCTGGCGGGCCGATGCGGTCGTCATGTCGCCTCCCTCTGGGGCCGGTTGGAGACCCTGGTCACCCAGTGGTCCAGGTCGTAGCCGTCGTCGCCGGTCAGCGCCCGCCACAGCAGGATGCGGTTGTACCGCTCCAGCCGGCCGGTCGCCCCCTCGTACCACGGGAACATCGTGTCCAACTCCGCGTCCACCCGGGGATCGTGGAGGTCCGAGGTGTCCCACAGCCGTTGTTGACGAACCGTCGGGTTGAAGCGGATCTTGAACATGTAGCGCAGCGTGTCGCTGTCGTTGCGCCGGCCGCTGTGCCAGAGGCCGTGGTGCAGAAACACCACGGTCCCGGCCGGGCAGACCAGCCGGTCCTGGCCGCGCAGGTTCTGGTAGCGGCCGGTGTCCGTCTCGTTGGTCCGGCGCAGATGGCTCCCCGGCACGCTCAGGGTTCCGCCCATCTCCAGCGTCACCGCCTGCGGGTAGTACATCAGCTGCACGTCGAAGGCGTCCGGCCGGACATCGATGATGGCATCCCCGTGCAACGCCTGGGCGTTGCCGCCGTGCGGCTCGCGGGTGTGCACGAAGTGGTGGTCCACCCAGGGCTCGGGGCCCACCAGGCTGCGCAACGCCCCGGCGACCCGCGGCAGTTCGAGCAGCCGGCGGACGAACGAGCCTTCGGGGTAGGCCACCGACAGCGGCGTCCCGTACGGCACCGGCGGAACGCCGTCGGCCAGCACCTTCAGGCCCTCGGCGTTCAGCTCCGCCGGGACCACCGCGTCCAGCCGCAGCGATCCGCGCGCGACGAAGCGCGCCATCTGCACTGAGCTGAGCAGTTCCGTCCTGTTCTCCATGGCGGCCACGCTAGGCGTGCCCACGGCCCCGCCGGGTGGGTCGCGTTCACCCAGTGGTGGTCCATTCTCACCGCGCTCGACCATGGCCCGACCATGGCCCGACCATGGCCCGGCCGTGGCTCGGACGTGGCTCGGACGTGCCCCCGCCGTACGGTGGACCGGGGTTCACGACCCTGGATCGGGCCGCGGACGCCGTGGTAGAACACGGGGCCATGGACACGGTCACCGCCCGTCTCGACGAGCCTCCGCACCTCGCCGCCGTCGGCATCGGCGTGCACGGCCCGGCCGGCCACGTGGACGTGTTCTCGCTGCCGGACCTGTGGCAGCTCCACCTGTACGGCTACGAGGCCGACTTGACGGTCGACGGTGCCCAGCACGCGGTCCGCCCCGGCCGGGTCAGCCTCGTACCGCCCGGGACGGAAGTCCGCTACCGCTACCGGGGCCGCTCCGAACACCTCTACGTCCACCTCCGCCTGGGCACCGGGGGCCCGGCCACGAGGATCCCGGTGATCCAGCCGGCCGGCCCGGAACTGGGCCTGCTCACCGTGCAGTTGCAGCAGGCGCTGGCCGCCTGGCCGCACACCCCGGCGCGGGCGGTCGCAGAGGTGTGGGGTGCCCTGTGGCGGGTCGCCGGGCTCACCCCGCCCCGGGGGCGGAGCGCGCGGGCGGTCCACCCCGCCGTGGCGGCCGCCGTGGAACTGGTCGAGGCGCGGTTGACGGAGCCCCTGACGGTGCCGGAGATCGCGAGGGCGGTCGGCGTCTCCCACAACCACCTGACCCGGCTGTTCCGGGCGGCCACGGGGCAGACGGT
Organism: Kitasatospora sp. NPDC053308; assembly: GCF_055585785.1. Taxonomy (NCBI): domain Bacteria; kingdom Bacillati; phylum Actinomycetota; class Actinomycetes; order Kitasatosporales; family Streptomycetaceae; genus Kitasatospora; species Kitasatospora sp. NPDC053308. The sequence goes on along the minus strand of NZ_JBVJJY010000015.1, from coordinate 159,406 downwards.
GGTCGGCTACATCCGGGCCCGGCGGATGGAACGGGCGCGGCACTTCCTGCGCGCCACCACGCTCTCCATCCCCGCCGTCGCCGCCGCGGTCGGCATTCCCGACCTGCAGGCGTTCAACAAGGCCTGCCGTCGGGAACTCGGGGCGTCCCCGCGCGGCATCCGGGCCGCCGGTCCCGTCCCGTAGGCCCTGTCCGCTCGGCCCGCCGGCGGCGGCGGTGCGCCTCCCGTCCTTCGGCCGTCAGGTCCACGGGAGGGCCTCTGCCGCCGGCAGGTGCTCCCTCAGCCACAGTGCGGTGCTGCTGACGTGCATCAACGCGGCGGCCTGGCTGAGCGAGGCGTCGCGGATCGACAGCGCCCGGAAGATCGCCTCGTGCTCGGCGATCGTCCGGCCGGCGGCCTGGGCGTCGACCAGGCCGCGCCAGGTGCGGGCGCGCAGCGTGCGCCCGGAGATGCCCTCCAGGACCGTGACCAGGGTCTCGTTGCCCGTGGCCGCGATGACGGCGCGGTGGAACGCGGCATCGTGGGCGTTGAGCCGCTCCACGTCGTCACGGGCGTCGCGCATGGCGTCCAGGTGCCGTCCCACCTCGGCCAGTTGCTCGTCGGAGATCCGGGTGGCGGCCAGCGCGGTGGCGACCGGTTCCAGGAGCCGCCGGACCTCCAGGAGGTCCTGCACCGCGCCGGAGTCGCCCTGCAGCAGCTCCACCGCGCCGCCGAGCCCCTCCAGGAGCAGGCTCGGCTGCAGGCTGGTCACGTAGGTGCCGTCGCCCCGCCGGACTTCCAGGACCCGGGCGACGGCCAGCGCCTTCACCGCCTCCCGGGCCAGGTTGCGGGAGAGGCCGAGCTGGGCGGCCAGCTCGGGCTCCGGCGGGAGCTTCGAACCCGGTGGCAGCGCTCCGCTGCGGATCAGCTCCCGGATCTGCGCGATGGCCTTGTCCGTCAGAGACACCGCGCACTCCTTCCGGGCCTGTTCGCGACAGGCACGTCCGACCTGATGGGTACCTCGGGGCGGAGAACGTCCCGGAGGGCCTCGGGGACGGGCGGGCAAACCGGGTCCACGTCCCCTCCGACCCGCTCCGCGGTCCGTACGCCGAGGGTGACGACGATGATACTGGGAGGCTCGGGCCGGAGGGCGCCCGCTGCCGGGGAGGCCTGGGCGCCCGCGCGGTGGTGCGCGTCGACGGGGGCCCGGGCGTCAGTGACGGGCCGTCCAGACCGGGCCGTCGGGGTAGCTGTACTCCTTGAGCGACCCCGGGTGCATCTGTGCGCTGAGCCCGGGCCGGGTCGGCGCGAGATAGCGGCCGCCGGAGACGCGGACCGGGTCGACGAAGTGTTCGTGCAGGTGGTCGACGTACTCGATGACCCGGTCCTCGGTGGTGCCGGAGACGGCCACGTAGTCGAACATCGACAGGTGCTGGACCATCTCGCACAGTCCCACACCGCCGGCGTGCGGGCAGACCGGCACCCCGAACTTCGCGGCCAGCAGCAGGATCGCGAGGTTCTCGTTGACGCCGCCGACCCGGGCCGCGTCGATCTGCACGACGTCCACCGCGCCGGCCTGCAGCAGCTGCTTGAAGACGACCCGGTTGGCGACGTGCTCGCCGGTGGCGACCTTGATGGGGCGCAGCGCCTCGCGGACGGCGGCGTGGCCGAGGATGTCGTCGGGGGAGGTGGGCTCCTCGATCCAGTACGGGTCGTAGGGGGCGAGGGCCCGCATCCACTCGATCGCGGGGGCCACGTCCCAGCGCTGGTTGGCGTCGACGGCGATGCGGACGTGCGGGCCGACCGCGGCGCGGGCGGCGCGCATGCGCCGTACGTCGTCCGCCAGGTCCGCGCCGACCTTCAGCTTGATCTGGGTGAAGCCGTCGGCGACGGCCTCGTGGGCGAGGCGGGTCAGTTTCTCGTCGGAGTACCCGAGCCAGCCCGGGGTGGTGGTGTAGGCGGGGTAGCCGCTCTCGGACAGGCGGGCGATGCGCTCCTGGCGGCCGGGCTCGGCGCGACGGAGGATCCCGAGCGCCTCGTCGGGGGTGAGGGCGTCGCTGAGCCACCGGAAGTCGACCTGGGCGACCAGCTCCTCGGGGGACATCGCGGCCAGGAAGCGCCAGACGGGCTCGCCGGCTCGCTTGGCGGCGAGGTCCCAGACGGCGTTGACGACGGCTCCGGTGGCCATGTGGATGGCGCCCTTCTCCGGTCCGAGCCAGCGCAGTTGGGGGTCGTGGACGAGAGTGCGGGCGAAGGTTCCGAGGTCGGCGCAGACCTCCTCGAGGGACCGGCCGACGACGTACGGGGCGAGGGCCGCGATGGCGGCGGCCTGCACGTCGTTGCCGCGTCCGGTGGTGAAGGCGAGGGCGTGGCCCTCCAGTCCGTCGCCGGCGTCGGTGCGCAGCACCGCGTAGGCGGCGGAGTAGTCGGGCTCGGGGTTCATCGCGTCCGAGCCGTCCAGGTGCTCGGAGGTGGGGAAGCGGACGTCCAGGACGTCCAGGGAGGTGATGACGGCGGACGACGGCATTGGCAGCAACTCCTGGGAACGGCAGGCGGTTTGGCCCTGAGGGCGATACGGCGGGTGGGCGGCCGATGACGGCCGCCCCGGTCACTCCTGGACCTTGCCGCCGGTGATGCGGGAGATGGCGAGGGCGACCAGGATGATCAGGCCGTTGAGGGCGCCGATCCACTGGGCGGGGACACCGGCCAGGGTGAGCACGTTCTGGATCATGAAGAGCAGCAGGATGCCGCAGAACGCGCCGAACACCGTGCCCTTGCCGCCGTTGAGGCTGATCCCGCCGATGACGGCGGCGGCGAAGACGGTGAAGATGTAGCCGTTGCCCTGGGCGGAGGCGACCGAGGCCAGGCGTCCGGACAGCATCAGCCCGGCGAGGGCGGCGAGTGTGCTGCCGCTGACGATCACCGTCCACAGCACCCGCTCGGTGCGGATGCCGGCCGCCTTCGAGGCGTCGAGGTTGCCGCCGATGGCGTACAGGGAGCGGCCGAAGCCGGTCCAGCCGAGCACCACGATCGCGATCGCGAACAGGGCCAGGCAGGTCCAGATGGAGGCGGGCACGCCGAACCACTCGGCGGTGCCGAGGTAGAGCATCGAGTCCGGCAGCTGGAAGAAGGTCTGGCCGCCGGAGATGCCGGTGAGGATGCCGCGCAGGACGATGAGCATGCCGAGGGTGACGATGAAGCCGTTGAGGCCGAAGCGGATGATCAGCAGCGAGTTGACCACGCCGACGAGGACGCCGACGGCCAGGGTGACCGGAACGGCCCAGGCGCCGGGGAGCAGGCCGAGCCCGTGTCCCGCACCGGCCGGGACGACCAGCCAGGCCGCGACGCCGGGTGCGAGGCCCATCGTGGACTCCAGGGACAGGTCCATCTTCTTGACGATCAGGATCATCGTCTGGGCGAGGACCAGCAGGGCCATCTCGGACATGGTCTGCAGCACGTTGACGAGGTTGTCGGCCTGCAGGAAGACGGGGTTGACGATCTGTCCGACGATCGCGATGGCGACGATCGCGGGGACGAGGGCGAGGTCGCGCAGCCGGGCCAGCGGGATCCGGCCGCCGAGCAGGGCGGTGCGCGCGGGCCGGGGTTCCGCGGCGGTGGCCGGGTCCGCGAGGACGGTGTCAGGCATCGAGGTCCACTCCTTCCATCGCGGCCACGAGCTCGTGGTCGTGCCAGCCGCGGGTCATCTCCGAGGTCACCCGGCCCTGGAACATCACCAGGACCCGGTCGCACCGGCGGAGGTCGTCGAGTTCGTCGGAGGCGATGAGCACGCCCGTGCCGGTCCGCGCCGTCTCCTCGACCTTGCCGAGGAGGAACTCCTTGGAGCGCACGTCCACCCCCGCGGTCGGGTTGATCAGCACCAGCAGGCGGGGGTCGTCCGCCAGCGCCCGGGCCATGACGACCTTCTGCTGGTTGCCGCCCGACAGCGCGGAGACGGGCAGCTCGGGGCCGGGCGTCTTGATCGCCAGCTTCTCGATCATGTCGCCGGCGAGCCGGTCCCGCCGGGCACGGCTGAGGAATCCGTTCCGGCCCAGCCGGTGGGGCACGGACAGCGTGGCGTTGTCGGCGATCGACAGGTCGGGCACGAATCCCTGGTGGTGCCGGTCCTGCGGGACGAACCCGGCGCCCGCGGCGAGCGCGGCGGGAACGCTGCCGGGCCGGGGCCGCCGGCCGGCGATCGCCAGGTCCCCCGCCTGGGCCGCCCGCAGCCCCACGACGGTTTCGGCGACCGCGGTGCGACCGCTGCCGGCGGCGCCCGCGAGTCCGACGATCTCCCCGGCGCCCACCTCGAAGGTGACGTCACGGTAGGCGCCGTCCCTGCCCAGTGCGCGCACGGACAGGGCCGGCACGGCGGTGGGGTCGAGGCTGCCGGCCCGCGCCCGCGGCCGGTCGTCGCCCGCCGGCTCGCCGGTCATCGCCGCGACCAGCTCGGTGCGGGGGAGTTCGGCGACCGGCGCGGTCACGACGTGCCGGGCGTCGCGGAACACCGTCACCATGTCGCAGATGTCGTAGACCTCCTGGAGATGGTGGCTGATGAACAGGAAGGTCACGCCCTGGCGCTGCAGGTCGCGGATCCGGTCGAACAGGCGGGTGATGGCCGCGCCGTCGAGCTGGGCGGTCGGCTCGTCCAGGATGATGAACCGGGCGCCGAACGACAGGGCCCGGGCGATCTCCACGAACTGCCGCTGCTCCACGGACAGATCGCCGGCCGGGGTCTGCGGGTCGACGTCCACCGACCAGGTCGCCAGCAGGTCCTTCGCCCGCCGGCGCACGCCCTGCCAGCTGATGAGCCGGCCCCGCCCGCGGTCGTGGCGGTTGAGGAAGAGGTTCTCGGCGACGGTCAGGGTGGGGATGATCGTGGACTTCTGGTAGACGCACGCCACCCGCTGCCGCCAGGCGTCGCGGTCGGCCGGCCGCGGCGCGGGGGTGCCGCCGAAGGCGACCGTGCCCTCGTCGGGGGCCTGCAGGCCGGTGAGGACCGACACGAGTGTCGACTTTCCGGCCCCGTTGCGGCCGACGAGCGCGTGGGTCTCGCCGGCCCTGATGGTGATCCGGGCGCCGTCGAGGGCCACCGTCGGACCGAATCGCTTGACGATGCCCGTCGCCTCGACGACGGGTGGGTCCGCCGGGGACCGTCCACCGCCCGCCGGGGCGGGCGCGGGGCTGACCGCTCGCTGCCCGTCGTTCATCTCAACCGCCTTGCCATCGTTATCCGTTGGGTCCTGACCGGGCACGTCAGCCGTGGTTGTTGCCCCACAGGGAGGGGTCGTCGCTCTTGACGCTGGGGACACCGCCGTAGGTGCCGCCGTCGAGGGTGACCAGGGGAGCGGGGAGCTGGTCCTCGAGCAGACCGGGGCGGACCTGGACGATGGTGCTGTCGTGGTCGGTCCTGCCGGGCTGGAAGGTCTTCCCGTCGATGGCGGCCTTCAGGTACTGCAGCGCGTACTGGGCGTACAGGTCGGCCGGCTGGGAGACGGTGGCGTCGATCCTGCCCGCCGCGATCGACGTGAGCTCCTCGGGGATGCCGTCGTTGGACACGACGAAGACGTGCTTCTCGTCCGTCGGGTCGACCAGCAGGCCCTTCTGCTTGAGGACCTGGAGCGTGCCGGCCAGGGCGAAGCTGGACTCCATGTAGACGCCCTTGACGTCCGGGTTGGCGGTCAGATCCGTCTGGAGCTTCTGTGCGGCGACCGCGCCGTCCCAGTTGGTGGCCTCGCCGAACACCTTGATGCCGGGGTAGTCCGCCTTCATGCAGTCGTTGAACGCCTCGGTGCGGTCCCGGCCGTTGATGGAGTCCAGGCCGCCCTCCAGCATGACGACCTTGCCCTGGCCCTTCAGCTTCGTGCCGAGGAACCGGCAGGCCTTCTCGCCGTAGGCGCGGTTGTCGGCCCGCACGACCATGAACACCTTGCCGCTGTCGGGGCGGGTGTCGATGGTGACGACCGGGATCCTCTTCGCCTCCAGCTGCGCCAGCGTCGGCGCGACGGCGGCGGTGTCCTGCGGCGCCATCGCGATCCCCTTCACCCCCTGGCTGATGAACGTCTGGGCGTTGGCGGTCAGTTTGGCGACGTCGTTCTGCGAGTTCGTGGTCTTCAGCGACAGCCCGAGCCGGCCGGCGTACCCGGGCGTGTACCGGATGTACGAGTTCCAGAAGTCGGTGTCCGAACGCGGGTAGTCGACGCCGACCAGCGGCGCGCCGCCCGACGCGGACGAGCCGCCCGCGCCGCTGCCGCAGGCACTGAGCAGTGCCAGGGCGGACAGGGCCGAGGCGGTGGAGCGGAGTGCGGTCCTGAGTCTCATCGGTACGTCCTCGCGCTGGTGGTCCCTGAGCGGGAGAGAGAGTCGTGCCGGGCGGCAGCTGACGGGTGCCGCGGCATCAGAGAGATGGGATGTATGTATAGGCGTCGCTCGGGGAGTGTGTCTAGGTGTCGATCAAAAGTGCTGAAAAATAGGCCTGTTGACGGTGATCCGGCGGTCCTGCTGCGATGGGCGGGAGTAAATCAATCCCATCAATCTGCTGCACGCCCGTTGACATCGGCGCGTGACATCGACGAACTTCGTCCGTAACCTCCGGCGGTCCAGGGGTGTACGCCTCAGACGTTCCCCCTCGCCCGGCCTGTCGCCTTCGCCCCCAGTCCAGCCAGTCCAGGGATGTCCTCATGGCGAGTTCACTGAACCGACGTCAGTTCCTCTCCACAGCCGCAGGCGTGGCCGCGGCCGCCGTCGCGGGCGGTGGCCTCGCGGCCGGCGTCGCCCGGGCGGCGCCGAGCACCTACACCCCCGATTGGACCTCGGTCGACCAGCACCCGGCGGCTCCGGAGTGGTTCCAGGACGCCAAGTTCGGGATCTACTTCCACTGGGGGGCCTTCAGCGTTCCCGCGTACGAGAGCGAGTGGTACCCGCGGAACATGTACAAGGACGGCAGCGCGGCCAACCGGCACCACATCGCGACCTACGGTCAGCCGTCGGCGTGGCCGTACCACAACTTCATCAACGGGGCGAAGGACCTCGCGGGCAACACCGTGCAGTTCGCGCCGAAGCTGAAGTCGGCGGGCGGGAACTTCGACCCCGACGAGTGGGCGCAGCTGTTCGTCGACGCCGGCGCCAGGTTCGCCGGACCGGTCGCCGAGCACCACGACGGCTTCTCCATGTGGGACAGCCAGGTCAACGAGTGGAACTCGGTCGCCAAGGGCCCGAGGCTGAACCTGCTGCAGCTGTTCGCCACGGCGATCCGCGCCAAGAACCTCAAGCTGCTGGTCGCCATGCACCACGCGTTCAACTTCAACGGCTACTACGAGAGCGCCCCCGCGCAGTCGGACCCGAGCCTCAAGAAGCTCTACGGGCAGCTGGACAGGGCGCAGGAGAACCAGCTCTGGTACGACAAGCTGAAGGAGGTCGTCGACCGCGCCCGGCCGGACATCCTCTGGCAGGACTTCGACCTGACCGGGGTCGACGAGACGAGGCGCCTCGACTTCCTGTCCTACTACTACAACCAGGCCGACTCCTGGGGCCGCGAGGTCGTCGCCACCTACAAGGACGGCTTCGACGACAAGGGCGAGGTCTTCGACTACGAGCGGGGCGGCCCGGCGGACCTCACCACGCCCTACTGGCTGACCGACGACAGCATCTCCAGCAGCAGCTGGTGCTACACGCAGGGCATCGGCTACTACAGCATCCCGCAGATGCTGCACTCCTTCATCGACCGCGTCAGCAAGAACGGCAACGTCCTGCTGAACATCGCGCCGATGGCCGACGGCACCATCCCCCAGGCGCAGAAGGACGTCCTGCTGGGCATCGGCGACCACCTGAGGCGCTTCGGCGAGTCGATCTACGCGACCCGGGCCTGGACGGTCTACGGCGAGGGCCCGACGAAGATGGGCGGTGGCTCCTTCACCACCCCGACGGCCGGCACTCCCCAGGACATCCGCTTCACCCGCGACAAGGCCGGAACCGTGCTGTACGCCACCGTCCTGGGCTGGCCCGGCAGTTCACTCACGATCAAGACCCTCGGCTCGGACCGGATCGACCTCTCGTCGCTGACCTCGGTGAAGCTGCTCGGCTCCGCCGCCGGAACCACCGTCGACCTGCCCGCACCGGTGCAGAGCGCGGCCGGCCTCACGGTCACCCTGCCGGCCTCCGCCCCGTACGGCGCCCACGCGTACGTCCTGAAGCTCGCCTTCTCGGGCACCATCCCGGCGGTGCTGCCGCCCACCGGCGCCGTCGTCTTCAAGGACGTCGGCTACACCGGCGCCTCCGCCGCGCTGACCGTGGGCGAGTACACCGCGGCCGCCCTGACCGCGGCCGGCGTGGGACCGGCCGCCATCTCCTCCCTCCGCACGTCCCCCGGCTACCAGGTCATCGGCTACTCGGCGGACGACTTCACCGGTACCGCCTGGACCTTCACGGCCGACGACCCCGACCTCAGGGCCACCGGCACCAACGACCGGATCACCTCGCTGAAGGTCCAGTTCAACCCGTCGACGTCCTTCCGGCTCACCAACGTCACCGACGGCCTCGCCCTGGACGGCGGCGGCAACGTCGCCTCCGGATCCAACCTCAAGCAGTGGACCTGGGACGGCAGCGGCAACCTCCAGTGGCAGGCGGTCGACGTGGGCGGCGGCTTCTACAAGCTGGTCAACCGCACCAACGGCATGGTCGCCGACGGCTGGGGCGCCACCACCGCCGGCTCCCCGGCCCGGCAGGCCCCGTGGAACGGCGGCACCAACCAGCAGTGGAAGATCACCCTGCGGAGCGGTGACGGCTACTCGATCGAGAACCGCACCACCGGTCTGGTCCTCGACGGCGGCGGCAGCGTCGCCTCGGGCTCCGTCACCAAGCAGTGGACCTACAACGGCAGTTCCAACCTGCTGTGGACCTTCACGGCCCTGTAGCCGGGTCGCGGCCTGCCACCGCCGGGCCGGGCGCCGTTCGGGGACGGACCCGCCCGGCCCGGCGGTCCTCGGGCGGGAAGCGCCGACGCCGGATCCTGACTCCGGATGTCTGGAGGCTGACAGAACCGGAGATTCAGGCCCGCATGGAGGTGTCCTCGGCGCGACTGCGGCCCGATGCTCGGCCACTGGCCCGAGCAGGGGGCCTCCGCCGACCCCTCCGCCGATACCACGGTGGACCCCGACCTGCCCCGAAGAACTCCGGGAACTCCTCCGGCGCGACTCCTCCCGTTCCCTGGCCCGGATCGGCCTCGACTGGCAGCTCCCCGCGCACTGGTCACAGGTCGAGTGGTTCGGCGCCGGCCCCGACGAGGCGTACCCGGACTCCCGGCAGGCGGTCCGCGGCGGGCGGTTCCGCACCACGCTCGACCGGACGCAGACGCCGTACGTGCGCCCGCAGGACCCCCGGCCCCCTCGTCCACCTGCACACCGACCACGCCGTCCAGGGCCTGGGGAGCGCCGCGTGTGGACCGGGCGTCCTGCCCCAGCACCGCCTCGAACTCGGCGCCGCGGACTTCGTCCTCCACCTCACGCCCGGCCACCGGCTCTGACACCGGAACCGGGCCGGGGTCAGCGGGGTGCGGCGATGCGGCCGAGCCCTTCGACGAGCGGCGCGTGCCCTCGGCGACCTCCTCGGCCGTCCGCCCCGCCCCGCGCGCGAGGCCCTGAAGGCGAGCCCCAATCCGCAGTCGCGCCGCCTCTCACGAAGCAGCGTGACAGGAGTGACGTCGGACGGGCCGGCCCGGACACGGCGGGTGACCGCGGTCGGCGCCGCGCCAACAGCGCTCCGGCGGAGGTCAGTCCCCGGGCTGGTGTCCGTCCCGCAGTGTCCGGTACACCAGCACGGCTGTCGCGATGCCGACGGCGAGGACGAGGACGTCGAGCCATTTCAGCACCGCGTACTGGTCGGCGTGGTTGCTGTAGACACCGCTGAGCAGCATCCGGGCCGCGGTGGCCGACACGGTCCCCGATCCTGCCGCGAGCAGCGCGTCGATCTGCCTGGTGCGCCGGGTCATCAGTGCCTCCAACTCCGTTTCGTGCGTGCCTCGTAGTGTGCTGCGGGGGCCCCGCCTGCGCCCGGCCCGAGCGCGCCCCACGTGGCGTCGCCGGGCCGGGCAGCCGGGAGCGTGGCACTTCGTGTCAGAAGCCGGTGAGCGTGGTCTTGCCGGTGACGGTGCCGGACTCCTGGAGGCGGTGGGCCTCTCGGAGGTTGGCGGCGTTGTTGGTTCCGAGGTCCTCGGTGGCGGTGGTGGTCGGGCTGCCGGCGTCCATCAGTCGTGCGGCCTGGGGAAGCAGGTGTGGGTGGGCCGCGAGGTAGCGGTCGGCGGCTTGCAGCGGCGTGAGGCCGTCGACGTTGATCAGGACGTCCAGGTCCTCCACGCCCTCGTTGCCCGGCTTGAATGCCGCGAGCCCGGCGAGCGCCTCCGGGTGGATCCGGTCGAGCGCGGCACGGCGGACCACCGGACTGGCTGCGTCGACGCTGCCCAGCAGGCCCTTCGGTTCCGCCAGCGGGCGCAGCGCGTGGCGGCGGTTGAGGTACTGGGGGCGCCAGAGCGGGATGACGAACCGCTCGCGCCGGGCGAGGCCGCGTTCGACCCGGGCGACGAACCCGGCCTCGTCACCCGGGACGAAGCGGTAGCCGGCCAGATCCAGGCCGTAGTCCACCACCATGCGGGCCGAGAAGCGGCTGATGCCGGCTCCGGGGTTGATGCCGTCGATCACCCGGGTCATCCGCTCGGCCACGTCGGGGCGGGCGAGGTCGCCGACCTCTGCGACCTCGGCGGGGGAGACGTAGGGCGGTACCGCCCAGACGCAGTACGGCTCGTAATGCGGGGTGAGGACGGCGACCTCGTCGCGGTGTCCTGCCAGGTACTTCTCGTGACTCGACGGCAGCCAGGCGGACACCAGGACATCGATCTCGCCGCGGGCCTGACGGCGGAAGAGCTCCTCGTGGGGCGCCTCCACCACGGTGACCGGGTGTCCGTACGCTTCCAGGAGCCGGCGGACGACTGCCGCGGTGCCCCGGTGGAACGACAGGGCGATCGTGCCGACGGTCAAGGGGTGCAGCCGCGTTCGGCCGGGCATGGCGACCTCTCCTTCCAGGGGGCGCGGCTGACCGGTGGTGGGACGGCCGAGGCGTCGGCGGTCCGTTCCTCCGGGCCGCATCGGTGGGCCGGACACGACGCACGGTAGGGGAGAGGCCGTGGTTACCTGCAAGGACCATTGCTACCCGATGGGTACTATTGGCCCGTGACCACCACCGCGTCCCGCGCCGGCGACTGCGTCGACCCCGCGTCCGTCTACGCCGCGGCCTGCCCCTGCCGCGACATGCTCGACCTGCTGGCCAACAAGTGGAGCGCGCTGGCTCTCGGTGCGATCGAGAGCGGGCCGCGGCGATTCGGCGAGCTGCGCGCCCACTTGCAGGGCATCAGTCCCAAGATGCTGACCCAGACCCTGCGGCGGCTGGAGGAGCACGGGCTGGTCCGCCGCGAGGTCCACGCCGAAGTCCCGCCTCGCGTCGAGTACAGCCTCACCGACCTGGGGGCGGACGCCTGCGTCCCCTTGGCGCACCTGCGCACCTGGGTCGAGCAGAACATCGACCGCTTTCCCTGAGGTTTCCCTGCGGCGCCGTTCCGACCGCATCCGGTGGCGGCCGGGTTCCGCACCGGTCCGGGCTGTTCGTCGAGACCTGCACGGCCGCACGGCTCCTCGGCTTCCACGTCCGGCCGTCACCGTCCGCCGACCTCTGCCGAGCGGACCTGGCCCGGGGCCCCTGGCTGCGCCGTACGGCTGGCAGCGGTGCGGTGCGGTGCGGTGCGGTGCCGGGCGACACGCCTGGACGGCCGGCCCCGCCGGGAGGGTCCCTGATGCCCGCCTCCGTCCGACATATACCCCCCGGGGTACACTGGAGGAGAACCGAACTCTGGAGGTGCGCACATGCAGGTCGACGACGACGCGGTCGGCGCGGTCCTCAACCGCCTTCGCCGCGCGCAGGGTCAGCTCGCCGGCGTCATCGCGATGATCGAGGCCGGGCGCGACTGCAAGGACATCGTGACCCAGTTGGCCGCGGTCTCCCGCGCTCTCGATCGAGCCGGATTCAAGATCGTGGCCAGCGGTATGCGCCAGTGCATGGCCACCGCCGACGGCGACGCGCCGCCGATGAGCGAGGCCGAGCTCGAAAAGCTCTTCCTCGCCCTGGCCTGACCTCGCGCCCGCCGGTCGGCGGCGCCGTGCAGTGCGGGCCGAGCCCCTCGACCCGCTCGCGGGCGGGGCAGCCGTCCGGCCGGACCGTGCGGGCGGGCGGGGGACACGCCGATAGGCCCGCGGTGGAACGCCGATTCCCCCTTCGGGGTTGACGTACCCTGTTTTATACCCCCTGGGGTATGCGTCCGGAAGGTGGGTCATCGTTCGAGAGGCCGACGTCGAGGCGTCCGCCGCCGTACGGGCCCGGCCGCGACGCGTCACCTGACACCCCCGGCCCCCACTTCACGATTGGAGCACCCATGGACTACGGCATTCCCCTCACCCTCGACCTGCCCTTCGACGAAGCGGTCGAGCGCGTACGCGCCGCGCTCGCCGAGCAGGGCTTCGGCATCCTCACCGAGATCGATGTCCGGGCCACCCTGCGGGCCAAACTCGGCGAGGAGATCGAGGAGTACGTCATCCTCGGCGCCTGCAATCCGGCGCTGGCCCACCGGGCCCTCCAGGTCGACCGGCGCATCGGGCTGCTGCTGCCCTGCAACGTGGTGGTGCGTGCGGCCGACGGGCGCACCGTCGTCGAGGTGATGGACCCGCAGCTGATGGTGCGGGTCACCGAGCGGCCGGCGCTCGAAGCCGTGGCCGACGAGGCCGCCGGCCGGCTGCGCGCCGCGCTGGACGTCCTCGCCGGCTGACCGCCCGTCCCGGGCCCGCTCCCGCGGGCCCTTTTTCCCGGTTTTCCATATACCCCCACCCGTATTGCGAGCCCGCCGGGCCGCCCTCGGAACGGAGCACCCCCGTGCCTCACCCGGACACCTCCCTCGTCAAGCCCCCCACCCCGGCGCCGCCCGGTCCGCCGGGCCGTGCCGGCCTCCTGGGCCGCCTCGGCGCCTGGTCGGCCGATCACTTCAAGGCCGTCCTCGTGGGATGGCTGCTCGTCGTGGTCGCGCTCGGCGCGTTCGCGCCCCAGGTCACCACCGCGCTGTCCGGCGCCGGATGGCAGGCCAACGGCTCCGAGTCCGTGAAGGTCAGGCAGGTCGCCGAACAGCACTTCGCGGGCAACGCCTCCAGCGCCCTGCAGATCGTCGTCGCCGCCGACCGGCCGGTCACCGACCCCGCCGTCCAGCAGCTCATCGGCAAAGCCGAAGCCATCGCCGCCGCCGACCCCCGGATCTCCACCGTCCTCCCGCCCCAGCCCGGCGCCACCGTCAGCCAGGACGGCCGCACCGCCATCCTGCTCGCCGGCGCCAAGGCCAACCCCGACGACATGGTCCGCGCCGCCGACGACCTCAAAGGCCCGCTGAACGCGCTGTCCGCCGACGGCGTCAGCGTCCACGCCACCGGCGCCTCCGTCCTGTGGAGCGACTTCAACAAGGCCAACCACGACGCCATGATGAAGTCCGAGATCATGTCCTGGCCGGTCACCCTGGCCATCCTGGTCCTCGCCTTCGGCTCCCTGGTCGCCGCCGGCCTGCCACTGCTGCTCACCATGGCCGGCCTCGCCGCCTCCGCCGGGTCGCTGGTGCTGATCAGCCACCTGTTCCCGGTCTCCATCTGGGCGATGAACTTCGCCATGATGTTCGCGCTCGCGCTCGGCATCGACTACGCACTCTTCCTGGTCGTCCGCTTCCGCAGCGCCCGCATGGGACGCTCACTGAACAGTGCCGAGGCGGTCGCGGAGACGATGGACACCGCGGGCAAGGCCGTGCTGCTGTCCGGGGCGACCGTGCTGGTCAGCCTGTCCGCCGTGATGCTGGTCCCGTCCCCGGCGTTCCGGTCGATGGCCGGCGGCATCATGCTCGCCGTCCTGTTCGTCCTGGCCGCCACCCTCACCCTGCTGCCCGCCGTCCTCGGCAAGCTCGGCCACCGCGTCGACGCCCTCGCCCTGCCCTGGGTCAAGTCCGGCGAACACCGCTCCCCGCGCTTCGCCGCCTGGGGCGAACGCCTGTGGAAGCACCCCGTCCGCTACGGCGCCCTGGCGCTGGCCGCCCTGATCGCCCTCGCCGCACCGGTCATCGGACTTCGCACCGCGATGCCGTCCATCACCGTCATCCCCGCGCACGACAGCGCCCGCGCCGGCTACACCGCCGTCCAGCAGGCCTTCGGCCCCGGCGCCCCTGGCACCCTGCAGATCATCACCCCCAGCGGGCAGGCCGCCTCGGTCGGCGAGCAGATCGCCCACACGCCCGGCATCGCCGGCGTCATGCCCGCCCAGAGCGCCGCCGACGGCTCCGGCTGGTCGATGATCCAGGCCGTCCCCACCGTCGACCCGTCCAGCCCGCAGCTCGGCTCCACCGTGAACACCCTGCGCGCCGAACTCCCGCACGACACCCTGGTCGGCGGCGCGGCCGTCGAGAACCTCGACCTCCAGCACCTGCTCACCCAGAAGACCCCGTTGGTCATCGGCGTCGTCATGGGACTGGGCTTCCTGCTGCTGCTGATCGCGCTGCGCGCACCGCTGATCTCCGCGCTCGGCACCGCCGCCAGCCTGCTCTCCACCGGAGCCGCCTTCGGCGTCGCCCGGCTGGTCTTCCAGGACGGACACGGCGCCGGCCTGCTCGGCTTCACGTCCCAGGGTTTCCTGGACGGTTGGGCGCCGGTGTTCTTCTTCGCGATGATCTTCGCCATCGCGATGGACTACACCGTCTTCCTGCTCGCCTCCGCCAAGGAGCACTACGAGCGCGGCGGCGACCCCAAGGAGGCCATGGTGGGCGCACTCGCCCACTCCGGCCGGGTGATCTTCGCGGCGGCCGGCGTCATGGTCGCGGTCTTCTTCACCTTCGCGGTCTCCGGGCCGCTGCCGCCCAAGGAGATGGGCATCGTCCTGGGCGTCGCCGTCCTCCTCGACGCCGCCCTGGTCCGACTCGTCCTGCTCCCGGTCATCCTCCGGCTGACCGGCCGCGCGGCCTGGCACACGCCGGCCCGGCTCGACCGGGTCCTGCCGAAGATCTCCTTCTCCCACGGCTGAGCCGCCCGGACCGCAGACGGCGGGACCGCACTCCGGCGGTCCCGCCGCCCGCGCGGGTCGCAGCGTGCGGCCATGGACGGCGCCGGTGCACCCGAGGACGGCGGAGCGACGGTGGCCGGACATGCCGCGGGCCGTGCCGGCGATCCCCGGCACGGCCCGACGGATCGGCCCTTGTTCGGCTCAGCGGCGGCGCAGAATCCTCGCCAGGAGGCCGCCGCCCTTGTCGGCGTTCCGGTCGCAGGCGCAACGGTCGGCCTTGGGGACTCCGGCGAGCACCTGGTCGACGTGCATGCCGCACCCCGCGTAGCCGGCCTTGCCACAGCTGCGGCACTTGGTACGTCGACACATCGCGGCACTCCTCGCATTCGGTCAAGGGAAGGGAACTCCTCCCTCTCACTATACCCGCGGGGGTATCCTTTCGGCCGTGAGGCCCGCTCGGGGAAGCAGCGCGACTCATCGTGCTCGCCGGGGCGCCAGCACCGTCGCCGCCCCGGACGAGCCCGGGACCGGCCTGCGGTCGGGCTCTGTCCGGGGGACCGGGAAGTGCGGTCGTGCGCCCCACCACCCCAGCGTGGCGCTCGCTCTGCAGGACGGCATCACCGGCGCCTCGACGCACCCGTCACCCGCCCCGTGGCCGAGGGACTCGCGGGCGCGCCGGGGCTCGAACCGCAGACGACTCCCGCCGCTGTTCACCCGAGCTGCTCGGCCAGCCCGACGATGATGCCCTCGGGGCCGCGGACGTAGCAGAGCAGGTAGCTGTCCTCGTACCGGGCCAACCCGCCGACGAGTTCGCCACCGTGCGTGCGCAGGCGGGCAACGGCCGTCGCGGACGGGGTCCATGCCGGGACGCGCGCGACGCGGCCGGCCACCTGCCACCACGGTGCCGGCGGGCGATGCGGTTCCTGCGCACAGGAGGCATCGGGTCGACCCGCGACCGGTCGAGAGATAACGCCCGCGTTCGGCTCCGCCCGCGTTCGACTCTGCCCGCCTCCACGCCCCCGCGGGCCCGGGCCGGGGGTCTGCGACCGGCAGGTCATGCGGATCCAGGTGTGGCGGCCCCGGTAGCGGCGTACCGGATCAGGGTTGGCCGGGAACGGAGCGCCGAAGGCAATCAGGTCGACTTCGCGGGCCTGCGCGAAACCGGTGCCGCTGCGCACGCGGCGGCCCGCCCGGGGCACCCAGGCGGGCCGCACTCCACCCATTGAATGCCGCAGGTCAGCGCACGTTTCCGCGGGGCTTGAGAGGGAGGCCCGGGAGTTCGGGGGCGGGGAGGCGGTCGCCCGGGTAGCCCTCGACGGCGCCGAAGCGGGCGGGGTTCGCGGAGCTCATCCACTCTTCGCGGGCCCGGGCGATGTCCTCGTGGGTGCGCCCGATGAAGTTCCACCACATGACGATCCGTTCCTCGAAGGGCGTGCCGCCGAGGAGGATGAGCCGGGCGTCGGTGTCGCCGGTGTTGGTGAGGGTGATCGTGGTGGGGCCGGGGGCGAGGTAGCCGAGGTCGGCCGGGTGCAGCGGGGTGCCGGCGAAGCGGACCTCGCCGCGGTCGACGAGGAGGCCGTGCTCGAAGGCGGGGTCGACGTCGAGGGTGACGGTGGCCTGGGGCCGCAGGGTGAGTTCGGCGCCGAGCAGCGGGGTGAAGGTGGGGACGGGGGAGGTGTCCCCGGCCAGGGAGCCGAGGAAGACCCGGGCCTCGCCGCCGTCCAGGGCGACGGGGGCGGGCGCGTGGTGGTGGAAGTCGCGGCCGGTGTGCCGGTGTTCCTCGGGCAGGGCGACCCACAGCTGGACGCCGTGCAGGGTGGTGGTGGCCGGGGTGGAGACCTCGGAGTGGGCGATGCCGTGGCCGGAGGTCATCAGGTTCACCTCGCCCGGGCGGACGAAGGCGTGGACGCCGAGGCTGTCCCGGTGCTCGATCTCGCCGGTGAACAGCCAGCTGACGGTCTGCAGGCCGGTGTGCGGGTGCGGGGCGACGTCCATGCCGCCGGTGTGGGCGACGTCGTCGGGGCCGTAGTGGTCGACGAAGCACCAGGCGCCGATCAGGGTGCGGGAGCGCTGCGGCAGCGTCCGGCGTACGGTCATCGCGCGCGGACCGCCGAGCGGGACGTCCCGCGGGGGCAGGACCTCCACCTGCGGTCCGGCGGCGTGCGGTGCGGCGAGGTCGGATTCGGCGGTGCTCACGGTGGTGGTCCCCTCCCGGATGGTGGCGGCGCTCTCCGGCGGCGCCCTTCCAATGTAGTTCTATATTCAACTATCATGCCATGGCAGAGTGGCACGCGATAGTGATCAATCTAGTGACAGCGGCCCCGAGGAGTTCAGGTGAGTGATGTGACGGTGGTCTCGGCCGACCGACGGGTGTTCATCGACAAGCAGAGCCCGCAGGCGTACAAGGCCCTGGTCGCGGCCGCCGAGGCGACCCACCAGGTGGCCGCCGAGGCCGGACTGGACCGTCGGCTGGTCGAACTCGTCAACCTGCGGGTGTCGCAGATCAACGGCTGCGCCTTCTGCCTGAACGTGCACACCAGGGCCGCGCTGCGCGAGGGCGAGACGACCCAGCGGCTGGGCGTGCTCCCGGCGTGGCGGGACACCGAGCTGTTCGACGCGCGGGAGCGGGCCGCGCTCGCCCTGGCCGAGGCGACCACCAGCCCGGCGGACGCGGCCGCGCAGGAGGCCGCGTACGGCCTGGCGCGGGAGGCGCTCAGCGAGGCGGAGATCTCGGCGGTGGTGTGGGTGGCGATCACCATCAACTCCTTCAACCGGGTCTCCATCCTGAGCAAGCACCCCGTCCGCCCGGCCCCGGCGCGGTAGGGCCCCTCGGGGCGGGAGGCCTCCGCTCCTGGCCCGGCTCCCGGGCCTCCAGGCTCCTGGGCCTCCAGGCTCCCGGGCCTCCAGGCTCCTGGGCCTCCGGCCTCCGGCGTAGGCCCTCCTCATGTGGGTGTACGACCGGCTCCTCCTGGCGGAGGATGACCGGTCGTCAGGCGGCGGCGAGGCTGGGCGTCGAGGGCGGGGGAGTGCCCGCCGCGGCCGAGGGGTGGGGACGCATGGCACAGGGTGCGGGACGTTCGGCACGGCTTGGGAGTCGGCCGGCGCGAGGTGCGGCGACCGCCCTGGCGGCGGCGGTCTGCCTGGCGCTCGCCGCACCGGTCGCCTCGGCGGGTGCCGCCGAGCCGGCCGGCGAGCCCGTCGGACAGCAGCAGGACGGCGGACAGCAGACGGGCGGCGCACAGCAGACCGCCGACCGCCGGGCGGCGGCGCTGCGGGCGGTGACCGGGGCGGGCGCGGTCGCCGCGATCGCCGAGGTCAGGGACCACAACGGGCTCTGGCACGGCGCCGCGGGCGTCTCCGACCTGGCCACCGGCGCGCCGGTCCGCACCGACGGGCGGTTCCGCGCCGGCAGCATCACCAAGATGTTCACCGCCACCACCGTGCTCCAACTGGTGGGGGAGGGCCGGATCGGCCTGGACGACCCGGTCGAGCGCCACCTGCCGGGCATGCTCCCCGACGGCGCGCACATCACCGTGCGTCAGCTGCTCAACCACAGCTCCGGCCTCTGGGACCCGACCAACGAGAAGGGCGGGCTCTTCCCCGACCCGACCGACCCGGCGGCCGTCCGAAACTGGCTGGACCAGGGCGGCCTGACCCGGCCGATCACCCCGGCGCAGGTGGTCGCGGCCTCGGTGGCGCACGCGCCCGCCTTCCCGCCGGGCACCTCCTGGGGCTACTCCAACGTCAACTACACCCTGCTCGGCATGATCATCGAGCGGGTCACCGGGCACGGCTACGCCCAGGAGATCACCAGGCGCCTGCTGCGCCCGCTCGGCCTGAGCGGGACGTACTTCCCGGGCACGGCCACCGACATCCGCGGCCCGCACGCGCACGGCTACCTCACCCTCGTCGAGGGCCCCGGCCCGGCGGACCGCAGCGACCGGGACGTGACGGTGGCGAGCGTCTCCTGGGCGAACGCGGCGGGCGAACTCGTCTCCACCCTGAGCGACCTGAACCGCTTCGAGCAGGCCCTGACCGGCGGCCGGCTGCTCCCGCCCCGGCTCATGAAGGAGATGACCACCACGATCCCGATCGAGGTCGACGGCCGGCCCACGGGCCTGAGCTACGGCCTGGGACTGGCCCGGTGGCAGCTGTCCTGCACAGTGGTGTGGGGCCACGACGGCGGGGTGGCCGGCTACAACACGCAGCTGTGGAACTCGGGGGACCGGCAGGTCGCCCTGTCCGTCACCCCGCGCGGCGACGGGTCCCAGCTCCAGGCGGAGGCGGAGGCGGGGTACGGCTTCCTGGAGCAGGCCTTCTGCGGCACCCGGTGACACCGCGGGCCCGGGTGCGTCGCCCGGCGGTCTCGGCGGTCTCGGTCGGGCGCCCCGCCGAGACCGCCGAAGCCGGGGTGTCCGACCGGGCCGTCCGCCGGTGGCGGAGAATGACCGGCGTGACGGACACGGCGCTCAACCTCTGGAAGCAGCCACTCGGCCGGGTGCCCGAGGAGGTGTGGCAGCGCACCGACCTGACGGTGCTCATCCTCGCCGACACCGGGATCTCCGAACTGTCCGCGTCCATCGGGCGGTTGACCGCGCTGCGCACCCTCGACCTCGGGCACAACAGGCTCACCGAGGTCCCCGCGCAGCTCGGCGACCTCACCGGGCTGCGCGACTTCCTCTACCTGCACGACAACGCGTTGACCGCCCTCCCGGACACCCTCGGCCGGCTCACCGCGCTGCGCTACCTCAACATCGGCGAGAACCGGCTGACCGAACTCCCCTCCGCCATCGGCGAAATGGCCTCCCTGGTCGAACTCCGGGCGCAGCACAACCGGCTCGCCGCCCTGCCCGACGAACTCGGAAAGCTCGCTGCGCTCCGCGAACTGTGGCTCCGGGGAAACGAGTTGACCACCCTCCCGGACTCCGTGGCCGGACTCGCCGAGCTGCGTGAACTGGAGCTCCGGGAGAACGCCCTCACCGAGATCCCGGCGGTGCTCGCCGGACTGCCGCGGCTGCGCCGGCTCGACCTGCGCGGCAACCGGATCACCGAACTGCCGCGCTGGCTCACGGGACCGCAGGCCCCGGGCGCGCTTCCCGCTCTGGAGAAGCTGGACCTGCGGTGGAACGACGTACGGCTGCGGGACGGGGCACTGGAGGCGTTGGACGCCCGGGGGTGCGTCGTCCTGCACTGAGGCATCGGCCCGGAGAGGTCGACCCGGCGGGGCCGACCCGGGAAGGGTGGTCCGGCAGGGGTGGTCCGGCCGGGGCGATCCGAAAAGGACCGTTCACTCGGTCCCCGAACTGCTACGGTTGATCACATGAAGCGCGCTGCACTCGTCACGACGACGCCGGAGAGAGTCCCGGCGCGCTGACTGCTGACCTAGTCCGAAGCCCCGGGGCGAGTGCCCCGGGGCTTCGTCGTCTCCGGCTCCACTCGCCCACCGTCCCCGAGTGGAGACCACCCCGTGAACGACCACCTCGCGTCCGTCCCCTCCGTGAACGACCTCCCCGTGAGCGAGTTCCCCGTGAACGACCACCTCGCGCACAACCTCCCCGCGCACGACCACCGCAAGCTCGGCCGGGAACTCGACCTCTTCGACACCGATCCGCTGATGGGCTCCGGCCTGCCGTACTGGCTGCCCGACGGCGCGGCGGTCCGGCACACCCTGGAGGAGTTCATCCGCGGCCGCGAGCGCCGGGCCGGCTACCGCCACGTCTACTCGCCGGTGCTCGGCAAGCGCGAGCTGTACGAGATCTCCGGCCACTGGGCGCACTACCGCGAGGACATGTTCCCGCCCATGGAGCTGGGCTCGGAGGAGGTGGTGCTGCGCCCCAGCCTCTGCCCGCACCACGCGCTGATCTTCCGCTCGCGCTCCCACAGTTACCGGGAACTCCCGCTCCGGATGGCCGAGTTGGGCGGCATGTACCGCTCCGAGCTGTCCGGGGTGCTGGGCGGCCTGACCAGGGTCCGGGCGATCCAGTTGAACGACGCGCACGTGTTCTGCACCCCCGAGCAGGCCGCCGACGAGGCCGTCGCGGCACTGGAGCTGATCCGCGAGGCGCACCGCGCGCTCGGCATCGTGCCGGTCCGCTACCGCCTCTCGCTGCCCGGCGCGGGCGGCAAGTACGTGGCGGACCCGGCCCTCTGGCAGCGGGCCACCGCACTGCTCGCCGACGTCCTGGAGCGTTCCGGGGTGCCGTTCGAGGCGGCGGAGGGCGAGGCCGCGTTCTACGGGCCCAAGATCGACGTGCAGATCGCCGACGGCGCCGGGCGCGAGTTCACCCTCTCCACCGTCCAGATCGACTTCCACCAGCCGGAGCGGTTCAACCTGCACTACATCGGCCCGGACGGGGCCAAACACCGTCCGGTGATGGTCCACCGCAGCGTGATCGGCAGCGTCGAGCGCGTGGTGGCGCACCTGATCGAGCTGTACGGCGGCGCGTTCCCGGCCTGGCTCGCACCCGCCCAGGTGGTGCTGCTGCCGATCTCCGACGCCGAACTGCCGCAGGCCGAACGGCTCCGGCAGCGCTGCCTCGACCTCGGGCTGCGCGCCGAGGTCGCCGGGCCCGAACACGGCAGCCTGGGCGCCCGGATCCGCGCGGCCCGGCTGGTGCCGTACCAGGCGGTGATCGGCGCCAAGGAGGTCGTGGACGACCGGGTCGCCCTGCGGTTGCGGGACGGTCGCCGGCTGGAGCCGCTGCCGGCCGAGGAGGCGTGGGCGCGGATCGGCGCGCTGGTCGCCGCGTGCAGCGCCGAGCTCTGGGAGGAGGACGGCGCCGAGGGGTGACCGCGGGGGCGCCCGGGCGGGCCCGCGTCGGTCCTGCACCGTACGGATGGCATACGTACGACTAGTGGGGCTGCGCGGTGTGTCGGCGGTGCCGGGGCGGCGGCCGACCCGTCGAATGGGCGCGGCGGTCGAGTCCCCGGCCGCCGGTGTCCCCACCCGTACCGGAGGTACCCATGCGTGTTCCGCGCGGACTCTTCGCCGCCGCCCTCGCGGGCTGTCTCGCCCTCGCGGGCGCCGTCGCCGCAGCCCCGGCCGACGCCGTCCGGCTCCGCCCGCTGCCCCTCCCCGACGTCCAGTACTGCGCCGCCGTGGTCGGGCACCCCCCGGGCGCGGGCGCGGCCTCACCGCTGCTCGGCCGGGCCTGCTCGTCGGACTCCCGGGCGGACGCCCTGGCCAAGGCGGACGGCCGCCCCCGCACGGGGCAGCAGCCAGCCGACCGGACGCTGCTGCTGGAGGAGTACGAGGACGCGAACTTCGGCGGCGGCGTCATCTACTCCTTCTTCGGTGACGCGGGCGGCTGCGACGCCACCGGCTACCACCTGGTCAACTACATCGACGTGGCGCTCAGCGTGTCCTCGATGAAGGGCTACCACGGCTGCAATGCCGTCCACCTCTGGTCGACGCTCGGCGCGGAGAAGACCATGGACCTGCCGGCCGGGTACCTCGGGGCGAACTTCAACGACGCGGTGCGGGAGCTGCAGGTCTTCCAGCGTTGACGGCCCCGCCCGGCGCGGCCCGGCCCCGCCCCGCCGGGCGCGGTGCAGTCGCCGCGGCCGCTGTGACCGCGGCCGCGGCAGCCGCGGGTAAACCCTTTGCCGCGGACCTGGTGTGCCGACTAGGTTCGCGCTGCCGTCCGGGTCGTTCCGGAGCGGCACGTCGACGAGGAGGTGTGCAGCACATGCGCAGGAGTGCCGAGCGGTTGAGCCCGCGTCACGACCTCCCACACCTCCTCACGACGGAGACAACTCCTTGTCGCTTCGCATCACCCCACTGACCGATCCCGCCCCCGGGGCCCACGGCAGGCGCCTCGCGTGGCTGGCGTCCGACGCCGAGGCCAACCCCGTCGGGACGGCCTTCCTGCGCCTGTTCGACGGCGGGCAGGAGCACCTGGCGGAACTCACGCTCCACGTCCACCCCGTGGAGCGCCGCCAGGGCATCGGCTCCCGGCTCCTCGACACCGCCGTGAGCGCCGCCCGGGACAACGCCCGGCGCCGCGTCGTCGCGCAGGCCGAAGCCGGATCGCCCGGCGACTCCTTCCTCGCGGCGCACGGGTTCCGGAAGGTCCTCACCCTGAGGTTCGCCCGCCTGCCACTGGCCGACGCGGACACCGCCGCTCTCGCTGGGATCGTCGAGCGCCCGCCGTCCGGCTACCGGCTGGCGTCCTGGCGGGGAACCGTCCCCGACGACCTCGCCCGGACGTTCGCCGCCTCGCGCCGCGCCATGGACGACATGCCCATGGAGGGTGCCGACCACGGCACGGTCGCCTGGGACGTGGACCGGGTCCGGGCTGCGGCGGAGGCCGTCGAAGGACGCGGCGACCACCTGCACACGGTCGTGGCCATCGACACCCGCGACGGCTCGATCGCCGGATTCACCGAACTCGTCGTCCCCGGCAGCGGCACGGGCGATGGCCGGCACTACGGCACCGGTGTGCTGCCCGAGCACCGAGGCCGCGGCCTCGGCCGATGGATGAAGGCCGAGGCGATCCGGCAGGCCCACCGCCAGTACCCGGAGCTCGGCGGCCTCCTGACCGACACCGCTGACAGCAACACGCCCATGCGGCGGATCAGCGACAGCCTCGGCTACGTACCGACGCACACGGCCCTGCGGCGCCAGCTGGACCTGTAGGGGGAAGGAGACGGGCCGGACCTGGACGGCACCTCGTCCGGCCCGTCGGCCCTTCGTCTCGGGCGTCACCGGCGTCAGTAGGACTGCAGCTCGACCAGGTGACCGTCCGGGTCGCGCAGATGGGCGGTGCGGAGCCCGGGGCCCCACTCGGGGCGGTCGGTGGCGGGGACGGCCGGGGTGCCGCCGTGGCGCAGGCAGAGGTCGAGGGCGGCGTCCACGTCGTCGACCCGCAGGACCAGCATCGCGGCGTCCTGCGCGGGGGCGGCGGGGCGGGCCGGCCACTCCGTGGTGCCGAGGGTGGCGGCCATCGCGGAGCGGGCGAAGAGCACCAGGACGGCCTGGTCGTCGACGTCCCAGTTGGCGTACGGCCCTTCCGGCGCGCCCTTGACCAGGGTGGCGCCGGTGAGCGGCGGGAGTATCGCCCGGTAGAAGGCGAAGCACTCGGCGAAGCGGGTGACGAGCAGGCGGGGGTACAGGGCGTCCACGGTCGAACTCCTGGGATCGGGGGTCGGTGGGCCGTCCACGGCGCCACCGCGGCAATTAGTGGGTCGAGACCCACTATAGGGATGCACCCTAGAATGCCGCCATGACCTCCGAGACCCCGCCGCCCGCCTCCGGTTCCCCCGTCCCGGAGCCGCCCGTACGCGAACTTCCCCCGAATCTGCTGGACTTGAGCACCTACCTGCTCTCCCGGATCGGCCGGACGGCCCGCAGCCGACTCGCCGAGCGGCTGGCCGAACGCGGCCTGCGGCTCTGGGACATGGCGGTGCTCGCC
This sequence comes from Kitasatospora sp. NPDC053308, assembly GCF_055585785.1. NCBI lineage: Bacteria > Bacillati > Actinomycetota > Actinomycetes > Kitasatosporales > Streptomycetaceae > Kitasatospora > Kitasatospora sp. NPDC053308. The sequence goes on along the minus strand of NZ_JBVJJY010000015.1, from coordinate 134,903 downwards.
TCGCTCGCCGACCTCGGCCCGCAGGCCCAGCGGGACCTGGTGAGGCGCCTGGGCATCGACCCGAGCGACCTGGCCAAGGCGGCCGACCAGCTCGCCGCCGCCGGGTACGTCGAGCGCAGCAGGGACCCGGCGGACCGGCGGCGGGTCTCGGTGTCGATCACCGCCGCCGGGCACGCGCTGCTCGCCGAACTCGACGCGCAGGCGCGGGCCGTGCAGGACGAGGTGCTCGCCCCGCTGGACGCGGGGGAGCGGCGGGTGCTGCGGTCGCTGCTGCGGCGGGTCCACGAGGGTCTGGACGCGCGGCACGGCGGCCTGTGAGGCCCGGAGCGAGGCCGCGTGATGCGGCCGGTGATCAGGCGGTGGGCGGCGCGGGGCGGCGGGCGCCGGCGAACTCGCCCGCCCAGCGCGGGACGTCGAGCACGTGCTCCACGCGCGCGACGAGGGTCCCGGTGCGTTCGGCGTGGATCATCGCGCCGTCGCCGACGTGGATCCCGACGTGGTGCAGCGGCGCGTTCGGGCGGGAGAAGAACAGCAGGTCGCCGGGGGCGAGTTGATCGCGCTCCACCGGGGCGCTGCGGTTGAACTGGGCGACGGTGTAGTGCCCCAGCTCGACCGTGCCCCGGCTGGCCAGGTACCAGCAGTAGAGCGACAGGCCGCTGCAGTCGAAGCCGACCGTCGTCTCGCCCAGGCACACGCCGTCGAGGTAGCCGTTCTCCTCGTCGCAGAAGCCGAGGCCGGGCCCGAGGCGGTCGCCGCCGCCCCAGGCGTACGGCACGCCGAGCTGCGCCGTGGCGACGGCGGCCACCCGGCGGCCCAGGGCGAGGCTCGCGGGCTCGGGGTCGTCGGCCCGGCTGCCGGTGCGGTCGGCGGAGGGTGTCGCGAGCGCCGCCGGGGCGAGCGCCGGGACGAGGCCGGCCCCCAGGGCGAGGCCGAGCACGCGGCGTCGCCCGACACCGGGAGCACGGCCGGGGGTTTCACGGCCGGGGGCTTCGGCGCCGGGAGTCGCAGTGCCGGCGGCCCGGTCGTGTTCCCGGCCGTGCTCCCGGTGCTGGTCGGACGGTCGGTGGTGCATGGGGGCTCCCGGCGGGGGTCGCGGGTGAACGGTGCGGACGGGGACCAGGATTCCGGTCCGGTGGGGGCGGCCGCCATCACCCGCACCGGTGAATCGTGGGCGCACCGGCCGTGGAACTGCGCGGATTTCCCCCGTAAATGGTTTGACGGCCGTTCAGGAGGGCCCAACGATGGGCGCGAACGTTCGGGTGGGACCATCGGAGGACTTCATGGGCAGTGCCGTCAAGCTGATCCGCAGCACCCGGCTGACACCGGCCGTCGACTACGCCTACGGCGCGGTGGTGGACGCCCCGGCCCGCTCGTTGTGGCTGGCCGGGGCCTGCCCGCTCGACGAGGAGGGCCGGACGGTCGCCGTCGGCGACTACGAGGGCCAGGCCCATCAGGTGATGCGCAACCTGGTGGCCGTGCTGGAGGAGTCGGGCGCGGGGATCGCCGACATCGCCCGGACGACCGTGTACGTCGCCTCCGGCGACCAGGCCGACCTGGTGAAGGTGTGGGACGTCTACCGCGCCTACATGGGGGAGCACGACGCGCCCAGCACGCTGCTCGGCGTCTCGGTGCTCGGGTACGACCAGCAGTTGGTGGAGGTGGAGGCGGTGGCCGTGCTGCCCTGACCTGTCGTGTCCTCCCCGGCGTCGGTCGAAGGCGAGTGGCACCTGAGCCAGGCGGGGCTGGTCGGGGCTGGTCGGGGCAGCTCGGTAGGCCGGTTTCGGATCAGCCCGCGGCGAGCAGGTCGTCGAGCTTCCGGTAGCCCTCGACGACGCCGTGCTCCATGCCGCTGGCCAGGATGGCGTCCCGGGCCGCCAGGCTGTCGACCACCGACAGCACGGTGACGCGGGTGCGGCCCTCCCCGGCGGGTTCGAAGGTCGCGGTGTCCAGCGAGACGCCGTCCGGCATGCCCTCGTACGTGAAGGTCTGGACGAGCCGCCTGCTCGGCCGGACCTCGTGGAAGGACCCGTAGAAGGCGGCGACCTCCTGGCCCTCGCGGTGCATCGAGTAGCGGTACCGGCCGCCAGTCTGCGGCTCCCAGGCGTCGATCTTCATGTCGAGGTCCTTCGGGCCGAGCCACTGGGCGACCAGCTCGGGCTCGATCCAGGCCCGGAACACCCGCTCCTGCGGGGCGTCGAACTCGCGGACGATCCGGATGGTGGGCAGCTGCGGGTCCGCTTCGATCCGGGTCTCGTGGTTGCTGGTGGAGGTCATGACAGGTCTCCTTCGGTGTGTTCGGGTCGGTCGTGGCGGTGGTGGATGTCCCGGGCCCGGGCGGCCGGCCGTGCGGTCGCGTCCTCGGCCCCGGCCCCGGCCCCCGTCTCGGCGCTGGCGCTGGCGCCGGCTCCGGCTCCGGCTCCGGCTTCGGTATCGGTCTCGGAGTCCGCCAGGTCGGCGAGGAGCGCGTCCAGGCGGCTGAACCGCTCCTCGGCCCGGCGGCGGTACCGCTCGATCCAGGTCGTCATCACGTCGAACACCTGCGGCTCCAGGTGGCACGGCCGCCGCTGTCCGTCCCGGCTGCGGCTCACCAGCCCGGCCTCCTCAAGCACCTTCAGGTGCTTGGAAACGGCCTGCAGGGACATCGCATAGGACTCGGCCAACTCGCCGACGGTCGCATCGCGCACCGACAGCCGCGCGACGATGTCCCGCCGCGTCGGATCCGCCAGGGCGACGAACGCCCGGGACAGCTGGTCGACAGCCACCACGCACCCCTGTTCATCCTCAACCGATTGGTTGAGAACAACGCTACGCCGCGTCGGCCGATTGTTCAACCGATCGGTTGTGAATGCCCGCGTGGTGCTTCCTCGGGATTCGCCTGACCGCGTGTCGTCGCACGCACTACGCTGCGAACGCACCGTGCTACGTGCTGTAGCCGTACCTGGAGGAGTCCCATGTCATCGCCCTGCGACCCCAGTCTTGCTCCCGTCGGTGATGTGAGCGCCGCGCTCATGGTGATCGACTCCCGGCTCAAGGCCGTCTACGACGGCAAGTCCGGAACGGACGCCGAGCAGCAGCGGATGATGAGTCAGTTCGCCGAGTCCTTCGGCGCCGACGGGCTCGACGAGCTGCTCGACGGCACCTGCACGCTCATCTACATGTACATGAACTGGCTGCGAGGGAGCCTGGAGAACCACGACGAGGACATCGTCGAGTACACCGTGCCGGCCCTGGTGGCGACGATGCGGATGATGCCCAGGACCTTCCGCCCCGAGGTCATCCCCACCATGGCCGCCCTGCTCCTCGCCGCCGGCACCGGGCTGAGCCCCAACCTGTGGCGGGCCCAGTACGGTCCGTGGACGGCTGCCGAGATGAACCCCCTGGAGGCCGTGACCGTGCTGCTCGCGGAGCACATCAACCGGCTGTCCGGGAAGGACGACCACACCTTCGCCACCCGGTTGATCGCCGATGCCCTGGCGAAGGCGGACCAGGACTGAAATGCCGTGGCCCGGGGGGCTGTCGGCCGTCCGTCGGTACCGGCACAATCGCCGGTATGACAGTCACCACGGGCGCACCGCCCGCCCGGAGGGCCCCGGTCGTCCGGGCCCTCGTCGTCGCCCGGGGACTCCTGACGGGCGGCGTGGTCGGGGCGGGCCTGGCCGCGTTCGTCGTGGGCATCGTCCTCGAACGGGTACCGCTGATCGTCGGGGGAAGTGGTCTGCCTGTGGCGTACGGACTGCTGTTCCTGCTCGCCGGTGCGCCGCGGCGCGCCAGGGAGGAGGCCGTCCCCCCCGCGCACGGCCCTCGCGCTGATCGAGGCCGTGGAGGCCGCCGGGACCGAACCGACCGAACTGACCGACGTGCCGGTGCGCTTCGACCTCACCGTCGCCCCGGACGGCGATCCCGCGTACCGGGTCGAGGTCACCGCGGACGTCCATCGCGTCGAACTCCCCGACTACCGGCCGGGCGGCGTCCTGGTGGTCCGGTTCCCGCCGGACCGGCCCGGGCGGGTGCGGATCGTGAAGCGGCCGACACCCGCATGGGAGGAGCGCGCGGCCGGGGCCCGCCTGGATCCGGCGCCCGGGCCGGCCATCGCGGGCGATCCCCCGGAGTCCGGCGCCGTGGGCTACCTCGGGCTCCTCGGCCTGGTCGTCGGTGCCGCCGCCGTCGTCCTGCTGTTCCGTGCCGACCTGTTCGGCGGGGGCGGCTCCGGGCGGTCGGACTCCTCGCAGCCGTCCGCCTCCGTCACGTCGTCCGCCACAGCGTCCACCGCGTCGTCCGCCACCGTCCTCACGTCGGGGTCCGGCACGGTCACCCTCGGCCCGGACCAGTCGATGCTCGACGTCGGGCAGATGCGCTCGGCCGTCGACTCCGTCACCCAGGGCCGGGACGCCCCCCGGGCGCTCACCCTCACCGCTCAGGACCACGCCCTGTCGGTCGCCTTCGCGCCCACCGGCACCGGCGTCCCGCAGTTCGACCCGCGGTCGCTGCCCTTCGAGGCCGTCCCCGCGCTGGTCCGGGAGGCCGCCGCCACCCTGGGCCCCGACGCGACGCGGACCTGGCAGCTCACCGCCGACCGCCTCACCGGCGCCCTCACCCTGAGGATCACCGTGACAGGCTCCGGGGGCACGGCCTCGCTGGAGGCGGACGAACGGGGCGCGGTGGTGCGCCGCAACCCGGGGCGCTGAGCCCGCGCAGCGGTTCGACACGCAGCGTTTCGACAAGCAGCGGTTCGACAAGCAGCGGTGACGGACCGGCTGCCGACTGGAGGGGGGAGAACACATGGGCTGGCAGGGGTGTCTGACGGTGTGGTGCGCGGTGTTCGGCGCGCTGGCGCTGATCGGCTACGGGCGGTCGCTGGCCGGGGTGACCAAGGCCCAGCGGGCGGTGCGGCTCACGGGCCGGATCGAGCAGGTGCGGGAGCCCCGGCACGGCGGCTCCCGGCGCGGCGGCATCTGGGTCGTCGTCTCCTACCGGGACCCGGACACAGGGCAGGCGGTCACGGTGACCAACGACGGCGACTGCGGTGAGATGATCACCGTCGCGTGGACGGACCGGGAGATCGGGATCCACTACCCGCCCGGCAGGCCGCACGCCCTGCGGTTCACCGGTGACCCGGAGGAGGGAGGCCGGGGCCTCGGCCGGCCGCACGCGGCGCTGTTCCTGGTCTACTCCGGGCTGGTGGCCCTCGCGGCGATCGAGTGGGGCTGGCCGTGGGCGCTGGTGGGCTCCGGCGGGCCGCTCTCCGTCCTGATCGCCGGTCAACTGCCCGGCAACGTCCGCGACGTGCGCCGTCGCCGCGAGGCGCTCGCCACCATGGCCGCCGTCCCGGGCAGGATCGTCGCCGTCCTCAAGGACGTCGGCACGGACGCGGAGGGCGGCACCTCCACCACCATCACCCCGGTTGTGGCGTTCACCACGCTGGAGGGCAGGGCCGTCACCGTCCACTGCACCTCGGGACTGCCGGACCCGGCCCGCTCGTACGGCCGCGAGGTCACCGTCCACTACCTGCCCGCGGATCCGGCCGTCTTCACCCTGGACCGCGGCAAGGACCACGGCTCGCCGGCCTGGGACGTGCCGGTCAACGTCCTGGCCCTGCTCGTCACGGTGGCGGCCGCCGTCGTGGGGGTGGCCTTGCTGTGACATCCGGGCGTCGGGCCGGCGAGCCGGTCGGCCGGTCGATCACCGGCCACCGCGGTCGGCCGTCTCGGGCTCAGCGGTTCCGAGGGCGGCCCGTTCGGGCTCGGCGGTTCCCTCTGCGGCCCGTCCGGGCTCGGGCTCGTGCGCCGGCGCCGGGGTGGGCCGACGGCGGTAGCGGTGCTCGGTCGCGCTGCAGGCGGTGAGGACGACGGCGGCCGCCGCGGCCGCGGCCGTGACGGCGAAGGGCGCGCCCGGGGAGAAGTGGTCGGCGGCCCACCCCGCGAGGAAGGTACCCGCCGACTGGGCCAGGATCAGCGCGCTGACCAGGGCCGCCATCGCCTCGCCGAGCCGGGCGGCCGGCACCGTGCGCTCGACCAGGCCGAACATCGTGATGAACTGCGGGGCGACGAAGACCCCGAGGAGGCCCACGGCCGCGGCGAACGTGACGATGCCGCCGCCCGCGAAGGACAGCAGGACGGAGGCGGTGAAGAGCAGCGCGGCGCTCACCCGCAGCCGCGTCGGCAGACCCCAGCGGGCGGGCAGCGAGGCGGTGGCGACGCCCGCCAGGGCGCTCGTGCCGCCCATGAACCCGTACAGCAGCCCGGCGGTGCCCGGGCGACCCAGCGCCTCGGTGGTCGCGGTGACGCCGACCTGGACCGAGCCGAAACAGGCGCCCAGTAGGGCCATCCCCGTCAGCAGCAGGACGTACGGCGGGCTCAGCAGGCGCCCGGCGGAGCGGCTGGCCGGGTGGGCGGGCGCCGGGACGCCCGCGGCGGCGGTCGGGTGCAGGGCGAAGAGGGTGGCGCAGACGCCGCCCAGCGCGGCCGCGGCGAGCAGGCCGACGGCGGGGGAGGCGGCGGTGGCCAGCACGCCGACCAGGGCCGGCCCGGCGGTGAAGGACACCTCGTCGACGATCCCGTCCAGCGCCAGCACCGCGGAGGTCGCCGGGGCGTCGCCACCGGCCAGTCGGACCCACCGGCTGCGGGACAGCGGGCCGACCAACGGGACCGACAGGCCGGCCAGCGCGGCCGCGGCGACCTGCCAGCCGAGCGCCAGCCCGCCCTCGGAGGCGGCGACCAGGGCGACCAGGGCCGCCGCGTTGACCAGGGCGGCGACCAGCCCCACCGCCCGTTGCCCGCGCCGGTCCGCGAGCCGCCCGACCACCGGCCCGCCGACCGCCTGACCCCCGGCCAGCGCCCCGGCGACCAGCGAACCGGACCACACGCTGCCGGTGTCGTGACTGACCAGCAGCAGCGTGCCGATCGGACTCATCGCGTTCGGCAGCCGTCCGAGCAGCGACCACAGCAGCACCCGGCCGCCCGTCAGCCGCCTCGCCAGCCGGAAGTTCCCCACCACCGACACGCCGCACGCCCCCCACGGAGCCGGTCCGGGCGCCCGCCTCCCGCGACCGACCCGACCAGGTGACAGCGACCCGCGGGTGACCCCCTGACCGTAGGGGTGGGCGCGCGGCCCGGGTAATCGTCGGATCCTCCGGCCGCGCCGGGCCGGGGGGAGCGGGCGCTGGGAGGAGTGACCAACGGCGCCCGCCGCCGCGCCGGACACCCGTACCGGGTCCGCCGGCGCCCCCCGGATCCGGGTCAGTCGACCGTGAGCACGATCTTTCCGGTGGTGCGGCCCTGCTCGCCGAGTTCGTGCGCCTCGGCGGCCCGCGCCAACGGCAGGACGGTCTCGACCACGGGCTTCAGGGCGCCGCGCTCGACCAGCGCGGCGATCTCGCGCAGGCCCAGGTGGTCGGGCTCGACCAGCACCCACAGCGCCCGGAGACCGTCCGGGGCGGCGGGCACGTCGTCCGGCCCCGGCAGGGTGATCAGCCGGCCGCCGGGGCGGAGCACCTTCAGGGAGCGCTGCGCCGTCTCGCCGCCGAGCCCGTCCAGCACCACGTCGACGTCGGCGACGGCGTCCTCGAAGCGCACGGCACGGTAGTCGATCACCTCGTCGGCGCCCAGCGCGCGCACCAGGTCGTGCTTGCCGGCACTGGCGGTGCCGATGACGTACGCGCCACGGGCCTTGGCGATCTGCACCGCGAAGTGGCCGACGCCGCCGGCCGCCGCGTGCACCAGCACCCGCTCCCCGGGGCGGACGTCCGCGGTGTCCACCAGGGCCTGCCAGGCGGTCAGCGCGGCCAGCGGAAGTGCCGCGGCCTCGACGTGGGTCAGGGACGCCGGCTTGGGGGCGAAGTGGCGGGCCGGTGCCACCACGTACTCCGCGTAGCCGCCCGCCTGGCGCGGGAACAGCGGCATCCCGAAGACCTCGTCGCCGGGGCGGAACACGCCCACGCCCGGCCCGACGGCCTCGACCGTGCCGGAGACGTCCCAGCCCACCGCCGGTACCTCGCCCCACTCGATGAGGGCGCCGCCGGCCCGGGTCTTCCAGTCCACCGGGTTCACCCCGGCGGCGTGCACCCGCACCAGGACCTCGTTGAATCCCGGTTCGGGACGCTCGACCTCGCGCTCGACCAGGTTCTCGGGTCCGCCCCACTGCTCCACGACCACCGCTCGCATGCCGTCCGACCTCGTCCTTCGTTCCGTTTCCGTGTCGTGCACCGCCGGGATCCCCCGGCGACGGAGTCCACCTTCCGGGATCCCGGTCCGCCGTGGTGTTGGCCGTCCGGCCACTATGTGACAGGATCTGGCCATGGGTATGGCGCACACGCAGACGGCTCCGACGACGCGGACGGAGCGGGCGCCGGTCGCGCGCCCCCGACGGCACCTGATCGCGGTGCTCGCCCTGCCCGGCGTCCCGCCGTTCGAACTCGGGATCCCCTCCCGGGTCTTCGGCAGCGCCCTGGACGCGGACGGCCGCCCGCTCTACGAGGTCGTGGTCTGCACCGCCGACGGCGCCCCCGTCCTCAGCGACGCCGGCTTCACCGTGCAGCCGGCCGCCGGTCCCGAGGCGCTGGCCTCGGCGGACACCGTGATCGTCCCGCCCACGCACGCCATGCCCGAGCTGGGCCGCGGCGGACCGCTGCCCGGCGAGGTCGGCGCCGCCATCGCCGGCATCCGGCCCGGCACCCGCCTGGTGTCCATCTGCACGGGCTCCTACGTGCTCGCCGCCGCCGGGCTCCTCGACGGGCGGCCGGCCACCACCCACTGGAACCTGGCCCCCGAGTTCCGCCGGGCCTACCCCGCGGTCAAGGTCGACGAGGACGTCCTGTTCGTCGACGACGGCGACGTGCTCACCTCCGCCGGGGTGGCCGCCGGGGTCGACCTGTGCCTGCACATGATCCGCCGCGACCACGGCGCCGCGGTCGCCAACCGGGCCGCCCGGATGTGCGTGGTGCCGCCCTGGCGGGACGGCGGGCAGGCCCAGTTCATCGACCGCCCGGTCCCCGAGCCCACCGCCGCCAGCACCACCGCCACCCGCGCCTGGGCCCTGGAACACCTGGGCGAACCGCTGACCCTCGCCCGGCTCGCCGAGCACGCCCGGATGAGCCTGCGCTCCTTCACCCGGCGCTTCCGCGACGAGGTCGGCATGACGCCGGTGCAGTGGCTCACCGCGCAACGCCTGGAACTGGCCAAGCAGTTGCTGGAGACCACCGACCTGTCGATCGACCTGGTCGCCCACCGGGCCGGCTTCGGCTCCGGCAACTCGCTGCGCTCGCACATGCGGACGGCCTTCGGCGTCTCCCCGGCCGCCTACCGCCGCACCTTCAGCCCCCACGAGCCGGCCGACGCGCCCGCCCCCGTACCCGTCCTCGGGTCCGCCCCCGCACCCGCCCTCGGAGCCGTCGTCGGCGCGGCCGCCGGCTCCGCCGCACGAGTGACGGCAGGTCCGCCCGGGTGACCGCCCCGGGTGGCAGGGGGTGGGCGCCCTGCGTGTCAGCCGACCCGGCGGTGACCGCTCTGCGAGCCTTTCCGCAGTCCGGTGCCGGACGAGCCGCACGGCCGATCCGCTGACCCGCCGACCCGATCCGAGGAGCCCGACTTGCCTCGCCGCCCGTCCGTCCACCGGCTGACGGCCGTCGCCGTCGCCCTGGTGCTGGGACTCTCCGCCTGCTCCGGTTCCGGTTCCGTCTCCGGGACGGGCTCCGGCGTCACGGCGCGCCCGGCCGACTCCAGGACGAGCCCCCCGTCCGCCGCCCCGCCCGATGCCCCGACCGCCGACGAGACGGCCGCGGGCGGCCCGCTGGTCGGCGACCCGGCCCTCGTGCCCGAGGAACAGTCCTGCGCCGGCGCGGAGGACAACACCCCGTGGTACCCGACCATCGCCGCCTTCGAGGTCCACGACTCGAACCGGACGCACCTCTACCGGTGCGCGCACTTCGCGGGCGCGCCGTCCGACAACCAGGTCTACGCCCACAGTTCGCAGCAGCTCTACCCCACGCCGTACAACATCGTGGACCGCGGGCCCGACGAACTCTACGTCTACGGCGGCGGCTACGGCGACGACCCGTCCGCCTCCGGCTCCTTCGTCTCCCGGGTGGAGCCGGGGACCTTCAACGAGGTCTGGCGCCGGGTGCTCATCAACACCCACGCGACGGACGAGTGGAACTACCCCGGCGTCCTGAACGTCCTGTCGGACGGCAGCCTAGTGGTGATCTACGGCTACCACATCGCCAGGATCGACCCGCAGACGGGCACGGTCCTCGCCCGGACCACGCTCCCCACCGGGCAGTCGGCCCCGCGCGACACCGCGTACAACGGCTACGACGCGCTGCCCGACGGCACCATCGTCGCCAAGACCGTCAACCGTCAACCCGGCTGTACGGAACAGGGGTTCAGCGCCTTCCTGAACTGCCCCGACCCGTCGGCCGCGCCGCCCTCGATCATGGTGGCGATCGACCCGAAGAGCCTCCAGGTGATCTCCCAGGTCACGCTGCCGGAGATGATGGGCGGCCGGATCACCACCTCGACGGTCAACGGCACCGAGGTGGTCTACCTGCCCGGGTCGAGCAAGCTCTTCCGCTACGGCTACCGCAACGGCGCCTTCACCCCCGACCCGTCGTGGGGCCCGGTGCCCTACCTCAAGGACGGGCAGACCGCCGCCTCCGCCATGGCCGTCGTCAACGACTACGTGGTCGCGATGACCAACGGCGGCAAGCCGACCGCGACCCCGATGAGCGTCGTCGCCGTCTCCCAGGGCGACTCCACCAAAGTGGCGACCATCCAGCCCTTCGCCGACAGCGGCACCGAGAACAGCTTCATCCCCTCGATGGTCTCGGTCGACCCGGAGAACAACCGGGTGTACGCGATGGACGCGGGAGCGGGCAAGCTGGCCGGGATCGACCTGACGGACGGCGCGCTCTCGGTGGCGTGGACCCGGGACCAGACGACGCTCGGCTTCACGGCCCTGATCGGTCCCAAGGACCAGCGCGTCCTGATCGGGACGGACATCCCGGTGAAGTTCTTCCGGGGGCTCAAGAAGTACGGCACCGAGCAGGTGGTGTGGCGCAGGGCCCAGGACGGCGGCGAGCTCGCCCGCTCCGGCCAACTGCCCAAGATGACCCAGGGGATCCTGGTCACGCCCGGCTATGCCGCCCTGCAGTACTACCTCACCGCGGACGGCCACGTCACCGGCCTCCAGGTCGCGCCGAAGCCCGCCGCGCCGACGTCTCCCGCCTCGCCCGCCTCGCCCGGCTCGCCCGGCTCTCCCGCGTCGCCGGTGCCTCCCGGCCCGTTCGGCTCCGGCACGGCGGCCTTCGCGCCCTGACCCGCGTCGGAACCCTCGCCGTGCGCGAGGCGGCGCTCACCCGATGGTGACCACCCGGGCCCACTCCGGCGGGGTGTCCGGGACGTAGTCCGGGTCGTCCTCGTCGTAGTCGGCGGGGCGCGGGTAGAGGCCGACGACCGTACGGCAGGGCGGGGCGGTGGACGGCCACGGGGTCTGGCCGTCGGTCAGGGCCACGATGACGTCCGGCCGGGGCACGGACCGCAGGGCGGCCCGGAAGCCGCTGCGCAGGTCCGTGCCGCCACCGCCGAGCAGCGGGATCCCGGCGGTCGCGCAGAGCGAGTGGACGACCCGGGCGGCCGCGTCGCAGGGGATCACCCTGACCTGCTCCCGCTGACCGCCCACCGCCCGGGCGATGGCCGCGACCTCCAGCAGCGCGCTGCCCAGCTCGTGGTCCGCGACCGAGGCGGAGGTGTCGATGATCACCGCGACCCGGGGCGGCCGCCGCCGCAGGCTCGGCAGCAGCGCGCCCGGCACCCCGGCCGAGCGGCGGGCCGGCCGGCCGTAGCTGTAGTCCTCGCCCGCGCCCGGGCCGGAGACCGCCGAGCGCACCGCCGAACCCAGCAACTGCCGCCATGGCTGCGGCGGGTGGAACACCTCCTCGGCCCACCGCTTCCAGCCCGCCGGGGCGCTGCCCGGGCGGCCGCGGATCCCCTCGGCGACCCGGAAGCGGACGGCGTCGCGCTCCTGCGCGGTCAGCCCGCGGGCACCGCCGGGGCCCAGCTCCCAGGGCCGGTCCGTGCCGTCCGCTCCGCTGCCGCAGTCCAGCCACGCCGAGTCCGGGTCGAAGGCCCGGATCCGGTAGTCCCGCAGGTACTCCTCCATCAGCAGGCCCTCCGGCAGCTGGAGCCGCTCGGGCAGGAGGGCCCCGGCCGGGCGGGGCAGCCCGTCGCCGAAGGCGTCGTCGTTGATCTCGCAGTCGGCGGCGACGTTGGTCCGCCACTGCGCGAGCGGGCCCTCCAGGCCGAGTTCGCGGGCGATCCGGGCGCTGCGCCCGTGGTGGTCGCGCAGCAGGTGCGAGACCTCGTGCACCCAGACCGCGGCGAGGTCTTCCACCGGCGTGCGGTCGACGAAGACCGGGGAGGCGTAGCAGCGCCAGTAGCGGTCCACGGACATGGTCGGCACCTCCCGGGACGCCACCAGGTGGAGCGCGAACAGGGCGGTCGCCAGGTACGGCCGGGCCCGCGCAGCCTGCAGCCGGGCGGCGTACAGCTTCTCGACGTCGAGCTTCTCGACGTCCGGCTTCCGGTCCTCCTGGAGGGCAGGGCGCCGGAGGGACGGCCTCGGGGCTGCGGGGTTCGGGCCGGCCGGCCTCTGGGTAGTGGGCTTCGGGACGTCAGGCTTCGGGGTGGTGGGCCTCGGGACGGCAGGCTTCGGGGTGGTGGGCCTCGGGACGGCGGGCTTCGGGGTGGTGGGCCTCGGGACAGCGGGCTTCGGGGTGGGGGTGGTGGTGCTCATCGGCCCACCCTCTCCGCGACCCGGGCGGCCGCGCGCTCGGCCCGGCGGGAGAGCGCCAGCGCGGGGGCGAGCCGCTCGATCGACTCGGGGACGTCCCAGTCCTGGCGGCGCAGCGAAGCCAGCGTGGTGGCCGGGACGACCAGGAGGTCCGGCGCGCCCTCCTCCAGGGCCCGTGCCAGCAGCGCCCACGCCGCGTCCCAGCGCTGACGGTCCGGACGGTTGCGCACCGCCGCGACCACGCCGTCCAGCACCGCCTGGCGCAGGTCCCCGCGCTCGGGGAGCTCCGCGCCCGCCGGGTCGGCGAGCAGGTCCTCCGGGTCGGGCAGGTCCATCCGGTCCATGCTCGCCATCAGCTCCAGCCCCGGGCCGTCCCCGACGGTGCCGCGCACCAGCAGCGACAGCACCTCCCGGTCGGAGCCCGCGGCCGTCGCGAAGGCCACCAGCCGCAGCGTCATGTCCCAGCTGCGCGGGGACGGCCAGGCGCCGCCGCGCCGGGTCTCGGTGGTGGGCAGCCGGTGCACCAGCTCGGGGCGGGCGGTCAGCAGCCCGCACACCGCGCGCCGGGCGAACGCGACGGCCTCGGGCAGCGCCCGCTCGTCCAGCCGGGGCAGGGACGCCACCGGCCAGACACCGCCGAGGCCGCGCACCACCACCTCGTGGTCGTGCACCCACTGCAGATGCACGAAGCGGTTGGCCAGCGGCGGGCTCAGCTCCCAGCCGTCGGCCGCCGAGGCGCGCGGGTTGGCGGCGGCCACGATCCGTACGCCGGGCGGCAGTCGGAGGGTGCCGATCCGGCGCTCCAGGACCAGCCGGAGCAGGGCGGCCTGGACGGCGGGCGGCGCGGTGGACAGCTCGTCCAGGAACAGCAGCCCGCGACCGGCCCGCACCAGCCGGACCGCCCAGTCCGGGGGCGCCATCGGGACGCCCTGCTGCGCCGGGTCGTCGCCGACGATCGGCAGCCCGGAGAAGTCCGAGGGCTCGTGGACGCTGGCGATCACCGTGGTCAGCGGCAGGTCCAGTGCCTCGGCGAGCTGGTTGAGCGCGGCGGTCTTGCCGATGCCGGGCTCGCCCCAGAGCAGGACGGGCAGGTCGGCGGCGACGGCCAGGGTGAGGGCCTCCAGCTGGGTGTCGGCCCGGGGTTCGGTGGTGGTGTCGCCGAGCAGGTCGAGCAGTCGGCGGGCGACGTCCAGGCGGGCGAGTTCGGGGCGGCCTGTGTCGGAGCGGCCGGTGTCGGAGCGGCCTGCGTCGGGGCGGCCGGCTTCGGCGGCGTGGGTGGGCGCGGTCATGGCTGCGGGCATGCGTGATCACCTCAAGTGGTCGGGAGTGAAGGGGTGTTGAGAAGTCGCCGGCGGGGTCGGCCGTCAGCGGAAGGCGGCGTGGCGCGGGTGGGCCCTGTTCAGGTGTCGGAACGGCCGGGTGAGGTGCCCGGGCGGGCCCGGGCGGAACGGGAACGCGCAGGGCCCCTCGGTGGTCAGGCCCGCCCGGTAGCGGCCGTAGGCGATCCGCCGTTGCGCGGCCGCCAGGAACGCGTCCCGCAGGGGGCCGTCGCGCAGCACCGCCTCCGGGCCGAGCAGGTCCTCGACCACGGCCAGCGCCCCGGTGGCGTCGCCGTGCACCAACCGGCCGCGGATGCCGTCCAGTTGGTGCGGGCGGCGGTGCGCCCGGTCGACCGCCTGGAGGCAGGGCAGCGGTGTGCCCGAGAAGGCGGAGAGCAGCTCCTCGCGGCGCAGCTCGGACGGATCGTGGTCGAGCGGGGCGAGCACCCCGTCGACCAGGCCGATCCGGTGCCACGCCCCGCGGCAGTCCACCAGTCGCTCGGCCCCGGTCGTGCCCGGCCGGTCCGTCCGGCGCGAATACCCGGGCGCCAACGCGGCGGCCACCAGCGGGTGCAGGCGCTCCGGCTCGATCGCGCCGTTGCGCAGCAGATCGAGGTCGGGTGGCACCCAGGTCGCGGCGTCGGGCAGCAGGGGCAGCGCCGATGTGTCCCCGGTGGCGTCCGCCGGGCATCCGTCCGGCCCGAGGAGCAGCCGGCGGCGACCTTCGAGCAGTACCGTGACCGGACCGTCGGGGTGCCCGTCGGCATGCCGCAGCAGCGTGGCCTCCGCCGCCCACCGGTCGACCGCGCGGAGCCGGAGGGAGCCGCCAACGTCGTCGTCCTGCAGGCTGGTTGGCGAAGGGTGGCCGCACCGGGCGGCCAGTTCCGCGCTGCGCCCGGCGTCCCAGAGGTGCCGGTGGAGGTCGTAGCGGAACCGGCGGCTGGGGTACGGATGGGGGTGCGGCGAGCGGGTGTCGCCGCGGTCGTCCCCGTACCTGTTGCCGTACCGGTGGGTGTGCACGGCGCCGTTCCCGAGTCTGTCACCGGCGCCGTTCCCGGCTCTGGTCCGGAGCCCGTCACCGGCCCTGTTCCCGGTCCAGAGCGCCAGGGCGATCCGCTGGCCGTACTCCGCCCACGCGGGCGGTGTGCGGACCACCAGGGACACCGGCCGCTCGCCCGGGTAGCGAGCGAGAGGCATGGTGAGCCCGGGGCGCAGCAGCCCGTCGGGCGCGGTCCGCGGCAGGTGCCAGCGCAGCAAGTCCGGTGCGAGGCAACGGAGATCGGCGCGCAAGTGGTCCGCGAGCTCCCGGCCGTGGGTGCGCGCGACGTCCCCGAGGCGGAAGTCGACCTCGACGTTGGCGGCCGCGCAGGCCCCTGCCCAGTCCCCGGCCAGACGGCGGGCGGTGGCAGTTTCGATCATGGAGGGCGGCACGGCGTACTCGCGTACGCGCCGCCAGAAGGAGAGGCGGGAGTCGTTCCCGTTCGCGGTGGAAGTGAGCATCAGCACTCACTCTTCGCGGACGGGACCCCCAATCTGAGAGCAGCGTGAGTGGTCATCGTCGGGGAGCATAGCGTCCGCGCCCGATCGCCGCCACACCGTTTCGACGCCGCCGTCCGCTTTCCTCTCGGACGGGAGGAGTCCGGGCTCGGCCGACCTACCGCGACCGCGCGGCCGGGCAGTTCACCGGAGGCGGCTCTCCGGTCACCGGCGGTTCTCCGGTCACCGGCGGCCCACCTCGCCCCGTTCCAGCTCGCACGCGCCGGCTCGAAGGCCGGCGGCCTTCCCGGCCGCGAAGGGCTCGGGGGCCGAGCAGTGCGGCGGCTCAGGCGGCCCCCGGGGCGGAGTCCTCGGCATGGGCGGGTGGGCCGGGGGTCGGCGAGGTCATGTCCTGGAGGCCGAGGGCGGTCAGGAGCCGGAGTCTGTCGGCGGCTTCGCTGTCGGGGGCAGCGGTGAAGACGACGATGCGCAGGTCGGCGCCGTGGAGGGAGAGCACGTCGCAGTCGAGTTCGAGCGCGCCGACGTGGGGGTGGTCGACGGTCTTGCGTTCGCCGGCGTGGTGCGCGACGGCGCAGCCGTCCCAGAGCCGGGCGAAGTCGGTGTTCGACCGGCGCAGGTCGCTGATCATGGCGGCCAGTCGGCGGTCGGCCGGGTAGCGGGAGGCGACGTCGCGCAGGTCGGCGACCAGGGAGGCCCGGTGGTCCTCCGGGGAGGGGTGCCGGACCCTGCCGGGGTCGTTGTGGAAGGTGCGCCAGACCAGGTTCGTCTCGCGGCCCGGGCGGCGTCGCGTCTCGCCGTGCAGGGCCGCCCACGGGTCGTTGTGCTCCAGCAGGGTCCAGGCCGCGTCGAACACCGCGATCGGGACGTCGGCCAGGCGGTTCAGCAACCGTTGCACGCTGGGGCCGATGAGCTGGGGGACGCTCCCGTCGAGCTCGGCGGCGTGCCCGGCGAGGCGGCAGGCCAGCGTGAACTCGGCGGCGGTGAGTCGCAGGGCGCGGGCCAGCGCCCGCAGCACGTCGGCACTGGGGTGCGCGCGGCCCTGTTCGAGGCGCTTGACGTAGTCGGGCGAGACGCCGGCCAGCCAGCCGACCTCCTCCCGCCGCAGCCCCGGGGTGCGGCGGGCGCCGCGGGCGAAGGGAGAGCCGATGTCCTCCGGGCGGACCCTGGCACGCCAGGAGCGCAGCATCGTCGCCAGATCCGGTCCCTCGCTCACAGCCGCATTCTCGGTGGTCATGACCTGATTGTCGACGCAGTGCCGGGCCCCTGGGTGGCCCGACCTGGGCCACGCTGCCCCGGCTCCCGCGGGCCAGACTCGACCCGGCGTCGGGGGAGAAGGAAGCCGGAGACGAACACTCGGGCTCCTCGGCCTCGTCCACCGCTCCACCACCCATCGATCCCGAAAGGATCCGTCATGTCCTCCTTCCTCGTCATCGGAGCCACCGGAAACGTCGGCAGCGCCCTGACCACCCAGCTCCGGGAGCAGGACCACCCACGTGCGGGCCCTGGTCCGCAGTGCCTCGCGCGCCGAACTGATCCCGGCCGGCATCGACACCGCCGTCGGCGACCTGGACGACACCGGGAGCCTGACCGAGGCCGCCCGCGGTGTCGACGGCGTCTTCTTCCTGCAGCTCGCCCCGCTGCCCGCGCAGGCCGAGAACATGATCAAGGCCGCCCGCACCGTCGGAGTGCGCAGGATCGTGGTGCTGTCCTCCATCGGTACGGTCACCGAACCGCTGCCCGTGATCGGAGCCGGGATCGCCGCCCGCGACCAGGTCTTCCGCGACTCCGGGCTCGACGTCACCTACCTGCGCGCCAACACCCTGATGTCGAACGCGACATGGTGGCTGCCCACGATCCGCGACGAAGGCCGGGTCTACGACGCCAGCGACCCCGGCAAGACGGTGCCCGTCGACCCCTTCGACATCGCCCGCGTCGCCGCCGTCGCCCTCACCCAGGACGGCCACGCCGGGCGCGGCTACATCATCAACGGCCCGCAGGCGCTCACCGCTCGCGAGCAGGTGGAGATTCTCGCCGACGTCCTGGGACGGACCATCGAGTTCGTGCCGCTCACCCCCGAACAGTTCGCCCGGCACAGCATCGAACAGGGCACCCCGGCCGACTTCGCCGACGCGCTGCGGGACCTCAACGAGCTCTTCCGCGCCGGACGCGCCGGAGTCATCGGCGACGACGTCACCAACCTCACCGGCATCGCGCCCCGCACCTTCCGCGAGTGGTGCGAGGAGCACGCAGGCGAATTCCACTGAGACGGCCGGCACCGGCCGTCGGCGGGGCCGCGCCAGCCAGGCGGCGGGGGCTTGGGACGGCACGCACGATCAGCACCTCCTCACCGTCGCGCGGCATGCCCACACCGCTCAGCGGCCGCCGGGCCGGTTGCGGGCGAACACGTCCCACATGAACAGGCGGGCCTACCAGTCCCACCCGATCGTGCAGGCCCGCCTCCCGCCGCCGGGTGCTCAAGGGGCGCTGGAAGGCGGGTCAAGGCGGGTGGTTCGTGGCGGCTTGGGTGTGTTCTGGTGGTGGACGGAGGATGCGTGGCCCCGGATCTCCCGGGGTCGGGCGGGGTGGCCGCGAGGGGCTTCGCGGGCTCTCCCGGGGACGTAGACGCTCGCGCATGGAGCTGAGTGTGGAGGCTATGGTTCGCCGGCTCGGGGTGGCATTGACTGGTGGACATGAGGACGGATGCGAAGGGGCCGCGGGCTCCGGGGTCGTCCGTCCGGTCCGGTCCGGTTCCTGCTTCGGGTGAGGGTGGTCGTGATGGCTGGTGTGGTGGATCTGGCGGCGGATGCCGGTGTGGTGCTGGTGGTGGGTGGGACGGGGAAGACGGGTCGGCGGGTGGCGGAGCGGTTGGCGGCTCGTGGATATCGGGTGCGGGTGGGGTCGCGGTCGGGTGCGGTGCCGTTCGACTGGCATGACGAGGGGACGTGGGAGGGGGCGTTGGAGGGGGTGAGTGCGGCGTATCTGACGTACTACCCGGATCTGGCGTTTCCGGGTGCCGTGGAGGCGGTGGGGGCGTTCTCGCGGTTGGCGGCGGCGCGTGGGGTGGGGCGGTTGGTGTTGTTGTCGGGGCGTGGCGAGGAGGCGGCGGAGGCGGGGGAGAAGGCGGTGATGGGGTCGGGGGCCGCGTGGACGGTGGTGCGGTGCGCGTGGTTCGACCAGAACTTCAGTGAGTCGTTCTTCCTGGAGCCGGTGCTGGCGGGGGAGTTGGCGTTGCCGGTGGGGGGTGCGGTGGAGCCGTTCGTGGACGTGGAGGACATCGCGGATGTGGTGGTGGCGGCGTTGACGGAGGCGGGGCACGCGGGGGAGGTGTACGAGGTGACGGGGCCGCGGTTGCTGTCGTTCGCGGATGTGGCGGGGGAGTTGTCGCGGGCGGTGGGTCGTGAGGTGCGGTTCGAGGCGGTGTCCGAGGAGGCGTACCGGGCGGTGTTGGTGGAGGCGGGGTTGCCGGGGGACTTCGCGGAGTTGTTCTCGGTGATCCTGGACGGTCGTAACGCGTCGTTGGGTGACGGGGTGCGGCGGGCGTTGGGGCGTGAGCCGAGGGACTTCGCGGACTACGCGCGGGAGGCCGCGGCCTCCGGCGTGTGGAACGCGTGAGCGCCCGGGCCCGTCCGACCGACCCGACGCGGTCGACGAGAACGACCCGCCGCCCGGCCCGGGAGAGCACCACCCGCCGCCCGGCCCCGGAGCGCACCACCTGCCGCTCGGCCCCGGAGCGCACCACCCGCCGCTCGTACCGCGACAGCTTCCGCTCGTACCGCCACGCCTGGCGCACGTACCGCGACAGCTTCTGCTCATGCGGCAACACCTGTCGCCCGTGCGGCAGTTCAGATAAACGTCGGTGCCGGGAGGCGCCGGCCCCCTGACCGTCAGCTCCGGCCGTGGCCGGGAGCGGTGAGGAGACCGGTGCGCCCGGTTCCGGGAGGTCCCCGCGCAGGGCGGGGACCGGGGAGAACCGAAGGATGACCTATGCGCTCGAACCAGACCGCGACTCCTGCTTCCTACACCGCTTCACCGTCCTTCACCGGCCTCGCGCCGGGCGGCGCGGCCCAGGCCGGGCCCGGCACCCGCAGCAGGGCGACCGGCCCGCTGCTGGTGGGCGCCACCGTCGCGATGGGCCTGATGGCGGGGCTGTTCTTCGCCTTCGACGTGTCGGTCATGCCGGGCCTGGCGGCGGGTGACGACCGGACGTACGTGACGGCGATGCAGCACATCAACAAGTCGATCGAGAACGGGATGTTCGGCCTGGTCTTCGTCGGCGCCTTCGTCGCGACGGGTGCCGCGGCGTGGCTGCTGCACAAGGCGGGCCGACGGCAGGCGGCGCTGTGGGCCGCGCTGGCGACGGCGCTGTACGTGGTGGCGCTGATCGTCACCATGGGTGTCAACATCCCGCTGAACAACCAGCTGGCGGCGGCCGGTGACCCGTCCCAGATCCAGGACTTCGCGTCCGTGCGGTCGCACTTCGCGGACAGCTGGGTGCCGGTGAACATGCTCCGCACCGCGCTGTGCACGGGCGGCCTGCTGGCGCTGACCCGCTCCCTGGTGCTGCACGGACGTGCCGGGCGCTGAACCCCGCCGCCCCGCTCCGCCGTTGGCGCCCCCGGCTGATACCGCCGGGGGCGCCGCGGCGTTGCCCGCTCCACCCTGGTCCGGCCGAGAGACCCGGTCAGGCCAGGGTCGAGCGGGCCCGGGACCGGCGTCGGCGGCCGTGGTGGCCGGCTGGCCGGATCCGTCCGCCCCGCCCTCCGGCGGGTCGCGGCGGCCGGGCTGTCGGCGCAGACTGGCCGGTGGCAGCGCAGTGACGACCGCGAGGGGGCGGGCATGTTCGGACGTACCGGCGAGCGAGGGGCGGCGGTCAGGCCGACGAGGGCGGGCCGAGGGCCGACGGGCAGGCTCCGGGCCGCGATCGGCGCGCTCACCGTCGCCCTGACGGCCGGAGTCGCGGCCGCGCTGCCCGCCGCACCCGCGGAGGCGGCCGGCGGCAGCGGTGGCCACGGGGTCAACGGCGGCAAGGTCGTGTACCTCACCTTCGACGACGGCCCGAGCCCCGCCTACACGCCCAAGGTCCTTGCCGCGCTCGCCCGTTACGGGGTGCGCGCGACCTTCTTCGAGATCGGGCAGAACGTCGCCGCCCACCCGGCACTCACCACGCAGGTCGCCCGGGAGGGCCACAGCGTGCAGAACCACTCCTGGTCGCACCCGGACCTGCGCAGGCTGTCCGGCGCCGCGCTCGACGCCCAGCTGAGCACCACCGACCAGGTGATTCGCGCCCGGACCGGCCGTACCCCGAACTGCCTGCGCCCGCCGTACGGCGCGGTCGACGGCGCGGTGCGCTCACGCGCGGCGGCGCTCGGCAAGCAGGTGGTGCTCTGGTCGGTGGATCCGGCGGACTGGTCCCGGCCGGGTGCGGCGGCCATCCGCTCGCGGGTGCTGAACAACGTCCGTCCGGGCTCGGTGATCCTGTTGCACGACGGCGGCGGCGACCGCAGCCAGACCGTGGCCGCGTTGCCCGGGATCATCTCCACACTCAAGGCGCGCGGGTACGGCTTCGCCACCCTGTGCGGCTGAGGGCGCTCAGGGTGGCGTCGGGGAAGCATGCGTGGGGTGAACGGCCGGTGCGCGGCGGGCGCTGCGCGGCCGTCAGCTCTGCCCGTTGAGGACCAGCGCCCAGGCGAGGCAGCCGAGGGCGCCGGTGGAGAGCAGGGCGCGCAGCACGTTGAAGCGGACCCAGCGGGCCTCGAACCGGCCGCGCACGCCGGCCGGGTCGGCGATCCGCTGCGGTGCGCCGGCGGCGGCCAGCTCGTCGTTCAGCGGGATGTTCACCGAACGGGTGACCCCGATCATCAGGACGTACAGCACCAGCGCGGCGACGGTCGCCGGCAGGACGTCGTGGCCGTCCGAGGGCAGGTGCAGGGCGACCGCGGCCGCCGTGGTCAGCAGGGCACCGACGAAGCCCAGGACGAACCAGCCGTTCAGGATCGCCACGTTGACGCGTTGCATGACCTCGATGAAGGTCCGGTCCTCGACCCGCGCGAGCGCGGGCATGACCGAGCACGCGTAGGCGTAGAACAGTCCGGCGGTCAGTCCACAGGTGACAGTGGCCGCCACCAGGACGAGTGTGCGTGCCGTTTCCATCGTCGTGAGCCCCTCACTTCTCGCTGTCGGTATCGCAGGCGCCGCGCGCACGTCGCTGTCGCTCCTGGCGACGCCGTTGCCGTCACCGTTGCCGTCGCCGTCGCCGTCGCCGTTGCCGTCGCCGTCGCCGTCGCTGTGTCGCTCGTGCTGTCGTCGCGTGGCCGCTGCGTGTCGTCATACCCCCGTGGGCAGATCATCCGGCATTTCCGGCGCCCGAGCCACCTCGATCACTCAAGAGTCTCTCAAATGACGGAGCGTCAAATAATGTCCTGCCGTCTACACTTGGCGGCATGGACACTCTGACGGGACTCCTCGACGGCCCCAAGGCCCGTGGCGCGTTCCTGCTGCGGTCGATCCTCACCCCGCCCTGGTCACTGCGGATCGAGGACCGGGCCCCGCTCTCGGTCGTGACGATGGTCCGCGGCGCCGCCTGGATCCTGCCCGAGCGCGGCACCCCGCTGCTGCTCCACCCGGGGGACGTGGCGATCGTGCGGGGCCCCGAGCCGTACACCGTCGCGGACGACCCGGACACGCCGGTGGACGTGATCGTCGGTCCGGGCCAGGTCTGCACCAAGGGCGGGGTGGACGTCTCCGAGGTGATGTCGCTGGGCGTCCGGACCTGGGGGCAGGGCCGGGAGGGCGACCAGGCCTCCTCGGTGGTCCTCTCCGGCACCTACCAGGCGGAGCACGAGATCGGCCAGCGCCTGCTCGGCTGCCTGCCGGCGCTGCTGGTCCGCCCGGCCGGCACCGGCGCCGACGACACCCTGGTGCACCTGCTGGCCGCCGAGATAGGGCGCAACGAGCCCGGCCAGGAGCTCGTCCTCGACCGCATCCTCGACCTGCTGGTGGTCTCCGTGCTGCGCGCCTGGCTCGCCGCCCCCGACTCCGGCGCCCCGGCCTGGTACCGGGCCCAGCACGATCCGGTGGTCGGCCCGGTCCTGCGGCTGATGCACGACGACCCGGCCACCGCCTGGACGGTCGCCGAGCTGGCGCAGCGGGTGGGGGTCTCCCGGGCGGGCCTGGCCCGCCGCTTCACCGCCCTGGTCGGGGAGCCCCCGATGGCGTACCTCGCGGGCTGGCGCCTGGCCGTCGCCGCCGACCTGCTGCGCGAGCCGGAGTGCACCGTCGCCTTCGCGGCCCGCAAGGTCGGCTACAGCAACGCTTTCGCCCTCTCCGCGGCCTTCAAGCGGGTGCGCGGCATCAGCCCGCAGGAGCACCGCCGGCTCGCCGCCACCGGCACCCCGCCGCAGCCCGCCGGCTTCTCGGGACCGGCGGAGACGGTCATCCTGGCGGGCTGAGCCGCACGGTCCGGGGGCGGACGGGCTGGGCCGCCCGGTCTGGGCGCGGGCGGTCCGACCCGCACGTCTGGGTCGGACCGTACAGGCCGGAGAACGCAGGCCGGCGCCTGAGCGGCAGCGCCATTTGCCTAAAGCCTTTAGGTAATCCCATACTGTCCATAGTGTGCCGGCGTACCCCTGGTGCGTCGGCAGCGGCAGGCAGGACGGGAGGAGCAGCACATGGCACGGGCAGGCCTGACCGTGGAACGCGTCGTCGTCGCGGGCGCCGAACTCGCCGACGAACTCGGTTTCGAGCAGGTGACCGCCGCCGCGCTCGCCCGGCGCCTCGGCGTCCAGACCGCCAGCCTCTACTCCCACGTCAAGAGCTCCCAGGACCTCAAGACCCGGATCGCGCTCCACGCCCTGGCGGAACTCGCCGACCTCGTCGCCGACGCCCTCGCCGGACGGTCCGGCCGGGACGCGCTCCGCGCCTTCGCCGACACCTACCGCGACTACGCGGCCCGCCATCCCGGCCGCTACGACGCCACCCGCCTGCGCCTGGACGCCGGAACCGCCGCCGCCAGCGCGGGAGTCCGGCACGCCCAGATGGCCAGGGCGCTGCTGCGCGGCTACGACCTCACCGAGCCCGAGCAGACCCACGCGGTCCGGATGCTCGGCAGCGTCTTCCACGGCTACATCAGCCTGGAGGCGGCCGGCGGCTTCAGCCACACCACCGTCGACCCGCGGCAGTCCTGGGACTGGATCATCGACTCCCTCGACGCCCTGCTGCGCGCGGGCGGAACCGGCATCGCCGCCGACACCACCACGACCTGAACACCCCTACGGGACCGGTGCGTTCACGCCCCGTGGCACCCGCATCCGGCGGCACCGCCCGGCGCCCGTACGACGACCCGAAGAAGCACCATGACCACGACGATCACCACCCCCGTCACCGAAGACCTCCTGCACGGCCACCTGGACGTCGAGCACACCCGCCGCGGTCTGCTGCCGCACCGGTTGCCCGCCCGCGCCCGCCCGCAGATCCCCGACGAGCAGCTCGCCATGGCCGAGTCCCAGCCCTCCGGCGTCCGCCTCGCCTTCCGCACCAGCGCCACCGCGATCACCCTGCACGCCGTGCCCACCAAACGCGCCTACCCCGGCGTCCCACACGTCCCCGACGGGGTGTACGACCTCCTCGTCGACGGCGCGCTCGCCGCCCAGGCCACCGTCCCCGGCGGCAATCTGCGCACCGTCGACCTCGCCACCGGCCGCTTCGACCTCACCGAAGGCCCGTCCGGCAGCGCCCGGTTCACCGGCCTGCCCGCCCGGGACAAGACCGTCGAGATCTGGCTCCCGCACACCGAGACCACCGAACTGATCGCCCTCGACACGGACGCGCCGCTCCGGCCCGTCCCGGCAGGCCCGCGCAAGCGCTGGGTGCACCACGGCAGTTCGATCAGCCACGGCTCCAACGCCACCCACCCGACCGGCACATGGCCCGCCCTGGTGGCCAACCGCGCCGGGCTGGACCTGGTCAACCTCGGCTTCGGCGGCAGCGCCCTGCTCGACCCCTTCACCGCGCGCGCCATCCGCGACACGCCCGCCGACCTGATCAGCCTCAAGCTCGGCATCAACCTGGTGAACGCCGACGCGATGCGGCTGCGCGCCTTCACCCCGGCGGTCCACGGGTTCCTGGACACCATCCGCGACGGCCACCCGACCACGCCGCTCCTCGTCGTCTCCCCGCTGCTCTGCCCCCTGCAGGAGGACACCCCGGGCCCGCTCGCCCCCGACTTCAGCAGCGGAACCCTCCGCTTCCGGGCCACCGGCGACCCGGCCGAACGCGCCGCGGGCCGTCTCACCCTCACCGTCATCCGCGAGCACCTCGCCCGCATCGTGGCCGAACGCCGCGCCGACGGCGACCACGCCCTGCACCACCTCGACGGCCTCGCCCTCTACGGCGAGGCCGACCACGACACCCACCCGCTCCCCGACGGCCTCCACCCCTCCCCGGAGGCCCACCGCCTCATCGCGGAACGCTTCACCGAGGTGGCCCTCGCTCCCGGCGGCCCGCTGCCCGCGTGACGCGCCGCGACCGCGGCGGTCGTCGCGGCCCGGCGCTCAACTGCCCGGAGGGAGGGCCAGGGTGGTGATGACGACGTCCCGGCGGACGCCCCAGTGCCCGGTACCCACGCCTCCGCGGTGCGGGTGCCGGGCACTGAACGTGCCGTCCGGGTGGACGGCCACGCTGATCGCGGCGAGCGGCGTCCAGGTGCGGGTCAGCGGATGGACCGCCTTGTAGACGGCCTCCTTCGCGCTGAACAGCACGGTGTCCCACGGCGTGCCGTCCACCGGCAGCGCGGCGAGCCGGCGCCGCTCCTCCTCCGACCCGACGAGATCCAGGACCCCGCGCGACAACGGCCGGACGGGCTCCGCGTCGATGCCGATCGAGACGTACCGGTCCGTCCCCGTGACGGCGCAGGCCGTGTAGCCGTCGGTGTGGGTGATGCTCCCTGCGGTCCCCGACGGCCACTGCGGCGCGCCCCCGAGCCCGGGCAGCAGGGGAAACAGCGGACGCGGCGGATGGCCGAGCTCCGCCAGGGCGTGACGGGCCAGCGTCCGCGCCGTGGTGAACTGCCGCCGCCGACGCGGTGACCGGCCCCGGATGTAGGCCGCCTCCGCAGGGTGGAGACGGCCCACCTCCAGGTCGCCGAACGCCTCGGCGCCCTGGACGTACGGCGGCAGCAAGGTGGCCAGGACGCCGGCCGGAACGGTGGTGGTCACGGCGCGATCAGCGGCCGGCCAGGACCAGCTGGTGGACGTGGTGCGCGACGTGCTCCGGAACCTCCAGCGGCACCATGTGCCCGATGCCGATCACCTTCTGCAGCGTGGCCTGGGGCAGGGCCGCGGCGAGCTCCTGACTGAAGGACGGCTTGACGACCTTGTCCTCGGTACCGGTGATCACCACCACCGGCGCCGAGATCCGGGCCAGCCCGGCCCGCTGGTCCATCCCCTGGGACGACGCGAAGCACGCCGCCCGGGTCTGCGGCAGGGTGGACGCGAAGAGCCGGCGGTTCGCCTCCCGGGCCTCCAACGTGGCGCGCGGCCCGTGCGTCTGACCGAGCAGCTTGCGCCCCAGCCACGGCGTCCGCAGGGCCCGGCTGAACAGCTTCGACCCCATCATCTTGACCTCGTTCGCCGGGGTGTCCTGCCCGTGCGAGGCCGTCGACACCAGCACCAGCCCGGCCAACCGCCTACCGGCGTCGCCGGCCGCCGCCTTGCCGCTGCCCGCCGATACGTACTCGGACTCGGACTCGGCCAGCTTCGTCGCCCACGCGAGCGCCGCGTACCCGCCACCCGAGTGCCCGACCACCACAAGCGGCCGCTCCGCCGTCGTCAACGTCCCGATCACGGTGTCCAGGTCCTTGGCGAGCCGCTCGATGCTGATCGCCTCCCGCCCCACCGTGGACGAGGCGTGCCCCCGCTGGTCGTACGTCACCACGGTGTGCCCGGCCGCCGCCAACTGCTGCGCCGTGGCGTGCCAGACCGTCCGCGAGGCGGCCCACCCGTGCACGAGCACCACCAGCGGCTGGGTCGTGTCGGGTGCGGCGGGCTGGTGGACCGTGATGGCTAGGCGGGCGAGGTCGTCCGTGGTCGCGGTGTGGTCGGTGGCCGTCACGACGTGCTCGGCCGGCAGAGCGGGGATTTCGGCGGTCTGCATGGGTGGGCCCTCCTTTTTGTGTGGTGTTATTCGGGCTTTTCTTTTTCTGTTTTTTATTGGTTGGTGTTGGTGGTGTTGGTGAGGTGGTGGTGGAGGTTGGTGAGGGCGTGTTGGGTGGCGGTGGTGTGTTTGGTGGTGAGGTTGGTGAGGTGGTGGAGGAGTTTGGGCCAGTGGTGGGGGGTGGTGGTGAAGGTGATGGTGAGTTGGGTGTGGGTGGTGTTGTGGGGTTGGGGGTGGGGGGTGAGGGTGTAGGTGGTGGTGCCGTGGAAGTGGCCGGTGTGGGTTTGGGTGAGGGTGTGGTGGGGGGTGATGTGGGTGGTGGTGCTGGTGAAGTGGAGTTTGGGGCCGGGTTTGCCGATGCCTGCGGGGTGGATGGTGGTGTGGGTGGTGCCGCCGGTGTGGTGGGGGGGTGTGGGGCCGGGTTGGTGGGTGTTGTGGGGGTGCCACCAGGTGGTTTTGCCGTTGAGTTCGTTGATGAGGGCGTTCCAGACGGTGTGGGGTGGGTGGGGGAGGATGGTGTGGTCGGTGTGGTGGATGGCGTGCATGGTTTTTCCTTTCGGGTGCGGGGTGGGTTTTTGCTGGGTGTTTGAGGGGGGTGTGGGTTCGGGGGTTTCCGGGGGGTTGCTTTCGGGTTTTTTTGGGGGGTGGGTTTGGGGTTTTGGGGGTTCGGGGTGTTCCCGGGTTCCGGGGGTTCGGGGTGTTGTGGGTGTTAGGGGAAGATGTGTTGGTTGGGGGTGAGGGTGTGGTGGGGGTCGTGTTGGTTTTTGGTGGTGGTGAGGTTGGTCCATTGGGGGCCGTAGTGGGTTTGCCAGTCGGTGGGGGTCATGTGGGGGATGGCGCCGACGAGGTAGCGTTTGGCGCCGAGTTGGACGGCGCGGTCGTAGAGGTGGCGGTTGCGGGTGAGGGCGGGGGTGGGGTCGGTGTGGGGGTGGGGGAAGGTGAGGAGGTCGAAGAGGTAGGTGGTGGGTTCGTCGGGGGTGATGGCGTAGGGGTGGGTGAGTTTGTGGGTGGGGAAGGGGTAGCAGAGGAGGAGGCCTTGGCCGATGTCGTCGGGGGTGAGGTGGGGGAGGGTTTCGGTGAGGAAGGTTTTGGTTTGGGTGGCGGGGAGGAAGAGGGAGAGCCAGGGTTTGGGGGCGTTCCAGTAGCCGAGGTTTTTGATGGTGTCGGCGAAGGCGTCGGCGCGGTGGATGTATTGGTGGTAGGTGGTGTCGGTGATGGTGGTTTCGTCGGGGTTGGGGTGGAGGCCGGTGAGGAGGGGGGTGGGGTCGGGGGGTGTGGTGCCGTTGTAGTGGGCGACGGCTTCGATTGTGTAGCGGGGGGGTTGGTTGTCGGGTTGGATGAGGATTTCGCCGACTTGGGAGGGGAAGCGGCCGTCGTTGAGGAGGGTTTGTTGGTCGGTGAGGAAGGTGGTGAGGTCGTTGTAGTGGAGGGTGATGACGCGGGCGTTTTGGGGGGCGGGGATGAGTTTGAGGGTGGCGCGGGTGATGATGCCGAATTGTCCGGCGCCGGCGAGGGCGGCGTGGAAGAGGTCGGGGTTGTGGGTGGGGGTGGCGGTGAGGATGTGGCCGTTGCCGGTGACGATTTCGATGGCTTCGACGGTGTCGGCTTGGAGGCCGTGTTTGTGGACGGTGGATCCGATGCCGCCGATGCTGATGGTGCCGCCGATGGAGAGGTGGAGGTAGTCGGTGAGGGCGGGGGGTGTGAGGCCTTGGGGGAGGGTGGCGTCGGTGAGTTGGGCCCAGGTGACGCCGGTGTCGACGGTGGCGTTGGTGGGGGTGATGGTGTGGATGCGGTTGAGGGCGCGGGCGTTGATGCTGATGCCGCCGGGGGCGCCGGCTTGGCCGTAGTTGGAGTGTGATTCGAGGTCGTCTCCGGTGCCGCTTTGGCCGTTCATGGCGACTTTGAGGTTGTGGCGGTTGGCGTAGGTGATGACGGTGGCGATGTCTTGGGCGTTGGCGGGGTTGAGGACGGCGTGGGGGGTGGTGGTGGTGAGGCGTCCGAAGTCGTGGGCGAAGGCGGTGCGGGTGGCGGGTGCGGTGGTGAGGGTGCCTTGGAGGGTGGGGGCGGGGGAGATGTGTCCGGTGGGGGTGTCGTGGGTGGTGGCCCAGGTGCGGGTGGTGGTGTTGTAGCCGATGACGGTGGCGGCGGCGCCGGTGAGGAGGGTGCGCCTGGTGAGGTGGGGGTGGTTCATGGGGTGGTGTCTCCGTGTTCGGGTGGCGGTTTGTCGGGGTGTGGTGGTCGTGCGGGTGCGGGTGCCGTCGGGCGGTGGCCGTCCGGGTGTGGGGTCATACGGTCGTTCGGTCATGTGAATGCAGTGGTCGTTCGGGTGGTGCGGTCCTGCGGGTGGTGCGGGTGCCGCGGCGGGTGTTTCGGGTGTGGGGTGTGGGGTTGTGTCCGGGTGTGGGGGTGGCCCGCGGGCCCCGGGGGGTCGGGGGCGGGCGTCCGGGGGCCGGCGTGGTGAGGGTTCACGGTCCGGGCCCGGGGGTGGGCTGTGTGGGGTGGGCCGTGGGGGCCGGTGGTGTGGAGTTGTGGGTGCCGGTCGGGGGCTGCGGTGGGGTGGTCGTGCGGGTGGCTGCCCGGCCGGGGGCCTGGTGGTGGCGGGTGGCGGGTGGCGGGTGGGGCGGTGTCGTGACCCGCGGGGTGTGGTTCGGGTCGCCCGGTCCGGTTTCCGTGGATTGCGGGTCGCGGGCGGGTGGCTGGTTGTGACGGGCTTGCGGTGTTTGGTTGTTCGCCTGGTGGTGGGCGGTCCGCGGGTGGTGGTCGGGCCGGCGGGCTCTGGTCGGGTGCGGCGGTAACGGGTTTGTGGTGGCTGGTGGTTCGCCGGTGGCGGGAGGTGGTGGGCCTGCCGTTGCCTGGTTGCCGTTCGGTGGGGTGGTCGTGCGGGTGGCTGCCCGGCCGGGGGCCTGGTGGTGGCGGGTGGCGGGTAGCCGGTGGGGCGGTGTCGTGACCCGCGGGGTGTGGTTCGGGTCGCCTGCTGCGGTTCCCGCGGGTTGCGGGTTGCGGGTTGCGGGTTGCGGGTTGCGGGTTGCGGGCTGCGGGCCGGTGTCCTGCCCGGTTGTGACGGGCTTGTGGTGCTTGGTTGTTCGCCTGGTGCGGGTGGTCGTGCGGGTGGCTGCCCGGCCGGGGGCCGGGTGGTGGCGGGTGGCGGGTGGCGGGTGGGGCGGTGTCGTGACCCGCGGGGTGTGGTTCGGGTCGCCCGGTCCGGTTTCCGTGGATTGCGGGTCGCGGGCGGGTGGCTGGTTGTGACGGGCTTGCGGTGTTTGGTTGTTCGCCTGGTGGTGGGCGGTCCGCGGGTGGTGGTCGGGCCGGCGGGCTCTGGTCGGCTCCGGCGGTAACGGGCTTGTGGTGGCTGGTGGTTCGCCGGCAGCGGGAGGTGGTGTGCCTGCCGTTGCCTGGTTCCCGTTCGGTGGGGTGGTCGTGCGGGGTGGCTGCCCGGCCGGGGGCCGGGTGGTGGCCGGTAGCGGGTGGCGGGTAGCCGGTGGGGCGGCGTCGTGACCCGCGGGGTGTGGTCCGGGTCGCCTGTTCCGGTTCCCTCGGGTTGCGGGTTGCGGGTTGCGGGTTGCGGGTTGCGGGTTGCGGGTTGCGGGTTGCGGGTCGGTGCCTTGCCTGGTTGTGACGGGCGTGTGGTGCTTGGTTGTTCGGCTGGTGTGGGCGGTCGTCGCCTGGTGGTGGTGTGCGGTCCGGGGGTGGTGGTCGGGCCGGCGGGTCCTGGTCGGGTGCGGCGGTTACGGGCTTGTGGTGGCTGGTGGTTCGGCGGTGGCGGGAGGTGGTGTGCCTGCCGTTGCCTGGTTCCCGTTCGGTGGGGTGGTCGTGCGGCCGGGGGCCGGTGGTCGGTGGCGGGTGGCGGGTAGCCGGTGGGGTGGCGTCGTGACCTGCGGGGTGTGGTTCGGGTCGCCTGTTCCGGTTCCCTCGGGTTGCGGGTCGGTGTCCTGTCCGGTTGTGACGGGTGTGTGGTGCGGGGTGGTTGTGGGGTGTGGGTGGTGGGGGGCGGCCGCCGCCCGGGTGGGTCGGGCGGCGGGCCGTGGTGGTGCCGTGGTGGTGCTGGTCCTCTGTGGGGTGGCGGGTCGGTTTGGCGGGTGGTGCTGTCGCCGGTGTGTGGTGTGCGGTGGTGTTGTCGGCCGGGTGGGGTGTCCCTGCCGGTGCCGGTGCCGGTGCCGGTGCCGGGGTGCGGTGTCCGGGCTGGTGCGGTGGCGGGGTGTCCCTGTCGGTGCGGTGCTGGTGGGGGGTGTTAGGGGGTGGGGGTGGTGTGGTCGGTGTGGGTGGCGGTTTGGTAGTTGGTGAGGTCGAGGTGGCGGGTTTGGCGGCGGAAGGTCCAGGTGTAGGCGGGCCAGATGCTGGGGTTGTTGCCTTGGGTGTCGGTGTACCAGCTGGTGCAGCCGCCTTGGTTCCAGACGGTGTTCTTGAGGCGGGTCTGGAGGGTGTGGTTGTAGGTTTTCTGGGCTTCTTCGCGGACTTCGAGGGTGGTGAGGTGGTGGGTGTGGAGGGTTTTGAGGGCGGCGAGGATGTAGGTGATCTGGGCTTCGATCATGACGGTCTGGGAGGAGTGGCCGAGGGTGGTGTTGGGGCCGAGGATCATGAAGAGGTTGGGGAAGCCGTGGATGGTGGTGCCGCGGTGGGCGGTCATGCCGTGGGTGTTCCAGGTGTGGGCGAGGGTGGTGCCGCGGGCGTGGATGCGGTGGGCGATGGGGCGGTCGGTGGCGGTGAAGCCGGTGGCGAGGATGATGGTGTCGGTGTGGTGGCGGGTGCCGTCGGCGGTGGTGATGTGGGTGGGGCCGATGTGGGTGATGGTGTCGGAGATGATGTCGACGTTGGGTTGCTGGATGGCGGGGTACCAGGTGTTGGAGAACAGGAGGCGTTTGCAGCCGACGGTGTAGTCGGGGGTGAGGCGGGCGCGTAGGGCGGGGTCTTTGACGCTCTTCTTGAGGTGGCCGGCGGCCATGTTCTTCATGCCGGTGGTGCGGGTGGGGCGGGACATGAAGAACGCGACGATTTCGCGGCCGTGTTTGTTGAAGTTGCGGCGCAGGCGCTGGTAGCCGGGGAGGTGGCGCAGCATCCAGGTGTGGCGGGGGGTGTTGGGTTTGTCGGGTTTGGCGGCGACCCATGGGGGGGTGCGCTGGTAGAGGTCGAGGCGGGCGACGTGGGGTTGGATCTCGGGGACGAACTGGATGGCGGAGGCGCCGGTGCCGATGACGGCGACGTGGCGTCCGGTGAGGTCGTGGTCGTGGTTCCAGCGGGAGGAGTGGAAGACGGTGCCGGTGAAGGTGTCGAGGCCGGGCAGGTCGGGGATGGCGGGGTCGGAGAGGTAGCCGGTGCCGGTGACGAGGATCCGGGCGGTGTAGCGGCCCTGGCTGGTGGTGAGGTTCCAGTGGTGGTGGGTGTCGTCCCAGCGGGCTTCGAGGAGTTCGTGGTTGTAGCGCAGGTGGGCGTCGACGCCGTGGCGGGTGGCGGTCTGGCGCAGGTAGGCGTGGACTTCGGCCTGGGTGGCGAAGGTGGATTTCCACTCGGGGTTGCGGGCGAAGGAGAAGGAGTAGAGGTGGGCCTGGACGTCGCAGGCGCAGCCGGGGTAGGTGTTGTCGCGCCAGGTGCCGCCGAGGTCGTCGGCGCGTTCGAAGACGAGGAAGTCGTTCTCGCCGGCGCGTAGGAGGCCGATGGCGGTGCCGAGGCCGGAGATGCCGGCGCCGATGACGGCGACGTTGAGGTGGCGTACGGCGAGGTCGCCGGTGGGGTGGGGGGTGGTGCGGGTGGCGGGGGCGGCGGTGGTGCCCGCCGCGCCCGCGCTGCCCGCGCCGGTGGTGGTGCCGGCGGTGGTGGTGGGGGTGGCCCCCGCCGCCGGGGCGGGGGCGGTGGGGGCCGCGGTGGCACCGGTGGTGGTGTGGGGGGTGGTGGGGGTGGTGCGGTCGGGGGCGGGGGTGGTGGTCATGGCGTCGGTGTCCTCTTCTGCGGTGGCTGAGGTGCCGGTGGGGTGGCCTGGGGGTCAGGCGCGGCGGGTGAGGGTGACGCGGAAGTTGTTGAAGATGTGGTCTTCGAGGGTGTAGGCGAAGATGTCGAGGTAGCGCTCGAAGCGGGCGACGGTGGTCTCGTCGGTCATGGCGACGGCTTCGTCGCGGCGGGCGGCCAGGAGCTGGAGCCAGGCGCGGCAGGCGCGGGCGAAGGACTCGGGTTCGTTGCGGATCTCGGTGACCTCGAAGAGGCCGTCGAGGCCGGTGGCGAGTTCGGGCAGGCGCGGGATGTGGCAGCCCTCGAACTCCTCGCGCTGGAGGAACTTCAGGTCGTCCAGGAGCCGGCGGCGCAGCGGGGGGTTCTCGACGGTCATGGTGTGCAGGACGAAGCGGGCGCCGGGCTTGAGGAGGGAGTGGATCTGCTTGAAGAAGACGCGGTAGCGCTGGGTGCGCTCCTTGGGGGTGAGGGAGGAGAGCACGAAGTGTTCGAGGGCGTTGATGCAGAACGCGGCGTCGTAGGGGTCCTCGCCGTCGGCGAGGCGGTGGTCCTCCCAGCTTTCGACGCGGGCTTCGATGGCGGGGTTGGCGAGGGCGTCGACGAAGTCGGCCTGGGTGCGGGAGAGGGTGACGCCGACGGCGCGCTTGACGCCGTGGACGGTGGTGAGGCGGTTGAGCATGGTGCCCCAGCCGCAGCCGACGTCCAGGACCTTGTTGGTGTGGGCGGCGCGGGCGAGGTCGGTGAAGACGTCGAGCTTGCGTTCCTGGGCTTCGTCGAGGACGGCGACGAGGTCCTCGCCGTCCTCCCAGTAGCCGCCGGAGTACATCATGGTCGGGCCCAGGATGAGGCGGTAGAGCTCGTTGGGGACCTCGTAGTGGTGGCGGATGGCCTCGACGTCGGGGTTGATGGAACGGGCTTCGACGGTGGTCATGGGATGGGGCCCCTCGGTTGGTGGGTTTGCGGGAACGGAACGACGGGCGGACGGCCGGCGGCCGTCCGCACCGGGTGACCGGCCGGCCGGAGCACCGGCGTACCGGCCGGCCGGCTTGACCGGCTTGACCGGAGCACCGGGCCGGCCGGCTTGACCGGAGCACCGGCCGACCGGCTTGACCGGTGTACCGGTGTACGGCCGGTGGTGCGGTGTGCCGCACCGGTGTGGGCGCGGCCTGTCGGTGTGGCGGGTGCCTGGTCCTGCTCTGCCGGCCGGCGTGCGGACTCAGGCGGGACGGCCGGTGCCCGTGGGCTGTGCCGTACCGGGTGGCGCTGTGCCGGCCGCCCTGGCGGACGGCCGGTGGCCGGGTGGTGCCGTGCGTGGTGCTGTGCTGAACCGGCTTGCAGGAGCGGGTGGTTGGTGCGGGCCGTGCCTGTGGTGCCGGTTCGTTGTGGCCCTGGTCCTGCTCTGCCGGCCGGCGTGCGGACCCAGGCGGGACGGCCGGTGCCCGTGGGCACTGCCGTACGGGGTGGTGCTGTGGTGGCCGCCCTGGCGGACGGCCGGGTGGCCGGGTGGCCGGGTGGTGCCGTGCGTGGTGGTACGGGTGCCGAACCCGGCCTTTGGATATGGCCTGTCGGTGTGGCGGGTGTCCCTGAGGGGACTGCCGTACCGGGGGTGCCGTGTGCGGTGGTGCTGTGGTGAACCGGCGTGTGGGCGGCGGTGGTTGGTGTGTGCCGCCGCCTGTGGTTCCGGTTCGTTGTGGGCCTGGTCCTGCTCTGCTGGCTGGCGTGCGGACTCAGGCGGACGGCGGGTGCCCCGGGGGGTGCTGCCGTGCGGGGTGGTGCTGTGGTGGCCGTCCTGGCGGACGGCCGGGTGGCCGGGTGGTGCCGTGCGTGGTGGTGCGGGTGCCGAACCCGGCCTGTGGATGTGGCCTGTTGGCGTGGCGGGTGTCCCTGAGGGGACTGCCGTACCTGTGGTGCCGTGTGCGGTGGTGCTGTGGTGAACCGGCCTGCAGGAGCGGGTGGTTGGTGTGTGCCGTGCCGTGGTGCCGGTTCGTTGTGGGCCTGGTCCTGCTCTGCTGGCTGGCGTGCGGACCCAGGCGGCCGGCAGGTGCCCCTGGGGGTGCTGCCGTACCGGGTGATGCTGTCGCGACCTACGGCCGGTGATCGGTGGTCGCCGGCCGGTGGCGCTGTGCTGAACCGGCCTGTGGATATGGCCTGTCGGTGTGGCGGGTGTCCCTGAGGGGACTGCCGTACCGGTGGTGCCGTGCGTGGTGGAGCTGTGGTGAACCGGCGTGTGGGCGGCGGTGGTTGGTGTGTGCCGCCGCCTGTGGTTCCGGTTCGTTGTGGGCCTGGTCCTGCTCTGCTGGCTGGCGTGCGGACTCAGGCGGACGGCGGGTGCCCCGGGGGGTGCTGCCGTGCGGGGTGGTGCTGTGGTGGCCGTCCTGGCGGACGGCCGGGTGGCCGGGTGGTGCCGTGCGTGGTGGTGCGGGTGCCGAACCCGGCCTGTGGATGTGGCCTGTCGGTGTGGCGGGTGTCCCTGAGGGGGACTGCCGTACCGGTGGTGCCGTGTGCGGTGGTGCCGTGTGCGGTGGTGCTGTGGTGAACCGGCGTGCGGGCGGCGGTGGTTGGTGTGTGCCGTGCCTGTGGTGCCGGTTCGTGTGGGCCTGGTCCTGCTCTGCTGGCTGGCGTGCGGACTCAGGCGGGACGGCCGGTGCCCCGGGGGGTGCTGCCGTGCGGGGTGGTGCTGTGGTGGCGGTACCGCCGGTGGCCGGCGGCGGGTGGTGCTGTGCCGGGCCGGCCGGTTGGCTGTCCGGTCGTCTGGCCGTCGGGCCGTCGGGCCGTTGGGCTGGTTGGCCGTCCGGTCGTCTGGCCGTTGGTGGGTGGTGTGGCGGTGGGCGTGCGGGTGCGGTGTGTTGTGGGTCAGGTAAGCGTGTGTCTCGCAAGGGGGGCGCAAGGGGGTCGGGGGGTGGGGGGTTGCGGGGCGTTTGCGGGGGCGGGGGTTTCATGCGGTTTCGACAAGAGACGCGGCCCCCACGGCCGGGTCGCCTTCCGTCCGGTTTCTTCCTGCTGGTGTGGCCGGGGGTGCTTGTCCGGGTCTGTTCGCCGGTTCCCTGTGTTTGTCGTGTGCCGCTGCGGGTGTTGCGGGTGGCGGGCGGGGGGTCGGCGGTGGGTTCCGGGTGTGGCGCTTCCCGTCTGCGGCCGCCGTTGCCGTTGCCGTTGCCGTTGCCGTCGTCGCTGCCGCTGCCGTGGCCGTGGCCGTGGCCGGGAAACGGCTGTGGTGGTGGGCAGGGGGGTGGGCGGGTGGCGGTCCTTGTTCGACCCGCTTTTTTCCATTCGACGCGTTGACAGCCGCCCGTGTCCCGGTGAGTCCGGGGCGGGCGAGGAGAGGAAACGATCACCCATGTCGCAGATCCCCACCATCGAGGACCTGGCGCAGCAGCTGCAGGCGGTGTCCGGTGCGCGTGAGATCGACGCGGACGCGGCGTTGCAGCACATCGCGGACGTGGACTCGCTGGACCTGATGGAGTGGCTGTACGGGTTCCAGAACCAGTACCCGCACATTCCGGCCGACGAGTCGCTGTTCGCGGACATCGACGACACGACGACGCTGCGGGTGGTGCACGAGCGGATCCTGGCGCTCGTTCCCGCCGAGGGCAACTGAGGCCCCGGGGGCGGGGAGAGAGGGGTCGGGTGAGATGAGCGGTTTCGACGTCGCCGGCTGGGGGATGTGGGTCCCGCAGAAGGTGGTGACCAGCGAGGAGCTCGCCGAGCGGTTCGGGGTGGACGAGCACTGGATCGTCTCCCGGTGCGGGATCCGTGAGCGCCGGGCGGTGGGTCCGGGCCAGACCACGGCGTCGATGGCGGTCGAGGCCGGGCGCCGGGCGCTGGAGCGGGCGGGGCTGACGGGTGCGGACATCGCGCATCTGATCGTGGCCACGGCCACCCCGGAGCAGCCCTCGCCGGCGACGTCGGCGTTCGTCCACGACGAGCTGGGTATCGCGGGCAGCGCGCACGACGTGAACTCGGAGTGCGCGGGGTTCGTGTACGCGCTGGTGACGGCGGTGGGCCTGATGCGGATGGATCCGCGGCCGATCCTGGTGATCGGTTCGGACACGCACACGCAGACCGCGAACCCGGCGGACCGGGACCTGTCGATCCTGGTGGGGGACGGGGCGGGCGCGGTGGTGCTGACGCCGGGTCCGGTGGACCGGATCCGGGCGTGGAACCTGGGCGCGGACGGCTCGTGCAAGAACAGCCTGAAGGTCCTGGCGGGCGGTTCGCGGATGCCGACGACCGCGCAGACCGTCGCGCAGGGCCTGCACTACGCGCAGATCAACGGCAACGAGATCTATCTGAACGCGGTGCGGTACACGGTGCGCACGATCCGCGAGACGCTGGAGCAGGCGAAGATCACCGCGGCCGAGGTGGACCACGTGGTGCCGCACCAGGCGAACATCCGGATCATCAACTCGGTGCTGTCGCACACCGGTATCCCGCGCGAGAGGCTGGTGACGAACCTGGAGCGGTACGGCAACACCGCGTCGGGCTCGATCCCGATCGCGTTGGCGGAGGCGCTGGACGCGGGGCGGATCAAGGACGGTGACACGGTCCTGCTGGCCGGGTTCGGCGCGGGGATGACCTGGGGTTCGGTCCTGCTGACGTGGGGAGGCGCGCGGTGAGCGCGGGCACGGTGTTCGGTGAGCGTCCCCAGGCGCCGGTGGCGCTGGTCACCGGTGCCTCCGGGGGCCTGGGCAGTGAGCTGGCGGTGGCGCTGGACGCGGCGGGGTGCCGGGTCGCGGTGCACTACAACAGCTCCCGCCAGGGGGCGGAGAAGACCGCGGCGCGGCTGTCCAACGCGCATGTGCTGGTGAGCGGGTCGGTCGCGGACTTCGACGCGGTGAGCGCGATGTACGAGGAGATCCGGGCGGCGCTGGGGCCGGTGGACGTGCTGGTCAACAACGGTGCGATCCGCAAGGACGCGCTGATGGCGATGCAGAACCCCGCCGAGTGGCGCCAGGTGATCGACACGAACCTGATCGGCTCGTTCCACACGGCGCGGGTGTGCGTGCCGGCGATGCTGCGCGCGCGGTGGGGGCGGATCGTCAACATCGTGTCGCCGTCGGGTCTGATCGCCACCGCCGGGCAGACGGCGTACTCGGCGTCGAAGGCGGGGCTGATCGGCCTGACCCGGACGCTGGCCGCGGAGTGCGGGCGGCGCGGGGTGACGGTCAACGCCCTGTCACCCGGCTTCATGATCACCGGGATGACGGACACCCTGCCCGAGCACGTGAAGACCGCGATGCTGGAGAAGGTCCCGGTGCCGCGGTTCGTCACCCCGGCCGAGGTCGCCGCGTCCGTCACGCTGTTCCTGGACCAGGACTGCATGACCGGGCAGGTCATCAGCATCGACTCCGGGGCCTCCATCACCTGAACCCCCCGGCCCGCCCGGCGGTTTCTAGGGGTCGCGCTCGCGGGCGCGGCCTTCCGTACCCGCGCCCCCGTTCCCGTGCCGTCGGCGCGGGGCCGGGGGCCGCGCGCGGTTTCCGGCGGGGGCCGGTGCGCGGGGCCGGCCGTTCGCGGGTCGCGGGGGCGGCGTACCTGTTCGTCGTCACCGTTCCGTCCCCCGGGGGCCGCGCGCGGTTTCCGGCGGGGCCGGTGCGCGGGGCCGGCCGTTCGCGGGTCGCGGGGGCGGCCGTTCGTCCTTTCGGTCCCGCTTCGCGCGGGGGGGGGGGGCTCGTGGGCGCGGCCCTGTTCCCGTGCCTGCGCCCGCGTGCCGTCGGCGTGGGGCGGGCGCACCCGTTTCCGGGGGCGGTGTGGCCCGGGGCGGGGGCGGTGTGGCCCGGGACGGCGGCGGCCCGCCGGCCCCCGGGGGTTCCCGGCCGGGTGGCGGGGAGTCGGGGGCGGCGGGCCGCGGTCACGCGCGAGCGCGCCGTGCACGGATGCGTGCACGGATGCGTGCGTGGGGGTGGGGGCGCGGGGGTGCGTCCGGGGTGGGTCAGTTCAGGACGGCGAGCGCGGCGTCGTAGTTCGGCTCGTCGGCGATCTCGGAGACGAGCTCGGTGTGCAGGACGGTGTCGTTCTCGTCCAGGACGACCACGGCGCGCGCGGTCAGGCCGGCCAGCGGGCCGGAGTTGATGGCCACGCCGTAGGCGTCGTGGAAGTCGCGTCCGCGCAGGGTGGACAGCGTCTTGACGTTCTCCAGGCCCTCGGCGCCGCAGAACCGGGCCTGCGCGAACGGCAGGTCCGCGGAGATGCACAGCACCACGGTGTTGTCCAGGGCGCCGGCCTGGGCGTTGAAGGTGCGCACCGACGTCGCGCAGGTCGGGGTGTCGATGCTGGGGAAGATGTTGAGGACCTTGCGGGTGCCCGCGAAGTCCTTCAGCGAGGTGTCCGCGAGCCCCGCGCCGACCAGCGTGAACGCCGGGGCCTGGCTGCCGGCGGCGGGCAGCGCGCCGCCGACCTCGACCGGGTTCCCCTTCAGCGTGACCTGAGCCATGAAAAGCCTCCTACCAGCGGTGTACGGGTGTGCAACGCCGCCGATCCTACTGCCCGCCCCCGCCCCGCCCACCCCCTGACCACCGACTGGACACCCCTCCCCGCACCACCCCCGCCCCCGGCCCGTGGCCGCCCGCACCCCGGCCCGGCGGCCCGTGGCCCGGCCCTGCACCCCGCCCTGCACTGCGGCTCGTGGCCCGGCCCTGCACCCCGCCCTGCACTGCGGCTCGTGGCCGGCCCGTCCGGGGGCGGCGGGGCGACTCGGCGGCGGTGGCGGAGGGCCATGGTGCGGCGCGGTGGGAGAGCCGCACACGGGGCGCCCCTTCGCGCTCGCTCCGCCCGGGCGCTGTGGTGTTCCGTGCGGGGCCGGTGGTGGTGGGTGGTGCGTGCGTGGAGGGGTCCTGTCCGCGGGCGTTCCGTCCAGCGGCGCGGTGGTGGGTCGGGGTGCGGCGCGGTGGGGGGAGTCGTGGGCCGGCCGGTTCGTGCGGCCCGCCCCGTGCTGCGCGCCTCGGGCCCG
This sequence comes from Kitasatospora sp. NPDC053308, assembly GCF_055585785.1. Classification (NCBI taxonomy): domain Bacteria; kingdom Bacillati; phylum Actinomycetota; class Actinomycetes; order Kitasatosporales; family Streptomycetaceae; genus Kitasatospora; species Kitasatospora sp. NPDC053308. The sequence goes on along the minus strand of NZ_JBVJJY010000015.1, from coordinate 95,276 downwards.
TCCCCGGCCTCGGCCCGCCCCCGTTCCCGCCGTCGGGTGCGCGAGCGTGGGCATGGGGGAGTCGTGTGCCGGGCTCCCGTCCCGGCTTGCTCCGCCCGGGCGCTTGTGGTGTCCCGTGCGGGGCCGGGGTGGTGGGTGGTGCGTGCGTGGAGGGGTCCTGTCCGCGGGCGTTCCGTCCAGCGGCGCGGTGGTGGGTCGGGGTGCGGCTGGGTGGGGGGAGTCGTGAGCCGGCCGGTTCGTGCGGCCCGCCCCGTGCTGGGCCCGGCCCGTTCCCGGCCACGGGCGCGCGGGCGCGGGCGTGGGCGTGGCCGGGGGCGCGTGGGGGGATGGTGTTTGCGGGGCACCCCTTGCGGCTCGCCCTGCCCTGGGCGCCGCGGTGTCCCGTGCGGGGCCGGGCCGGTGGTGGTGGGTGGTGCGTGCGTGGAGGGGGCCTGTCCGCGGGCGTTCCGTCCGGGTGCGGTGGGTGTGGTGGTGGGTGGGAGTGCGGCGGGACGGGGGGTGTTCGCCGTATGACGTGCCGTCGGCGTCCTGGCGGCGGTCGCGCCGCCGGCGGCCTGGTCCATCGGCGGCCGGCGGGTGGCGGGGGTGTGGGTGTCTGTCGTGCCGTGCCGGTTGCCGCGGTGCCGTGAGAGCATCACCCGGTGCGCCGACTGACAGTCCTGGGAACCAGTGCCGCCCACCCCGAAGCCCACCGCGCCGCCAGCGGCTTCCTCCTCGACCACGACGGCTACCGCCTGGCCCTCGACCTCGGCTACGCCACCTTCCCCCGCCTGCTCCGCCACACCCCCGCCACCGGCCTCGACGCCGTCGTCGTCACCCACGAACACCCCGACCACTGCGCCGACCTCAGCGCCCTCGCCCGCGCCCGCCACTTCACCGTCCCCCGCCCGGCGCGCCTGCCCCTGTACTGCCCCGCGGGCGTCGTGGACCGCGTCCAGGCGATGGAACCCAGCGAAGACCTCCACGACGTCTTCGACATCCACCTCCTGCCGGCCCACGCCACCGTCCACCGGCTGGGCCCGCTGCGCCTGGAGACCGAGGCGCTGCCCCACCACGTCCCCCACGCGGGCGTGCGCCTGAGCGCCCCGGGCCTGACCCTCGCCTACAGCGGCGACGCGGGGCCGGGCCCCGCCCTGGCCCGCCTGGCCGCCCGGGCCGACCTCCTCATCGCCGGCGCCACCCTGTGCGGCACCCAGGCCCACGACCCCCTGCTGCTCAGCGCCGCCCAGGCCGGCACCGCCGCCCGCGACGCCGGCGCCGCCCGCCTGCTGCTCACCCACTTCTGGCCCGGGACCGACCGCGCCCTGCCCCTGGCGGAGGCCCGCCGCGCCTACGGAGGCGACGTGACCGCCGCCGAGGAGGACATGCGCCTGCCGCTGTGACCCCGCCGGCCCCGGCGCGGCCCCGGCCCGCCGTGGCCGGGCGCGCCGTCCCGGCCACGGCGCGGCTGCCGGGTCGCCCGTGCGGGGTGTGGGAAGTCGGTGGGGCCGACTTCCGGTGCGGGGCGGGGAGTGCGGGTGCGGGTGCCGGTGGTGGGTTCCGGTGCCGGTGCCGGTGCCGGTGCCGGGGGTGGCGGTGGTGTGGCCTGTGGGGTGTGGGAAGTCGGTGGGGCCGACTTCCGGTGCCGGCCGGGGGGTCGGGTGCCGGGGGCGGCGGGGTGTCGTCGCTCGGTGCCGGGCCGGCGGGGTCGGTGGTCGGGTCCGGGTGGCGGGGGGCGGGGTGGCGGTGGTGGGGCGGGGGTTGTCGTCCTGGGCCGGGCCGGGCCGGGCCGGTGGTGGTGGTGCGGTCTGGCGGGGGAAGTCGGTGGGGCCGACGTCCCGTGCGCGGCGGGGTGTTCGGGTTCGGGTGCCGGGAGGTCTGGCGGACCCTCCCGGTTCCCGCGCGAACGGGGGCGCTACCGTGCCGCCATGTGCATCTCGACCAGTGCGGCCGCGTTCTCCGGCACGATCGTGTACTGCGGTCGGCAACACCACCCCGTGCACGGCCTCATTCATGTCCTGGGCTACCAGAACACCGCCGTCAACCTCGCCGGCGGTCCGAACGCCATGCTGCTGCACCTGCCCACCCGGCAGCTCACCGCGGGGCACTTCCTCTCCACCGGACGCAGTGGCGACGTGCTGGAGCGCATGGTCGCCGCCGTTCGACCCGTCGCCGTCGCCGTCGCAGCCGACGAGATCGTGTGGATGAGCGCGGAGCCGGAGGCCGTCCGGGTTTTCGAGCACGACGTCTACACGGTGCTGCTGGCCGCCGACCCCACCGCGATCCCGGCGGCACTGCACCGGGTGCCGGCGCACCGGCGTCCGTCCCTCGACCCGGACCTCCTGCGCTTCTACGCCGACCACTTCCCCGACCACACCGTCGCCGTGTGCTGCTTCGACAACGCGGACGCGCAGCGTGCCGCACCCCTCCTGCTGTGGTACTCGCCCCTCGACCCCGACCGGCTGACCGTGCCCGCGCTGGACGGCCACACCGGAGCAGTGCCCGATCTCGACGCCGTCGTCCCCGTCGACCACTGGGTCCTGATGTCCACCGACCGGGCTCCCTCCGGCTGGGGCGAGAGCGTCGAGTACCCCGAGGGCATGCGCCACAGCCTGCGCTCCTTCCTTCCCGCCGCTGTCGTGGGCCGGTACTACGGGGCGGGAGAGGCCCTGCCCAACGGGGACTTCACCATCGGCCACCGCGACCTCCTCGCCGGCGGCCTCGACCGCGTCGAGCGCCGCCGGCCGGCCCGCCGCTGAGCTCGGGCACGGCGGCTTCCACCCTGGGGTGACGGGGCGTCACCGGCGCGCGGAAAGCGCGGTCGGCGTCACGGCGTCCGTGCCGCGATCGCCGGCCGGGCCGCCTTGCGCCGCGCGCTCCTCCGGGCCGGTGCCGAGTCCTCCCGCCTCCCGGGCACCGGATCCGGCCGTGCCGGGCGCCGAAGGGACGGCCCCGCCCCCGAAGAGCCGTCCGGATCCAGACGGACGCGGTGCTCGCGCGCAGCGGCGTGATCGCCGCATCGGCCGCCGGCGATGCCTCGAGCGGAGAGGGAACCGCCGTCCAGGACTCGCGACGCGGTCCGTGCCGCCTGCCCGTCATCGGTTCGCGCCGGTTCCTCCGACGCCTGGCGGTCAGCCGACCCGGACACCACGCGCTGGTCGCGGGTGAGATCGAATCCGATCTCCTGGGCGGGCCCGGTCCGCGATCACCGGGGCGTCCGCGGCGATCGCCGGATCAGAGGAGATCTCCGGTCCGGGGAACGGGAGGCCTCCGTCGTCGGCTCCGCGGGCGAGCGCCGGCGCGACCAGGGCCCGACGGGCCACCCGGCCGGCGGGGTCACGGTCCACCCGTTCGCCGGCGTAGGCGTGCGGCTTGTGGATCGTCACGCGATCGTTCGCCCGGTCACGCCGGAACTCATCGTCGCGCGGGAGTGCTTCCAGAGCGGACAGGCCGTCGTTCGGAGCCTGCACCATGCGTTCGGCGGACTCGGCATGGCCGGTGTCGTATCCGGACTGTCGAAGCCTGTCGATCTCTCTGGCTCACCCGGCCGTCATGAAGGTCGTGGGCGTCCGGCGCCCCCGAAAACGGACGGGCGCTCGCGCCCCGCGCCTGCCAGGGACACGGATCGTCAGGACCCGGATCGCACCCTGCGGGCTTAACTTCGGCTCCTGGCGCACACTCCCACCCGCGTCACCCCCTCAGGTGGCTCCCGTCCTCGCCGCGGGCGGGGCCGACGCGGCCGGTGGTCCGGTTTGTGCGGCAGGGGGTGGTCGGTTCGGCCCGGCGCGGGATGTCGGTGGGGCTGACTTCCCGTGCGCGGGAGGGGGGTTGAGGGTGCGGTGGCGGGCGGGTGGCCCGCGCGGGGCGGGTGGGGAGTCGGTGGGGCCGGCGTCCGGTGCGGGTCCGGGGGCGGGGCGGGGCTGGGGGTGGGAGGGGGCCGGGGGCCGGCGGGGGTGTCCGCGTCAGCGGGGGCGGGTGGCGGGCTGGAGGCGGAAGGAGAGGGCTTCCAGCAGGCGGCGGTGGCGGGTCTTGTGGACCGCGGCGATGCGCCATCGGCCGTCGGCCTCGCGGACCAGGGTGTAGGTGGCGATCTTGCCCAGCCGCCGGGGGCGGCCCTTGTGGACCTCGCCCAGGGCCACCGCCACCGCCGTGTCCGGGCCCGGGAAGCGCAGGTCCGTCACCCGCACGGTGAGCTTCGTGCCCTTGAGGACGCCGTCGAACAGGGCCTGGTGCGCCCGTCCGATCTCCTGGGCGCCGCGGTGGAGGGTGCCGATGTAGGTGACGTCGGTGGCGTCCGCGGTGAACTGCGCGCCGTACGCGGCGCCGTCGCCGCGTCCCCAGGCGTCGGCGGCGCGTGTCAGCAGGGCGTGGATCGCGGCGGTGTCGGCCTGCCGGGCGGTGCCGGGGCCGGTGGGGCGGGAGGTGTCGGGCGTGGGCATGGCGGACCCCTTCATGGTAGCTTCTCCAGTAAAGAAGCTTCGTTGAAGATTTCTCTTCCTCGGAGAAGAGACTAGGGAGGAGGGGTTCACGTGTCAACGCCCGAGACACCCGGCGGGCCCGAGGGCGGGAGCGGGGACGCGGGGGAGGTGTACCGGCGGTATCTGAGCGCGGTCCTGTTCCACGGCCACGCCGCGGCGCGGGCCTGCGGACTGGGCGCCACCGACCTGTACGCGCTGAACATCCTGCAGCTGGCCGGTGCCATGACCCCCGGCGAGCTGGCCGCCCGCACCGGGCTGACCACCGGCCCCACCACGCGCCTGATCGACCGTCTGGAACAGGCCGGCTACGTGCGCCGCACCCCCGACGCCTCGGATCGGCGCAAGGTCCTCGTCGAGCCGCTGGCCGTCCCCGCCGCCCTGGACGAGGCGCTGGAGCCGGCCCGCCGCGGTGTCGGCGAGATCATCGCCGGCTGCACCCCCGGGCAGCGCGAGGTCCTCTTCGACTACTTCGCCCGCGCCGCCGACGTCTACCGGCGCGCCGCCGAGCAGCTGCGCGACGCCTGAACGCGGACCCGGGCCGCCGTGACCCGGACGCAGGCGGCGGGGCACCGACGGCCGGCCGGGGGCGTGCCGCCGGGGGCGGAGGCGGCGGGGGCGACGGGGGTGCCGTCGGGGGCGGAGGCGGCGGGCGGGGCCGGCGGGTCGCCGGTGCGCGCGCCCCGCGCCGCGCGGGCCGCGGGCGGGGTGCGGGGTGCGGGGTGTCAGTCGAGGGCGAGGCGCTTGTTGAGGGCCTCGCCCGAGGGCAGGGGGTCGATGAAGCGGTGCAGGACGGTGAGGACCGCGTCGGTGTCCAGGCCCTCGCAGGCGGCGTCCGTCGCGGCGTAGAGGAACTCCTCGATCGCGGCGACCTCGGTGGCCAGGCGTTCGCCCTCGGGGGTGAGGTCGAGCCGCAGGTAGCGGCGGTCGTCGGGGTCGGTGCGGCGCTCGACCAGCCCGGCCGCCACGACGCGTTCCACCAGCCGGCTCGGGTTGGTGCCGCTCTCGCACACCAGCAGCTGCCCGAGCCCGCTCAGGCTCAGCGGGCCGTGCTGCTGCAGCAGGCGCAGCACCTCGGCCTGGGAGGGGGTGACGCCGTGGGGCTTGAGGGCCTGGATCAGCAGCCGGTTGCCCTCGCGCTGGGCCGCCAGGATCGCGAACCGCAGGTGTTCGGCCTTACGCACCGGCGGCCTGCCCGGCGGCGGGGAGGGCGGCGAGGAAGTCGGTGACCGCGGCGGCGTAGGTGCCGGGGTGGGAGAAGCGGAACATGTGCCCGGTGCGTTCCAGTACGACCTCCCGGGCGTCGGGGATGCCCGCGAGCATGACCTTCGAGGCCTTCTCGCCGATCAGCACGTCGTGCGCGGGTGTCAGCAGCAGGGTCGGGACCGCGACGCGGCCCAGCGCGCCGGTGTAGTCGGCGCCCAGGACGGCCCGCACCCGGGCGTCGAAGGACGCGGCCGGGGTGTTGGCCAGGAACAGCTCGCGGCTGCGCGCCTCGTTCCAGGGCACCTGTCCCTCGCCGTCGAACGGGGAGGCGAGGCGGCGGGCGTGCACCCGCAGCGTCAGCTGCCGGTAGAGCGGGCCGCGCGCCTTGCCGGCCGCCCGCATCAGGGCCTTCCACGCCTTCGAGTCGACCGGGTCGGCCGCGAACCCGCCGGACAGGACCAGGGCGCGCAGGCCCGGCGGGCGGCGGGTGGCGAGCGCGAGCGCGATGTTCGCGCCGAACGAGTCGCCGACCAGCACGTAGTCCTCCAGGTCCGCGACCGCGTCCCGGACGTGGTCGGCGTAGCGCTCGATGTCGTCGACCCCCTCGGGCAGGCGCAGCGTGCGCCGGGGCGCCGGCCCGTAGGGGGCGAGCTGCTCGGCGCTCCACGGGGCGCCGGACAGGCAGGGGACGAAGACGAGGGTCGGATTCTTCTCCAGGGTGCCCATAACGGACACGTTACACGACACATGTGTCGTGTCATATGTAAGCGGGGTCACATCCGGGTCCGTGCGGGGCGGGGCGGGTCCGTGCGGGGCGGGGCGGAGGTTGTCCGGGATGGCTTGGGGCTGGCGGCGCGGTGCGGCCGTGGCGGCGGCGCGCACGGGACGCTGCGGGGATGCGGCGGCGCCCGGGACGGGATGGCCGACTGGGCCGCGAGGGGAAGCGGGCTCGCGGGCGGGGGCGCGGGCGGGGTGCGGCTGCCGCACGGCGGCGCTGCGCCGTCCGCCCGGGCGGGGAGTCGCGCCGGATCTGCGGGCCGGTGCCCGTGCCGGCCCCGGCGCGTCCGCGTCCCCTGGGGCGGGCTGAGGTTGTCCGGGATGGCTGGGGCGGCCGGCGGGGTCGGCTGTGGCGGTGGTGTGCACGGGACGCTGCGGGGGTGCGGCGGCATCCGGGACGGGGTGGCTGACTGGGCGCGGGGAGGCCGGCGCGGGTGGGGTACGGCTGCCGCATGGCGGATCTGCGGGCCCGGGCCGGTGCCGGTGCCGGTGTCGGGCCGGTGCGTCCGCGTCCATGGGGTTGGCGGCGGGGGCGGGGTGCGGGTGCGGCTGTGGCGGGGTGCGGCTGCCGCACGGCGGCGCTGCGCCGTCCGCCCGGGCGGGGGAGCCGGGCCGGAGCTGCAGGCCCGGGCCGGTGCCGGGCCGGCGCGTCCGTCCCCGGGGTTGGCGGCGGGGGCGGTCGTGGCGGTGGCGCGCACGGGGCGCTGTGGGGGCGCGGCGGCATCCGGGACGGGGTGGGGCCGCGGGTGGAGGCGAGGGGGCGGGGCGCCCGGCGGGGTACTGGCGGGTGGTGTCCCGCCCGGCCGCACGGCGGCGCTGCGCCGTGCGGCCGGGCGGAGGAGCCGGGCCGGAGTTGCGGGCCCGGGCCCGTTGCGGTGCCGGGCCTCGGCGCGTCCGCGTCCCCCGGGGTGCCGGGGTGGGGGCCGGGGGAGGGCGGGGGTGGTCCGGCGGGTTCAGGCGTAGCGGTCGAACAGGGCCTGCAGGTAGTCCTCCAGGCGGGCGGTCAGGAGTTCCGGTGTCAGGTCGGTGCGGCCCAGCTCGCGCCAGGGGACGGCGACCTTCTCGGCGTCCGGGGCGAACGCGAGGGCGTCCAGCAGCCGCCAGTACAGGTGGTCGCGGCCCTCGGCGAGGGTGCCGCCGGCCTCCCGGTACCGGTCGGCGAAGGCCAGGCCGGCGGTGGGGCCGTGGAGCAGGGCCAGAGCGGTGGAGCAGTGGGCGACGTCCAGGTCGGCCGGCCCCCAGGAGGTCTCCACCCAGTCGACCACCCCGCTGACCGCCAGCTCCGCGCCGCTGCCGGTGAACAGCACGTTGCCGGGGTGGAAGTCGCGGTGCAGGAAGCACGGGCGCAGCGCCGGCGCCGCGCGGTCGATCTCCGCCACCGCCCGCGCCCACAGGGCGGGGCGCGCCGTGGCCCCGGGCACCCGCACCAGGCCGGGGGCCGTCCACGCCTGCCAGGCGCGCGGGCGCTGCCCCTCGCCGACGGTGAGCGCGTGGACGCCGGCGAGCTGGACTGCCAGCAGCCCCGCGCGCCGGGCGGTGTCCGCGTCCTGCTCCAGGCGCACCCGCCCGGGCAGGTGCGTCATCACCAGTGACGGGTGGTCGCAGGCCGCGCCCCGCGCGTCCAGCGCGCGCAGCCGCGCCGCCGGGACGGCCCCCCTCTCCAGCAGCCGCAGCACCCCGGCCTCGCGCTCCAGCAGGCCCGGCGCGTGCCGGCGGTAGAACGGCTTGACGAAGGAGCGCAGCACCAGCGCGTGCCCGCCGCCGCCGCCGGGGCCCTCGACGTCCAGGCGGCGCATCCGCGAGGTCCACCCGCCCTTGAGCTCCGTCACCGCGGTGATCCGCTCGCCGGGCCGCAGCGCGCCCCGCGCCCAGCGCAGGGTGTCCGCGAAGGTCCGCCCCCCGGCCCCGCCGCCGTCGCCGTCGCCGTCGTCACCGTTTCCGATCATGGACCGGGAGCCTACGCCCCGCCCCGGGCCCCACACCGGGCAGGGACCCGCACCGGGCCGGGACCCGCACCGGGCCGGGACCCGCACCGGGAGCAGGACGAGGGACAGGGGCAGAGGCCGGGGCGGGCCCCAGTGCCGTCTCAGGACGGCGCGGTGTCCCGCACCTCCGCGTCCGCGGCCGCCACCACCGCCGACAGCAGGCCCGGGAAGCGGCGCTCCAGCTCCTCGCTGCGCAACGCGTTCATCTTGGTCGTGCCCACGTAGTACTGGCGCAGCAGTCCCGCCTCGCGCAGCACGCTGAAGTGGTGGCTGGAGGTCGAACGCCCCACCGGCAACTCGAAGGAACCGCAGCTGAGATCGGCCCCCGCGTGCGCGAGCGTGCGCACCACCGACCTGCGGGCCGGATCAGCGAGCGCCTCCAGCACCTGCTGGACGCTCACGTCCTCCACACCAGGGTGCACGATCACCCGCGCCACCACGCGTGCCCGTCCCACACCCACCACCCCTTCCCACTGCTCGACCCCCGTCCGTCTCATGGTCAAAAACCGCGCCGTGCGCGCGACTTCACGCCCAGACGCTACTACGCCCGGCCCATCTGCCACGCCCCCCGCAACACCCGCGCAACACGTCCGGGCAAGCCCCGCCCCGGCAACGGGCCCGCCCGGCCGGAGGGCCAGGGGACCAGGGGGAAGGGAGGGGCCCGCGGCCCGGGCGGGGTGCGCGGGCCGCCGGTCAACGGGCCGGGGAGAACGGGCGGTTGCGGGCCGGGTGGAGGGGGTGACGGGGGCGGCGGGGGTGCGCGGGCCGTGGTCAACGGGCCCGGGGAGAACGGGTGGCTGCGGGACGGGGGGAGGGGGCGCAGGGTGCAGGGGGACCGGCGCGGGGCGGCGCGGGGTGCTGGACGCCGCGGGCGACGGGCGGGGTGGACGGGCCGGTTGCGGGACGGGGTGGCCGGGGACCGGCGCGGGGTGCCGGGGCCGCGGTCAACGGGCCGGGGGAGAGGGGGATGGCGGCGCCGGGGGCCGCGCTCAAGGGGCCCGGGTGGACGGGCGGTTGCGAGAGGAGGGGGACCGGGGTGGCGGGGGACCGGGGTGGCGGGGGGCCGGCGTGGGGCGGCGCGGGGTGCCGGGGCCGCGGTCAACGGGCCGGGGGAGAGGAGGGTGGCGGCGCCGGGGGCCGCGGGCAACGGGCCCGGGTGGACGGGCGGTTGCGAGAGGAGGGGGACGGGGTGGCGTGGGGCGGCGCGGGGCGCTGGACGCCGCGGTCAACGGGCCGGGGTGGACGGGCGGTTGCGGGCGGGGGGGCCGGGGCGGGGTCGGGCGAGGGGTGGCCGGGGTCCGGGCGGCGGGACGGGGTGGTGGGCAACGGGCTTGGCCGGACGGGCGGTTGCGGGCCGGGGGAGAGGGGGCGGCGGGAGAGGGGGCGCGTGGCCGGACGGGCGGTTGCGGGCCGGAAAGGGCGGGGATGGGGGCGGGCGGGGGGTGGGGGGTGGTCCCGCCCGCCCCCGGGGTCAGGCGGCGCGCACCGGGGTGGGGGCGGGGCGGGGCAGGCGGGTGAGGGCCAGCGGCTCGAAGATGCCCATCAGGACCGGGTCCACCGCCCGTACCGCCGCCGGGGCGGGCGGTGCGGGGGTGGGGGTGCGCAGCAGGGCGAGGTAGAGCTCCTGGGTCTCGGCGGCCGGGTCGATGCCCAGTTCCTCCGCCAGTACCCGGCGCAGCTGCTGGTAGCAGCGCAGCGCCTCGGCGCGGTTGCCGGAGGCGGCCAGGGCCTCCATGCGGCAGCGGTAGGCGCTCTCGCGGAACGGGGCGCGGCGCACCGCCTCGTCGGCCCAGCGCAGCGCGTGGTGTTCCTCGCCGAGCGCGGAGGCCGCCAGGCTCGCCGTCTCCAGCGCGCTGATCCGCAGTTCCTCCACGTGCTCGCGCACGCCCTGCACCCACTCGCCCTCGTGGTCGGGCAGGAACGCCCCGCGCAGGTTGGCCAGCGCGCCCGCGGCCAGCTGCTGGGCGACCGCGTGGCCGCCCGCGGCCAGCGCCTCGCCGGCCTCCCCGACGGCCGAGGCGGCGGCCTCCAGGTCCACCGCCGCGTCCGCCGGCAGCCGCAGCACGTAGCGCCCGCCCTGGGCGATCAGCGGGGTCGCGCCGGGGCCCTGGGCGGGGTCGGTGACGAACGCCCGCACCCGGCTGACCACGCTGCGCAGCGCCGAGGCCCAGGTGTCGGGCAGGCCGTCGGGCCAGATGGTGTCGGCCAGTTGGTCGCGGCTGGTGCCGCTGGAGCGCTCCAGGACCAGGCGGGCGAACGCCACCTGGGCCTGCGCGCTGGACAGGTGCTGCGGGGCACCGTCCTCGTGCTCGACCGCCACCAGACCGGTGAGGCGGATCAGCATCGCCGCCCCCCCGATCTGCCGGACGGACTGTCTTCCCTGAAGCCGTTCAATTAGCTCCAACCCCCTTGAGCCAAAGCGGAAGTGACGGCCCGTGCCGGACCGTCGGCATGGGAAACCCGGAACAGAACGAAAACCGCCGACCAGCCGTTCGGTTTCGGCGGATTTCGACCATACATTCGCCGCGAGGCGCGGTGTCAACACCGGTCGGGGAAACATACCCGCCGACCGGTCGATGCGTCGTGGACGCAAGGTTTCCGCACGTCAGAGCGTTCCCGCAGGCCGGGAAAGCGGCTATTGCGGACGCCTTGCGCATCCTGCCGTAGAAATGTAGCCATCCTTGAGCACCCCGCGTGAAGGCTTCGAGAAATCCCGCCCGCAGCCGCCCCGTACCCCCAGCCCTACCGCACCCGCGCCGCCCCGTACCGCGCAATACCGGGAATCAGCCGCAGGAAAACCGGAAGAGAACCGGAAGGAAACCGGACCGCAGCCGGACACGCGCCGGAGCGGCACCGGACACCCGCGGACCAGCACCCCGGAACGCCCCGGAACACCCGCACACCCCGCGGACACCCGCGGACCAGCACCCCGGAACGCCCCGGAACACCCGCACACCCCGCGGACACCCGCGGACCAGCACCCCGGAACACCCCGGAACGCCCCGGAACACCCGCACACCCCGCGGACGCCCCGCGGACACGCGCGCAAGCCCCGCACCCCCCTGTGAAGCCGAGAAGTCCGTGACGCCGTGAAGGAGAAACGCCCGTGAACGCCACCGGAGCATGGGACCGCCTGGAGCCGAAGCTGGCCGCAACGAACGCCCGGGTGGCCGCACTGGAGTCCGACCCCTCCCGGCGCAACAGCTTCGTCGCCTACACCATGGAACGCGACAGCGCCTACTGCGACCTCGACGGCGAGCGCCTGCTCATGATGTCCGGCTACTCCTACCTCGGCCTGGCCGGCGACGAGCGCGTGGTGGCCGCCGCCAAGGCCGCCGTCGACGTCTACGGCACCGGCAACCACGGCGTGCGCGCCCTGGCCGGCACCATCCCGCTGCACGAGGAACTCGAGGCCGAGGTCGCCAGCTACGCCCGCCGCGAGCGCGCCCTGGTCTTCGGCTCCGGCTACGCCGCCAACGTCGGCACCGTCGGCGCCCTGGTCGGCCAGGGCGACACCGTCCTGATCGACAAGTACGACCACGCCTCCATCGTCGACGGCTGCCGCCTGTCGGGCGCCACCGTCACCCGCTTCCGCCACAACGACGTCGAGCACCTGGAGCGCCGCCTGAAGGCCGCCTCCCCCACCGGGGTGCGCCTGGTCATCGTCGACAGCGTCTACTCCATGGACGGCGACATCGCCCCGCTGCCCGAACTGCGCGAGGTCTGCGACCGCTACGACGCGCTGCTCATGGTCGACGAGGCCCACGCGCTGGGCGTCATCGGCGCGACCGGCGGCGGCATCGAGGAGCACTTCGACCACACGGTCCGCGTCGACATCAAGCTCGGCACCCTCTCCAAGGCCATCCCCTCCATGGGCGGCTGGGTCGCCGGCAGCCACGACCTCATCGGCCACCTGCGCTACGCCGCCCGCCCGTTCCTGTTCTCCGCCGCCCTGGGCCCCGCCCAGACCGGCGCCGCCCTGGAATCCCTGCGCATCCTGCGCCGCGAGCCCGAGCGCGTCACCCACACCCAGGTCCAGGCCGAGCGCCTGCGCAGCCGCCTGAACGCGGCCGGCATCTCCACCATGGACTCCACCACCGCCGTGCTGCCCGTCATCGCCGGCTCCGACGACGCCGCCTACGACTACGCCACCGCCTGCCGCAAGGCCGGCGTCATCGGCCTGCCCGTCGTCACCCCCGCCGTGCCCAACGACCTCGCCCGGCTGCGCATCGCGGTCACCGCCCGCCACACCGCCGCGGACATCGACTTCGCCGCCGAGGCGTTCCTGACCGCGGCCGCCCAGACCGGCCTGATCTGACCACCCCCCGCCCGCAGCCCCGGAGAGCAGACGCAGCCATGGCCTCCCGCACCCGCCCGCCGATCGCCGTCACCGGCCTCGGCGTGGTCAGCCCCGCCGGCCACACCGTCCAGGCCCTGTGGCGCACCGTCGCCTCCGGGCGCTCCACCGCCACCGCCCTGACCGACCCGGCCCTGGCCCGCCACCGGGTGCGCCTGGGCTGCCCGGTCGCCGACCTGCCCGAGGACGGGCCCGTCCCGGCCAAGGACGCCCGCCGCCTGGACCCCTTCGCCCACTACGGCACCCTCGCCGCGCTCGCCGCCCACCAGGACGCCGGACGCCCCGAACCCGGGCCCGGGCGCAGCGCGATCGTGGTCGGCACCGCGGTGGGCGGACGCACCACCAGCGACCGCGAGTCCGCCCTGTACACCGAGCACGGGCCGCTGCGGGTCTCCCCGCTGATGCCGCTGGTGACCATGCCGAACGCGGCCGCCGCGCAGATCGCGATGCGCCTGGCCTGGCAGGGGACGGCCCTGACCATCGCCACCACCTGCGCCTCCGGCGCGGACGCGATCGGCCACGGCGCGCTGCTGCTGGAGAGCGGACGCGCGGACGTCGTCATCGCCGGCGGCTGCGAGGCCACCCTCACCCCGGTCACCCTCGCCGCGTTCGGCAACCTCGGCGCGCACTCGCTGCGCAACGACGACCCCGCCGCCGCCTCCCGCCCCTTCGACACCGACCGCGACGGCTTCGTGATGGGCGAGGGCGCCGGCTTCCTGGTCCTGGAGCGCCTGGCGGACGCCGCCGCCCGCGGCCGCACCCCCTACGCGCTGCTCGCCGGGTACGGCTCCAGCGCGGACGCCTACCACCTGTCCAACCCGCGCCCCGACGGCGCCGGCGCGGTGGCCGCGATGCGCGCCGCCCTCGCCGACGCGGGCCTGGGCCCGGGCGACATCGCCCACGTGAACGCGCACGGCACCTCCACCGTGCACAACGACCGCGCCGAAGCCGCCGCCCTGCGCGCCGTGTTCGGCCCGCACGGCGTGCCGGTCACCTCCACCAAGGGCGCCATCGGCCACCTGATCGGCGCCGCCGGCGCCGTCGAGCTGATCACCGCCATCGAGGCCATGAACACCCGCACCGTCCCTCCCACCGCCAACCACGAGAAGACCGAAGAGGGCCTGGACCTCGACGTCGTCCACACCGCCGCCCGCCCCGTGCGAAGCGGCGCGGCCCTGTCCAACTCGTTCGGCTTCGGCGGCCACAACGCGACCCTGGTGGTGACCCCCGCATGACCACGACCACACCCGCCCACACCACACCCGCCCCGGCGGCCACCCCGGCCCCGGCCGCCCCGGCCGCCCCGGCGGCGAACGCCCCCGCCCCGGCCCCGGCTCCGGCTGCCCCGGCGGTGCCCGTGCGGCGCACCCGGCTGACCGTCACCGCCGCCGACCTGGCCGCCTACCGCGCCGCCGCCCGCGCCGGCCTCGCCGCCCCCACCCGCCCCGGCGCCGCCCCCGCGCACCCCTTCGTCGCCGCCCACGCCCTGGCCCAGCACACCGTCACCGCCCTGACCGCCGGCGACGACGGCTTCACCGGCGTGGTCCACCTCGCCCAGGAGATCCACACCCACACCCCCCTGGCCCCCGGCGAGCTGGACGTCACCGTCGAGGTCACCGCCGTGCGCCGCGAGGCCCGCGGCACCCGCCTGGCCCTGGCCACCCGCCTCACCGACGCCGCCACCGGCGCCCCGGTCGCCGACCTCGCCACCTCCGCCCTGCTGGTGGGCGCCACCGGCCCGCAGCCCCACGGCGCCGTCCCGCCCGCCGCCCACCCCGGCACCGCCCCCGACACCGGCCCGCTCACCCTCACCCGCACCCTCACCGCCGCCGACACCGCCGCCTACGCCCACGCCTCCGGCGACCTCAACCCCATCCACCTGGACGACGACGCCGCCCGCGCGGCCGGCTTCCCCGGCACCATCGCCCACGGCATGCACCTGGTCGCCCTGGCCGCCGAGGAGATCACCGACCGCTACGCCGGCGCCGACCCCGCCCGCGTCACCGCCCTCGGCGCCCGCTTCGCCGCCCCCACCCGCCCCGGCACCCCGCTGCGCCTGACCCTGCAGCCCCACGACGCGGGCACCGTGGTGCGCTTCACCGTCGCCACCGACGCCGGCACCGCGCTCAAGGCCGGCTGGGCGCGCATCGCCCCGGCGGGGGAGTGAGCACCATGACCACCCTGGAGACGGCCGTGGCGCCGCTGGCGCTGCCCGACGCGTTCACCGCCCACGCCCGCACCCGGCCCCACGCGCCCGCCCTGCTGTGGCACGAGCGCACCGTCGGCTACGGCGAGCTCGCCGCGCTCGCCGCGGCCGAACGCGAGCGCCTGGCGGCCCTGGACCTGGCCCCGGGCGAGCCGGTGGGCCTGCTCGCCGTCAAGTCCCCCGAGGCGATCGCCCTGGTGCTGGCCTGCCTGATGGAACGCCGGCCCTTCCTGCTGCCCTCCCCGCAGCTCGCCCCGGCGCTGCTGGCCGCCCTGTTCGCCCAGGCCGGCGCCCGCCGCGTGCTCGCCCCCGCCGGGCAGGACACCCCCGCCCTGCCCCGCCTGCCCCAGCCCGCGCCGGTGCCCACCCTCGCGGCCGGCACCTCCTTCATGCTCACCACCTCCGGCTCCACCGACCTGCCCAAGATCGTGCCGCTGGCCCAGAGCGGCGTCGACCGCTTCACCGCCTGGGCCCACGACACCTTCGACCTCGGGCCGGGCCGCACGGTGGCGAACTACGCGCCGCTGAACTTCGACCTCGCCCTGCTCGACGTGTGGGCCACCCTCGCCGCCGGCGGCACCTGCCTGCTCATCGACCCCGCCCACGCCCTGAACGCCCGCCACCTGCTCGCCCAGCTCACCCGCCACCGCCCGCACGTCCTGCAGGCCGTCCCCCTCGCCTACGCCCTGCTCGCCCAGGCCGCCGGCACCACCACCGCGCTGGACAGCGTCGAGCACGCCGCGTTCACCGGCGACGCCATCGACGCCCGCACCCTGGCCGCCCTGCCCGCCCTGCTGCCCCAGGCCCGCCTGTACAACATCTACGGCTGCACCGAGACCAACGACAGCTTCCTGCACCGCCTGGACCGCCTGGACGCCGCCGCGGCCCTGCCCGTGCCCATCGGAGAGCCCCTGCCGGGCGTGCGCACCCTCATCGCCGCCCCCGACGGCACCCCCCTGCAGGGCCCCGGCAGCGGCGAACTCTACGTCTCCACCCCCTTCCAGGCGGCCGGCTACCTCGACCGCTCCCGCGACACCGGCCGCTTCACCACCCAGCCCGACGGCGCCGGACCCGGACGGCGCTGGTTCCGCACCGGCGACCTCGTCACCCGCGACGAGAGCGGCCGCGTCCACCTCACCGGCCGCGCCGACTTCCAGGTCAAGGTCCGCGGCGTGGCCGTCAACACCGCCGAGGTCGAACGCGTCCTGCTCGCCCACCCCGAGGTCCGCGAAGCC
Organism: Kitasatospora sp. NPDC053308; assembly: GCF_055585785.1. Taxonomy (NCBI): domain Bacteria; kingdom Bacillati; phylum Actinomycetota; class Actinomycetes; order Kitasatosporales; family Streptomycetaceae; genus Kitasatospora; species Kitasatospora sp. NPDC053308. Next base: position 79,056 of record NZ_JBVJJY010000015.1, on the reverse strand, counting down.
GCCGTCGCCGCGGCCCCCGACCCGCTCACCGGCAAACGCCTGCACGCCGCCGTCCAGCGCGCCCCCGGCTCCACCCTCAACACCCTCACCCTGCGCGAGCACCTGGCCCGCAACCTGCCGCGCGCCGCCGTCCCCGAGAAACTCGCCATCCACGACGAGCCCCTCGCCAAGACCGCCACCGGCAAGGTCGACCGCAAGGCCGTCCTGCCCGCCGCCACCCCCTGACCACCCCCTCCCACCGCACCCGGCACCCCGCACCCGGCACGCATCCGGCACACCGCACACCGCATCACGCGGCACACCGCATCACGCGGCACGCCGCACCGGCACACCGCATCACGCGGCCCGCCGCACCCGGCACACCGCATCACGCGCGCGCCGGCCGCACGCCGCACGCCGCACGCGGCACGCATCACGCGCGGCACGCCGTACGCGGCACCCATGTCCCCATCCCGTACTCACGCAAGGGAGTTGCCACCCATGAGCAACATCGCCCAGATCAAGCGGTTCCTCATCGAGGAGTTCCTGCCCGACGTCACCCCCGAGCAGCTCGCCGACGACCACGACCTGCTCTCCGACGGCGTCATCGACAGCCTCGGCGTCCTCAAGCTGATCGCCTGGGTCGAGGACCACTTCTCCCTGCCCGTCGACGACACCGACCTGGACCCCAACAACTTCCGCTCCGTCGCCGCCATCGACGCCTTCATCACCGCCCGCCGCGCCGCGGCCACCGCCACGGTGGGCGGCTGATCCCATGCACCCGGCCCTCACCGCACTCCTCGCCGGCCGCCCGGTCCCCCTGGACGCCTGGCGCACGTGGTGGGACCAGCTGGAACACCGCACCCTGGGCCCGGCCCGCGACAGCGACCGGGCCCAGGCGGCGGCCCTGCTGGCCAGCCTCACCACCCGCCTTCCCGACACCGCCACCCTCGCCGCCCTCACCACCTCCCTGACCGAACGCGCCCCCGACCCCGGCCCCGCCCACCCCGGCAGCGTCAACATCGTCGGCACCGGCGGCGGCCCCGCCACCTTCAACCTCTCCACCGCCGCCGCCCTGACCGCCGCCGCCATGGGCATCCCCGTCGTCAAGACCGGCTCCCGCGCCTACACCAGCGCCGCCGGCTCCGTCGACCTCCTCGAACGCCTGGGCATCACCCTCACCTCCCACCACGCCCACACCGCCGACCACCTCGCCCGCCACAACATCGCCTTCGCCGGCCCCCACGTCTACCCGCCGGCCCTCACCCGCCTGGCCCGCGTCCTCTACCCCCTCACCCTCAAACCCTTCGGCGCCTTCCTCAACACCCTCGGCCCGCTGCTCGCCACCGTCCCCGTCACCGCCCAGCTCACCGGCGCCTCCGCCGCCGCCCCCCTGGACGCGCTGCGCCACCTCGCCGCCCACGACGGGCGCCGCACCGTGTGGATCGCCCACAACAGCGCCGGCGCCGACGAGCTCCTGCCCTTCGCCGACAACACCCTGCACACCCCCACCGGCGCCATCCACCTGCCCGCCGGAGCCGTCGCCCCCGCCACCGGCACCCTCACCGACCTCGCCCCGCACCCCCACGACCTCACCGGCCACTTCCTGCGCGCCCTCACCGGCCGCGCCGGCGACACCGCCACCCGCACCATCGCCCTCAACGCCGCCGCCCTCGCCCTCGCCTCCGGCCGCCACACCCGCTGGCACACCGCCTACACCACCGCCCTGGACGCGCTCGCCGACGGCGCCCCCCGCTCCCTCGCCGAACGCCTCGGCGCCCGCCACCAGGAGACCGCCGGTGTCTGAGCCCACCCGCCCGCTCTTCCCCCACGACGAGCCGGGCCTCGCGGTCTTCCTCAACGCCGGCGACCCCCCAGGACGCCTGGCCGACCTCGCCCGCATGCTCGACACCCACGGCGTCGACGTCCTCGAACTCGCCGTCCCCTTCCCGAACTCACCCACCGACGGCCCCGTCATCCGCCGCTCCGCCACCCGCGCCCTGGAGGCCGGCACCACCCTGGACACCGTCCTGGCCGAACTCCCCGGCCTCACCGCGCACCTGACACGCCTCAAAGTCGTCCTGCTCGCCGACTGGAGCCACAGCCTGCGCCACCGCGACCCCGCCGCCACCGCCCGCGCCGTCGCCGACGCCGGAGCCCACGCCCTGCTCGTCCACGCCCTGCCCCCGCGCCTGCGCCCCGCCTGGCAGCACGCCCTGCGCACCCAGCACCTGCCCCAGGTCACCACCTGCTACCCCGCCTCCGCCCCCGAGGTCCTCACCGCCGCCGCCCGCGACGCCGAAGGCGCCTACGTCTACCTCGTCGCCCACTACGGCCGCTCCGGCACCACCCCCGCCACCGGCCACCGCGCCCTCGCCGACACCGTCACCGCGCTGCGCACCGCCGCCCCCGCGACCCCCGTCGCCGTCGGCTTCGGCGTCAAGACCGCCGCCGACCTGGCCGCCGTCGCCGCATCCGGCGCCGACGCCGCCATCGTCGGCTCCGCCGCCGTGGCCCGCATCGAACACGCCCTGACCGAAGGCCTCGACCCCGTCGAGGAGCTGAGCGCCTTCCTCACCGACCTCCGCCCCGGCCCTCCCGCGCACCCGGACGCCGCCGGCGGACGCACCACCCCCACCCCCGCACGCACCACCGACCGAGAGGAACAACCGGCATGCTGATCCGCGACATCGCCGACGTGAAGACCGTCGAGTGGGGCAACGGCCTGTCCCGCCGCTTCCTGCTCGCCAGCGACGGCCTCGGCTACAGCCTCACCGACACCATCGTCAACGCCGGCACCAAGTCCCGCCTGGAGTACCGCAACCACCTCGAGGCCTGCTACTGCATCGCCGGCTCCGGCGAGGTCATCGACATGGACGGCAACTCCCACCCCATCACCCCCGGGCGCATGTACGCCCTCGACCGGCACGACGCCCACTACCTGGTCGCCAGCCCCCACGAGGACCTGCGCCTGGTGTGCGTCTTCTCCCCGGCCCTGCGCGGCGACGAGGTCCACCAGCTCGACGCCCACTCCTCCTCCGCCTACTAAAGGCGAGACCTTCTGTTCAGACGAGCGCCGGCGACCCACCCGTCGCCGGCCCTGCCACCCCGGGCCCCCGCCGCCGGCGGGCCCCGGGAGGAAGGCGGCAACACCGTGATCCGCTGGAACGCCGACCAGAAGGCCCTGCGCGAGGGCCTGGCCCGCTTCGGCGACGACCTGAGCGCCGGCCACATCGAAGGCGACGAACAGGCCGCCTTCTCCCACGACAAGTGGCGCCTGATCCAGAAGACCGGCATCCTCTCCCTGCCCTTCGACGAACGCCACGGCGGCCTGGGCCAGTCCCTGCTCACCACCATGTACGTCCTCGAAGGCCTCGGCGAGACCTGCCGCGACGGCGGCCTCAACTTCTCCGTCACCACCTCCCTCGCCTCCACCGGCGTCCCCCTGCAGGCCTTCGGCTCACCCGCCCTCAAAGAGGCCTACCTGCCGCGCATCGCCTCCGGCGACGCCATCGGCGCCCACGCCATCACCGAGACCGACAGCGGCTCAGACGCCATGCGGATGCGCACCCGCGCCGTCCGCGACGGCGACGACTTCATCCTCACCGGCGCCAAGACCTTCGTCTCCAACGGCCCCGTCGCCGACGTCATCGTCGTCTACGCCCGCACCCACCCCCAGGGCGGCGCCCTGGGCGTCACCGCCTTCCTCCTGGACGCCGACACCCCCGGCCTGACGACCGGCAACCCCATCAAGAAGATGGGCCTGCGCACCTCCCCGCTGTCCGAACTCTTCCTCGACGGCGTGCGCGTGCCCAAGGACCGCGTCCTGGGCCGCGTCGGCGGCGGCTTCATGGTCCTCGACCACGTCATGAAACGCGAGATCCTCTACTCCTTCATCGTCAACACCGGCGAGATGCAGCACCGCCTGGCCCGCTGCCTGGACTACGCCAAGACCCGCATGTCCTTCGGCAAGCCGATCGGCTCCTACCAGTCCGTCGCCAACAAGATCGTCGACACCAAGATCCGCCTCGAGACCGCCCGCAAGTGGCTCTACGACACCGCCCAGCGCCTCGAAGCCGGCGAGAACGTCACCGTCGACATGGCCATCGCCAAACTCCTCACCAGCGAATCCAACCTCGCCACCTCACTGGCCGCCGTCCAGGTCTTCGGCGGCAACGGCTACATGTCCGAGTACGGACTGGAGAAGGACGTCCGCAACGCCGTCGCCGGCACCATCTACTCCGGCAGCAACGAGATCCAGTACAACCGCATCGCCGCCATGCTGGGACTGGGCAAGTGACCGCCCCCGCCCTCGCCCCCGCCCCCGTGCGCCCCGGCCACCTCAAGGTCTGCGGCGCCCGCACCCGCGCCGACCTCGCCCTGCTCGCCGACACCGGCCCCACCCTGGTGGGCCTGTGGCACGGCGTGCCCGGCGGCCCCGCCGACCTCGACGCCGCCGACCTCGCCGACCTCGCCGCCACCGCCATCCGCCTGGGCCTGGAACCCGTCCTCGTCACCTTCCTCGACGACGCCGAACACCTCGCCCGCCTCGCCCGCGCCACCGGCATCCGCTGGATCCAGCTCCACGCCTACCAGAGCCCCGCCCTCGTCGCCGACCTGCGCGCCCGCCTGCCCTACGCCGTCCTCGTCAAAGTCCTCCACCTCTCCCGCGGACGCTGCCTGGAGCGCGCCTTCACCCCCGCCTTCGAACGCGCCGGATGCGACCTGTTCCTCCTGGACACCGTCACCGACGACGGCCGCGTCGGCTCCACCGGCCAGAGCCTGGACCCCGCCCACGTCCACGCCCTCCTGCCACGCCTGCGCACCCCCTTCCTCCTCGCCGGCGGCCTCAACACCGCCAACCGCGACACCTACCGCACCGTCACCGACCACCCCCTGTACGCCGGCGCCGACATCGACACCGCCGCCCGCGACCGCACCGGCCGCCTCACCCGCGACGCCGTCACCGCCCTCACCCGCGCCTGGCACCCGCGCCTGCAGGAGGCCGCCCTGTGAACACCCCCACCCACACCCCCACCCACACCCCCGGAACCGCGCCCGCCGTCGGCGCCGCGCCCACCCCCGGCACCGCCGCCCGTACGCCCGGCGGCTTCATCGACGCCCTCCTCACCGCCCGCCGCCCCCTGGTCATGGAAGTCAAACTCCGCGACCCCCACGGCAACGACCTGATCGGCGAACGCACCGTCACCGACCTCGTCACCCGCTACGAACACGCCGGCGCCCCCTGCCTGTCCGTCGTCACCGGCCGCTGGTTCGGCGGCACCACCCGCCTGCTGCGCGAGGTCACCGCCGCCACCACCCTGCCCGTCCTGCAGAAGGACTTCCTCACTCGCCCCGCCCAGCTCGAAGCCGCCCGCGCCATGGGCGCCTCCGCCGTCCTGCTCACCGCCGCCCTGCTGCCCGCCACCTCCCTGCGCCGCCTGGTCGCCGGCGCCCACGACCTCGCCCTCACCCCCTTCGTCGAAATCACCGACGAACGCGAACTCGACCACCTGCCCCACCCCGAGAACTGCGTCATCGCCGTCAACAACAAAGACATCCGCACCCGCGAACGCGACCCGGGCGACCTCGAACGCAGCCTGCGCCTGCTGCCCGCCGTCCGCGCCACCGGCTGCCGCGCCCCCGTCTCCGCCTCCGCCATCACCGACCCCCGCACCGCCGCCCGCCTCCTGGACGCCGGCTACGCCGCCCTCCTCGTCGGCACCGCCCTCATGCGCACCACCGACCTCACCGGCTGGCTCACCGCCCTCGACACCGCCCGCACCGGAGCCGCCGCATGACCACCGACCCGCTGCGCACCCGCTCCCTGGTCCTGGACGCCGCCGGTATCCCCGTCTCCGCCCTCGTCGCCGAACCCGAACACGGCGAACCCAAAGCCGTCCTGCTGGCCATCCACGGCCGCGGCATGCGCGCCGCCTACTTCGCCGGCCCCGCCCACCCCGACACCAGCCTGCTCACCCTCGCCGCCGACCTCGGCTACACCGTCCTCGCCGTCGACCGCCCCGGCCACGGCGCCTCCGCCCACCGCCTGCCCCACGGCCAGCTCATCGCCGACCAGGCCGCCACCCTCCACGCCGCCCTCACCGACTACGCCCGCGCCCACCCCACCGGGGCCGGCGTCCAGCTCCTCGCCCACTCCTTCGGCGGCAAGATCGCCCTCCACCTCGCCGCCCACTGGCCCGCCGACCCCCGCCTGCCCCTGCTCGGCGCCGACATCAACGGCCTCGCCCAGCACTACGCCCCCGGCGCCTGGGACCGCCCCGACGACCTCGCCGGCGGCGGCCGCCTCAACTGGGGCCCCCTCGGCCTCTACCCGCCCGGCACCTTCCACGCCGCCCGCACCCTGCTCACCCCCGTCCCCGCCCTCGAAGGACGCGAACTCGCCACCTGGCCCGCCCGCTACACCTCCCTCGCCGCCCGCGTCCGCGTCCCCGTGCGCCTGACCATCGCCGAACACGAACACTGGTGGCGCCTGGACCCGGCCGCGCGCACCGCCCTGACCACCGCCTTCCCCCCGGGCCTGGCCCACCTCGTCACCGCCCGCGGCGCCGGCCACAACCTCTCCCTGGGCCACGCCGCCCGCCCCTACCACCTGCGCGCCCTCGCCTTCGCCGACGACTGCCGCACCCGCCTGGCCACCACCACCCCGGCCCCGGCCCCCGGGACCGGGACGGCCCCCGGCAGCGGGACGGCCCCCGGGACCGGGACGGCGCCGGTGCTCGCCGCCGTCTGACCCCAGCCGCTCCGGGGCCCCGCCCCCGCCGGGGCCCCGGAGACGGCGGAAACCGGGACAGGCACGGGCACGGGCACGGGGCCCTACGGTGCGCAGGGACGGAAGGAGCCGAAAAGGCCGACGTGACCATCCGCATCCCCGCCGGGGCCCGCGACCGCCCGGCCGCGCTCGCCGCCCGCGAGGACCTGCCCCTGCGCGCCTACCTCCGCCGACTCGCCCAGGACCCCGCCCCGGCGGACGAACCGGCCGACCGCGCGCAGCGGGCCGAGCGGGCCCGCCGTCCGCTGAAGGGGTGGTGAACCCCCGGGGGAGAAGGAGCAGGCGGTGGTGCCGCCGGTGGCCCGCCGCCGGGCCGCCCACGCCCGGCACACCGTCACCAGGCCCGGGAGCAGCGGCCCGACCGTCACCAGGTACGAGGTACGAGGTGCGGGCCCGCACGGTCGTCACGGCAGCCTGCCCGCCCTGCCGCCCGGCCCCGTCGACCGGCGCCGCCGCCCCCCGCCTGCGGGACCCGTGCCTCGCCCACGGCCCGCTGCCACGGCAGGAGGCCGCCACCCGCCCGCGGGCCCGGGCGGCGCGGCAGGGCCCCGGGCGGGGGAGCGGGACGTCGGCGGAGCCGACTTCCCGAGCGGCACCGGGCGGCAAGCGCGGAAGGGGGGGGCGGCTGCTTCGCGGGCGGTGTGCCGGAGCGGGCCAGGGCTCCTTCCGGCGTGGACCCGCGGTTCACGGGCTTCCGGCGGCAGAGGTCCCCGGTTCCGACGGCACCGCCCGGCCGAACGGGACGGGCCGGCGCTGCCGACGGGTGGTCACGCGTCCCCGCGGCGGGCGGGCGCCGCGCGGTCGGAGTCGGCGGCGTGGAGGACTTCCCGAAGGAGCAGGTCGAGGTCGCTCTCGCCGGTGGCGTAGTGGCACACGCAGGCGCGCAGGACGGTGCGGTCCTCGACGGTGACGGTGGCGAGGTAGGCGCGTCCGGCGCTCTGGACGCGGTGGGCGACACGGGTGTGCAGGGCGTCGGCGTCGGGTGCGCCGGCGGTGTCGGTGAGGCGGAAGCAGACGACGGGCCAGGGGCCGCCGGCCACGACCTCCAGGCGGGGACCGGCGGCGATCTTCTCGCGCAGGCGCTCGGCGAGGGCCAGGTAGTGCTGGAGCAGGGCGGTGACGCCGTCGCGTCCGAGGTGGTGCAGGGTGGCCCACAGGGCGAGGGCGCGGGTGCCGGGGCGGGTGAGTTCGATGGTGGCGTGGGAGAGCCAGGGGAGGGTGTCGGGTTCGCCCGGGGCGAGGTAGGAGGCGCGGTGGGCGAACGCGGTGTGCAGGTGCCCGGGGTCGGTGACCAGGAGGGCACCGCAGCCGACCGGCACGCTGAGGGTCTTGTGCGGGTCCACCGTCATCGAGTCCACGGCGCCGACGCCCCGGTAGAGGTGGGCCAGGGCGGGCACCACGGCGCCCAGCCCGCCCCAGGCCCCGTCGGCGTGGTGCCACATCCCGGTGCTCCGGCACAGGGCGGTGACGGGTTCGAGGGGGGTCGACGGCGCCGGTCGCGGTGGTGCCCAGCGTGGTGACGGTGCAGAACGGCAGGAGCCCGGCGGCCTGGTCCGCGGCCACGGCCGCGCGCAGGGCGGCGGGGTCCAGGCGGTGCCGGGCGTCGCCGGGCACGGGGCGCAGGCGGTGGGCGGGGATGCCGATGCAGGCCGCGGCCTTGGCGACGGACATGTGGGCCTGGGCGCTGTAGTAGACGGTCAGGCGGGCGTGGTCGCGGTCGTAGGCGGGGCCGTCGGCGGAGCCGCGCCGGGTGAGGAACCAGGTGCGGGCGGTGGCCAGGGCGAGCAGGTTGGCCATGGAGCCGCCACTGGTGAGGACGCCTCCGCTGGTGGCGGGCAGGCCCGCGAGCCCGGCGAGGGTGCGCACGGTGCCGCGTTCCAGGTCCATGAGGGCGTTGTCGCCCATCCCGCAGGTCGCGTTGACGGCGGCTGCCAGGAGTTCGGCGATCAGGCCGGCCGGGGCGGGCGGGGAGTTGACCCAGGCGAAGAACGCCGGGTGCCCGTTGCCGGTGGGGAACGGGGCGATCTCCTCGCGCACGAAGTCCAGGATCCCGCTCAGCTCGCCCCCGCGGCGGTCGAGCGCGCCGGCACGCAGGCGGGCGCGCCGAGCGGCGGGCATCGGACGGCTCACCGGGGCCTCCGCAAGCCGGTCCAGGTACTCGCCGACCCACTGCGCCGCCGCGATCAGCTCGTCCCGCAGCACCTTCGGATGCGCCGCCGGAGGCGTCTCGCACCCCGACGGAGGACGTTCGCCGCGACGGGCCGGGGTGTGGTGGGGCGAGAAGCGGTTCACAGCGGCGTACGGGCCCTTCCTCGGCAGCAGGCCCGGGCCAGCGCACCGGGGCCGTGGTCTCAACGAGCACCACGGCCCGCCGTCACGCCGGGCCCGCCACCCGCCCGCGGACCCGCACGGGGCACCCCCCGCGCGGCACAGGGCGCAGCCCGCACTCCTGCCCCGCCCCCCCACGGCGCCCGCCCGACCCCGTGCCGCGCCCAGGGCGGACGGAGACGGCGATCCGAGCGAAACGGCCGAACCGCCCACGGCGCAACCGTAGGGTGGCCGCGTGACGGAAGAGCTGTTGTACGAAGGAACGCAGGCCGGGCCGAGCTGCCCGCGCTGCGAGGAGACGACCGAGGTCACCGTGCTCCGCGAGTGGCACCGCCCCGTGACCCGCGGCCAAAGCGTCCTGCTGTTCCTGGCGGCGGCGATGCTGGTCGATCCGGCCGCCAAACTCCTTCTCGGCGGACACGCCGTAGGCGCCCTGCTGCTCCTGCCCGGTGTCCTGTCGGCGGCGATGGGGGTGCGAACCTCGGCAGGCGACCGCACCAGCACGCCGGTCGACGTCATCTATTGCCGCCACTGCGGTACCCGGTCCGGCACGCCGGACCGATCGGGCGGCGAACCCCACGGCACGCGGCCGCGCTTCCCGTGACACGGCATCAGCCCACCGGGTGGTCCGGCACACCCTCGCCGTTCGGCTGGACCAGCCCGCCACCAGCGCGCACACGCCGTCGCCCCGGCCGGGGCGACGGCGCAGTGGAGCAGGGTCAGTGGGCGTCGAACTCGCCGGTGCGCACGGCGGTGACGAAGGACTGCCAGGCGGAGGAGGAGAAGACGAGGGCGGGGCCGGAGGGGTCCTTGGAGTCGCGGACGGGCATGAGGCCGGGGACGCCGTCGGCGACTTCGACGCACTGGCCACCGCCGCCGCTGTGGGTGCTCTTGCGCCAGGTGGTGATGTGGGCGGGGTCCATGGTGGGTGCCTCCTGGTCGGGGATGTGCGAACGGAGTGGGAAGTCGATGGGGATGACTTCCCACTCCGGTGCGAAGTAGGCCTACTGGGCGTCGAATTCGCCGGTGCGCACAGCGGTGACGAAGGACTGCCAGGCGGCGGAGGAGAAGAGGAGGGCGGGGCCGGAGGGGTCCTTGGAGTCGCGGACGGGCATGAGGCCGGGGACGCCGTCGGCGACCTCGACGCACTCGCCGCCGCCGCCGCTGTGGGTGCTCTTGCGCCAGGTGGTGATGGGGGCGGGGTCCATGGTGGGTGCCTCCTGGTCGGGGATGTGCGAACGGAGTGGGAAGTCGATGGGGTCGACTTCCCACTCCGGTGCGAAGTAGGCCTACTGGGCGTCGAATTCGCCGGTGCGCACGGCGGTGACGAAGGACTGCCAGGCAGAGGAGGAGAAGACGAGGGCCGGGCCCGAGGGGTCCTTGGAGTCGCGTACGGGCGTGAGGCCGGTGATGCCGTCGGCGACCTCGATGCACTCGCCGCCCTGCCCACTGTGCGTGCTCTTGCGCCAGTAAGCGCCGGATAGATCAAGATGCACGCTCAAATTCCCTTCGTACTGCGCGGATCAGCTCAAGCGACGCAGCCAGCGGCAGCGCCTCCACTTGAAGCCGATCGTACTCCCTGGCCCAGCCCGCCAGGGTTTCCGCGTCGCGTTCCAGGAAGCCTCGGTGGTGGGTCTCCGAATAGCCGAGAAGCGATCGATTCGGCATCGTGAGGATGGTCACCGGGTGCGCGAACGGCCGGTTCTCTCCAAGACCGATGGGAGTCACCTGGATGGTCATGTTGGGCCATGCGGCCAGCTCTTCCAGTCGAGTCAACTGGCCGACCATGACGGCTGGTCCGCCGATGGGGCGTCGCAGGCACCACTCGTCGAGCACGGCATGGACATAGGGCGGTGAGGGCCGGTTGATCTTTTCCTGGCGAGCGAGGAGGAAGCGCAGGCGTTCGTCGGCTTGTTGCTGGGTGACCGTCCCGCGCTTGACCGGAGCCTGCTCATAAGCGGCCGCGTACTCAGGAGTCTGCAGGAGTCCTGAGACGACCCCGATCTGGAACAGCCGGATTGCGGTGGCTTCGGCCTCCCGCTCGGCGTACTCGGGGAATCCCTCTATCAAGATGCTGTGTTCGAGCTGGTCGAGCATCAGAGCGAGCGTGCCGCCCGTGTTGAGTGCCTTGTCGGCGATCTCCACGAAGCGGCGGCTCGGCCGCCGGACTCCGCGTTCGACGCTGGAGATGTAGGAGCCGGAGTAGGAGATGAGCTCTCCGAACTCGTCCTGCGTCATCCCGGTCGCATCGCGGAAACGGCGGAGCTGCATCCCGAGAGGGGCGTAGGGGGATGACGTTGGATCAAGATCCTTGCGGTTCATGACGCTTCCCAACTGAACCGTGCTGAACTGGCGACTTCAGATGCTTCCCTACCGGGGGATCCCTCCGCAACCCTTTCCTTGCAGAAAGTGAGTTCTCGACCACAAAAGGTAATTCGATGGATAATCACAAAACCTCCCGGACTCACGGATACGGGGTGCGGTTCGACCCCGAGGTGCAGCGCTACCGGGTGCGGAACGAGATCACGGGGGAGTGGCTGCGCAGCGGCACCGACGGCGAGTTGGCCTCGTTCACCTTCTTCTCCGACGCCTACAGCGCCTGGAGGGTCTTCGAGGTGCACCCGCGGCCGGGGGAGCAGCCGCGATGACCTCCGCGCTGTCCCGCGCGACCGCCGAGCAGCGCCGGCAGGCCGCCTCCGTGCTGGACGACCTGACCACCGTCCTCACCCTCGGCGGCGTCACGTTGCCCTCGATCGCCGTGGATTGGGAGTACGGGCGGATCACGGGCAACTACCTGGTCGACCTCGGCTCGGCCCGGCCGCTCGACCTGCTGCGGATCGTCGACCTGCTCCGCAAAGGGCTGCGCTACGAGCGCCTGACCCATGACGACTGAACTCCACGCCCTGGCCCGGCTGCTGTGGTTGGGCTGCTTCTGCCTTCTGCTTCTCTTCACTCTCAGGAAATGAGCTTCCCCATGCGCGATCCCCGTCTCCTCGCCAAGCCGCCGGTGTGCCGGCTGGGCTGTCTCGCCCTCGTCCGCAACCGGCGCGGGGACGTCCTCCTCGTGGACCCGGACTACATGGACGGCCTGCTCCTGCCCGGCGGCGCCGCCAAGCCCAACGAGCCCCCGCACCTCGCCGCCGCCCGCCACCTGCACGCCTCCACCGGCCTGCACCTGCCGATGACCGCCTACTCGGCCGTGGACTTCACCCCCGCCGACCGCTACCTGGAGCGCGTCAACCTGGTCTTCCACGCCGGCGTCGTCCGCGACGACACCCGCCTGACCGTCCCGCCCCAGAAGGTCAGCGGCCTGCTCGGCGCCCGCTTCGTCCCCGTCCACGACATCCCCAACGTGATGTCCCCCGCCCAGGCCGCCCGCGTCCTGGAAGCCCTCGCCGGCCGTACCCTGCCGATCCTCCTGCACGGCCAGCGCACGCCGCCGCTCGCCCCCTCGACAGATAGCTCTCACTGAGAGCTAAAATGGGAGGCGTGACCACGACGGAACCCGGCGCGCTCGACGCCGCCCTGGCCGACGAGTTCTCCACCCTCCTCGTCGGGATCCAGCGCATGGTCCGCCGCCGCCTGCGCCACACCATGGACGAACCGCGCCTGCGCGGCGCGCAGGTCGAACTACTGCGCCTGGCCATGGACAGCCCCGGCCTGCGGGTCTCCGAGGCCGCCGAGGAGCTGTGCCTGGCCGGGAACTCGGTGTCCACCCTCGTCAACCAGCTCGCCGCCCTGGGCCTGCTGCGCCGCGAGGTGGACCCCGCCGACCGGCGCGCCGCCCTCCTCTACGCCACCGACGCGGCCGTCGAGCGGATCGAGGCCTGGCGCGGGCGCCGGCGCGCGCTGATGGAGGACCTGGTCGCCGCCCTGCCCGCCGACCGGCGCGAGGCGCTGGCCCACGCCCTGCCCGCGCTGCGCCAGGTCGCCGAGGGCCTGCGCGCCCTGCCCGAGGGGGAGAAGCCGTGAACGAGCCGCACCCGCACCCGCAACCGCAGGAGCAGTCGCAGGGGCAGGCGGTGGTGTGCGAGGGCCTGGAGTACGCCTTCCACCACCACGGCAAGGCCACCCGCGCCGTGGACGGCATCGACCTGACGGTGCGCACCGGTGAGGTGTTCGGCCTGCTCGGCCCCAACGGCGCCGGGAAGACCACCACGATCCGCGCGATCACCACCCTGCTGCCGGTCGGCGCCGGCATGGTCCGGGTCTTCGGCCACGACGCGACCCGCCGCCCGATGCAGGTGCGGCGGCTGCTCGGGTACGTGCCCCAGCAGCTGTCCGCCGACTCGGGGCTGACCGGGCGGGAGAACGTCGCCCTGTTCGCCCGGGTCTTCGACGTCCCGCGCGCCGAACGGGCCGAACGCGTCGCCCAGGCGCTGGCGGCCGTCGACCTCACGGAGGCGGCCGACCGGATGGCCGCCACCTACTCCGGCGGCATGGTCCGCCGCCTCGAACTCGCCCAGGCCCTGGTCAGCGCCCCTCGCCTGCTGGTGATGGACGAGCCCACCATCGGCCTGGACCCGATCGCCCGCACCGGCGTGTGGGAGCGCGTGGACGCCGTGCGCCGGGCGACCGGCATGACCGTCCTGGTCACCACCCACTACATGGACGAGGCCGACCGGTACTGCGACCGCGTCGCCCTCATGGACCGCGGCCGCGTCCGGGCGCTCGGCACCCCCGCCGAGCTCAAGGACCGGGTCCGCCGCGACGCCCCCGGCGCGGCGCGGCCCACCCTGGACGACGTGTTCCGCCACTTCGCCGGCCGCGACCTGGCCGACGCCCCGGAAGGAGACTTCGGCGATGTCCGCCGTACCCGCCGAACCGCAGGCCGCGTCGGCTGAGCCCCCCGCGAACGGGCCCACCGCCGGTGGCCCCGCCGGGCCCGACCTGGGCCTGCTGCTGGTGCCCCCGCGCGCCCGCACCGGCTGGCGCCTGGTGCCCGCCCGTATCGGCGCGATGTGCGCGGTCGAGCTGCAGAAGCTGCGCCACGACCGCACCGAGCTGTACACCCGGGCGATCCAGCCGGCCCTGTGGCTGCTGATCTTCGGGCAGACCTTCACCCGCCTCAAGGCCATCCCCACCGGCGGCATCCCCTACCTGGACTACCTCGCCCCCGGGATCATCGCCCAGTCCGCGATGTTCATCGCGATCTTCTACGGCATCATGATCATCTGGGAGCGGGACTCCGGCGTCCTCACCAAGCTCCTCGTCACCCCCACCCCGCGCGCCGCCCTGGTGACCGGCAAGGCCTTCGCCGCCGGGGTCAAGGCCGTCCTGCAGGCCGCGGTGGTGGTGCTGATCGCCGCCGTGCTCGGCGTCGCCATGACCTGGAACCCGCTGCGGCTGCTCGGTGTGGCGGCCGCGGTGGTGCTCGGCTCGGCGTTCTTCTCCTGCCTGTCGATGGCCATCGCCGGGATCGTGCTGACCCGCGACCGCCTGATGGGCATCGGCCAGGCCATCACCATGCCGCTGTTCTTCGCCTCCAACGCCCTCTACCCCGTCGACCTGATGCCCGGCTGGCTGCAGGCCGTCAGCACCGCCAACCCGCTCAGCTACCAGGTCGACGCGCTGCGCGGCCTGCTCATCGGCACCCCCTCCCACCTGCCGCTGGACTTCGCCGTCCTGACCGCCGCCGCCCTCGCCGGGATCGCCGCCGCCTCCGCGCTGCTGGGCCGCCTGGCCCGGTAGCGGGCGTCCGCCGAGGGGGCGGCGCGCCCATCGGGCGTACTCGGCGGTCGCCGCCGTGAGGGGGAGGAGCCGGCCGGGTCGCCGTCGGGGTCGCGCGGCAGCAGGCAGCGGTGGCCCCCGGGGCACCGTGGCGGGCCCGGCGGTGAACCCGGTCACCACCGGCCCTGTGCCGGTGCGCGCGGCCCACGTCCTCGACGGGGGACTCGGTGACCACCCGGGACCACGAGGACCACCGGGACCACCGGGACCGCGCCCGTCGGCGGCGCTCCCGCTCGTGGACGGGTGCCGCGTCCGGGGCCCGGGCCGGGAACGTCCGGTCACCGCCGGCGGGCCACGGCCGGCGGCCGTGGCCGCGGAACCAGCCGGCCGGGTCCCCGATCCGGGGCGCCGGGGCCCGCCGCGCGGGGACGTCCTCGCGCAGGCCGCGCGCGAAGGCCGCCGGCTCCTCCCGGGTGCGGCTCCCGCCGTCCGGCGGTGACGGCGCCGCGGCGGCAACCCGCCCGCGCCGCCCGCCGCACAGGACCCGGCCCCGGGAAGAGCCGCCCGCCGCACAGGACCCGGCCCAGGAACAAAAGGGCGCGCGCGGAGCCGGGCGCCGGCCGGGCTCCGCGCGCGCGTGGGGGAGGGGGTCAGGCGGCGGACCGCTGGTGCGCGCGCACGCTGGTGACCAGCTGGTCGCGGATGCGGGCCGGGACCTCGGGCGCGAACCGGGCCAGGTAGTGGTTCAGGTGGGTCTCGTCACCGGTGAGGAACGGCAGGTCGAACACCAGCAGCTTGCGCACCGCCAGCAGCGGCACCGGGGCGCGCAGCGGACGGAACGAGCGGTTCCACAGGCCCGGCTCCTCGCACACCGGGTGGAACTGGCCGATCATCAGGCCCTGTTCGACGAACTCGTCCTTGGCCTTGCGCTGCGCCTCGTCCAGCGCGGTGGAGTCGGCCGGGTCCAGGTCGGGCAGCACCAGCAGGACGGTGAGCAGCTCGCGGTCCGACTCCTCGCTCAGTTCGGCGAGCAGCGCGTCGTAGCGGGCGCGCAGTTCGACGACCAGGGCGGGCAGGTCGCCGCCACCACCGCCGCCGCCGTCGTCGTCGCCGGTGGCGACGGCGATGTGGAACAGGCCGCGGCGCAGCGAGGGCTGGGTGTAGGGGCAGACCGGGCCGCTGCGGCCGAGGTCGGGGTGGGCGGTGGTGAGGAAGCGGCGGGCCCAGGCGAGGATCTCCACGGCCTCGGGGTGGGCGGCGGCCTCACCGGCGTCGATGCGTTCGGCGCTGAACAGCCGCAGGGCGCCGGAGGCGGCGGTGGCGGTGGCGGCGGTGGCGGGGGCGGGGGCGGTCATCGGGGACCCCGCCACACCGGGGCCAGGCGGGGTCCGCCGCCGGGCAGGGCGATGGTCTCGCCGAAGCGGGTGAAGCCGTGGCCCGCGACGAGGCGGGCGCCGCCCGCGGAGCTGGTCTCGGCGTAGGCGGCCTGTCCGGCGGCGTCGACCTCGGCGAGGACGGCGCTGAACATGGCCTCGGCGGCTCGGGCGCGGCGGGCGTCGGGGCGCACCGCGATGAACGCCAGGTAGTAGTGGGGGCGGTGGCGCGGGTGGCGGCGCTGCTGCAGGTGGGTGATGGCGGCCAGGCGGCGGGCGGACTCGCCGTGGCGTCCGGCGTCGACGGCCTCGGCCAGGGCGCGGGTGGCGGCGCCGTCGGCGTGGCCCGGGTCCTCCCACACGCCCGGCGGCAGGAACAGCAGCGCGCCCAGCAGCCGCCCGTACGCGGTGTCCTCGTGGGCGACCATGACGCCCTGGTGGGCCAGGCACTGCTCCAGGTGGACGCGGAAGAAGGCGGGCAGCACCCGCGCGCGGTGGTCGGGGTCGGGGAAGGCCCACAGCATCAGCGCGTCGTCGGCGAAGGCGTCGGCGAGCAGCCGGGCCAGGGCCGGCGCCTCGTCGGGGCGGGCCCGGCGCACGGCGGTGCGGACGGCACCGGGCGCGGCGGCGGGCAGGGCGGTGGCGGTGGTCAACGGGCACTCTCCTCGGGCGAGGGGACGGACGAGGGGGCGGTTTCGGCGAGCGGCGGTACGGGCGGTGCGGGCGGTGCGGTGAACGGCGCGGGCGGCGCGGGCGGCGCGGAAGGCACGGGCGGTGCGGGCGCTGCGGAAGGCACGGAAGGCACGGGAGGCGTGGGCGGCGCGGTCGCCTCGGCCGCCAGCGCGGCGATGCGCGCGTGCAGGCGCGGCAGCCACGCCTGCGCCTCCGGCTTGATCAGCACGCTGCGCAGCACCCGCGCCCCGTCGGCGTCCGCGGCCAGCTGCGGGTGGCGGCGGGTGAAGTCGGCGGCGTCCACCCGCAGCACGCTCAGGTACACCGGGTCCCGCTCGTCGGTCATGCCGCGGCGCAGCACCCGGTCGCTGGCGGCGTCGACGGCGGACAGCGTGCGCGCACCGGCGCGCGGGGTGGGGAAGTAGGTGACGATGTCCAGCTGCGGGCGCTGGCTCAGCGTCAGTTCCTCGCCGGAGTCGATCATGTCGGCCCAGGCCAGGGCGGCGCGCCGGCCCGCGGCGAGCCCGGCGCCCAGCCCCTGGGGGGTGAGCGGCAGCAGCTGCAGGGTCAGCCACAGGGCGGCGGCCGAGGCACCGGCGCGCGAGCACTCCAGGCTGATCTCGCCCAGGTGCAGTTCGGCGTCGGTGAAGTAGGTGTACGGGGAGTCGTGGGCGAAGTGCCGGCCGATGCCGGGGTCGGCGAACAGCACCGCGCCGCAGCCGTAGGGCTGCAGGCCGTGCTTGTGCGGGTCCACGGTCACCGAGTCACAGCCCGCCACCGCCCGCCACGGCCGTACGTCGATGCCCAGCTCGGCGGCCAGCGCGTCGTCGGCGGCCGGCAGCGCGAAGAACCCGCCGTAGGCGGCGTCCACGTGCACCCGCGCCCCGTAGCGGCGCGCCAGCGGCAGCACCTCGTGCACCGGGTCCACCGCGCCGGGCCCGGTGGTGCCGCAGGTGACGACGACGGTGCCGATGCGCCCGGTGCGCAGCAGCTCCTCCAGCGCCCCGCTGTCCATGCGGCCCTCGGCGTCCGCGGGCACCGCGTGGCCCTCGACGCCCAGCACGTGGCACATCCGGCTGTGGGTGTAGTGCGCCTGCGCGCTGTAGGCCACGCCCCGGCCCGGGTGGCTCTGGCGCGCCACGTACAGCGCCTCCAGGTTGGCGATGGTGCCGCTGCTGGTCAGGTGCCCCACGTGCGCGGGCAGCGCGAACATCCCGGCCAGGGCGGCCACGCACTCGCGTTCCATGTCGTTGGTGGCGGGCCCGCCCTCGTAGGCGTGGTTGTTGGGGTTGAACCGCATCGCCGTCAGGTACCCGACGATCGCCGCCGGGTGCGGGGGCTTGACCATCTGCCCGGCGTACCGCGGGTGGAAGAACGGGTAGTTGTGCTCCAGGCGCTTGGCGAAGCGCTCGAACGCGGCGGCGAAGTCCGCGTCGTCCACCAGGTGCGAGGGGTGCGCGGCGAAGGGCCCGAACCGCTCCCCCCACCGCTCGGCCACCTCGGCCGCCCTCGGCAGCCAGTACCGCAGGTCCACGCGCGGCCCCTCCCTTCGAGTCCTTCGAGTCCTCCGCGAGAGCCCCCCGTTCGGGGCTGCCTCGGGGCGTGAGCATCCTTCGAGTGCGTCCCGAGCCACCGTGAAGGCGCCGCGCAAGGCGTCCGCAACACCCGCAGCTCACGGCACCCCGCGCCCGCACCCCCCGCGGCGCGCCCCCGCCCCGCCCGCCGGCCGGCCCCCGCCCGCCGCGGCGCCCGGCCCCAGCCGGACCCCAGCCGCACCCCAGGCGGCGCTGCTGCAATCACCCCCGGAAACGGCCGCCCCGGCACCCGCCGGGCACGGCGCGCAAGCCCCGGGAGGAACACGCGATGGTGACCAGACGCAGGATGATCGGCGCCGCCCTGGCGACCGGGGGAGGAGTCCTGCTCCTGCGCACCACGGTGCGCCCGGCCGCCTCCGCCGCCACCGCCCAGGACAGCGCCGACACCGCCGACGGCGCCGCCCGGCACACCCACCCCGCCGACACCCCCGACCCGGGCCCGGACGCCGGCCCCGCCCTGGTGGAGAAGTTCACCGCCACCCTGCCGGTGCCCCCGGTGCTCACCCCCACCTCCACCGACGGCGGCGCCGACACCTACGCCGTCACCATGCTCCGCTCCTTCGCCCGGATCCTGCCCGGGCACCGCACCGAAGTCCTCACCTACAACGGCGCCTTCCCCGGCCCCGTCATCCGCGCCCGCTCCGGACGCCCGGTGATCGTGCGCCAGACCAACCTGCTGCAGGACGCCGTCTCCGTCCACCTGCACGGCTCCCGGGTCCCCGTCGCCAGCGACGGCGGCCCGATGAACCTGCTCGCCCCCGGCGCCAGCCGCACCTACACCTACCCCAACGACCAGCCCCACGCGAGCCTGTGGTTCCACGACCACGCCCACCACATGGAATCCGAGCACGTCTACCGGGGCCTGGCCGGCACCTACCTGCTCACCGACGAGACCGAACGCGCCCTGCCCCTGCCCGCCGGCCGCTACGACCTGCCCATCGCCCTGCGCGACGCCCGCTTCGACGCCTCCGGCAACCTCGTCTACCGCATGGACGACCCGTTCAACCGCACCACCATCCTCGCCAACGGCCGCCCCTGGCCCAAGGTCGAGGTCGCCGCCCGCCGCTACCGGCTGCGCCTGCTCAACTCCTCCAACCTGCGTTTCTTCTCCCTGCGTCTGGCCGACGGCGGCCCGATCACCCAGATCGGCTCCGACGGCGGCCTGCTGGAACGCCCCCACACCACCGACGGCATCGACCTGTCACCCGGCGAACGCGCCGACGTCGTCATCGACTTCTCCCGCTACCCGGTCGGCTCCACCGTCGTCCTCACCAACGCCATGCCCCCCGGCCCCGCCGAACACGTCGGCCAGGTCCTGCGCTTCGACGTCGTCCGCTCCGCCGACGACCCCTCCAGCGTCCCCGACCGGCTGCGCACCCTGCCCGCGCTGCCCGCCCCGGCGCGCGAGCGCACCGTCGTGCTGAAGGTCGAGGAGGGCGCCGGCGGCGCCGCCCCGCGCGGCCTGATCGACGGCAAGGCGTACG
This sequence comes from Kitasatospora sp. NPDC053308, assembly GCF_055585785.1. NCBI lineage: Bacteria > Bacillati > Actinomycetota > Actinomycetes > Kitasatosporales > Streptomycetaceae > Kitasatospora > Kitasatospora sp. NPDC053308. The sequence goes on along the minus strand of NZ_JBVJJY010000015.1, from coordinate 59,162 downwards.
ACCCGGCGCGGGTGGACGCCGCCGTGGCCTTCGGCACCTCCGAGGTGTGGACGGTCGTCAACGCCAACACCGACGTCCCGCACAACTTCCACCTGCACCTGGTGCAGTTCCGCGTCCTGGAGCGCAACGGCAAGGCCCCCGGCCCCGGGGAGAGCGGCCTGAAGGACACCGTGCGCCTGCTGCCCGGCGAGAGCGTGCGCCTGCAGGCCGTCTTCGACTCCTACCGCGGCCGCTACCCGTACCACTGCCACCTGCTGGACCACTCGGCGATGGGCATGATGGCGCAGATGGAGATCAGCTGAACCCCCGGCCCCGCGCCCGCCCGCGCCCGCCCGCCCGTGCGCCTGCCCGCCCGTGCGCCCGCCCGCCCGCGCGGGGCCGGCCGCCCCTCCGTGCGCGGCCGGCCCCGGGGAGGCCGGGACGCCCGGACGCCCGGCCCCCGGGAGGCCGGGAGGCCGGGAGGCCGGGACGCGGGACGGCGGCGCGGCCCGGCCCCGCGTCCCTCCCCGCGCCCGTCAGGACGCGTGGATGCCCTGCCCCGGAGTGAGGATCCCCGCCGGGTCGAAACGCCGCTTGGCCCGCGCCACCCGCTCCCACAGGCCCCCGTAGTGGCGCCGCCAGTCCGCGCCCGTCATCCCCGGCACCGCCCCGATCAGGTACCGCTTGCCGCCGAGCTCCACCGCCCGGTCGTACAGCCGCCGGTTGCGCGCCAGCATCGCCCCGGTGTCCGAGCCCGGCCCCGGGAACGCCAGCAGGTCGAAGTGCCAGCCCACCTCCTCGTCCGGCAGCACCGCCAGCGGCACCCCCACCCGCGACCGCAGGTACGGGTAGAACAGCAGCAGCCCCGCCCCCAGATCGGCCGGCGTCAGCACCTCGGCCGCCTCCGCCATGAACACCCGCGCCGTCGAGGCGGGCAGGAACACGCTCAGCCACGGCTTGGGCAGCCCCCACAGCCCCGCCGAGCGCAGGTACCCCGCGAACGCGTCCACCCGGAACGCGTACTCGCGCCAGCTCCGCTCCACCACCGACACCCCGCCCGCCGCCGGATTCAGCCCCGCCAGCAGCCGGGCGCGGTCCACGCCCCGCCCGGCGTCGGCGAACGCCACCAGCTCCGCCCGGTAGCGCCACCGCGTCCCGTCCGCGCTGCGCTCCACGTCGCCGACCTGCAGGTCGAACCGGCCCTCGGCCATCACCGTCCGCTGGTCGGCCAGGTAGGCGTCCAGGTCGTCGTAGGACAGCGAGAACACGTGGGCGCGCTCGCGCACCGGCACCAGCGCCAGCGTCGCCCGCACGATGATCCCCGCCTGCCCGCCGCCGGCCAGCACCGCCTCGAACAGCTCCCGCTCCCGCGTGGGCGAGGCCGTCACCAGCTCCCCGGTGCCCGTCACCACCTGCAGCTCCAGCACCCGGTCCGCCTGCAGGCCGTGGCGCTGCACCGCGCCGCCGATCCCGCCCACGCTCAGCGTGCCGCCCACCGACAGGTGCAGGTAGTCCGTCAGGCACGGCGGCACCCAGCCCGCCGCCAGCCCCGCCTCCACCACCTGCGCCCAGGTCGCCCCCGCCTCCACCACCGCCCGCCCCGGCCGCACCGAGACCACCCTCGACAGGCCCCGCGCGTCGATCGCGATCCCGCCGCCCGCCCCGGCCTGCCCGTAGCTGGAGTGCGACTCCAGCCCCGCCGCGCCGACCTCGGCCGCGTCCCCGCTCTGCCCGTTGACCGCCACCGGGATGCGGTGCCGGGCGGCGAACGCCACCACCCGCTGCACGTCGCGCACCGAGGCGGGCCGCAGCACCGCCCGCGGCCGCGCCGCCACCAGGTGCCCGAAATCGGAGGAGAACCGCTCCACCTCCGCGCCCTGCAGCGTCACCGTCCCCTCCAGGGAGGGCAGTTGCGCCACCCCCGCCCCCGGCTCGGCGGCCCACGCCCGGGCCGAGGTGTCCCAGCCCGCCACCACCGCGGCCGCACCGGCCGCGGCCCCCGCCACCAGGGAGCGCCGCGACAACCCCGCCCCGCGCGACAGTTCCGACCTGCTCATCAGCGATTTCTCCGATCACCCGTCGACAAAGGGATCGTCCCGCACCGTAACCGTCCCCCGGCCACCGGGACCCCCTACCGCCCCGCCCGCCCCGCCTGCTGCTCCGCCAGCCGAAGGTCCGTCACCGACTGCTCCCACATCCGCCGCTGGTAGTCCGGCGCGCCACTCGGGATCCGGGCCGCGGCCGCCCTCGCCTCGGCCAGCAGCGCCTCCCGCGCCGCGGGCAGGTGGGCCACCCGCGGGCCCTCGGCCGCCTCCCGCAGGACCAGTGCCAGCTTGTAGGCGTACACGTGCGGGGTGACGGCGAACAGCGTCCGGTACACCCACAGCCCCTCCTCGCCGTGCAGCACCCGCTCGTTGTGGCTCAGCAGCCGCACGCGCGCCTTCAGCACCAGGTCCCCGTGCACGCCCGTCCCGGCCGTCCCGCTCGTCCCGGCCGTCCCGCTCGTCCCGGCCGTCCCGCTCGTCCCGGCCGTCCCGTTCGTCCCGGCCGTCCCGTTCGTCCCGCTCATCTTCCGTGTCCCCCTTCGTCGTTGCGTCCCGCATGCCCCGCCCCCGGGCACGGCGGTGCCACGCGCCGGCCGCCCGCGACGCGGGGCCGGCCCGTGGGGCCGTGAGAGGGGGAGGGGATGTCGCATGAGTCTGCGGGGTGCGACCACCGCGCGGCAAGCCGGAAAAAGGGTGTGCTGTGTCCTACCGAAACCTTGCCTGAGCTGGCAGGATAGGGGTCGACAACCTCCCGGCCCCCGGAAAACGGCCCGCCGGCGCGAGGCCCCCGCAGCCGCACGGGTAAGGCGTTGTCTAGCCTGGGACGCATGTTCGTACTGGAGTTGAGCTACACCGCCCCGCTGGAGCGGATCGACGAGGCCCTGCCGCAGCACGTCGCCTGGCTGCAGGAGCACTACGCGGCGGGCACCTTCCTCGCCTCGGGGCGCAAGGTGCCGCGCGAGGGCGGGGTGATCCTCGCGGTGGGGGAGGACCGGGCGGCGATCGAGGCGCTGGTGGCCACCGACCCGTTCGCGGTGGCCGGGCTGTGCGCGTACCGGGTCACCGAGTTCCTCGCCACCGTCACCGCGCCCGCCCTGGAGGGCTACCGCCAGCAGCTGCCCGGCTGAACCCGCGGCCGCGGGATCCGGTCCCCGTGCCCCGAACCGCCCGCCGCGGTTCGGGGCACCGTCGCGTCCTGGTTACCATCGGTGAGCACGGGGCAGATGGACGCGGAACACGAGTCAGTCGCAAGCGGCGGGAGAAGACGGATGGCACACGCACGGGCCGGGCAGCCGGCGCAGCCCGGTGACCTGGTGGACGTGGCGCGGCTGGTGACGGCGTACTACGCGCTGCACCCGGACCCGCAGGAGCCCGGGCAGCGGGTGGCGTTCGGGACCTCGGGGCACCGCGGCTCGTCGCTGGACGCGGCGTTCAACGAGGACCACATCGCCGCGACCACGCAGGCGATCTGCGAGTACCGCGCCGAACAGGGCGTGGCCGGGCCGCTGTTCCTGGGCGCCGACACCCACGCCCTGTCGGAGCCGGCCAAGGTGACGGCCCTGGAGGTGCTGGCCGCCAACGGCGTGCACGTGCTGATCGACGCCGCCGACGGCTACACCCCCACCCCCGCGGTCTCGCACGCCGTCCTCGCCCACAACCGGCGCAGCCCCCGCGCGCTGGCCGACGGCATCGTCGTCACCCCCTCGCACAACCCGCCGCGCGACGGCGGCTTCAAGTACAACCCGCCCAGCGGCGGCCCGGCCGGCTCCGAGGCCACCGGCTGGATCCAGGACCGCGCCAACGAGCTGATCCGCGAGGGCCTGCGCGGCGTGAAGAAGGTCCCCTACGCCCGCGCCCTGGCCGCGGCCACCACCGCCCGCCACGACTACCTCACCGCCTACGTCGAGGACCTGCCCTCCGTGCTGGACCTGGACGCGGTCCGCGCCGCGGGCCTGCGCATCGGCGCCGACCCGCTCGGCGGGGCGTCGGTGGCCTACTGGGCGCGCATCGCCGACACCCACCGCCTGGACCTGACCGTCGTCAACCCGCTGACGGACCCGACCTGGCGGTTCATGACCCTGGACTGGGACGGGAAGATCCGCATGGACTGCTCCTCCCCGTCCGCGATGGCCTCCCTCATCACCCGCCGCGACGAGTACGCCATCGCCACCGGCAACGACGCCGACGCCGACCGGCACGGCATCGTCACCCCCGACGGCGGGCTGATGAACCCCAACCACTACCTGGCGGTGGCCGTCGACCACCTCTACCGCCACCGCGCCGACTGGCCCGCCGACGCCGGCATCGGCAAGACCCTGGTCTCCTCCTCGATGCTCGACCGCGTCGCCGCCGACCTCGGCCGGCGCCTGGTGGAAGTCCCCGTCGGCTTCAAGTGGTTCGTCGACGGCCTGCTGGAGGGCTCGATCGGCTTCGGCGGCGAGGAGAGCGCCGGCGCCTCCTTCCTGCGCCGCGACGGCGGGGTGTGGACCACCGACAAGGACGGCATCCTGCTCGCCCTGCTCGCCTCCGAGATCACCGCCGTCACCGGCACCACCCCCAGCGCCCGCTACCGCGAACTGACCGCCCGCCACGGCGACCCCGCCTACGCCCGCGTCGACGCCCCCGCCGACCGCGAGCAGAAGGCCCGCCTGGCCCGCCTGTCCCCGGAGCGCGTCCGCGCAGGCGAACTCGCCGGGGAGAAGATCACCGCCGTCCTCTCCCACGCCCCCGGCAACGGCGCGGCCATCGGAGGCATCAAGGTCTGCACCGACAACGCCTGGTTCGCCGCCCGCCCCTCCGGCACCGAGGACGTCTACAAGATCTACGCCGAGTCCTTCCACGGCCCCGACCACCTCGCCCGCGTGCAGGACGAGGCCCGCGCCCTGGTCGGCGAGGTCCTCGGGACCTGACCCCCGCCCCCGCCCCCGCCCCCGCCCCCGGCCCCGGCCCGGTGGCCGGCCACCGGCCCAGGGCGGGGGCGGTTCGTGCGCTCACGGCCGTACGCCGGGGGACCGTACGGGCACCGGCCCCGCCGCGGGCACCGACCCCGCCGCGGACACCGGCCCGGGCCCGGACACCGGCCCGGCCGTGCGCACCCGCCCGCCTGCCGGCGCCGGCGGCCGCTCCCCGCGCGTGGTCGCCGCCGCCACCACGCCCGCCACCACCGCCAGCACCGCCGCCGCCAGCGGGAACCACCGCCCGCCCAGCACCGCGATCGCCGCCGACCCCGCCACACCCCCGGCCGCCGTCCCCAGGTACAGCGCGCTGCTGTTCAGCGAGATCAGCAGCGGCGCGCTGCCCGGATCGAGCGACGCCAGCCGGTGCGGCAGCGCCACCGACACCGCCCATCCCGCCAGCGGCACCACCGCCGCGTACACCAGCGCGCCCGGCATGCTGCGCCCCAGCCAGGGCAGCGCGGCGAACGCGAGGGCGGCCGCGGCGGAGCCGGCCACCAGCACCCGCCGCACCCCGGCCCGGTCCACCAGGCGCCCGCCCAGCCAGCTGCCGGCCACCGACATCACACCGGTCGTCAGCAGGACCACGCTCAGCCGGGAGCCGTCGCCGCCGGTGGCCCCGCTGACGGCGGTGGCCAGGTAGATGTAGACGCTCTGGAAGGCGAGGAAGAACACCAGCGTGGTCGCGGCCGCGCCCAGCACCCGGGGCCGGCCGAGCGGCGCCAGGCGGGAGCGCAGGGTGGGGGCGGCGGCGGGGGCGGGCAGGTCGCGCAGCAGCGCGGCGAGGCCGGTGAGCGCGGCCAGGCCGAGCACGGTCACCAGCCACATGGTCGCCCGCCAGTCGGTGCGCCCCACCCAGGTGCCCAGGGGCACCCCGAGGGCGGTGGCCACCGTCATCCCGCCGAGCACCGTCGCCAGTGCCCGTCCGCGCCGCTCGGGGGCGACCAGGGTGGTGGCCACCGCGTTGGCGGTAGGCGTGTAGAGGGCGGCGCCGGCCGCGGCCAGGACACGGGTGGCCAGCAGCAGGCCGTAGGTGGGGGCGAGCGCGCTGAGCGCGTTGGCGGCGCTGAACACCGCGAGCGCGGTCAGCAGCAGGCGCCGGCGCGGCCAGCGGGCGGTGAGGGCGGCCAGCACCGGGGCCAGCAGCGCGTAGCCGAGGGCGAAGACGGTGACCGACTGGCCGGCGGCGGGCACCGACACCCCGAGGTCGGCGGAGACCGGGCCGAGGATGCCGGCGACGACTATGGCGTCGGTGCCCATGGCGAAGGTGCCGAGGGCGAGCAGGAGCAGACGTACGGGCACGGGCGGTCCCCCCGGGAATCATTGTTGGACGGGCATGCAACAGTTTGAGCCTCGTCAAACACTCGGGGATGGGTGGATGATTGTCAAACATTGCTTCCGAGCGGATCCGGAGACCGAGCGCGATGAGCGGCACCAGCGCCAGCAGCACCACGGGCCCGACGGGCACCGCCGGCCCGGCGGACAGCGGGGACAAGCACCTGCCCCAGCCCGCCACCGCCGACATCGACCTCGTCACCGTCCTGCACGCCCTCGGCGACCAGGTACGCCTGACCCTGCTGCTGCGCTACGCCGACGGCGCCGAACATTCCTGTGACCCCCGCGGCCTGGGCCTGGAGCACCTGCACAAGTCGACCGTCTCCCACCACATGCGGGTCCTGCGCGAAGCCGGCGTCACCACCACCCGCGTCGCCGGCCGCAACCGCTTCGTGCGCCTGCGCCGCGCCGACCTCGACACCCGCTTCCCCGGCCTTCTCGACGCCCTCCTCAGGGCCGCGACTTCCGCCTGAGGCGCCGGCCGGAAACGGAGACGGGCGGGCCGTAGCCGGGATGTCCGGTACGGCCCGCCCGTCGTGGTGCGGCGCGCTGCAGGGCTGTCGCCGTGGCGGGGGCAGGCCCCGCACGGCGGACGGTGCCGGGTCAGTGCGTGGGGGTGGCGGTGATGCTCTGGATGCCGTTGCTGGGGACGAGGGTGAAGGGTGTCCAGGTGCCGTCGGCCTTGAGGTCGGTGGTCCAGATCCGGTCGTCGCCGCCGATGGCGAGCAGGCGCACGGTGTCGCCGAGGGTGACGGAGGTGACCTGCTTGATGCCCTGGGCGCCGGGGACGGCGACGAACGTGCCCCACTGGTTGGTGAGGTAGCCGCTCTCACTGGTCCAGATCCTGCCGTCGCCGCCGACCGCGAACATCCGGACGCCGGCGGCGGTGGGGGTGGCGGTGATGCTCTGGATGCCGTTGCTGGGGACGAGGGCGAAGGGTGTCCAGGTGCCGTCGGCCTTGAGGTCGGTGGTCCAGATCCGGTCATCGCTGCCGATGGCGAGCAGGCGCACGTTGTCGCTGAGGAGGACGGCGGAGGCGGTGACCTGCTTGATGCCCTGGGCGCCGGGGACGGCGACGAAGGCGTTCCAGGTGCCGTCGGCGCGGCTGTCCGCGGTCCAGATCCTGCCGTCGCCGCCGACCGCGAACAGTCGGATGGTGGTGCCGATCACGGTCGCGGTGATGTCGCGGATGCCGTTGCTGGGGACGAGGGCGAAGGGTGTCCAGGTGCCGTCGGCCTTGAGGTCGGTGGTCCAGATCCGGTCGTCGCCGCCGATGGCGAGCAGGCGCACGGTGTCGCCGAGGGTGACGGAGGTGACCTGCTTGATGCCCTGGGCGCCGGGGACGGCGACGAACGTGCCCCACTGGTCGGTGGGGTAGCCGCCCTTGGCGGTCCAGATCCTTCCGTCGCCGCCGACCGTGAACAGCTGGTTGCCCGGGCGACTCCACTTCACCTGCTGCACCCAGCCGGCGAGGTCGTCGACACGGACGGCGGTGGCGCCCGTGCGGGTCTCGGTGGCGGGGGTGCCGAGGCAGCCGCCCTGCCAGGAGCGGGAGGCGACGGCGACGAGTTCGCTCGTGCCGCCCGTCTCGCGCAGGGCGGGGGCGCCGGTGTCGCCCTTGCAGATCGCCGCGCCGCCGGTGCCGGTGAGGGCGATGCCGGCGGGGCTGACGGTGTCGAGGGTGAAGGTGCCGGTGTGGAGCTTGAGCGGCGCCCACTCGTCCTTGGTGCGGCCGTAGCCGGGCACGCGCAGACTCTGTCCGGAGCTCGGGGCGGTGGTGGCCACGGTCACCGGGGTGATGCCGTCGGCGGGAGCGCCGAGGCGGGCCATGACCAGGTCGCGGTCCTGGCGGGGTATCAGCTCGACGACGTCGCTCTGGACGCCGGCGGTGGTGGTCAGGTCGGTGCGGCCGATGGTGGCGGTCGTCTTCCACTTCGGGGCGCCGGCGGCCAGGGTCTGCGGCTGGGCGGGGTCGTCGGAGAAGCAGGAGGCGGCGGTGAGCACCCAGGTGCGGTCGACGAGGGCACCGGTGCAGGCGCGCAGGTTGTCGCCGATCACCAGACGGACCGTGGCGGCGTAGGTGCCGTTGGCGGCGGCGTCGCCGACCACGGCGCCCGCCTGGGGCACGGAGAAGGTGGTGAGCGCGCCGCAGGCCGCGGCCGCGGCCAGGACGGCCGCCCGTCGGCGGGAGCGGGACGGGGAATCGAGAAGCATCCTAGGGGTCCTTCTGGTCAGCGGGATGAATGAGATGTCAGCGGTCAGCCGGTGATGCGCAGTTCGACCACCGTGGTCGGCGCCTGGCCCAGTCCCTCGCCCACGCCCTTGAAGTCGTCCTTGGACAGGTCCAGGCTCTGGGCGGCGCCGGCGGCGGTGAGCCCCACCCGCACGGACCGGCCCGCGGTCTGGACGGCGAACACATCGGCCAGCTCGAGGGTGAGGAAGCCGCTCGCGGCGGTGGCGGTGAAACAGATCTTGTTGTCGGGGTTGCCGGGCGTACGGGTCCACAGCTGGATCTGCGAGGGCCGGGCGCAGTCGGCCAGCGTGACACGGCCGTCGCCACGCAGCAGCTTGACCTTGCTGATGCCGGATGCGCCGGGGTAGGAGAAGTCCTCGACCGCCGGTGGCGGCGCGGCGGGGTTGTCGGCGGGCGGCGGTGTGGTGTCGGCCGCGGCGAGCGCGCTCAGGCCGAAGACACCGGCGGCGGCGACGGCGACGACCGCCGTCCAGCCGCGGAGGCGTTGATGCATGGGTGATCCCGTGTCGGTCGGTGGATGGTCGGGCGGCGGGGGCAGGTGCGCCGGCCTTTCGATCAGCCGGTGACGCGCAGTTCGACGAGCGTGGTCGGCTTCTGGCCGGTGGCCTGGCCCACGGTGGCGTAGCTGTTCTTGGCAACGTCGACGCTCTGCACGACACCCTCGGACGTGAGGTCGGCGCGCACGGCCTTGTCACCGGTCTGGATCATGAAGGTCTGCGGGAGTTCGAGCGCCAGGTACCCCGTCGGGCCGGTGACGCGGAAGCACACACCGGGACCGCCGCTCGGGCTCGGGACCGAGACGCTCCACAGCTGGATCTGGGTCACGGTGTTGCAGTCCGCCAGCATGATGTGACCGTCCCCGCGGATGAGCTTGAGCTGCGGGGACGAGGAGGCGCCGGGGTAGGCGAAGTCCTCCACGGCCGGCGGTGGCGTGGTGGCGCTGTCGCCCGCCGGCGTGGTGTCGGCGCTGGCGAGCGCGGTGGCGCCGAACGTGGTGGCGGCCGCGAGGGCACCGACGGCCAGCCAGCGGGTTATACCGTTCTTCATCTCGCGTTCCTCTCGGGGTGGTTGACCTCATATCGATCCACGGAACGGACTGTTCCGGGTACGGACCCAATGAGTGACAGGAACCGGGGCGAAACGGTCGTTGCCGCTATTTCCCCGCCTCCTCGGGAGACTTGACGGGCCGCAGTCTAGGGCATTCCCGTAATCGCATCGCCGATCGGTGTCCGTGCACTGACCGAGGAGTGGGGAAGGGCACTGTCCGGTGGGATCTTCGTCAGTCTTTGTCCGAATTTGCTGGCGACCTCAAGGGCCGTCAAGAACGGTTTCCGCCGCCATTTCTGTCGGTGATTGATGTACGGATATGCTCGCGAGGCCCGAAGTGCGCCGAACAGAACCTGGAGAAGGGGAGTCGCTGGTGGATGGGTTGAGGTTTCGGACCAGGTGGCGAGGGAGGGGCGGGCGTTCCATATCCGGAATGCTCGCCGCGCGCCTTTTGCCCCTGGCGCTGATGGCAGGACTGCTGGGTGCGGCGCCCGCCGCGGTGGCGGCGGACCCCGCGACCGGCGGCGCACCGGTGCCGCTGACCGACCGCGCCAGGGTGGTCGCGTACTGGAGGGACGGCGGGCCCGCGGTCAAGGCCGCGGCCGAGGCCGCGCTGACCGGCACCGACGCCGACGTGCGCAAGTTCCTGGACAGCCAGCGCCTGCTCTCCCAGGTCCAGGACGACCAGGTCAGCGCCGCGCAGATCCTCACCCTCGGCGGACCGGGCGTCCGGGAAGCGGCGCGCAAGGCGCTCGCCGGCACGCCTGACGACCTGCGGGTCTTCCTGGAGTCCGGCTGGCAGGAGCCGCTGAAGACCGACCAGCAGCTGAAGGCCGCCTCACTGATGAACGGCGCGGGCGCCGGAGTGCAGGCGGCCGCCAAGGCGGCGCTGAACGGCACCACCGACGACGTCCAGGCCTTCCTCAACGAGGGCCAGTACACCGCGCGGGACGCCGACGACCGGGTCAAGCTCGTCCAGATCCTCAGCGAGGGCGGCCCCAACACCCAGGCCGCCGCGCGCCTGGCGATCAACGGATCGATCGACGACGTCCGCGAGTTCCTCACCGTCGGCGTGCACCTGGCCCGGGCCCGCGACGCCGAACGCACCAGCATCGCCCAGCTCACGCAGCAGGCCAAGGAGGCCTCCGCCCAGGCGGTGCGGGAGACCGAGGCGGCCAAGGAGGCCTCCGCGCAGGCGGTCGCGGCCTCCCAGCTGGCCAAGGAATCGGCCGCCAAGGCCGCGGCCGAGACCGAAGCCGCCCGCAACGACACCAACGCCGCAGGAGCGGCGGCCCTGCGCGCGGCCGACGCCGCGGGCCGGGCGGCCGAGGCCGCCCAGACGGCGATGAAGGCCGCCCGCAGCGCCACCAACTCGGCCCGCACCGCGGCCAGCGCGGCCTCCCAGGCGGCGTACGCCGCCGCGGGCGCGGCACAGGCGGCCACAGCGGCCCGCAACGCCGCGGCCGGGGCCGCCTCCGACCGCTCCAAGGCGGACGCCGCCACCCAGGCCGCCCAGGCGGCCGACACCGCCGCGAACGCGGCCCAGGCCGCCTCGGGAGCACTCACCGAGGCCACCGCCGCCGCCACCGCCAGCCAGCAGGTCGCGGACTCCGCGATCAGCGCGGGCGGCAACGCGCTGGCCGCCGCCGCCTCGGCCGACCAGGCCGGCGGCTTCGCCTCCGCGGCCGGCGCCCAGTCGGCACGGGCCAAGGCCGCCGCCGCCGCGACGCGCCGCCAAGCACAGGAAGCCACCCGCGCCGCCACCGCGGCCAAGTCGCTGGCGGGAGAAGCCGCCCAGGCCGCGACCGCCTCCAAGGCACTCGCGGACTCCGCCGCCACGCACGCCCGCAACGCCGCGCAGGCCGCGAGGGACGCGGCCCAGCACGCCGGCGAGGCCGAGCAGGCCGCCACCGCCTCCAAGACCCACGCCGACGCCGCGGTCGCCGCCGCGCAGACCGCCAAGGACGCCGTCGACAAGGCCAACCAGGTCCACGACCTGGCCCAGCGCGCCGAAGACGAGGACCGCACCGCCCGCACCGCGGCGGACGTGGAGAAGGCCCGCACCGCCAAGGCCGCCTACGACGACAAGCAGACCGCGGTCGGCGACGCCGTCCAGCAGCTGCGCCAGATCAAGGACCAGGCCGACCGCCTGGCCGCCGCGCTCACCCAGCCCAACCCCGACACCGCGGCGATCGCCACGGACGGGCGCAAGCTCGCCGTCCTGTCGATGAAGATCGCCGGGCCGTGGGAGGCCGCCGCCGCGCGCGCCGCACTCGCCGGAAACGACACCGAGGTCCTGGACTTCATCCGTACCGGGCGGCGCCAGGCGATCGACCTCGACAACCGCGAGCGGGCCTCGAACCTCGCGATCAGCTCGCAACTGCCCGCCGTCCGCGCCGCGGCCACCGCCGCGCTCAAGGGCGACGCGAACGCGGTCACCACGTTCCTGAACACCGGTCAGTACCAGGCCGCCGCACCCGACTTCCAGGTGAGCGTCGCCACGATCGTCAACGACGGCGGCCCCGCCGTCCAGGCAGCCGGCCGCACCGCGCTCAACGGCACCGTCGACGCCCTGCGCGACTTCCTCAACAACGGCCGCTACGTCGCCCAGCTCTCCGACGACCAGGTCAAGGCCGCCGCGCTGCGCGCCTCCGGCGGGCCCGAGGTGAAGGCCGCCGCCCAGGTCGCGCTCGAAGGACCGCCCGAGGTCCTGCGCGCGTTCGTCGAGACCGGCCAGTACACCGCCGCGCGCAAGGACGCGCTGGCGGCGACCCACCAGGCCGAGATCCAGCGCATGATCGCCGAGGCGTCGGCCGTCACGGCCTACGCCCAGCAGAGCGCCGCCGAGGCCGTCCAGGCCGCGGCCGTCGCCCGCGGCGCCTCCGACGAGGCCAAGACCGCCGCCACCCAGGCCCAGACCGCCGCCACCCAGGCCGCCGGCTACGCGGCCGACGCCCGCACCAAGGCCGACGCGGCGGCCGCCAGCGCCCAGAAGGCCGCCGAGTCGGCCAAGACCGCCACGGCCGCCGAGGCCTCGGCCCGCAAGTCGGCGGCATCGGCGGCGTACTCGGCGCAGCAGGCGCAGAGCTCGGCGAACTCGGCCCAGGTCTCTGCGGCCAGCGCCTATCGGGCCGCGGCCCAGGCAAAGGCCGACGCGGAGGCCGCCGGGCAGGACGCTCAGACGGCCGCCCAGGCAGCGATCCATGCCTTCCAGACGTACACGGCGAAGGCTGCCGCCGAGCGGGAAGCGCAGAGGCTGGCCGCTGAGCAGGATGCAGCCGACGCACAGGCGATCGCGGAAGCCGAGGCAGAGCAAGAGGCGGCCGTCGCACAACTGGAGGACGAACTCCGCAAACAGGCCAAGGACGACGATTCGGGGTGGCTGGACGTCGCCCTCGAAATCGTTCACGGCGCGCTCGACCTCGTCTCGATGATCCCCGGCGCCGGCACACCGGCAGCGCTGATCAATTGCGGTATCTACGCACTGCAGAAGGACGTCGAGAACGCGATCATGTCGTGCGTCAGCGCCATCCCGCTCGCGGGAGACGCCGCGGCCGTCGCCAAGCTCGCGCAATGGGCCGATAAGGTCCCGGGCGGCAAGAAAGTCATGGAATTCTTGGAGAAGCTCTTCTCCAAGTTTCGCGGGACCTGCCTCACCAAGAACAGTTTCCCGGCTGGTACCCGCGTGTTGATGGCCGATGGAACGGCCAAGGCGATTGAGCGCATACGGGTCGGAGAGCAGGTCCTGGCAACCGACCCGCAGACTGGTGAAACCGGAGCCAGGCCGGTTGACGCCACTATCTACACCCCGGACGACCGAGACTTTGTCGACCTTGCTGTCACGGATAGCGCGGGTGATGCGGGTCGCGTCACAGCCACCACCCACCACCCGTTCTGGGCGCAGAACCGCAAGGCTTGGGTCGATGCAGGGGAAATCGCCCCCGGGGACACGCTGAGGACGGCCTCTGCGGGCATGGCGACAGTGTCTTCGGCCGCGCGGTGGAGTGCCCTTTCTCCCGCGTATAACCTTACGGTCCGCGACATTCACACGTACTACGTGCTCGCAGGGGCGATGCCCATCTTGGTTCATAATTCGACCTGTGACTGGTTCGTTCCCAGCCGTGCGGAAGTCGACGCGATCTGGCAGCGAATGGGATTCCCGAATCGGGGGGATTTTGGCGACGTGGCGTGGGGTGGTCGAAGCCTCTCGGACGCGGGCAAGCTCAAGACTCCAGAACAGATAGCAAAGATGAGAGAGATCGGCCTGACCAAAAAGGATGCTCAGTACTGGCGGAATTTCTATCAGAACATCCATGATAAGTCAGTAGCGAAGTTCCCCAATAACCCGGAAAAGGTGAACCCCAGTGCCGGGTCGAGGGCAGATCTGTTCCAGTACTACATGGATAATCTCTGAGGTGAAGATGCGATTCGCTATCCGCGCGGACCGGTGTATGACGGTAGCCTTCGAGCCTACTGGGGCCGAGTGGGAGCTGGAGCCGGGTAGGACCATCACCGTGGAGTGGTTCGGAGGAGCCGATGACGGCATGGTCTCCATGGAAGCCGACAGCTTCGTCGTATCCGCCCCAAGCGGCGGGTACACCCGGGCTTGGGATGCCGACGGAGTAGAGATCTACATTGGCCCCGAATCGGGGCCCGACGCGTGCTGACCCAGTGACGTAACCAGAAGGGGGCTCCCGTGTGGGAGTCCCCTTCGTATAAAGGGGGCCGGGGCGGTCAACGAAAGCTGGCGCCGGTGATTGCATACCGTCCGTACGGTTCGCCGCGGCGGGAAAGGGAGGCGACGGTGCCGGTCAGGGGTGTGCTCTTCGACGTCGACGACACGCTGTTCGACTACTCGGGGTCGGAGGAGGCCGGGATCCTCGCCCACCTGGGGGAGCGGGGGCTGCTGGGGCGCTTCGAGTCGCCCGGCGCGGCGGTGGCGCTGTGGCGGGAGGTGATGGAGGAGAGCTACGCGCGGTTCCTCGCCGGGGAGCTGACCTTCACCGGGCAGCAGCGTGAGCGGGTACGGCGGTTCCTGGGGCGCCTGGGGGAGGACGGCGCCGGGCGGATGCCGGACGAGGAGGCGGGGCGGTGGTTCGCCGGGTACGGCGCGCACCGCGACCGGGCCCGGACGGCGTTCGAGGACGCCGCGCCGGTGCTGGCCGCCCTCGCGCCCGGGCGCCGGCTGGGGATCGTCTCCAACTCCTCGTTCGGCCACCAGCGCGCCAAGCTCGAAGCCGTCGGCCTGCTCGGGTACTTCGACGACACGGTGCTGCTCTGCTCCGACGAGCACGGCGAGGCCAAGCCCGCCCCCGGCATCTTCCGGGCCGGCTGCGCGCGCCTGGGCCTGGCCCCGCACGAGGTCGCCTACGTCGGCGACAAGTACGACCTGGACGCGCTCGGCGCCCGCGACGCGGGCCTGCACGCCTTCTGGCTCGACCGCGCCGCCTCGCTCGCCCCGGCCGAGGACGGGGTGCGCGTCCTGCACACCCTGGCCGACCTGCCCGCCGCCCTGGACGGCTGCTGAACACCCACCGGCCGGCCGGTCAGCCGGTGAGGCCGACCATCGCGCGGCAGGCGTCCGTCAGGCCGGTGACGCCCACCGGGATCCGCGCGTGCCGCTGCCAGTCCTCGCGCGACAGGCGCAGCCGCCGGGACTCCACGACCCGCCCGTCCAGCACGTCGCGCTCGATGCCGTCCTCGCGGTAGCCGAGCGTGCGGGAGACGGCGAGCGAGGCGTGGTTGTCGGTGAACGACAGCGAGGTCGCGACGTGCGCGCCGAGGCCGTCGAAGAGCAGGTGGAGCATCGCGGCGCGCATCTCGGTGCCCAGGCCCCGGCCCTGGTGCTCCAGGCCGATCCAGGACCCGGAGGAGAACTCGCGGCGCACCCCGAACTCCTCGGCCCGCACCGTCTGGACGCCCACCGCGCGGCCCTCGTGGAAGGCCGCCAGGCTCAGCGACCAGTCCCGCGGCGTCCAGCTGCCCAGGCTCCGCCAGTGCGACTGCAACACGTGCCGGGCGCGTTCGGCGGGCGGCAGCTCCCCCCACGGGGTGAGGAAGGGCCGCTCCTCGGGCCGGTGGACGCCGCGCGCGGCGAGGCCGACCACCTCGGCGAGTTCGTCCCCGGTGGGCAGCCGCAGTTCCAGGCGCGGCGAGGTCACGCGCAGCCCGGCCAGGGGCCAGTGGTCGGTGAGCACCGGGCCAGTGTGCCGGGGCCGCGTAGGCGCGCGCACCCGGGTTTCCCCGCCGTCCGCGCAACGGGTTTCCCACCGTCCGCGCACCCTGGCCGCCGTCCGCGCACCGGGGCCGCCGTCCCGGGCCGCTCAGCCCCGCCCGTCGGGGGAGCGGCCATCGGGGAAGCGGCCGACGGGGGTGTCCCACAGGACCAGGCGGGCGGGGAACCACAGCGCGGGGGCGGTGTCGCCGCGTTCGCCCGCCCAGGCGGCGACGCGGCGGGCGGTGGCGGCGTCCGGCAGCAGGCCGTGCCGGTCGGTGGCCACGGCGAGTTCGCGCACCGCGTCCCGGTACAGGTCGTGGCACAGCCAGCTGCACAGCGCGCCCCCGTCGTAGCCGAGGACCTCCCAGCCGATCGCCCGCCCGCCCCGCGGCCGTCCCGGGGCGGGGCCGGTGCGTTCCAGGTGGGGCAGCAGCGCGGGCTCGTGGGCGCCGGCCGCGTGGATCGCGGCGGCCAGGGCGGCGGCCTGCCCGGCGGGCAGTTCGAGCGCGAGCAGCCGTGCCCCGTCCGGGAGCCGCAGCGGCGCGCAGGCGGCCAGGGCGTCCTCGGCGGTGGCGAAGCGCTCGCCGTCCTGCGGGAGGTGGTCGATCAGGCAGCAGGAGGCGGTGGTCAGGCGCTCGGCGCGCGGCAGCCCGGAGCCGGCCACCGGAGCGGGCACGGCCACCAGGTAGCAGGCGGTGAGCAGTTCGTCCGCCGGCCGCGGCGCGGGCAGCGCCCGGTCGGCGCGGCCGGGGGGCTCGGGGTCCACCGTCGGGGCTCCGTTCGTACAGCATCGGTTGCGGTCCGACAGTGATATCAGATGCCGCACCCCCGCTCGGGGGCGGTGGCGACGAGCCTCCCGGGCATCCCGGGCTCCGGGCCCCGTCCCGAACCCGCCGCGGACACCGGACACGGCGTCAACGTCCTGACACGGCAGCGCTGCTGTGTGACCGTAGGAGGACGGAGCGGTCCGCCACCCTGCGGCCGTCCACGCGCGAGCGGAAGGACGAGACTTGACGAGCACACGCGGCCGCATCGCCGCCCTGCTGGGCGCCGTCGCGGTCCTCCTCGCCACCCCCACCGCCACCGCCGCGGCATCCGCCGCCACCGCCGCGCCCGAGCCGGCCCGAGGCGGCCGGCTCACCGGGACGGCACCGTGCCCGGCCGCACCCGAGTTCACCTGCGCGACCCTCACCGTCCCGCTCGACCACACCGGCGCCCAGCCCGGCACCCTCGCCCTCGACGTGGCGATGACCGGCAACGCCGACGCCCCCAAGGGCGACCTGCTGTTCCTCACCGGCGGCCCCGGACAGCCCGGCGTCCCCGCGATCCGGCAGATCGCGAGCAGGCTGACGCCCGTCCTCAAGGACTACCGCCTGGTCATGTACGACCAGCGCGGCACCGGCCGCCACGCCCTCCAGTGCCCCGGGCTGCAGGAGGACATGGGCTCCTCCGACCTCGCCGTCCCCCGCAGGCGGTCCGTCGCCGACTGCGCCGCCGCCCTCGGCCCGAACGCCCGCTTCTACAGCACCGCGGACACCGTCGCCGACATCGACCTGCTGCGCCAGGCCCTCGGCGCGCGCCGGCTGACCCTGGACGGCGTCTCGTACGGCACCGCCGTCGCCGAGCGCTACGCGTTCGCCCACCCGTCGCACGTGGCCCGGCTGGTGCTCGACTCGGTGGCGCCGCCCCAGGGTTTCGACCCCCTCGACCTGGCCGCGCTGCCCGCCACCGCCCGGATCCTGCGCGCCGCCTGCCGGGCCACCGGCTGCACCACCGACCCGGCCGCCGACCTCGCCACCACCGTGCGGCGGTACGGCAACGGCGCGCAGATCCTGAGCGCGCTCACCGGCTACGAGTTCGTCGACCCCGACTACGGCGGGGTCCCGGACATCCTGCACGAGGCCGCCGCCGGGCGGCCGGCCCGGCTCCGGGAATTCTTCGACCTCGTCCACCGGGAGGTCGACGCCGCCTCCGCCGAGGAGCTCAGCCAGGGGCTGCACTCCGCCACCGTGTGCGCCGACTCGCGCTTCCCCTGGGGCACCGCCGACACCCCCGTCGCCGGGCGCGCGGCCGCCCTGGAACGCACCCGCCGGCAGCTGACCCCCGAACAGACCTGGCCCTACGACGCCGCGACCGCCACCGGGCTCGGCACCCTGCTGGTCTGCCTCGACTGGCCCCGCCTGCCGGTGCCGCCCGCGCCGCCGGCCCACCGCGAGCTGCCCGACGTGCCGGTCCTGCTGCTCGGCGGCGACCGGGACCTGAGCACCCCGTACGAGTGGCTCTACCGGACGGCCGAGCTGGCGCACGACCCGCGGATCGTGATCGTGCCCGGGGCGGCGCACTCGGTGCAGAACCGGGCGGCGAACCCGGCCGGACGGCAGGCCGTGTACGACTTCCTGCTGGAGTAGCACGCCTTCCTGCTGGAGTGGCGCCGCCGCCGGGCCGTCAGGGCGCGGTGGTCGCGGCGGGGGTGACCTCGCGGACGGCGGCGGCGACGGCGCGGAAGTCCTTGCGCAGGATCGCGCCGTGGTTGCTGGTCACCTTCGCGCTGATCACGATGTGCGGATTGCGCGCGGTGACGCCGGTGACGGCCGTGCGGATGCGCTCCTGCTCGTCGCCGCGGCTGCCGAGCGAGGTCCCGGAGGCGAGCACGTAGCGGGTCGGCACCGCCAGCGCGTCCAGGACCGGGGCCAGTTCGCGCTCCCCGCTGATCCTCCCGAGCTCGATGTTGCACGCGGCCAGCTCCTCGGCGTTCATCCGCGGGGTGATGCCGGTGGGGCGCAGCAGCGGCAGGAACCAGCTCCACTGGCGGAACTGCTTGCGGATGCGCTGCTCCATGGCCTCGTCCAGCCAGTCGTAGGGCATGGCGCCGTCGACCAGGACCGCGCCGAGGGCGCGCCCGGGGTTGCGGGAGGCCCAGTGCGCGGCGAGGTACGCGCCGTAGGACCAGCCGACGACCAGGGCCCGCTGGACGCCCCGGGCGGCGAGGACGGCGTCGACGTCGCGCACGCAGGCCTCGAAGGAGTAGTCGGCGGAGCGGGCGGACCTGCGGCCGCGGGCGCGCTCGTCGTAGGTGATGTGCCGGTAGCCGTCGCCGAGTTCGGCGATGACGCGCCGCCAGTAGCCCTGGGTGGCGAACTGGCCGTTGAGGTAGACCACGGGGATGCCGTGGCCGCCGGTGTCGGTGACGGCGAGGGCGGTGTCGTCGACGGGCAGCATCCCGGTCCAGGGGGCGGGCGCGGGGTGGGGTGCGGAGTGGGGCGCGGGGTTGGACGCGGGGTTGGACGCGGTGCTCATGGCGGAGTGCCTTTCCGAGGGGCCGGAGTTGCCCGGCACGGTCTTTCTGACAACGGAAACGCTACGTTGCTTTCCGGAAGTCGGCAATGCGTTCGTTGCGTCAAATGCCAATAATTGCAGGTGAGATGCCGGAAAGTGTTGCAACGGCCCTGGCGGTAACGCAATGGCAATAGACTTGTTCATTGCAATGGCCAGAAGGTGAACGCTAGGGTGGGGCCACGGACCGCCAGGACCGCCACCCCAACCACCAGGCAGCAGCACCGAGGAGACCGCGATGCCGGGAGGCCGACTCACCCAGCAGGACCGCCAGCAGATCGCGCTGGGACTGGCCGACAGCCTCCCCTACGCCGAGATCGCCCGGCGCCTGGAGCGCCCGACCTCGACCGTCACCCGCGAGGTCATGCGCAACGGCGGCCCCACCGCCTACCGCGCCGACCTCGCCCACCGCGCCACCGAGCGCCGCGCCCACCGCCGCCCGCGGCCCGCCGCCCCCCGCGGCCCGCAGCCGGCCCCCGGCGCGCACGGGCGCGACGACGCGGCCGTCGCCGACTACGAGGAGACGCTCACCACCGTGCTCATGGGCTCGGGCCTGTCCAGGATGACCGCCCGGGTGCTGACCTGCCTGTTCGTCACCGACGCGGGCAGCCTCACCGCCTCCGAACTCGCCCGGCGCCTGCAGGTCAGCCCCGCCTCCGTCTCCAAGGCGATCGCCTTCCTGGAGAGCCAGAGCCTGGTGCGCCGCGAACGCGACGAACGCCGCCGCGACCGCTACATCGTCGACGACGAGCTGTTCTTCCAGGCCACCATCGCCAGCGCCCGCGCCAACGACCAGCTCGTCGCCACCGCCCGCCAGGGCGCCGCCGTCCTCGGCCCCGACACCCCCGCCGCCCACCGCCTGGAGAACGTCGCCCGCTTCCTCGACTTCATCAGCGAGAGCATCGTGCGCGCCGCCGAACAGGCCCGCGCGGTCCTGCACACCAAGCCCGTGACGGCGGGCGGGTCCGTGACGGCGGGCGGGTCCGTGACGGTCGACGGGTTGTCCGTGACGGCGGGTGGGGCCGTGACGGCCGGCGGCAGCGGGCCGGAGCGCGGCTAACGTGCCTGGACGGCCGCGCCGCGGCGCAGGGTCAGCACGCGGGTGGTGCTGCCGTCGTCCTCGGTGAGGTCGCGCACGTGCGCGAAGCCGAGCCCGGCCAGCAGGGCCAGCGAGGCACCGTTGTCCCCGGCCACGGTGGCGTGCACCTCGGCCAGGGCGAGGGTCCCGAAGCCGTACGCCACCAGCGCCCGCGCCACCTCCGTGCCCAGGCCCGAGCCCCACGCCGCGGGGGCCAGGGCGTAGACGATCTCGTGGCCCCGCACCGTGTCGGTCGGCTTGATCTCGGCGTGCCCGATCAGCCGGCCGTCCCGGCGCACCGCCCACACGTCGAACAGCCGCCGGGCGTAGACCTTCGTGAAGATCCGCCCGAACAGGGCGCGGTCGTCCTCCTCGGACGCGGGGCCGTCCCCCATCCACCGGGACACCCGCACGTCCTGGAACAGCGCCACGAAGTCCTCCTCGTCCGCGGGGAGGTAGGCGTCCAGGACCAGGCGCCCGGTGCGCAGCACCGGGGCCGGGGGCGTCGGGGGCGTCGGGGTCACGCGGGCGACGCTACTCACCCGCTCAGGGCCCTGCCCACCGCTTTTCGCCGCCCGGGGAGTGGGGCGGCGCGCGGGCCTTCCGGGCTCAGAGCGCCGGCGGCAGGTGGCGGGCCGCGGCGAGGGCGGCCACCGTGCGCAGCCGGGTGAAGTAGGCGGCGCAGTACTCCTCGTCCAGCAGCGGCAGCACGGTGTCGAGGTCGGCGATGCACCGCCACAGCCCGGCGACGCCCTGCGCGTCCAGACCGCCCGCCAGCTCCCGCTCGACCAGGCCGGCGACATCGGCGTCCAGGCGCACCAGGTCCGCGCCGTCGACCTCCACCCCGCGGAAGCTCTCCGGGAACAGCGCGCCGCGCTGCTCCTCCCACAGCATGGCCAGCCCGTCCCGCGGCCCGCCCGCCTCCCCCTCCTCCCCGACCCGCGGCGCGTCCGCGGCCGGGCGCAGCAGGACGGCGACGGTGTCGAACACCGCGCGCACCAGGTCCACCGCCCGCAGCGGGTTGACCACCCCGCTGCTCGCCGCGCCGTGCGCGATCCGCTCGCGCAGCCGTACCGCGCGCTCCAACTCCCCGGCCAGGTAGGGCGAGACGAGGCCCGCGTCGGCGGCCCGCCGGACCAGCTCGGCAAGCGGAGCGTCCTCGTCCGCCAGCCGCCGCGCCAGGACCTGCTCCAGGGCCAGCAGGGCGTGGGTGACGGCGACGGTGGCGAACTCGTACCGGTAGTAGGAATGCCGGATCAGTTCACGGGAGGTCTCCAGCGCGCTCATCACCGACATCGACGCGCCCTCGGGCAGCACCAGCTCGGCGACCAGCGGGTCCATGCCCGCGTAGTCGGGGACGACGGAGCGCACGCGCAGATCCGGCACAGGGGTGTCCATCCGTGCAGTCTCGCCGCTCGCCCGCCGCCGGTGCCACCGGATTCACCCAAGACGGACGGCCGCACCGCGCGCCGTGCTCGTCGCGGCCCGAGCTCGGGTGCGGCGGGCGGGCCGAGGGTGCGGACCCTAGGGCCGTACCAGCGGCAGCGGCCGCAGTTGCGGCCAGTGGGCGCGCATGCGCCGGTGCAGGTCCGCCGCGAGCCGCCCCAGCGCGGTGAGTTCACCGCCGCCACCGCTGCTCTCGGCGCCGTCCGCGGTCAGCCGGGCGACGACGTCGAGCCGGTGGAGCAGGCGCTGGCGGGCGCTGGCGGTGCCCCACGTCCAGTCCTCGGCCGCTGCCCGGGCCAGCTGGTCGACGCCGCCGCGCTCGGCCCGCTGGACCAGCGCGTCGCCGCGCAGCAGCCAGGACGCGCACGCGTCGCCCAGGTCCTGGCCGGCGTCGGTGCCGGTCGCCCCGTGCCAGGCGGTCCGGTAGGCGTCCTCCGCCTCCCGGAGCAGCGGTGCGGGCGGGGCGGTGGAGCACCAGCAGGTCGGGAACCCGATGCGCAGGTAGGCGAGTTCGACCAGCCCGCTGCCCAGGGAGGCCTGCTCGAAGTCGATGAACCGCACGCCCGTGTCGGTGTGCAGGTCGTTGCCCGGGCACGGGTCGCCGTGCAGCAGGGCGTGCCCGGGCGCGGTGCGCAGCCGCTCCAGCAGGGCCGCCAGCTCGGCCCGTACGCCGGGCGGTTCCGCGGCGCCGAGGGCGGCGGCGAAGGCGAGGAAGGCCTCGGCGTCGCCCGCCGTGGGAGCGGACCAGGCGGGCAGAGCGCCGGTGTCCCCGGGCCCGGTGGCGGCGTGCAGGCGGGCCAGTGCCGCCGCGTACCCGACCACCCAGTCCTCGGTGGGCCGGCGGTGCGTCAGGTGCTCCAGGACCAGCACCCGCCGTGCCGCATCGGTGCCCAGCAGCCGCGGCACCACGGGCGGCTGGACCCGGGAGGCGAGCCGCAGCCCGGCGACCTCACGCGCGTAGTGCCCGTCCGCCTGCGGCCCGTCCACCAGCTGCTTGACCACCACCGGCGCCCCGGACACCTCCGCCCGCCACACCCGCGAGCGCGGGCTGCTCTCCAGCACCACGGCCCGCGCGGGCACGCCGAGTTCGGCCCGCAGCTCCTCCCCGAACGGCAGTTCCCGCTCGGACGGCAGTTCCTCTGCGAACGGCAGCTCCCGCTCGGACGGTCGTGACGCACCTGACGGCCGTGTCGACTCCACGGCGGCATCCTCACACGGGCGTGGACGACGGCGCCCGCGATTTACGCCGGGCCCGGTCCCGCCGGTCCCGCCGGTCCCGCCGGACCGGCTGGGCGGGCCGGACCGGACCGGGACCGGCCGTGGGGGCGTCCGCTCAGGCGGGCTGCCACAGCTCGATCCGGTTGCCCTCCGGATCGGTGACCCAGCCGAAGGTCCCGACGCCCGCCATCTCCTGGGTCTCCTCGGCGACCCGCGCCCCCTTGGCGCGCAGCTGCGCGAGCATCGCCGCCAGGTCGCGGACCCGGAAGTCGAGCATCGTCTGCTGGCCGGGGGAGCCGAAGTGGTCCGTTCCGGCCTCGAAGGCCGCGAACACCGTCGGCCCGGCCTCCTGCTGCCACAGGCCGTGCTCGTCCATGCCCAGCCCCAGGCAGTCCCGGTACCACGCGCCCAGCGCCGCAGGGTCGTTCGCCCGCAGGAAGTACCCGCCGATCCCCAGCACACGTTCCATGCCGCGCATCCTGCCAGCCACCCGGCCCCGCCGCCCCCGCGCCGCACCGGCCCTGCCGCCCCCGCGCCGCACCGGCGACGGCGCCGGTGCGGCGCGTTCGCGGCCGCCTGGGGGCCGCCGCGCCCTGCCAACAGGGCGCCGGCCGAGGGGAATTGGGTGGCCGTGCCTCCGGCGCCCGCTGTTAGGGTGGCCGGATGGCAACGATCAAGGAATTCCAGGTCACCTTCGACTGCGCGCAGCCCGAGCGCGTCGCCCGGTTCTGGTGCGAGGTGCTGGGCTACGTCCTGCCGGAGCCGCCGGCCGGATTCGCGACCTGGGAGGACTACAACGCCACGCTGGCGCCCGAGGAGCGGGGCGCGTGGGCCGCCGCCAAGGACCCGGAGGGCAAGGGCCCGCGCCTGTACTTCCAGCGCGTCCCCGAGGGCAAGGCCGTCAAGAACCGGGTGCACCTGGACGTCCGGGTCGGCACCGGCCTGGTGGGCGAGGAGCGCCTGGCCGTGCTGCAGGCCGAACGCGAGCGGCTGGAGGCCCTCGGCGCGGTCTGCGTCCAGGTGCTGGTCGCCGACGGGGTCAACGAGTCCTGCATCCCGATGCTGGACATCGAGGGCAACGAGTTCTGCCTCGACTGAGCGCCCGCCGCGACGCGCGGCTGAGGCCGCCTCGGCGAGGGGCGCCGGAACGGGCGTGGGACGGCCGCCGGAACGGCCCCGCGGAGGCGGGCGTCGATCCGGTGCCGCTCGACGACCGGGTGGTCCTCGCCCGAGTGGCGCCCCTGACGGCGCCCCCCGAGGGGCGCCCTCACGACGCCCCCGAGCGGCGCCCTCACGACGCCCCGGAGCGGCGTCCTCACGGCGGCCCCCCGAGTGGCGCCCTCACGACGCCCCCCGAGGGGCGCCCCTGACGACGCCCCCGGAGTGGCGCCCTCACGACGCCCCCCCCGAGGGGCGCCCTCACGACGCCCCCCCGAGGGGCGCCCTCACGACGCCCGGTCCTCGATCCAGGCCACGACGCGGGCCCGCGCACGGGCGTCGGCGGTCTGCTCGTGCGGCTCCGCGCGGTCGAACCGGTGGAAGTACGCGCCGCGCACCCCGGCCAGCTCGGAGTCGAGGGCGACCCGCAGGACCGCCAGGGTCCCGTCGTCGAGCGTGGAGGCGACGGGGAACCCTCCCTCGCGGACCATGCGGGTGGGCATCTCCCGTGCCGGGTGGACGACGTTCACCGGAACACCGTCCCGGGCCAGTTCGATCGCGGACATCACCAAGGCGACCTTGCTGCGGCAGTAGGCCCGGATCCCGTCGTAGTCGCGCTCGTGGTTCAGGTCGTCCAGGTCGAGCGGCAGCTGTCCCGTGCTGCCCACCTGGACGATCCGCCCGGCGGGGGTCAGCGCACCGGACAGCTCCCGGGCGATCAGGTGCGGTGTGACCGCGTTGACCGCCATGCGCAGCTCGACCCCCGCGGTGTTGGTCTCGCGGGAGGTGGGATCGACTCCGCCGCCGACCGCGGCGTTGTTCACCACGAGGTCCAGCCGGCGCTCGCCGGCGACGGTCAGGCACATCCGCCGCACCGCCGTGTGGTCGGACAGGTCGCACTCGACCACGAGCGGTTCGGGCGCCCCCAGCCTTCGTGCGGCCGCCGCCACGTCGTGCGCCCGCTGCGCGGTGCGAACGGGCAGCACCAGACTCCAGCCACGCCGTGCCAAGTCCAGTGCGATCTCGCGCCCGAGTCCGGAGGTGGCGCCTGTCACCACAGCAGTATTCATGCCTTGAAGACTATCAAGACTTTGATGATGTTCAAGGGCTGTAAGCTGGAGGCATGGCACTGGCGGTGGGCGAACGGCTCGGTTACGACATCAAGGCCACGGAGGTCGCGTTCATGACGGCGAAGGCCGAGGCGCTGCGGCCGATGGGTCTCACGGTCGCCCAGTACGCCGCCCTGCTCGCGCTCCGGGACAACCCCGGGATCAGCGGTGCGGGCATCGCCAGGGCGTGCCTGGTCACGCCCCAGGCGGCAGCGGCCACCCTGAAGACCCTGGAGGCCAAGGGCCTCGTCGTACGCGAGCAGGACGACTGGAACCGCAACAGCCGGCCCAACCGCCTGTCCGAGGAGGGGCGGCGCCTGACCGACCTCGCGGACTCCGCTGCCGGCGCGGTCGAGCAGCGGATGTACGACGCGCTCTCCCCGGCCGACCGCGACACCCTGCGACGCCTCCTCGGCCAGTGCCGCGCCGCGGTCGCCGCGAACCCCTGACCAGGCGGCTCCGGCCGCCCGCCGGCCTGAACGCCCGTCACCGTGCGGCCCGCGTCCTGCTGCGGCTCGCACCCGGCCGCACCGCCTGAACCACGTCGCCGACCGTCACGAGACGGTGCCGGGAAGGGTCCGGCGAGCTCGAGAAGGCCCCTCCCGGGCTCGCCGAGGCCGACGGCCCGCACGTCGGCAGCGCCCGCACCGCACGGCCCGGCTCGCCGTGGCGCACACCGCCCCGCCGGCCGGGGTGGGTTCCCACGCTCCACCCGCCCGGTGAGGTGAGTACCGGGCTCCGGAATCGTGGAGGGACCCCCGCGAGTGCTCCGTCCGACCGGGTGAGCCTGGGCCGGTGTCGGCCCGGGCGCCCCGGCCCCGGCGCAGCCGCCGGATAGAACGTGACCCGGCCCGCCGTCGGCGGTGCCGGCCGGGGCCCGCCCCGGTCCCGCGGTCCGGTCGCAGCAGGGAGCGCCACCCCGGCATGGACGTCCTCTTCCTCACGAGCGTCGCGGCGGTCGTCGCCGACCCGCCGCAGAGCCGCAAGCTGTTCGTCGACGCCCTCGGCCTGCCCCTGGAAGGCGAGGGCGACGACGGCTACTACTCCAGCGGAAACATCCCCGGCAGCAAGCACTTCGGCCTGTGGCCGCTCTCGCAGGCGGCCCAGGCCTGCTTCGGCACCGCCCACTGGCCCGCCGGCCGAGTCGTCCCGCAGGCGTCGATCGAGTTCGAGGTCGCGACCGCGCAAGCCGTCACCGCCGCCGCAGCCGAACTCCAGCACGCGGGCCACGAGCTGCTGCACCAGGCCCGCACCGAACCCTGGGGTCAGACCGTGACCAGACTCCTCACGGCGGACGGCCTGATCGTCGGCATCTCCTACGCCCCCGCCCTGCACACCCCGCCGGACGGCCCCCACCCCGGGTGAACCCCGGCAGCCGGAACGGGAAGTCGGCCCGGCCGACGTCCCGTGCGCGGCGGTGGCGCGACGAACGCCGCCATGAGGGCGTTCGCATGAGGCCGGGTCAGCGGACGGCGAACCCGCCAGTGCGGGTGGCGGCGACAAGGACCGCCGGACCAGCGGGGAGAAGTCGAACCGGGGCCTGTCGGAGCGCGCCCCCTCGGGCCCGCCCCGCCGTCCCGCTGCGCCTGGCCCCGTGACCTTTCAGCGGTCGTCCGCGCCCGGCATGGCGATCACGGCCACCACGATCCACAGCACGGTCATGGCGAGCCAGGCCAGGGCGTGCAGGCCCGTCCGCTCCGATGACAGGGCGGCCCGACCGGGGGCGCGGGGGTCGTACCGGACACGGTAGGTGTCGCCGAGCGTGACCTTCCCCGAGCCGGCCGGGGTCAGCTCGGTGACGCTGTACTCGCGGCCGTCGTGGGAGAAGGTGATGGTCGACGCGGTGATGCCGTCGTCCGTGACCTGATCGCTGCACACGCCTTCGGCGTGCATCCCGCGCCGGGACAGGAACCAGAAGTCGCTGACCTTCCAGACGAACCCCGCGAGGAACAGCAGGCCGAAGCCGACAGGAACCGCTTCCCCCACGATTGTCCCTGCTTCCTGACCCTGGACCGCCGCTCGACTCCCGGGCAACCCGAGACGGCGCGGTCACCCCCCGTGGACAGGACTAACCTACTGCCCATCGGGCCGTGCGCGCAGGCCCGGGGGTGTGTCCGGCACGGAACCCGTACGTCGGCGGATCCGCCGTCCGGCCGACACCCCTGCGCGAACGTCCGCGGAACCAGGGCCTGTCGCCAGAGTGGATCAAGGTCGTGAAATGATCACTTGCCGTGGGGCGCGTTGATCTGACGCACGGTCAGTGGAACCCGCTTGAGCCGATGTCGCCGACGGGCACGAAACCGGGACGGCCGCTGACGTGGACCGTCGCCGGCTGATCGACGGCATACGGTGGCGGACCCCAGGACCGGTGCGCCGTGGCGGGATCTCCCCGAGCGGTACGGGCCGGTGGGATCGGACCTCCGGGGCGATCCGCGGACGGAGCCTCCGGTGGCGTCGCCACCGAGCCCGACGGCCACGGCCACGGACGCTCGCGCGGCGGGCTGACCACCACGCTGCACCTCGTCGTCGGGCAGGGACAGAAGCCTCCGTCCCCGCTCGTCACCGCGGCCACAGGCGCGACAGCCGGCAGTTCCAGCCCGTGCTGGAGCGCATCCGGGCGCCCCGCATCGGCCCGGGCCGGCTCCGCCCCGAGCCGGAGGAGGTCCGTGCCGCCCATGTTCGACACGGCCGACGACGACGACGAGCGCCACGCGGTGGACCGCGGGATCAACCGGCTGAAGCGCCACCGAGCCGTCGCCACGCGAGAGGACGGGCTCGCCGTCCGTCACGAGGCGACGGTGCCGGTCGCAGCCGTCGACGAGGGGCTGTCACCGGCAGCCGTCCCAGCACCCACAGGGCCTGTCCGGTCGATCCTCCCGGACTCCCGTCGCATCGGGCCCAGGTCACGGACCACCCGAGTCCTCGGGCCCGACCACTCGGAAGCGTTCCGCAACGACAAGAGTGTCGGCATCGATGACCGGGGTGCGTCCCAGGTACTCGCTCACGCCATCGCTCCGGAAGAACTCCTCATGGGCTGCCCGCCACTCGGCCACGTCGGAGTAGCCGCGTCCCTCGGCTCGCGCGAAGTCGTCGTCGATCTCCTTCATGGGAACGACCCGCACGTCGACGAGCTCGATCGTGACGGCCGGACGACCTTCGGAATCAAGCACCGAGAATCGCTGACCGGTCATCGGCACGGCCTCTCCGGCGTGCTCGTAGATCTCCAGGAGACCCGTGAGCGCGGTCTTCCGACCGCTCAGGATCGCCGCCACACCACGGTCACGTTCCGGACCGGGGAAGGCGAGTTCAAGGGCCGGAAGGTCGTCATGTCCCATCGAGCGAGGGTACGGAGCCCGGCCCGCGTTGATCAAGGGGCCGCCGCCCCACTCGCTCTCGGCACCCCCCGGCAAGCACGTTCACGACCTCACGGGTCAGAACACCTCGTGCTCGAAGAGCACTTCCGGAGCGTCCGGCGAGGGGCCGCCCGGCGGCGGCGGGGCCGGCTCCCGGGGCACGCCCGGATATGCTGGCGGCCCGGTACGGGGCCGGCGGTGCCAAGGATCTGTCGATCCGGGACCCGGCCGGGGGGGAAGCTCCTGCCACCGTCCCCGGCTTCTCTCCCACGCACCACCACCCGGGTGCCGGGCAGTTCCTGCGGCTCGCCGACGGCGCGGTCCGCGTCTGGGCGTGACCGGAGAACGGGGAAGGGGCGGGTCGGCAGTGGACAGGGACCGGCGGCATGACGCGGTCGTGGCGCTCCGCGCGCTCGCGCGAAGCCGTGACCACCGTGACCGGGCGGACGCCGGCCGCGCCCTGGCAGCCTTCGCGGAGATGCCGCAGGCCCTCGGACCCCTGCGGGAGCTGCTGCTCGACCCGGACGACACCTTCGTCACCCGCGCGACCGCGGCAGCCGTGCTCCGGCGCAGGGACCGGATCGGGTTGGCGGTCGTCGCCTCGGCGTTGGCAGTCGCCGACCCGAACCACGGCGACTGGATCCACACCGCGGTCCTCGACGAGTTCGGCGTCTTCGCCGAGGACCGGGACCACGCGGTGCAGGTGTGCGAAGAGATGGCGCGGGACGCCGACGAGCACGTCGCTCCGGGGGCTCGTCGGCTGCACGAGATCCTGGCCTCGATCGACCCCGTTCTCCGCCCCGGGTAGCCTGCGGGTGTCGTCGGGGCAGTCCTTCGGGAGAGGATCCCCCCGTGAGTCAGCCCCAGCCGCAGTTGTCGAAGCCCGCGTTCGTCTTGATCCGCGTCGAGGCCCCGCGGGAGGCGCCCGCTCAGGTCGCCGCCGGTCTCGGTGGGACCGGCATCCCCGCAGGGTTGATCGGATACGAGTACCGGCCGCTGAGGGAGCCGGTGTTCCTCGCGGAGCTCGGTGAGCGGGGGCTGGTCGCCATCGCGACGAGTGGCCTGTTCGGACGCATCGCCATCGACGTCGCCACGGGTCACATGGTGCAGATTCCCACGATCGATTCAGCGAGAGCCTGGCACGTCAACAGCGATCTCGGCTCCTTCAACCAGTGCGTGGCCGCGGTGATCGAACGCTTCCCGTTCTACGCGGACGGCGACGAGGACAGATGCGAGCAGGTGGCGGAAGAGCTTCGCGATCTCATCTCCGGCATCGACGAGACCGCGCTCGCGGACAACGGGTTCTGGGAGACCTTCTGCGACGGCGTGGCGATCGGGGACTATCCGGACTGGGATGCGTGATCCGGCGGCGGACTCCGCCTCGGGTCAGCCGTCCATCATCGACTCGGTGCCGGCCAGGCAGCCGGGCCGGCCCTGTTCCTTCGCCTCCTGGACGTCTTGGCGCCGTCGCCCCGGGCCGGGTCGACGGCGCAGTGCAGCCGGGTCAGCGGGTGTCGAACTCGCCGGTGCGGACGGCGGTGACGAAGGACTGCCAGGCGGCGGAGGGGAAAGCGAGGATCGGGCCGCTCGGGTCCTTGGAGTCGCGGACAGGGACGAGGCCGGGGATGCCGTCGGCCACTTCCACGCACTGGCCGCCGCCGGTGCTGTGGGTGCTCTTGCGCCAGGTGGTGGGGGAGTTGTCGTGCATCGTGGGGGTCCCTTCTGAGCGGGCGGGTGGAGCGGGAAGTCGGCGGGGCCGACTTCCCGTGCGCGGGCCGGGCTGGTGCAGATGTCGCCTGTCGGGGAGCAGGAGCCCGTCAGGGTGGATCTAGAGGGCGGTGGTGAGGCGGCGGCCGTCATGGGAGCGGATGTGAGGAGGGCCGGGGCGCAGGGCGTCGAGGACGCGGACGGCGTAGACCTCGCTCATGCGGTCGGCGACCTCCTCGGGGGTCAGCCAGGCGACGGCGGTGGTTTCGGGGGAGAGCCGCTCCGTGCCCCCGGCGGGCTGGCAGCGGAAGACGAGGGCGACGACGCCTCGGGCCATGTTCTTGTAGACGCCGGTCAGTTGGTCGACGTGGACGTCGAGGCCGGTCTCCTCGCGGATCTCGCGCCGCAGGCCGTCCTCGATGCCCTCGGCGGGTTCGAGGACACCGCCCGGAGGCTCCCAGGTGCCGTTGTCGGCCCGCCGGATCACCAGAATCCGTCCGTCCTCCCGCACGACCACCCCCGCGACGGACACGGAGTGAAGAGGTGACGGCGCGGCGGGGCTGCTCATGGCACGAGCGTAGGGAATCCGAAGGGGCGGAGACAGGCAGAAGGCTCGCCCGGCCGCCCCCGGGGTCTTGGCGCCGTCGCCCCGGGTGGAGTGGGAAGTCGGCGGAGCCGACTTCTCATGCGTGGGCCGGGCCGGTGTGGATGTCGCTGCCCCGGGACCAGAGTTCCTCGACGTGTTCGGCGAAGCGGTCGAACATGCCGTTCTCCTCGCTGCGCCGCAGGTGCAGCAACGGCGAGTCGTGGCCGACGGTGCGGGCCAGGTGGGGCGTGACGAGAGCGTGTTCGTCGAAGCGGAACACGGACAGCCCGATGTGGTTGGGGCCGTCCTGCGGGGCGCTGAAACGGGCCTCGACGCCGGTGGTGTCGGCGAGTTCGGCGAGGTTCTCCAGGGTGACCCGGATCCGGGTGGACACGGTGAGGGTCACGTCCTCGATCTCTTCGCGTTGGCGCGTCGTGTCGGAATCGGGGACACCGAGGAGGAAGCGGATCCGGCAGCCGCTCTCGGCCTTGCGCCGCAGGGTCTGCAGGAGGGCGGGCTGCTCCAGCCACACGAAGTAGTTGGTGTACCCGGCCAGGAAGACCTCGAACCGCGCCTCGGCGATCAGCTGCGCCCACACCGACCGGGGGCAGGCCGACCGGTACGGATAGACGGCGAACACCTCCCGGTCGTGCCCGGTCTTCACGTTGGCCTGGAAGATGTCGCGCCGGATCACTGGTCATCAACCCCCGAGGTTTTTGGCGCCGTTGCCCCGGGCGGGGAGCGCGGTGGAGCGGGGTCAGTGGGCGTCGAACTCGCCGGTGCGCACGGCGGTGACGAAGGACTGCCAGGCTGCCGGTGAGAAGTCGAGTCGGGGGCCGTTGGGGTCCTTGCTGTCACGGATCCGACCTGGATGGGCATCGTCCACCTCAATGCACATGCCACCATCGTTGTTGCTATGGCTGCTCTTGCGCCAGGCGGTGATGGGGGTGGGGTCCATGGTGGGTCCCTCCTGGTCGGGGTGCGCGAGCGGAGTGGGAAGTCGATGGGATCGACTTCCCACTCCGGTGCGAAGCAGGCCTACTGGGCGTCGAACTCGCCGGTGCGCACGGCGGTGACGAAGGACTGCCAAGCCGCCGGTGAGAAGTTGAGTCGGGGGCCGTCGGGGTCCTTGCTGTCACGAACCCGGCCAGGGTGTGCGTCATCCACTTCGACGCAGGCGCCGCCATCGTTGTTGCTATGGCTGCTCTTTCGCCAGCTCTCGTGGTGGTTCGCTCGCACGGCCGTACTCCTTTGAGATGCGCCTGATCGTCGCCCGGGAGTCCCTGGGCGACCGGGCCATGGCCCTGAGCAGATCGTATGACCTCCGGCGGGCCGCGACCCCCTCGGCGTCTTCGATGAGTTCGCCGCTACAAGCACCTTCCTCCCAAGCCACCATCGGGCGGTTTGGCACCGAGTAGAGAAAAAGCGACCCTCCCATCTCGGCATGAATTCCTGCTGCAAATGGCAGGACCTGCACCGTGATGTGCGATCTCTGCTCCGATGCGATGGCATCGAGTTGTTGCCTCATCACTGCAGCGCCGCCGACCGGTCGCCGGAGAGTCGACTCGTCGAGAATGAACCAGCAATGCGGCGGAGCTGCCGAGGTAAGCCGCTTCTGACGATCAAGCCGCGCCGAAACCAGTGCGTCCAGTTCCTGTGGGGTCGCGTGTGGATGTCCCGCAAGAAGCGAGAGACGAGCGACCTCAGGAGTCTGCAGGAGTCCCGGGATTGTTGCGGCGGCATACTCCTCGATGGCCTCCGCCCTGGCCTCGATCTCAGACCATTGGCGGTATTTGCTGGGGAACCTCTCCCTCTTGGCAAGCAGGTAGATCCGGCCGAAACGGCCGTCGGTGCCGAACGCGACATCGAGCTTGGCGGGAAGCTCCGGCGGAGGCATCGACTCGGCTCGCTCGATCCTGGCGAGGTGCCCCTTCGAGAAGCAGCCGAGGATCTCGGTCAGCTGATCAAGCGACATGGAGCCGGCGAGTTCTCGGTG
Organism: Kitasatospora sp. NPDC053308; assembly: GCF_055585785.1. Classification (NCBI taxonomy): domain Bacteria; kingdom Bacillati; phylum Actinomycetota; class Actinomycetes; order Kitasatosporales; family Streptomycetaceae; genus Kitasatospora; species Kitasatospora sp. NPDC053308. The sequence continues at coordinate 26,347 of NZ_JBVJJY010000015.1, read as the reverse complement.
GTTGCGCATCTCCCAGCCGAACAGGTCGCGGGCCGAGCGCCCTGGGTCCAGCTTGTTGGGCTTGAAGGCCATGGCGCCCCTCCACTGTGTCCAACCGCGATGTGGCACACGTCCACGCTGGTCAGCCTAGCTGCAGTGAGCGACGCTTGAGGCACGGAAAGTGAAGTCGATCGTGAATCGGCTCGCGTGACTTCAGGTTCGCAAGGAAGGCGATCAGTCATGACCAAGGGATCACCCCAGCCCGCCAAACTGCACGGTTACGGGGTGCGCTTCGACCCCGAGGTGCAGCGGTACCGGGTCCGCAACGAGATGATCGGTGAGTGGCTGTGTCAGACCAGCGGTGAGTTGGCCTCGTTCACCTTCTTCTCGGACGCGTACACCGCGTGGCGCCTCTTCGAGGTGCACCCGCGGCCGGGGGAGCAGGCGCGATGACCTCGGCTCTGTCGCGGGCGACCGCCGAGCAGCGGCGGCAGGCGGCCGCCGTCCTGGATGACCTGACGACCGTCCTCGTGCTCGGTGGGGTGAAGTTGCCTTCCGTCGCCGTGGATTGGGAGTACGGGCGGATCACGGGCAACTACCTGATCGATCTGGGCTCGGCCCGGCCGCTCGACCTGCTGCGGATCGTCGACCTGCTCCGCAAGGGCCTGCGCTACGAGCGCCTCACGCATGACGACTGAACTCCACGCGCTGGTCCGGCTTCTGTGGTGGGCCTGCTTCGCTGCCGTCCTCTTCCTCGCTCTCAGAAAGTGAACACCGCCCCATGCGCGATCCCCGCCTCCTCGCCAAGCCGCCGGTGTGCCGGCTCGGCTGTCTCGCCCTCGTCCGCAATCGGCGCGGGGACGTCCTGCTGGTCGACCCGGACTACATGGACGGCCTGCTCCTGCCCGGCGGCGCCGCCAAGCCCAACGAGCCCCCGCACCTCGCCGCCGCCCGTCACCTGCACGCCTCCACCGGGCTGCACCTGCGGATGACCGCCTACTCGGCCGTGGACTTCACCCCCGCCGACCGCTACTTGGAGCGCGTCACCCTGGTCTTCCACGCCGGTACCGTCCGCGACGACACCCGCCTGACCGTCCCGCCCCAGAAGGTCAGCGGCCTGCTCGGCGCCCGCTTCGTCCCCGTCCACGACATCCCGAACGTGATGTCCCCCGCCCAGGCCGCCCGCGTCCTGGAGGCCCTCGCCGGGCGGACTCTGCCGATCCTCGTGCACGGCCAGCGCCCCGATTAGCCCGACAAGGGTGTCAGGGCGCCAGCACCAGCCGCCCCCGCAGGCCGCCCGCCGCCAGGCGCTCGTGCGCCTCGACCGCCTTCTCCAGCGGCAGGGTGTCGGCGACGCGCAGGGTGAGGCGGCCGTCGGCGGCGAGGGTGGCGAGGTGGGCGAGGGCGGGGCCGTCGGCGGTGATCCACACGTTGGCGACCCGGATCCCGCGCAGGCCCACCGGTTCGCTGCCGCCCGCGACCGCCACGAACGCCCCGCGGCCGCGCACCGCGCCCAGCGCCCGTACCCCCAGCAGCGCCGCGTCGACGGCACCGTCGACGCCGCCGGGCACGAACTCCCGGACGGCCGCCGCGACATCGCCGACCGTGCGCGGCACGAACCACTCGGCGCCCAGCGCGCGGACCAGCGCCTCGTCGCCGGCCCCGGCCAGCGCGACGACCCGCAGGCCGCGCAGCGCGGCGAGTTCGACGGTGAAGCCGCCGACCGCGCCCGCGGCGCCGGTGACCAGCACGGTGGCGCCGGCGGGCAGGTCCAGCAGGTCGAGGGCCTGCAGGGCGGTGAGGCCGTTGAGGGGCAGGGTCGCGGCCTGTTCGAAGGTGAGGCCGGCCGGGAGGGGCGCGAGGGCGTCGGCGTCCAGGACGAGGTGTTCGGCGTAGGCGCCGAGGTCGACGTCCAGGCGGTCGCGCAGTCCCAGCACCCGCTGCCCATGGGCGAAGCCGGTGACGCCGGGGCCGGTGGCGTCGACCGTCCCGGCCGCGTCCCAGCCGATGCCCGTCACCGCCCTCGGCGCCATCAGCCCGGCCCCGGCGAGCAGCCCGGCGCGGGTGGCCGCGTCCACCGGGTTGACCCCGGCCGCTGCCACCCGCACCCGCACCTGCCCGTACCCGGGCTCCGGGCGCGCCACCTCCACCAGCTCCAGCGCCTCGGGACCGCCGAACTCCCGCACCACCACGGTACGCACCGCCACCACACCCCTCACGTCCTCACGTCTCCGCGTCCCCCGCTCCCTTCGCGTCCTCGCGAACGCCCGGGGGAACACCGGCCAACCTATGGAGAGTTACTCTCCGGCGGGAAGCACGCACCGCGAAGTGCGTACCGAACGGAAAGGAGAGCGAGCCCCCGTGTCGCCGACCATGACCACCGCCCAGCGCCGCGCCGCCGAGGCGGCCGGCTTCGACGCCTACGTGGCCCAGTGCCCGGCCCGCCAACTCCTGGACCGGATCGGCGACAAGTGGACCAGTCTGGTCGTCAACGCCCTCGCCGACGGCCCGCAGCGCTACAGCCAGCTGCGCCGCCGCCTGGCCGGGGTCAGCGAGAAGATGCTCACCCAGACCCTGCGCGCCCTGGAACGCGACGGCCTGCTCAGCCGCACCGTCACCGGCGGCGTCCCGGCCCGCGTCGACTACGAGCTCACTGAGCTCGGCCGCGACCTGCTGCCGCTGATGCGGGCGATCAAGACCTGGGCGGAGTCCCACATGCCGCAGGTCCTGCAGGCCCGCGCCGCGTACGACGACGGGCACGGCGCACCGCACTGACCGCCGACTCGGCGGCGGGAGCGGCGGATCGCGGTGCTTCGTGCCCGAAACCCGCCGGTCCCGGGCTCGTTGGGCCCTGAGGGCCGCACGGCCCCGACGCCGACGAGAGGGAACACCCATGACCGACACCGACACCGACACCGCCGCGGGCTCGGCCGTCCGGGGCGGCAGTCCGGACTCCGCCGTGGACCGGGTCGCCGACTTCTACGGCGCGTACATCGACGCCGTCGACGACGGCACCGACGACCTGGGCGACGAGCTGCGCGCCCACTACCTGACCGAGGACCTGAGGCAGCGGCTGGCGGCCTGGGAGGAGGTCAACCACGCCGACGGGGTGCTGCGCGCCCAGGACGTGCCGACCCGCTGGGAGGTGCGCTACCACGACTCCGGTGCCGGGCACCTGTTCACCACCGTCACGCTGACCTGGGGCACCGGCCCGGACGCCGGGCACACCCGGCTGGCGGTGCAGAGCGACCTGAGCACCAAGCTGATCTCGGACATCGAGGAGGGCTGACCTCGACCGGGCCCGGTCCGCGGGCTCAGGTGCCGAGGGCGTGCCCGGTGGTCGCGTCCACGTGGTCGGGCACCGCGTCGTGGCGGTCGCCCACGGTCGGGGTGCCGGTGGGCTCGAACAGGAGGATCGAGGCGCCGGCGGGGGAGGACGGCTTGTGCTCGGTGCCGCGCGGGACGGTGAACACCGCGCCGCGCGGCAGCACGACGGTGCGTTCGCCGTCGGGCTCGCGCAGGGCGATGCGCAGTTCGCCGTCGAGGACGAGGAAGAACTCGTCGGTGTCGTCGTGGGCGTGCCAGAGGTGTTCGCCGGCGACCTTGGCGACGCGCACGTCGTAGTCGTTGACGCGGGTGACGATGCGCGGGCTCCACAGGGCGTCGAAGGAGGCCAGGGCCTCGTGCAGGGGGACGGGCCGGGAGGGCTGGTTGCTCATGGGCCCAGCCTGGCCCTTCCCGGCCGGCCGGCGCGAGTGCTAGGAATCGCACATGGCGCAAGAATCCTCGCACCGGTCCGGTGCGGCCGGCCTGCACCGGGTGGTCGCGATCGTGGACGAGAACTCCAACCCGTTCGAGCTGGGCTGCGCGACCGAGGTGTTCGGTCTGCGCAGGCCGGAGCTCGGGCGGGAGCTGTACGACTTCCGGCTGTGCTCGCCCGGGCCGCGCACCCTGATGCGGGACGGGTTCTTCACGCTCACGGGGGTCGCGGGGCTGGAGGCGGCCGAGGACGCGGACACCCTGATCGTGCCCAACCGGCCCGACCCCGAGGTGCCCCGGCGCCGTGAGGTGCTGGAGGCGGTGCGGCGGGCGCACGCGCGCGGCGCGCGGCTGATGGGCTTGTGCAGCGGGGCCTTCACGCTGGCCGAGGCCGGGGTGCTGGACGGGCGCCGGGCCACCGCGCACTGGCAGTGGGCGGACGCCTTCCGGGCCCGTTTCCCGTCCGTGCGGCTGGAGACGGACGTGCTGTTCGTGGACGACGGCGACATCCTCACCGCCGCGGGCAGCGCGGCCGCGCTCGACCTCGGGCTGCACGTGGTGCGCCGCGACCACGGGGCGGAGGTCGCCAACGCGGTGAGCCGGCGGCTGGTCTTCGCGGCGCACCGCGACGGCGGGCAGCGGCAGTTCGTGGAGCGGCCGATGCCGGACCTGCCGGACGAGTCGCTGGCGCCGGTGCTGGCCTGGGCGCAGGAGCGGCTGGACGCGCCGCTGTCGGTGGCGGACCTCGCGGCGCGGGCGGCGGTCAGCCCGGCGACGCTGCACCGCCGCTTCCGGGCGCAGCTGGGCACGACCCCGCTGGCGTGGCTGACGGGGGAGCGGCTGGCGCTGGCGTACCGGCTGATCGAGCGCGGCGAGTGCCGCTTCGAGGTCGTCGCGCGGCGCAGCGGGCTGGGGACGGCGGCGAACCTGCGGGCGCTGATGCGCCGCCAGACGGGCATCACGCCCTCGGCGTACCGGCGCCGCTTCGGGGCGGAGCCCGGGGCGGGGACCGGGGGCGGGGGCGGGGCCGGGGCGGAGTCCGCGGTCGGGCTCGGGGCGCGGGCCGGGGGCGGGGCCGGGGCCGGCTGAGGCCTGCGGGTGTGCGGGCGGTTCAGGCGGGGTCGAGGGCGGCGGCCAGGCGTTCGGTGAGGGTGGCGTACGGGCGGCAGTCGACGACGGGCAGGGCGTGGGCGGCGGCGCGGTCGGCGAGCCAGGCGGAGTAGGCGGCGCTGACGGCGGCGCGTTCGGGCTGGGGGCCGCAGGCGGGCTCGCGGTCGGCGTAGTTGGCGGCGATGCGGTGCGGGTCGCCCTCGTGGAGGAACACCGCCCGCACCCGCCGCCCCCCTCCGGCGGCCTCGGCGGCGGCGCGGGCGGCGGCGTCGGGGGTGAGGTAGTCGCCCTCGACGATGGCGGGCACGTCCACGGTGAGCCGGTTGCGCACGACGCCCAGCAGCGCGTCGTCCAGGGCGCGGGCGGTGGCGGTCTGCAGCCGGAGGACGTGCTCGGGGTCCGGGGTGTCCTGCGGGTCGGCGCCGGCGAAGTGGTGCAGCCCGGGGTGGGTGGCCGGGGTGGTCGCGGCCTGCAGCGCGGCCACCACGTCGTCGAACTCCACGACGAACGCCCCGTACCGCGCGGCGAGTCGGGCGGCGGCGCGGCTCTTGCCGACCCCGGACGCCCCGCCGATCAGCAGGACGTCCCACGGACTGTCGTCGGTGTGCATGCCGTCACCGTAGGCGGCCCGGCGGCCGGCCGGATCACCGGGGCCGGATCACCCGGGGCCGGATGACCGGGCGTCAGGATCACCGGCGTCGGGCTCACCGGGCGTCAGGACCACCGGGGCCGGTGCTCCGGCGTCGGATCCACGGCCTCGGATCGCCCGGGCCGGGCGGCCCGGGCCGTCGGGCGTCAGGGGCGGTCGTGGTGGGCGGTGGTGGCGCGGCGGACGGCCCAGGGCAGGAGGAACCAGAGGGTGGCGAAGACCAGGGCGACCAGGCAGGTGACGGGGACGGCCACCGCGGTGCCGAGGACGACGTCGAGGACGAGCAGGACGGCGCCGCTCAGCGCGGCGGCGAGCAGCAGCAGGCCGGCCTGGGCGATGCGGGCGGAGACGGTGACGATCCGGTTCTTGCCGGGGTGGCGGTACAGGCCGCGGTGCAGGGCGACGGGGGTCGCGAGGACGGCGGAGGCGGTGACGGTCAGCAGCAGGGTGGCGACGTAGATGTCCTGCTGGGCGTCGCTGAGTTCGGCGAAGCGCGGGGTGAAGGCGACGCCGAGGAGGAAGGCGAAGACGATCTGCACCCCGGTCTGCAGCACCCGCAGTTCCTGCAGCAGTTCCACCAGGCGCCGGTCGGCCCGGACGGCGGGGTTCTCCCAGCCGGGCGGGGGCGCGGGCGAGGGCGGCGGGGACGGCGGGGGAGGGGAGTCCGGCGGCGGGGACTGCGGGGGAGGGGAGTCCGGCGGCGGGGTGCTGTCCATGCGTCACATTGTGGCCGCGGCCGGGCGGGTCGGGGGTACGGCGGTGCGGGGCGAGGGCGGTCCTGGCGGGGCGTCCTCGCCGTCGTGGCCGGGGGCGGCGATGCCGGTGCTCCCGCGCCCGTGGCAGGACGCGGCGCCGGGAAGGGGGAAGCAGGGCGGGCGCGTCCCGGCGCCGGTGGACCTCCCTACGGGCGGGCTTTCTTGCCGTTGGGCTGCGTCTTCTGGTTGTAGATCTCCTTGCCGTCCGCGTCGTAGGCGTGGACGTAGGGGGAGGCGAGGTCCCCGGGGGTGCCGGGCGAGACGGCCGCGGCGTGGACGTACGCGCCGCCCGCCATGACGGCCGGGTACTGCATCGGGTCGTCGCCGTAGCTGATGGTGATCTTCGCGACGTCGGACGTGTAGTGCCCGGTGTCCAGCGAGAGGTACTGCCCGGCGGCATCGGCCTGCTGGCTGAAGCTGTCGAAGAACTCGACGAAGTGGCCCACGCCCCAGAGGCGGTCGTTGATGAATGTCGGGGGGACGGACGAACTGGTGCCCTTGCCGCCCTTGGACTGGCACTGCACGTACTGGCCGGCGGAGTCGACGGCGAGGACCACGCCGTCGGTGTCCGGTGAGGCGACCGGCGTGCGCAGGGCGATCACCGCGTGGTACCGCGACGCCTCGGAGCCGAGACAGGAGGCGAGGATCTCGGCGGTGGTCCCGGCGTCGATCGGGGTCGTGGCCGTGCTGGTGACGGTGAAAGCGGTCGGCAGGGGGGAGGGCGCGGAGGAGGCGGGCGTGGGGTGGGGGGAGACCGGCGCGGAGGAGACGGCCGGGGTTCGGGGGGAGGCCGACGCGGAGGAGGGGCCGGTGGCGGCCGCCCGTGGTGGTGGTCCCGGTGAGCGCAGCACGGACGGAAGAGCCACGCCCAGGGCCACTGCGGCGCAGGCCGCGGTCACGGTGAGGGCTCGTCGGCGGTGGCGGCGCCGGTCGGCGCGCCGGCGGATCTCCGCAGCGGGCAGGACCGGTGCGGACATCCGGGTGCCGAGCGACCGCAGCCGGTCGCCCAGGGTGTCGTGGACGGGGTCAGACACGGAGCTTTCCTTCCTCGCCGGTCGGGATCTGGTCGGCGAGTCTGGCCGCGAGCGCGGTCCGGCCGCGGGAGAGGCGGCTCTTGACGGCGCTGACGCTGGCGCCGGTCTCGGCCGCGACCTGCTCGACGGACAGGTCGCACATGTGGTGCAGGACCAGGGCGCCTCGCTGCGCCTCGGGCAGGTCGCGGAGCGCGGTGACCAGCATCAGGTGCTCCTCGGTGGGCGGCTCGACGGTGGGGGGTTCTCGGTGGTGGTGGCGTCCGGCCAGGTGCAGGCCCCGGACCAGACGCCGCCAGCGCGAAAGGGCCAGCCGCCGGGCCGTGGTCCGGATCCATGCCTCCGGGGCGTCGTCCGGGTCGAGGGTGCGCCGTCGGTCCCACGCGCGGATGAAGGCCTCCTGGACCACGTCCTGCGCTTCGGACCAGTTGCCGGTTATCGCGTAGAGCTGCCCGGTCAGGCGGGAGAAGGACGCCGCGTAGAACGCGTCGAACTCCTGTGGCGTCATCAAGGGCCTCTCTTCTAGGGCTGTCCGTCGGCTCGCGGCACAGGCGGCCCGCGAGGAGGCCCCTCGGCCCCGTAACCGTGCGTGCAGGGCGGAGCCTCCCGCCCTGTACGCACGAGCATGGTCCACGGGTCGCATCCGCGGCCTATGACCTGGATCACGTACGCGGGGTGCGACCTGCCGGCCGGCAGGAGGCGTACAGGGGCGCGGGCATCACCCGGACGCCCGCAGGAAAGGACCCGGATTCATGCGCATCCGCCCGACCACGCTCGTCGCCGCCACCGTCACCGTCGCGGCCATCGCCACCGCCGGGGGAATGGCCGCCGCCGCGCCCACCGCCCCGGCCATTGCCTCCGCCACCGCTTCAGCCTCCGCCTCGCCCACCGCGTCGGTCTCCGCCTCGCCCACCGTCGGGCCCTCCGCCACCGCCTCCGCCTCCGCCTCGCCCACCGCGTCGGCCTCCGCCTCGTCCACCGTCGGGCCCTCCGCCCCGGCAACGGCCTCCGGCAAGCCCACCGCGTCGGCCTCCGCCTCGCCCACCGTCGGGCCCTCCGCCTCGGCAACGGCCTTCGGCAAGCCCACCGCCACGGCCCCTCGCCCGGCGGCCGCTTTCACCGTCACCAGCACGGCCACGACCCCGATCGACGCCGGGACCACCGCCGAGATCCTCGGCTCCTGCCTGGGCTCCGAGGCGTCGCGGTACCACGCGGTGATCGCCCTGCGCACGCCGGTCGCCTCGCCGGAAACCGACGGCGTGGTCCTCGCCGTCGACTCCGCCGGCCAGTACGTGCAGTGCCAGTCCAAGGGCGGCAAGGGCACCAGTTCGTCCGTCCCCGCCACGTTCATCAACGACCGCCTGTGGGGCGTGGGCCACTTCGTCGAGTTCTTCGACGGCTTCAGCGAGCCGACCGGTGCCGCCGGGCAGTACCTCTCGCTGGACACCGGGCACTACACGTCCGACGTCGCGAAGATCACCATCAGCTACGGCGACGACCCGACGCAGTACCCGGCCGTCATGGCGGGCGGCGCGTTCGTCCACGCCGCGGCCGTCTCCGTCGGCACCCCCGGTGACCTCGACCCGACCTCCTACGTCCACGCCTACGCCGCGGACGGCAAGGAGATCTACAACCAGAAGACGCAGCCCAACGTCAAGAACACCCGCCCGTAGGACGCTGCCGACCGCGCACCCGGCGGTGGGGCGGCCGCCCTCCGCTCCACCACGCCCTCCCGCCGGCCCGGCCGGGTCCTCGGCCCGGCCGGGCCGAGGACACCTGGCCCAGGCGGCGACGCTCCGCGCCCGTCGTGCGCTCGGCGGCCTGCGGGCTTGCCCGGTGATCGGATCGCGTGATCTGCTGGGCGCCGCATCGCGTGCCGGTGACGGACCGCGTCAGGCATGGAGGTGCGCGACCGAAGGGACCGCCACCCGTGGCCTCCCGCGACACCGGCCGTACGGCCGCCCTCAGCCTCCAACTCTCCCGAGCGCACCAGGACTTGCGCCGCCACCTCGCCGACCTGCGCGCCGACCTGCGCGCCGACCTGCGCGTCGGCCCCGGCCGGCCCCGCCCGGCCGCAAGCGGCGGCGACGACCCGCTGCTCGCCCACTGCCTGGCCTTCTGCACCGCCCTGACCCACCACCACCGGGGCGAGGACGACGGCCTCTTCGCCCGACTCCTCCACGAACGCCCCGACCTGGCACCGACCATCGCCAAACTCGTCGAGGACCACGGGTACATCGCCGCCATCCTCACCCGGGTACGCGAACTCGCCGACCGGGCCGCCGCCACGGCACCCTCCGGCCCCGACCGGGAGGCCATCGGACGCGAACTCGACGGACTGGCCGCCATCGTGGACTCCCACTTCCGCTACGAGGAACGGGCCGTCTCCGCCGCCCTCGACGCCGGCGTCACCGACGACGGCTGGTCCGACCCGGTGCTGCGCTTCACGGCCCCGCCGGACCGGGCGCCGTAAAACCCGTCGCGCGGACCGATCCGCGCTCCCTACACTCGCCGAGCAGCCGCGCCGCACCCGCGCCGCGCGGCGAACCGTGCCGATGGACGAGACGAGAGAGGGGGCGAGCGGCCGTGCCGAAGCAGAGCGCCGCCGCCCCCTCTCCCGCGTCGCGGTACGAGGTGATCCTGGTGTCCCCGTCCTCCCGGTGCCCGCTGCGCGGCCGGCACCGGAGCCGTGCCGCCGCCTGAACAGCCGACTGAACAGCCCGCCTGGACGGCCGTCCTGAACCGCCGACGCCCCGCCCGTCCACCGACGGGCCTTACGCGTCAAGATGGCTGACGGTCCGTCAGGCAAAACGTCGGCACCGGCCCAATCGCGCGCCCACCCGAAGGACACCGCCTCGAAAGGCACCCGGGCCATGCGCACCGACACCACCACCGTCACCACCGGCACCACCGTCACCGGCACCACCGCGGCCACCGCCGCCATCGCCGCCGTCCGCAACCTCGGCATCCTCGCCCACGTCGACGCCGGCAAGACCACCGTCACCGAACGGATCCTCTACCTCACCGGCACCACCCACAAGCGCGGCGAAGTCCACGACGGCACCACCGTCACCGACTTCGACCCCCAGGAACGCGACCGCGGCATCACCATCTTCGCCGCCGCCGTCAGCTGCACCTGGGCCGGACACCGGATCAACCTCATCGACACCCCCGGCCACGTCGACTTCGCCGACGAGGTCGAACGCTCGCTGCGCGTCCTGGACGGCGCCGTGGCGGTGTTCGACGCGGTCGCCGGCGTCGAACCGCAGTCCGAGTCGGTGTGGCGCCAGGCCGAACGCCACGGCGTGCCCCGCATCGCCTTCGTCAACAAGCTCGACCGCGCCGGCGCCGACCTGGACACCGCCGTCGCCTCCATCCGCGAACGCCTCCACCCGCGCCCGCTGGCCGTCCACCTGCCCATCGGCACCGAGGAGTCGTTCACCGGCGTCGTCGACCTGCTGCGCCTGCGCGCCCTCACCTGGGACGGCGACGGCACGCCGGCGGCCGAGGGCCCGGTGCCCGCGCACCTCGCCGACGAGGCGGCCCGACGCCGACGCGCCCTGGAGGAGGCCGTCGCCGAACTGAACCCCCAAGCCCTGGAGGAGTACTGCACCCGCGGCGCCGTCACCGCCGCCACCCTCGCCACCGCCCTGCGCGAACTCACCCGCACCGGCGAGGCCGTGGTCGTGCTGTGCGGCTCCGCCTACCGCAACCGCGGCATCGAACCCCTCCTGGACGCCGCCGTCGCCTACCTGCCCTCCCCGCTCGACCTCCCGCCCGTCCACGACCCGCAGCACACCCGGCAGCGCACCGCCGACCCCGAACAGCCCCTGACGGCCCTGGCGTTCAAGGTCGTCGCGGCCCCCACCGGCCGCCTCACCTACCTGCGCCTGTACGCCGGCACCCTGCGCAAGGGAGCCACCGTGCTCGACACCACCACCGGCCGCACCGAACGCGTCGCCCGCATCCTGCGGGTGATGGCCGACCGCCACACCGAGACCGACCACGCCCGCGCCGGCGACATCGTCGCCGTCATCGGCCCCAAGGCCGCCCGCGTCGGCACCACCCTGTGCGACCCCGACCACCCCATCCGCCTGGAGGCACCCGTGAGCGCCGAACCGGTCGTCACCGTCGCCGTCGAGGCCCGCCGCGCCGCCGACACCGACAAACTCGCCGCCGCCCTCGCCCGCCTGGCCGAGGAGGACCCCTCGCTGCGCCTGGCCACCGACCCCGAGACCGGCCAGCGCACCCTGTCCGGGCTGGGCGAACTGCACCTGGAGGTCGCGGTGGAGAAGGTGCGCCGGGAGGCCGGCGTCGAGGCGGTCACCGGGGCGCCGACCGTCGCACTGCGCGAGGCGCTGGTCGAGGGCGTCACCGGCTTCGTGTACCGGCACGCCAAACAGGACGGCGGCGCGGGCCAGTTCGCCCACCTCGTCCTCGACGTCCGGCCGCTGGAGGACGGCGACCAGGGGGACTTCGTGTTCGCCTCCACCGTCACCGGCGGGCGGGTGCCGCGCGAGTACGTGCAGGCCGTCGAGGCCGGCTGCCGCGAGGCCCTCGCCGAGGGCCCGCTCGGCGGCCACCCGGTCACCGGCGTCGCCGTCACCCTCACCGACGGGGCCACCCACCCCAAGGACTCCAGCGAACTCGCCTTCCGCACCGCCGCCCGCCTCGGGGTGCGCGAGGCCCTGCGGGCTTCGCGCCTGCGGCTGCTGGAACCGGTCGCGGAGGTGACCGTCACCGTGCCCGAGGACGCGCTCGGCACCGTCCTCGGCGACCTCGCCGCCCGCCGCGGCCACGTCCGGGCCACCACCCCCGCCCGCGGCACCGCCTCGGCAGGCGCTCCGGCAGGCGCCCCGGCGAACGCCCAGGTGAACGCCCTGGTCCCGCTGGCCGAACTGTTCGGCTACGCCGGCCGCCTGCGCAGCCGCACCCAGGGCCGCGGCACCTTCACCACCCGCCCGGCCGGCTACGCCCCCGCCCCGGCGACCACGGGCTGACCCCGCCCGCCCCGGCCCCGGCCCCGGCACGGGGTCGGGGCCGGGCCGCCGGTGCCCGTCGTCGGGGGTTCCGGCTGACCGGCTCGCCAGCTCCTCGCCCGTTCGACCCTTGCCCGTTCGACCCTTGCCCGTTTTCGGAAGGGGCCGCACGGCGGGGATGATGCGCAGAGCCGCTGAGCGGGCACGCGGTCCGGGATGGCTCCCCGTCGCGGGCCATCCGCCGATGCCCTGCAGCGGCCGCCCCGGGCCGCCCGACCGCCGACCGTCCGACCGCCGGGCGCGCGCCGCAGGCCGTACGGGCCGGGGTCAGCGGGCGGACGGCTCCCGGGCGTCGGCGAGGGCGTCGGCGTAGGCGCCCGCCATGGGGGAGGAGCCGGTGGTGAGGAAGGCGTGGATCGCGGCGAGGTAGGCGGCGCGGTCCACGGCGCCGTCGCCGTCCGCGTCGAGGGCGTCGAACGCGGCGGCGGCCCCGTCGGACGGGTTGCCGGTCGCCGTGCGCAGCCGGGTGAACTCCTCCCGGGTCAGGCGCCCGTCGCCGTCGCCGTCGGCGAGGTCGAACAGCGAGCCGAGGGCGGGTCGGCAGCTCTGCTCGAACGCCTCGTGACCCGCCCAGTCGCGGTACTCCTCGAAGGTGACGCCGCCGTCCCCGTCGCCGTCCATCCGCGCGAAGACCTCCCGGTGGGCCGCCCGCGCCGCGGCGACCAGCGGATCGCCCGCCTCGCGCCCGCAGGCCGCCGCCGCCCGGTCCACCCGGGCGAGGTACTCGCCGCGGGTGATCACACCGTCGCCGTCGGCGTCCAGCATCGCGAAGATGCGCCGCTTCGCCGCATCGGACATTCCGCCACCATCCGTTCCTGGTCAGGGCATTGCGCACGGGACGCTACCGACGGGACGAGCACGGACGCGGGAGGCGCGACCGGAGCCGCGACCGAGGCCGCGACCGGGGCGTGGCGGGGGCATGGCGGGGGCGCGGCCGGCCCCGGGCCCCGCTGCGCCGCGGCGGGCCCGGCGGGCCGTAGGCTGGGCCCGCCGGGCCGTCGACGGTACGGACCCGTCACCGGTGGGGCGGAACACGACAGAAGCGGGCAGGCAGGGCATGCAGTTCGACGACCAGGGCGACCTCGACACCTCACAGGTGGACGACCGGCGCGGCATCCCGGGCGGGAAGGTCGCCATCGGCGGCGGAGCCGTGGGCCTGCTCGCGGTGCTGTTCGCGATCGTCCTCGGCGTCGACCCGCAGATGCTGGGCCTGTCCTCCGGCTCCGGCTCCGGCTCCTCCTCGGGGGCGCGCACCGCCGGCGAGGCGCAGCAGGCCTGCAAGACCGGCGCCGACGCCAACAAGCGCCAGGACTGCCGGATCGTGGCGGTCACCAACAGCCTGCAGGAGTTCTGGCGCACCGAACTGCCGCGCCGCACCAACCTCCCGTACCGCAACGCCGAGACGGTGCTGTTCACCGGCCAGGTCTCCACCGCCTGCGGGTCGGCGACCTCGGCGGTCGGCCCGTTCTACTGCCCCGGAGACAAGAGGGCCTACGTCGACCTCGGCTTCTTCGACGAGCTCTCCACGCGCTTCGGCGCCAAGGGCGGCCCGTTCGCCGAGTCCTACGTCGTCGCCCACGAGTACGGCCACCACATCCAGAACCTCACCGGCACCATGCAGAAGGTCGGCGCCGACCGCCAGGGCGCGAACAGCGCCTCGGTGCGCCTGGAACTGCAGGCCGACTGCTACGCCGGGGTGTGGGCGCACCACGCCACCACCACCCCGCAGCCCTCCACCGGGCGTCCGCTGATCGCCGCGCTCACCGACCAGGACATCGCCCAGGGCCTGGACGCGGCCGCGGCCGTCGGCGACGACCGCATCCAGCAGCAGGCCAACGGGCGGATCAACCCGGAGGCGTGGACGCACGGCTCCTCCGCGCAGCGCAAGGCCTGGTTCACCACCGGCTACCGCAGCGGCGACCTCGCCCAGTGCGACACCTTCTCGGCGGCGAAGCTGTAGCGGGCGGTGGGTGTGCCGGCCGGGTGCGTCGCCGCCTTGCCGGTCCCGGGTGGTGAGGGTGTGGCGTGGCAGGCGGGCGGCGGCGGGCCGTGTCGACGGTGGGCCGGGCCGACGGGACGTGGGTCGGTGGGCGGCGGGTGTGTCAGCTCGCTGCGTCGCCGCCCTGCCAGTCCCAGGCGATGAGGGCGTCGCGTAGCAGTCGGGCGGCGACGGGCAGGCGCGGGCCGGCGTTCCAGGAGAGGGTGAGGGGGCGCCGGCAGTCGGCCGCGTCGACGGTGACCCAGGCCAGCGGGACGCGGGTCGAGGTGCGGCGGGCGATGGCGGGGACCAGGCCGATGCCCAGGCCCGCGCTGATGAGTTCGGCGATGGCGCCGGCCTCGTCGGCCTCGCAGACGATCCGGGGCACCAGGCCGTGGGCGGCGAACAGCCGCTCCAGCAGGCGGCGTTGCCAGTGTCCGGGGTGGGCGGCGATGAACGGCTGGTCGGCGAGGTCCTCGACGGCGACCGAGGCGCGGGCCGCCAGGGGATGGCCGGGGGCGACGGCCAGGCCGACCTCGTCGTCGAGCAGCAGCGCGCACTCCAGGACGGCCTCCGGGGCGGACGGCGCGGACGACTGCGGGCCCCGGGGGGTGGGAGGAGCGGCGGTGAGCGGCTGGGAGGCGACGGCGAGGTCGATGTCCCGGGCCCGCAGCCGGCGGCCCATCTCCTCGGCGGACAGCTGGTGCAGCTCGACCTCCACGCCGGGATGGGCCGCCTTGAACGCCGCCAGCGGCCCGCCGAAGGCCAGGAAGGTCTCCGAGGCGAGGCGGACCGTGCCGAAGCCCAGACCGGCGGCCTCGGCCACCGCCCGCCGTCCGGCGTCCAGTTCGCCGAGCGCGCGCTCGACGTGGCCGCGGAAGATCCGTCCGGCCTCGTTGAGCCGCAGCCGCCCGCCGCGTTCGAACAGCGCGGTGCCCAGCTCGGCCTCCAGCCGGGCGATGCTGCGGCTCAACGACGGCTGGGCGACCCGCAGTTGATCGGCGGCGCGGCTCAGGTGCTCCAGCCGCGCCACGGCGAGGAAGTGCGTGAGCGTGTTCAGGTCCACCCGGGGTCACGTCCTTCCCTGCCTCCGACGGCATAACGCCCCAGCGATGGTGATCGTAGACGCGATATCCGCGGCGTCATGCCGCCGGGAGGCGGACCGCGCACCGGGGAACGG
Source organism: Kitasatospora sp. NPDC053308 (assembly GCF_055585785.1). NCBI lineage: Bacteria > Bacillati > Actinomycetota > Actinomycetes > Kitasatosporales > Streptomycetaceae > Kitasatospora > Kitasatospora sp. NPDC053308. The sequence goes on along the minus strand of NZ_JBVJJY010000015.1, from coordinate 10,867 downwards.
CTCGGCCGCCGCCGGCACGGGGAAGGACACGCCACGGCCGGTCGCGGCCGACGGGTCCCGCCCGGGACGGGCGGGTCGGCGTTCGCGCCCCGGCGAGCCGGGGTCGCGGTGGCCGGACCCCGGCGGGGGCGCCGGCGGGACGGGCGGCTGCGCCGGCCCGGGGGCTGCGCCGGTGGCCGGTGGCCGGGGGGTGGTGGAGGGCCGTGGCGTGGTGGCCGGCAGGGACGCCGTCAGGGGCAGGGGGCCGTCAGCGGGCCGTCCAGAGGGCGTGGACGCGATCGGTGGCCGCGGCCGCTTGGCGCAGGCCCTGGTGCCAGGCGTCGACCCAGGTGTCCCAGTCGGTGCGTTCGGTGTCGAGGACGGCGCGGGTGGTGGCGTCGGGGGTGAGGGCGAGGGCGGCGGGCCAGGGGGTGAGGTCGGTGGGCGGGTGGCGGTGGGCGAGGGGTTCGACGGCGAGCAGGGTGCGGGCTCCGGCGGCGAGGTCCGCGTTGGTGCCGGCGCGCAGCGCGCCGTCGATGGCGTGGCGTGCGCCGGGCAGGGTGACGGGCGGCTCGACGCCCGGGAAGGCGCTGGAGGCGGCGACCGCGCGCAGCAGCGGCACGCCGTCGCCGGCGGCGAGCACCAGGGCCTCGCCGCTCGCCGCGTCGACGGCGGTGAGCAGCAGGCGCCGCTCGGGCCAGACGGGATCGCCGAGGTGGGCCTCGCGGCGGGCCAGCAGGTCGCGTTCGGCGCCGTCGTCGGCGGTCGTCAGCGCGATGCGCCCGACCCGGCGGCGGGCCTCGGCCGGGTCCAGGCCGCGGCCGAGCACGGCGAACACCTCGCCCTGGACCGCCGGGTCGGGCCTGCGGGCGGGGGCCGGGGGCCGCCGCGCGGGGTCCACGAGCCGCCCGAGGTCCTGCCCGGTGGTCAGCAGGGCGGCCACGATCGCGCCGGCCGAGGTGCCCACCGTCAGGTCCGCCGCGTCCAGGTCCACCCCGGCCTCGCGCAGCCCGTGCACCAGCCCGGCCGTCCAGGCGGTGCCCAGCCGGCCCCCGGGCCCGAGCACCAGCGCGCGGCCGTACGTCCTGTCCGTCACGGTCATCCCCCTCCGAATTCTTGAAACAGTCGTACCATAAACTCTCCCGCAGCACCTGACCCGGCCTCACCGGCCGCCGGAGGAAACCCGGGAACCCCGGGAACCCCGGGAACCCCGGGAACCCCGGGAGACCGAGGAAGGACGGACCGCCGTGGCACGACCCGCCGACCCCGACCGGCGCGCGCGCACCCTGGCCCGGGCGACCGACCACGTCCTGGCCCACGGACTGGCCGCGTTGAATCTGCGCCCGCTGGCCGCCGCCCTCGGCACCAGCCCGCGCATGCTGCTCTACGACTTCGGCAGCAAGCAGGACCTGGTGGCCGCCGTCCTCGCCGAGGCCCGCCGCCGCGGTGCCGCGCGCCTGGCCGGCTGCCCGCCGCGGGCGGCCGGCACCCCCGCACAGCGGCTGCGCGGCATCTGGACGTGGCTGAGCGCGCCCGAACGCGCCCCGTTCGTGCGGCTGTTCTTCGAGGTCCACGCCGACCTGCTGGCCCACCCCGAGCACTACCCGGACCGCGCCCGAGCGGTCACCGACTGGTTCGACACCCTGGGCGCCGTCTTCCGCGACGTCACCGAGGGGGAGGACGACACCGCCACCCCCACCCTGCTGATGGCCGTCCTGCGGGGCCTGCTGCTCGACCTCACCCTCACCGGCGACCGCGAACGCGCCGACCGGGCCCTGGAACGCTTCGCCGCCCTGCTCGGGGCCTGACCCCCGGGGCCCCGGCCGTGCCGCCGCCCGCTGCGTGGAGCACCCGTGGAGCCCCCGTGGAGTCCCCCCACGTCCCCGCGGAGTCCCCGCCCGGAAAAGGGCGTGCCCGCCGCTCCCCCGTGCGGCGGGCACGCCCGGCTTCACTGACGGAACGTCAGGGGCGGTCCAGGGTGATCGAGTTGATCGGCCCCAGGTCGTAGTAGACGCCGTTCTGTGCCGGGATGTCGTAGACGCAGTTCCCACCGCCCGAGCTGCGGCACAGGTGCGCGTGGGCGCCGCCGGTCTGGTTGTTCAGCACCCAGTGGTTGCCGTACTGGTTCTGCAGGTTGTGCGCGCCGTAGCTGTAGTAGACGTCGGTGGGGGAGACGGCCGGGTTCTGGTTCTGCGGGTAGATGCAGACCGCGCCCGACGGGCAGTTCGCCCAGGAGCCGTCCGCGGCGCCGGCGCTGCCGGTGCCCATCGCGGTCAGGGCGGCGGTGGCGAGGCCGAGGGCGGCCAGGGCGTGGGTGATCCTGCGCATGGGTGGTACTCCCTTGGCTGGTGAGGGGCCCGGCGACGGCCGGGCCGGTGCCCGTCAGCCTAGGAACGCCCGCCCCGCAGCGGTCCCTGACATCCGACAGGGGCGCGCCGCCTTGCCCCGCACGCCCGGGCGCCGTACGGGCACCTCGCCCCGGCGCCGTACGGGTGCCTCGTGCCGCTTCGGGGAGCCTTCGCCCCTGTTCCCGGTGAGCGGGTCGCCGGCGAGCGGCCATGGCCCTCCGGGGCGTTCGCGCCTCCTCGGGCGCGCGGAGCGGCTTGGGTGCGAACGGATTCCGGGGAGGGAGACGAACGGATGAAGCGTCCTGGCTACGTGCTCGCGGTGGTGCTCGACGTCGTCCTGCTGATCGGCCTGGCGCAGGGCTGGCTGCCCACCAGCTCCGAGGGCTTCCGGGCGTTCTTGACCGCGTTCACCGCCGTGGTCCTGGGGCTCGTCGTCTACTTCGCGATCCGACCGACCAGCGAGCGGCGACTGACGCCCCACCAGGGCCCTCCCGGGGCGCCGCGGCGTGGCGACGGGGCCGGGCGGGCCCACCGGTGCCGCCCGCCACGGCCACCGGGCGACACGTCACCACGGGCACACGCCGCTCGATGCGGCACCAGAGGCGACCCTACCTCGTCTGCACGCCGACCGGGATGCCGATCATGTGGGCGCTGGCCAACCCGAAGATCGGTGAACGCGAGTTCCTCGCCGCCATGTTGGAGGTCGACGCCGACCTGATCGCCGGCCGCGCGGGTATCCTCCTGATCTCGGACAAGGGCTTCGCGTCCCTGCCCTTTGAGAGGGCCCTCGCCGAGCAGGGCATCCAACTGCTGAGGCCCTCTCGGAAGCGGGAGAGCAGCGGTTCGGGGAGCCGATTCTCAAGAAGGTGCGCCAGCTGATCGAGTCAGTCAACGACACCCTCAAAGGCCAGCGCGACCTGGAGAACACGGTGGTCGAACCTTCGAGGGCTTCGCCATCCGGGTAGCCCGGCGCGTCCTGGCGATGGCCGCCGGATCTGGCACAACAACACGATCGGTGCGCCGGTCACCCGGTCGCTGGTTGCCTACGATCACTGGTCGCATCGAGCGGCCGCCAACTCACCGTGTTGGCATGCCCCCGTGCGGGCTGTTGACCACCAACGGCACAGACCCCTCAACGAGGTAGTCGTGCCCGGGGTACTCGACGTGGAGGTGACCGCCGTCCTCGGCGGAGGCCATGCCGCGCAGATTGTCCGCGAGCACCGCCCTGCCTGCGGAGTCACCGCTGATCACAAGGAACTGCCGCTCGGAGTCCAGGCGGATAGAGACCCCGGGGCCGGTAGCGTTCTTGACCTCGACTCCCGCCAGGACATCGCTGCCCGGCGAAGAGGCGAGCAGCCCCTCGCCCTCGGCCACCGCGTCTGCCAAGTGGTTCAGTTCTTCCGCCGACGCGGAGAGATCCACTTCGTCGTATGCGGGGTCGGAGACCAGTCTCACGGGGGCACTCCTTCAAGGTCGGGCTCCCATGATGCCTGCAGGATCGCCCGTGATGCGTCCGGGGCAGCAAGGGCGGCCAGGCGCGACCCCGCCCCCGTACGCCGCTACCGCGCCCGCACGGTGGCCATGCTCCACGACCCGCCGGGGCCGAACACGGGCGGCCCGCCCCGCGAGGGCGGGAGGGACGGACAACCGCAGATCCCCGGGCGGCCCCTCGCGCAGCAGCGACCAGGAGCGACCCGGCCGCGCCGAACGCCCCGCCGAAGCACACCGCGGCCCGGCCGGCCCGTTCCCCGGCCCGTGCTTGGGCCCGTTCCCAGGCCCGTGCCGTAGGCCGTGCCACCGCCTCGGCCGGGCCGACGTCGAGCACCCCGGGGCTCGGCCGCTGCCCGAGATCCCCGCGGGCCACTGCGGCGGGCCACGGGAAGGTCAGGCCGCCCGCCGCGATCCTCGCCCGCCTCACCGGAGCCGACCACGACCGGGCCCGCGCCCTCGCCGCCGCCGAGCGCCTCGCCGCCCGCCGCACCGAACGCTCCGCCACCCCCTGACCCGGCGTCCGGTCACCCGCACGGCACGAAAAGTCGGGCGGGCCGACTTTTCGTGCGGGCGCGCCGGCGGCAGTGGTGGGAACGTGCGGTGTCCGGCCGTTGCGACCACGGCCTGGCCCCCGTGTCCGCTGCTCCCCCGGGTGCGGGCCGGGGGAGGGGAGTGGCACGGGAAGTCGGGCGGACCGACTTTTGGCGCCGGGCGCCGGGAGCGCGCCCGGACGGGGTTCCCCGGCCCGAGTCTCAGGCTCAGGTCCAGGGTGAGGGTTTCGGGCGGGCCGGCGGCCTGTGTGCGGCCTGGGGTCAGGCCTCGCGCGGCGTGATCTCGCCCATCAGGTCCCAGCCCTCGCGGTCCGGGAGGTCCACGCTGATGATCCTCGGCTTGGCCGCGACGGCGCCGGCCAGGGTGTCCATCGCCTGGCGGAAGTGCGTCGACTCCACGTGGGCCCGGCCCGCCTCGCCGTCCCGGAAGCCCTCCACGAGCACGTACTCGTGCGGGTCGTCCACGCTGCGCGACCAGTCGAAGAAGAGGTTGCCCGGCTCGGCGCGGGTGGCCTCGGTGAAGTCGCGGACGATGTCCAGCCACCGGTCGCTGTGCTCGGGGCGGACGGGGAACTTGACGGTGATGAAGATCACGGGTGGTCTCCGGGTTCGGGTCGAACGGTCGAGCCCCACCCTGCCCGAGCCCCGCCCGCCACGCGAAACCGACGCCGCGCGAAACCGACGCCACGCGAAGCCGACGCCACGCCGAACCGGCTCCGCGCGAAGCCGACGCCACGCCGAACCGGCTCCGCGCGAAGCCGGGCCGCGCGAAACGGCCCGCCCCGGCCCGCGGCTACCCGGCCGCGCCCTGCGCGACGACCTTCTGCGCGTCGGCGACGTGCCGGCTGACGCCCTGGGCGAACGTCTCCAGCTCCTGCGGGTGCGCCGCGATGTACTGCCGGTCGTAGGCGGCCTGGACGGCGAGCGCGATCCCCATGAAGTTGGTGGACCGCTTGCAGGCGTCGTCGGCGGCCGCGGTGGCGAGCTCGGCCGGGGTGTGGGCGACGGCCGTCGCGGGGCCCTGGGTCCGGTCGCGCCAGCGCGGGTCCATGTAGGCGTCGGCCGGGGTGGCGTAGGTGAAGCCATGGTCCTTCATGCAGCTGCTCCACTGCCGGTCGGCGGCCACGACGCGAGGGTCCGTCAGGGGCTCCTTCGGCCCGCCGCCGGGCAGGGCGGAGGGGTCGGAGCTCAGGAGCACGGCTCCGCCGACGGCGTCCAGGCCCTCCTGGAGGCAGCCGCCCTTGGGGACGGTCCGGCCCTGGTAGGCGGTGACCGGGGTGCCGGTCGCGTCCCGTCCGGTGAGCACCTGCAGGGTGGCGGCGGAGGTGGGCCGTCCGGTGCCCGGGGCCACGACGGCGTCGTAGCCGGTGGTCGCGACGCGGTCGGGCGCGAAGTACCCGTACAGCGGGGAGCGGATGTCCCGGTCGGCGGGTTCGGCCGGGGCCGGGTCCGCGCCGGGGGGTTCCTCCGTGATGCCCAGCCGCCGCAGGCACAGGGCGCTGGTCAGGTAGGCGGCCCGTTCCACGGTCCGGGTCTGCGCCGGGGTGGGGAGGTAGGCGTCGATGGGGCGCACCACCTGGCCGACGCCGGTGATGGTGGGGATCTCGCCCAGCTGCGGGGGCGCCGGGCGGGTGCCGCCCGTACCGCAACCCGCCAGGGCCGCCAGCAGGACGATCGTCAGGGCAGAGGTGGTGGAGCGCTTCATTCGTCCTCCGGGAGCGGGCGCGGCGGAGCGGCACCCGCCAGGGGCGACCGCGGGGTCGGTGGCGGCTGCCGGATTCACGGGCCGGTGGGGCCGGGGATCACGTCCAGTTCGGGTTGTCGATCTCCAGCGCGTACGTGATCACGCCGCCGAGGTTGCCGGTGGACTGGCCGGGCTGCAGCTTGATGACGCCGCTGGAGTTGTAGAAGGCGGCCCAGTTCCACGCGGTCGACTCGTAGATGACGTGGCTGATCTGGCCGATCCCGAACAGGCTGCTGGTGTTCTTGTAGCCGATGGAGCCCGCGGCGCAGTAGTTGCCGTTGCCGCTGGTGGTGACCGTGAGTCCGTTCGTCGGGCAGCCCACCGCGCCGATGGCGTTCGCCGGCGCCGCCACGGCCATCCCGGCCAGGGCCAGGCCGGCGGTGGCGGTGAGGGTGAGGAGCTTCCTGCCGATCTGCATGGGGAATCCTTCGGTCGAGGTGTCCGGGTGTCGGGCCGCCGGGGTGATCGCGGCCCATGAAGAGGATCCGCCGCCGGGCGCAACGGCGGTGCGAGCCGCTTGACCGGGGCCGGAGGGCCGCGAAACCACCTCGAAGTTGTACGGAACACGACATGTTTGGGTGTCGGCGGCGGTCGGCCCGCCGGGGGAGCGGGCGGTCGCCTTGCGCTCCCCCGTGTAGGCCCGGCCCGGCGAGCGCACCGTCTCCGCCGCCACGGCCAACCGCCCTGCCCGCACCGCCCCGGCCGACCGCCCTGCCCGCCCCTGCCCGCACCGCCCCGCCGCCACGGCCGACCGCCCTGCCCGCGCCTGCCCGCACCGCCCCCGCCGCCAGCCGCCCCTGCCCGCACCGCCCCGCCGCACCGGCCGGACGGGTGATTGCGCCCTGGCCCGGTGCGCGGCGCCCGCCCGGCCCGCGCCGGGGCACCGAATACCCCGGCGAGGCTGGAGACCGGGGACATCGTCCTCGCCCGCGTCGTCGGCACGGTGTACCTGCACCTGGTGTCGGCCGTCGATCCGGCCCGCAGGCGCGTGCAGATCAGCAACAACCGGGGCCGCGTCAACGGCTGGACGGGCCACGACCGCGTCTTCGGCACCTGCGTCGCCGTCGACGGCGTGCCCCGGCCCGGCACCGAGGGCAAGACGGCCTGAGACCGCCGGGCCGGGGCCGCGCGTTCGCGGGGTTCCCGGCCGGACGCCGGGCAGCCGTGATCGCGATCGGCCAGGGTGTCGCGGGGGCCCTTCCCCGCACCCGCGTCGACACCTACCGGAGGGCCGACACCTACCGGAGGGCCGACGCCCTTCCGCGCCCGTCCCCGTCCCGGCTCGCCCGTACCCGACGACGGCACCACCCGTCAGCTCGCGGGCAGGTCGCCGTCGGGCAGTGGGCGCCCCGCGGGGCCGCGCGGCCGAGGGCCGGGCCCGTCAGTCCGCGGCGGCGGCGCGCCGCTGGTAGCGGGCGGGCGCGTCGAGGAGCCAGGACCACGCGGCCCGGTCCGCCACCGGCCCCACCCGGTCGGCGCCCGCCACACAGCGCGGATCGTCGCGCTCGGCCAGCCCGGACACCGCGTGGATGCGGGTGATCTGCTCCTCGTCGCCGACCAGTTCGGCCAGCGCCTCCCCGATGCCGGGCGCCGGGTCGCGGCACTCGGCGAGCCGGCAGGCGACGGTCCGGCGCACGGAGGCGTCCGGGTCCCGGGCCAGGCGCAGCATCGCCGCCAGCCCGGCCGGGGTGTACGTCCAGTGCCCCGGGCGGCCGGAGGCGACGCGCTCCAGCAGGCCGGGGACCGCGCCGCGCACCTGCGGGGCCGGGTGCGCGGCGTGGGTCAGGGCCAGCGGCTCGATCCTCGGGTCCTCGTGGTGACCCAGGGCGGTGAGGAGGGCGGCCAGCACCTGCGGGTGCCGCTCCTCGCCGGCCCAGGCGAGGAACAGCGCGAGCGCGCGGGCGGTGAAGGGGCTGCGGGCGCCGTGCCGGTAGCCCCCGAGGTGCAGGGCGGCCAGGACGTCCGCGGCGAAGCGGCGGTGCAGCGGGTCGGGGTGGGTGCGCAGGGCGGCCGCGTCCTGCCACGTCGGGTCGTCCTGGCGGGCGGCGAGGGTGCGGACGATCTCCGACCAGGAGGCGTGCTCCCCGTCGGTGACCTCGAGCGCGCGTGCCCGCTCGGCCGACTCGCCGACGCCCGGGCGCAGTCCGAAGCGGTCCTCCAGGAGGGTGAGGACGCCGGTGTGGCCGTCGCGCACGGCCACACCGGCGAGCCGCAGCTCGTGGTACCAGGTGCTCCATGCCCGGTCCCGCACCGTCGTGCGCTCGACCGGGCCCGGGGCGCCGCCGGTGCGCTCCCGCAGCACGGCGAGCGGGCCGCGTTCGTGCCAGCGGCGTGCGCGCGCGAGGAGTCCGGCGCGGACGGCCGCGTCGGGGAGGGTCCGGTCGCCGAGGACTTCGAGGACGAGACCGACCGAGCCGCTGTCGACGGCCCGCAGCAACGGCGTGCTTCCGTCCGGCAGTCGGCGCAGCGCGTCCGCCCCGGCCTCGACCAGGTAGCCGGCGCTGGTGGAGTCGAACGCCGCGACGGCCAGGCAGAGCGCCGAGGTGCCCTGCGCGTCGACGGCTTCGGGATCGGCGCCGTCCTCCAGCAGCAGCCGGACGGCGTCGTCGTCGCCGGCGCGGACGGCCCCGATGAGCGGCTCCTCGGTCATGTGGTGCGTGCTGCCCCCCGGTCGCTGCGGCCCTGGTCGCGGTCGTCAGACGCGCAGGGCGCGCAGGTCGAGCCGCCAGTCGTTGGACTGCTGCCAGGTGCCCTTGGGGTACTCGAAGGAGACCGTGCCGACCAGCTCGAACCCGGCCTTGCGGCACACCGCGTTCGACGCCGCGTGGTCCGTGTGGGGGAACGCGTGCAGGTGGTCGCGGGTGCCACGCGCCGCCGCCCGCTCGGCAGCCGACCGCAGGGCCTCCGCGGCGTAGCCGCGGCCGCCGAACTTCGGAAGGATCCCGTATCCGGTCTCGTACACGTCCTCACCACCCCACTCCCGCTCCCAGTACCCGACCGAACCTATCGCCTCCTCGCCGAGGCGGACGATCAGCATCTCGCCGCCGTCCAGGCGCAGGTAGCGCCGGTGACGCTCGATGACCGCCTGCTCGGTCTCGGGCCCCCCGAGATGCTCGGTCATCGCGGGGGTGTTCTGGCGGTGCAGGATCTCCAGACCGGCGTCGGACCACGGTTCGAGGCGAAGGGTGCTCATGCGCGGACGATACGCTCCGCCACCGACACGGCCGCTCGCCCACTCGCCCGGTCGCACGGTCGCAACCCGGCCCACGCGACGGTGCGGACGGGCACGGGGGAGGGGGAAGTCGGCCGCTCCGACTTCCCACTCCCGGGCGTGCTGGGCTAGATGCTCGATCCGCCGCCGGAGGTGTTGCTCCACCAGGCGCTGTAGGCGTTCAGCGAGTACCGCTTCTGCACGCCGCCGGTCGAGGTGATCTCGATGCCGAACTGCATGGTGTCGAAGGTCGTGTTGTGCAGGAGGTTCCGCGACGCGGCCCAGCGCCAGACCGCCGAGGCGTCGACGGTGCCGGTGCCGGTCTTCTGGGCGGGGATGAGCTGCAGGACGTTCCAGCCGGGATCGGCCTGCCAGACCGACGCGTACCGGATGCCGCCGATGGTCACGTCGGACGCGATCTGCCGTCCCCAGCCGCCCGCCGCCGTCCCGGACCAGTCGGTGAAGACCATGATCTCGTCCTGGTTGCCGGTCGACCACAGGTCGCTCGTCCAGTTCCACCAGTCGGCGCCGGCGACGGGGGCGGACGAGGTGTCGTACCAGAAGCCCGCCGAGTTCAGCTGCGACAGCGGCGTCCGGGGCCGCACCCCGGTGTTCGGGTAGGACTTGACGCCGCCGCCGGAGTGGTTCGCGTCCACGTACCAGGACTTGATGCTGTTGACGTTCAGGCACTGCGGGCCGGCGTTCTTGCCCCAGATGTCGTTGTAGATCGTCCAGGAGCCCTGGGAGTACGAGCCCCACTGGTCGCAGGTGGAGAACACCTGGGCCTGCGCCGGGGACGCGAGGCCCAGGAACCCGACGATCACGGCGACGACCAGGGCCGGCCGAGCGAACCCGGGCGGCTTGCCGCTGGTGGACTTACGGGTGTGCCATCTCATGGTGTCCCTCCGAGGACGGCGTCGGGTGGTTCCGACCCCTCCGGCCTGGTGGCGGATCCCGGCGTCGCGAGGTGGCGCGCGCCGGCGGGGCCGGTGCGCAGTCGCCCTGCTTCGAGCACCGGGCCGGCCGTGCGCCGGTGCGAAGCGTCGAAGCGCTTGCGTTCTGGGGACGGTAATGACGGGCCGTCCGCTCAGCAAGGCTCTGCGCAGGGGGGCACAGTTCTTTCACCCGTTCTCTGTCGAAGCGCTTTCGAACCGCTTCGACGGGATCCGGTCGCGCAACGGCCCCGCCGACCCGGTGGGGGTGGCGGGGCCGTGTAAGTGCCGTCAGTGGGCGTCGAATTCGCCGGTGCGGACGGCGGTGACGAAGGACTGCCAGGCGGCGGAGGTGAAGACGAGCGCCGGGCCGGAGGGGTCCTTGGAGTCGCGCACAGGCGTGACGGTGTCGAAGCCGTCGGCGACCTCGATGCACTGGCCGCCGCTTCCACCGCTGTACGAACTCTTCCGCCAGGTCGTGATGAGGGCGGTGTCCAGGGTGATCCCTCTTCTCTCAGAGGGTGTTCGATAGGGGATTCCCCCCAACTGTCCGGCTTTGGTTCTTGCGGCACGGACTCGGTTCCAGGATCTCCTGGCGGCCGGGTCCGTGT
>NZ_JBVJJY010000014.1:0-216506 GCF_055585785.1 Kitasatospora sp. NPDC053308 | reverse complement strand
CGACGAACTCCACCACCCCACCGCCGACACCGTCCTGGACCGCATGCGCCGCTTCGACGCCAAGGGCCGCACCAGCTGACACCACGCCAGCCCGGACCCACCGGCCCGCAGCCCGACCCACGACTCCCCAGGACACCCCATGTATCGCACCGCACTGCGCAACGTGCTGGCCCACAAGGGCCGACTGCTGATGACGGCGCTCGCCGTCATGCTCGGCACCGCTTTCGTGGCGGGCACCATGGTCTTCTCCGACACCTTCGGCAAGGCCATGCGGGACAGCAACTCCACGAGCTACTCCGACGTCTCGGTCCAGGTGGTGGACCGCACGGCCGGCTCCGGTGCCGGCGCCAAGACGAAGGGCGAGAGCAACTCCGCAGCGCTCACCGACGCCACCGTCCAGCAGCTGGCCGCCCTGCCGGGCACCGCCGGCGCCCGCGGCGTGGTGAGCGGCTTCACCGGTGTCGCCGACCACCAGGGGAACCTGGTCGGCCAGTTCTGGGCCGCGCGGGGCGCCAACTTCGCGCCCGGCCAGGACGGCAAGGACCCGCGCTACCCGATGGCCGAGGGCCAGGGCCCGAAGAGCGGCAAGGAGATCGCGCTCGACCGCAAGACCGCCGACAAGGCCGGCTACAAGGTCGGCGACACCGTCCGGGTGGCCGCCAACGGCCCCGTGATCGAGGCCAGGCTCACCGGCGTCTTCACCACCGACGACCCGGTGGTGAACACCGGCGGCACGCTCACCCTCTTCGACAAGGCGACCGCCCAGCAGCTGCTGCTGGAGCCCGGCCGCTACAGCAGCATCGTCCTCACCGCCAAGCCCGGCACCTCCGAGGACGCGCTGCTCGCCCAGGCCACGGTCAAGGTGCCCGCCGGCCACCAGTTCGACGTCGAGACCGGCACCAAGCTCAAGGCCGACGAGCAGGAGATGATCACCAAGGGCACCGACAGCATGCGCACCATGCTGCTGGTCTTCGCCTTCATCTCGCTCTTCGTCGGCATCTTCATCATCGCCAACACCTTCACCATGCTGGTCGCCCAGCGCACCAAGGAGCTGGCCCTGCTGCGCGCCATCGGCGCCAGCCGCAAGCAGGTGACCCGCTCGGTGCTGGTCGAGGCCCTGGTGATCGGCACCGCCTCGGCGGCGGCCGGTCTGGTCGCGGGCATCGGGATCGGCGCGGGGATGCAGTCCCTGCTCGGCACCCTGAACGAGAACCTGCCCAGCGGCTCCCTGGTGGTCAAGCCGCTCACCGTCGTGGTGACCCTGGTGGTCGGCGTCGTGGTGACGGTGCTGTCGGCCCTGCTGCCCGCCCTGCGGGCCGCCCGGATCGCCCCGGTGGCCGCGATGAGCAGCGGCGACCAGCCCGCCTCCCAGAAGAGCCTGGTGGTCCGCAACACCATCGGCTCGCTGCTCGCCGCCGGCGGCCTGGCCCTGATCGGCCTCGGTGCCTCCACCGGCGACACCAGCGGCCGGATGCCGGTCGGCATCGGCGCCCTCCTCGCCCTGGTCGGCGTGTTCGTCCTGCTGCCGCTGCTCTCCCGGCCGGTGGTCGCGCTGATCGGCCCGCTGCTGCGCGGCCTCGGCGGCACCCCGGGCAAGCTCGCCCAGCAGAACGCGGTGCGCAACCCGCGCCGCACCGCGGCCACCGCCGCCGCGCTCACCATCGGCCTGACCCTGGTCAGCGGCCTCACGGTGATCGGCGCCTCGGTGGGCGACGTGGTGGACAAGGCCGTCACCAGCTCGATGAAGGCCGACTTCGTCGTCGGGGCCGCCAACGACATGAGCCTCTCCGAGCAGGTGTCCGCCCAGATCGCCAAGTCCCCCGGGGTGACCGCCTCCTCGCCGCAGACCAAGACCTACCTGGAGCTCAACGGCGCCGGGAGGACGGTCTCCGGCCTGAACGCGGACAGCTTCGACCAGCTCGTCCGGGTCAAGCTGACCAGCGGCTCCACCGCGGCCCTCGGCAAGGGCCAGCTGCTGGTCGACCAGGACGCCGCCAAGGAGCTCAAGGTCACCACCGGCTCGGTGCTGACCGTCTCCTACCCGGACGAGTCCACGGGGCAGCTGACCGTCGGCGGCGTCTACGAGAAGGGCGGCATGCTCGGCTCGGTCGTCCTGGCCAACAGCGAGATCGCCAAGCACGAGCCGAAGCCGTTCGTCTCCGACGTCCTGGTCAAGGGCGCGGACGGCGCCACGGACACGCTCAAGCAGACGATCAAGGACGCCACCGGCGCCAACCCGGTGATCGAGGTGAAGTCCCGGCAGGACGTCCGCGACGACTTCAGCCAGACCATCACCTTCGCGCTGAACCTGATGTACGGCCTGCTGGGGATGGCGGTCCTGATCGCGATCCTGGGCGTGATCAACACGCTGGCGATGTCGGTCTTCGAGCGCAAGCGCGAGATCGGGATGCTGCGGGCGATCGGCCTGGACCGCCGGGGCATCAAGCGGATGGTCCGTCTGGAGTCCGTGGTGATCTCGCTGTTCGGTGCCGGCATCGGCCTGGCGCTCGGCTGCTTCATCGCCTGGGCGATCAACGGCACCCTGAAGTCCAGCCTGGCCGGTCTGACCACCGTCCTGCCGTACGGGCAGCTGGCGCTGTTCCTGGCGCTGGCCGGGGTGGTCGGCCTGGTGGCCGCGATCTGGCCGGCCCGCCGGGCGTCCAGGCTGGACATCCTGTCGAGCATCAAGACCGACTGAACCCGCGGCCGGCCGGCGGACCACGGATCCCGACCGCCCGGAGGCGGGCGGCGGGACGAACACACAGAGAGAGCCCCTGCCGAACCATCGGCAGGGGCTCTTCTACTGCTGTACTCCGCCCGGTCGCAGGGCCGGCTGAGCACCACGGAGGTCGTGGTCCGGCAACGCTGCCGGGCGGAGGGCCTCCGACTCATACCCCGGCGCTCCCACACCGGGGTCTCAGTCGCTTACTTGCTCGCGAGTTCCTTGTCGGCGGCCGGCTTGGCGGCCTCGACGGGCTTGGTGGGCGGGGTGACCTCCTGGATCGGAAGCTGCGGCTTCTCCATCTGGGAGAGGCCGACCATCTCGCGCTTCAGGAACATCGCGAGGGTCCAGTCGGTGAAGACGCGCACCTTGCGGTTGAAGGTCGGCACCATCGCGCCGTGGTACAGGCGGTGGAACCACCAGGCCGGACGGCCCTTCAGCTTGTACTTGCCGAAGAGGATCGCCACGCCCTTGTGCAGGCCGAGACCGGCGACCGCACCCAGGTTCTTGTGCTTGTACTCCTTCTGCGGGAAGCCGCGCATGCCGGAGATCACGTTGTCGCCGAGGACGACGGCCTGGCGGCAGGCGTGCTGCGCGTTCGGCGGGCACCAGGCGCCCTCGCCCGCGGCGAGGTCCGGCACCTGGGCGTTGTCGCCGGCGGCCCAGACGTAGTCGAAGCCCTGGACCTGCAGGGTCGGCGCGGTGTCGACGTGGCCGCGCGGGCCCAGCGGCAGGCCGAAGTCGGCCAGCACCGGGTTGGGCTTCACGCCGGCCGTCCACACGATGGTGGAGGCGTCCATCTCCATGCCGTTCTTCAGCATGACGTGGCCGTCGACGCAGGAGTCCATGGAGGTCTCGATGTAGACCTCGATGTCGCGCTCTTCGAGCTTCTCCTTGGTCCACAGACCGAGGTCCGGGCCCATCTCCGGGAGGATGCGGTTCGCGGCCTCGACGACCACGAAGCGCATGTCGTCACGGCTGACGGTCCGGTACAGCTTGGACGCGTCGCGCGCCATGTCCTCGATCTCGGCGATCGTCTCGATGCCGGCGAAGCCACCGCCGATGACGACGAAGGTCAGGGCCTTGCGGCGGACCTCCGGGTCCGTGGTGGACTCGGCCTTGTCGAGCTGGGCCATGACGTGGTTGCGGAGGCCGATGGCCTCCTCGACCGTCTTCATGCCGATGCCGTTCTCCGCCAGACCCGGGATCGGGAAGGTGCGGGAGACCGAGCCGGTCGCGACGACCAGGTACTCGAAGGGCAGCTCGTAGCTGTCGCCGGCCGCGGGCTGGATGGTGGCGACCTTGCGGGCGTGGTCGATGCCGGTGACGGACCCGGTCAGCACCTCCGCCTGCTTGAGGGCGCTGCGCAGCGGCGCGACGAGGTTGCGGGGCGCGACGTTGCCGCCGGCCGCCTCGGGGAGGAAGGGCAGGTACGTCATGTACGACCGCGGGTCGACGACCGTGACGGTCGCTTCGCCGTAGCGCATCTTCTTGAGGATGCGCATCGCGGCATACAGGCCGACGTAACCACCGCCGACAATGAGGATGCGAGGACGCTCCGTGGTGCTCATATCCGAAAGTATCCAGCACCGTCCGGAGCAGCCTTCGTGAGCCCGGTCACAAGCTCACGGACCCCCCGTGCTACACTGCGCGGCCACAAATCCGGGCCGGGTGTTCACCTCTCCGACCCCTGGCGACCCCCCGGGAACGTGCGCCGGGGCACCACCCCGTTGAGCAGCAACGATCCGTACAGGGCCCGGGTTCCCGCAGGTGATTTCGATTTTCAAACCCCGGACGAGTCCTGGCCTGCGATCCAGCGGGCCCCGTACCCGGCGGGCCTTCGGTCCCACAATTCGGACGTAGCGGGCGGGTCGGTACGACGAATGGCCGGATCGCCATGTGAAGAAATTCACGAACTTTTCCGCACGGCCCCGGGCGCGTCCCGGCCCCGGCTCCCCGAAAGGGGCGCCGGGGCCGGTCGGGTAAGTCCCGCAAGGGCTCAGCGGGCGATACCCCAGGCGATGCCGTCCAGGATGTCGTGCTCGCTCACGACCACCTCGGCGGCGCCGGTGCGCTCCATGATCTCCAGCAGCTCCAGCGCTCCGGCCGCGATCACGTCGACCCGGCCCGGATGCATCGACGGGATCGCCGCGCGCTCGGCGTGCGTCGCGGCCAGCAGCTCGTGCGCGATCTCGGCGACCCGCTCCCGGCTGATCCGCGAGTGGTGGATCGCCGCCGAGTCGTAGTCCGGCAGGCCCTGGGCGATCGCGGACACCGTGGTGACCGTCCCGGCCAGGCCCACCAGGGTGGCCGCGCCGGTCAGCGGGACGACCTCCTCGGCCCTGTCCAGCTCGGCCCGCACGTGCGCCCTGGCCTCGGCGATCTGCTCGGCGGAGGGCAGTTCGGCGCCGCCGAAGTGCCGCTCGGTGAGCCGCACGCAGCCGATGTCCACCGAGCGCGCCGCCTGGACGTCGTCCGTCCCGAGCACGAACTCGGTCGAGCCGCCGCCCAGGTCGAACACCAGGTACGGGCCGGGGAACCGATCGCCGGTCAACTCCTTGGTGGCGCCCAGGAAGGACAGTCGGGCCTCCTCCTCGCCGCTCACCACCTCCGGCTCGACGCCCAGGATGTCGTGCACGCCCTTGGCGTACTCGTCGCTGTTCTCGGCGTCCCGGGAGGCGCTGGTGGCGACGAAGCGGACCCGCTCCGGGCCGACGCCGAAGCCGGAGATGACCTCCTGGTACTCCCGGCAGGCCGCGAAGGTGCGGGCCAGCGCGTCCGGGTGCAGCCGGCCGGTCCGGTCCACGCCCTGGCCCAGCCGGTTGACGATCATCCGGCGGTCGAGGTCGGTGATCTCGCCGGTCTCCGGGTCCAGGTCGGCGACCAGCAGCCGGATCGAGTTGGTGCCGCAGTCGATCGCGGCCACACGGGTCATGGTCACTCGGACTCCTGCTCCGCGGCGTCCTCGGCGGCGCGCTTCTTCGCGGCGCGCTCGGCCGCCTTCCGCTGCTTGGCGGCGATCACGGCCTCGTGGTCCTGCTCCTTGGCGCGGTTGCGGGCGACCCGCTCACCGGCCGCCTCGACCTCGGCCGGGGAGACGCAGGGGCCCTTGGCCCACCAGTCCTCCAGCATGCCGATCGCCTCGTCGCCGAGCGGGTTGACGCCCTCGCCGGCCGCCAGCGAGTGGCCGACCAGCACGTGCAGGCACTTCACCCGGTCCGGCATGCCGCCGGCGCTCGGGAAGCCCTCCAGCACCTCGATCGCGTCGCGCCGGGCGATGTAGTCCTCGTGCGCCTTCTGGTAGGCGGCGGCCAGCTCCGGGTCCTCGGCGAGCCGGGCGGTCTGCTCCTTCATCACGCCGTCCGCCTCCAGGGTGCCGATCAGCGAGGCGGCCTTGGGGCAGGTCAGGTAGTACAGCGTCGGGAAGGGCGTGCCGTCCGGCAGTCGGGGGGCCGTCTCGACGACGTCAGGGTTGCCGCAGGGGCAGCGGTGGGCCACGCCGCGCAGGCCGCGCGGCACCCGGCCGAGCTGGGCGGCGATGGCCGCGACGTCGGCGTCGGAGACGGCGGGGTGGTTCTCAGTGGTCATGGGGGGAGGTGTCTCCAACGGGGGACGGTGGGAGCGGAAGGGGGTGGGTGGGGGCCTGCGCGGCCGTGTCGGCGGCGTCGACCGAGTCCCAGATGCTGCTGTACCAGGGCTTGGCGGCCTTCGCCTGCCCGGCGGCCGCACCGGTGGCGGGGGCGCCGACGGCGGACGAGGACGGCTTGGCGGAGTCCTGCCCGGCCGGGTCCACCGCGATGTACGGGGTCTCCCCCGGCACCGCGTAGTGCAGCCGGGCGCGCGCCTGCGCCTTGACGTACTCCGGGTCCTGCCAGCGGGCCCTGTCCCGGCGCAACTGCTCGACCTGCTGGCGCGCGTGGTCGGCCTTCGCCCGCTGGGCGGAGATCTCGGCGCGCTGGGAGATGAACTGCCGCGTCGGGTAGGCGAGGATCGCCACCAGCGAGCAGAGCACCAGGACGAGGACGGTCGCCCGGCTCGTGAACCGAGGCCGGGCCGCCAAGCCCGGGATCCTCCAGCCTGCCATCTCCGGTATCCCCTCCTGGTCGCGACGGTGCCCCGCCGTCCACCCTACGGGGTGAACGGCGGGGCACCGGTCAGGCTTGCGCTACTCGCGGGTGCTCGGCCTCGTGCTCGCCGTGCCGACTACTCCGCGGAGCGGAAGCGCGGGAAGGCGCCGCGGCCGGCGTACTCGGCGGCGTCGTCGAGGATCTCCTCGATGCGCAGCAGCTGGTTGTACTTGGCGACGCGCTCGGAGCGGGCCGGGGCGCCGGTCTTGATCTGGCCGCAGTTGGTGGCGACGGCCAGGTCGGCGATGGTGACGTCCTCGGTCTCGCCGGAGCGGTGCGACATCATGCAGCGGTAGCCGTTGCGCTGGGCCAGCTCGACGGCGTCCAGGGTCTCGGTCAGCGAGCCGATCTGGTTCACCTTCACCAGCAGGGCGTTGGCGGTGCCGGTCTCGATGCCCTTGGCCAGGCGGGCCGGGTTGGTGACGAACAGGTCGTCGCCGACCAGCTGGACCTTGTCGCCCAGCTTGTCGGTCATGGCCTTCCAGCCGTCCCAGTCCGACTCGTCCAGCGGGTCCTCGATGGAGACCAGCGGGTAGGCGGCGACCAGCCCGGCGTAGTACTCGATGAGCTCGGCGGAGGAGAGCGCCTTGCCCTCGAACTGGTAGGCACCGTCCTGGTAGAACTCGGAGGCGGCGACGTCCAGGGCCAGCGCGATGTCCCGGCCGGGCACGTAGCCGGCCTTCTGGATGGCCTCGGTGATCAGGTCCAGAGCCTCGCGGTTGCTGTCCAGGTTCGGCGCGAAGCCGCCCTCGTCGCCGAGGCCGGTGGACAGGCCGCGCTCCTTCAGCACGCCCTTGAGGGTGTGGTAGACCTCGACGCCCCAGCGGACGGCCTCGGAGAAGGACTCCGCGCCGATCGGGGCGATCATGAACTCCTGGATGTCGACGTTGGAGTCCGCGTGCGAGCCGCCGTTGAGGATGTTCATCATCGGGACCGGCAGGACGTGCGCGTTCGGGCCGCCCAGGTAGCGGAACAGCGGCAGGTCGCTGGCCTCGGAGGCGGCGTGCGCGACGGCCAGCGAGACGCCGAGGATGGCGTTGGCGCCGAGCGAGGACTTGTCCGGGGTGGCGTCCAGGTCGAGCATGGCCTGGTCGATCAGGCGCTGCTCGGTGGCGTCGTAGCCGACCAGCTCCGGGCCGATCTGCTCGATGACGGCCAGGACGGCCTTCTCCACGCCCTTGCCGAAGTAGCGGTTCTTGTCACCGTCGCGCAGCTCCAGCGCCTCGAAGGCACCGGTGGAGGCACCCGACGGGACAGCGGCACGACCCGTGCTGCCGTCGTCGAGGCCGACCTCGACCTCGACCGTGGGGTTGCCGCGGGAGTCGAGGATCTCACGGGCTACGACGACATCGATGGACGGCACGAAGCATCTCCTTGCGGAAGCAGGGTCCGGCTGACGGTGGTGCTGTCGCCAGGACGATTGCGGAGTCGTTACGGACCAGAGCCTAACCGCCCGGGCTCCCGGGGCCACCTCCGCCTCGGTCCCGTCTCAGCGTGTGGCCCCGCTACCCACCGGTAGTTCACCTGCTTGTCCCACCTTGTCCCACCGCGCCGGGCGAATGCGGACGAAGGGGACCGGTACGGCCGGCCCCCTCCGCGCCCGGGCGTGGCGGGTCAGCCGAGGTGCAGCACCTGGCCCGGCAGGATCAGGTCCGGGTCGCCGCCGACGGTGGAGCGGTTCTGCTCGTACAGGGCGTGCCAGCCGCCGGACACGCCCTGGGCGGCGGCGATGGTCGACAGCGTGTCACCGGCGCGGACGGTGTAGTCGTGACCGCTCTGCGCGGACGGCTGCGCGGGGCTCGGGGCCGCGTGCCTGGGGACGTACTGCTGCGCCGACGGGTCGACGGGCTTCTCGGCCTGCTGGGGGGCGGCGTGCTTCGGGGCCTGCTTCTGGACGGGCTTGGCCTCGGACTTCTGGACCGGCTTCTCCACCGGCTTCTGGGCCTGCCGCTTGGGCGTCTGCTGCTGCGGGGCGGACTGCGGCTTGGCGTCCGAGGAGGTGTCGACCGACGCCGGGGCGCCGCCCTTGGTCAGACCGGCCTTCTTGGAGCAGACCGGCCAGGCGCCGGGGCCCTGCGAGGCGAGCACCTTCTCGGCGATCGCGATCTGCTGCCCCTTGCTGGCCTGGTGGGCCTGCGGAGCGTAGGCGGTGCCGCCGTACGCCTTCCAGGTGCTGGAGGTGAACTGCAGGCCGCCGTAGAAGCCGTTGCCGGTGTTGATGCTCCAGTTGCCGCCGCTCTCGCACTGGGCGACGGAGTCCCAGGTGGAGGCCGGGGCGGCGGAGGCGCCGGTGGCGGTGAGGAGCGGCAGCGCGAGTCCGACGCCGGCCACACCGGCGACGGCGATGGCCTTCTCGGCCTGGGTGCGACGACGATGACGGCCAGTTCCAACGAACAGCATGAAGAGGTCCCTCTCCGCACGCCTGCGAGGTGAGCTGTCGGGTTCGGACCGGGAGGTGGCCCGGCCGCCGTACGCGGAATCGGTTCCGCGCGGGCGGCTTCACCCCAAGCCGTGGGGACGGCAACAAACCTGGGTCCCCCGCCCCTGCCCAGGGTTCTGGTCGGTTTCCCGTGACGCGGCGGGCAGGATTCGGCGTTCCGCGCACGAGGTCCGCAGCTGCGAACTCCAGGGAGAGTAGACAGATCCTCAGACCAATCACAAGCTCATATCACGGATATCACACAGAAATTACGGCGCGTGTCCGATCGCCTACCAACGGCGGCGCTATGTCCGGATTGATGGGTGTTCACACCCCCGCCGGAGCCGCTACGGCGACGGTCCGTCAGCGCGTCGACCCGGCCGGAGTCCGCTCCCGCCGATTCGTCAAGGGCGCGGGACGGCGCGCGGAGGCGTATGCGGGGAGCGGCTCTCCGGGCTGAATTCCACCGGGAGTTCCCGCAGGCCACGCATGATGAGGCCGCCTCGCCAGCGCAGATTCTCCGGGCTTTCCGCGAGCCGCAGATCCGGCAGCCGGGAAAGCAGCGTGGCCAGCGCGGCCCGGCCCTCCAACCGGGCCAGCGGGGCGCCGATGCAGTAGTGGATGCCGTGCCCGAAGCCCAGGTGCGGGTTGTCCGTTCGGGCCAGGTCCAGGGTGTTCTCGTCGGCGAACCGGGCCGGGTCGCGGTCCGCGGCCGCCAGCACCACCAGCACCGGATCGCCGACCGGGATGTCCACCCCGCCGATGGACAGCGGCTGCGTGGCGAACCGCCAGGTCGCCAGCTCCACCGGCCCGTCGTAGCGCAGGAGTTCCTCGATCCCCGTCTCCAGCAGCGCGCTCTCCCCGCGCGCCACCGACTCCTGCAGCAGCCGGCGCTGCCCCGGGTTGCGCAGCAGCGCGTACGTCCCGTTGCCGATGAGGTTCACGGTCGTCTCGAAGCCCGCGAACAGGAGGATGAACGCCATCGCGGCGGCCTCCTTCTCGGTCAGGTGCTCCCCGTGGTCGCTCGCCCGGATCAGGCCCGAGATCAGGTCGTCCCCGAGGTCCGCGCGCTTGCGGTGGATCAGCTCCAGCAGGTACGCCCGCATCCGCTTCACCGCCCGCCCCACGCCGCCGCGTTGACCGCCACCGTGTCGGATCATCATCCCGGCCCAGTCGCGGAAGTCGTCCTGGTCCTCGGCGGGCACGCCCAGCATGTCGCAGATCGCGTAGATGGGGAGCGGGAAGGCGAACTCGTGGATCAGGTCCGCCGAGCCGCGCTGCGCGAAGCCGTCGATCAGCCGGTCGGTGAGCTGCTGCACCCGCGGCTCGAACTCCGCCACCCGGCGCGGGGTGAACGCCTTCGACACCAGCCGGCGCAGCCGGGTGTGGTCCGGCGGGTCGATGTTCAGCAGGTGGGTCATCAGGTCCGCCTGCCGCTCCCCCGGGATGCCCACCCGGCCGGTGCGGTGCGCCTGCTCGCTGTGGTGCGCCGGGTTCTTCGACAGCCGGCTGTCCGCGAGCGCCTGCCGGGCGTCCGCGTACCTGGTCACCAGCCACGCCTCGACGCCGCTCGGCAGCGTGGTGCGGTGCACCGGGGCGTGTTCCCGCAGCCACGCGTAGGCGGGGTACGGATCGGCGGCGAACTCCCAGGTGAACAGCTCCGGGGCGGGGGCGCCGGGCTGCGCGCCGGAGGGTCGGTCGGAGGCGTCGGACGGCGTGGCGGCGGGCCGCGCGGGGTCGGGCTGAGCTGGCATGGGACGACCGTATCCGGTGGGTGCGCGCGCCCCGTCCGTCGGCGGCCCGCGACCCCCTCGTCAACGGCGTGCGACCGGCGCGCCAACGCTCCGTGGACGACGCGTGGCCGGTTCGTGGACGGCCCGTGGACAGTCCGTGGCCGGGTCTTGGGCAGCTCTTGGCCGGACACCGGGCGTGAGCCTGGTCACCTGAGGGGTAATCCCTGTTGCGGAGGGTCAGGACGTGCCTACGATCCTCCGCAGTACGCGTGGGCGCCGGTGCGGTGTCGCCCACAGGGAGGAGCAGACCATGCGGGTCAGCGGGTCAGTCGTCGTCATCGCGGTACTCGACGGCGGGTCGGGCGCCGACCTCGCCCGCCGGTTCGCCGCGGCCGGCGCCGCCGGAATGCTGATCGCCGACCAGCACGTCGGGGTCGCCGAGGACCTCGCCGCCGAACTCGACCGGCCGGGCTGCCCCGTCGTCGGCGTCTCCGGCGACATCCGCCGCCCCAGCGACGTCGCCGCCCTGGTCGACACCGCGGAGAAGCACCTCGGGCCGATCGACCTGTTCGCCGTCGCCGGCCCGGCCGGCGAGCGGATCATCTCCCTCGCCGACCTGCCCGACCACCTCGACCTGGAGCGCCTCGCCGAACTCGTCGTGCTCATCGGCGAGGCCATCGGGGACGTCGTCCCGCCGCAGCGGCGCCCGGTCGAGCACACCGCCACGGCGGCCTGAGGGCCCTCCGCCCGCCCGTCCGTCCGTCCGCCTATCGTCCGTCTGTCGCCTGTCCGCCGGCGGATCGGCGGTTGCCGGCTGCTGCCCCGGTCACGCCTCGTCCGGCGCGAGGCCCTCGGCCGCGCGCACCGCGTCCCGGTAGCCGCGCGCGGCCGCGCGCAGCGCCGCGTCCACGTCCACCCCGGCGTCGTGCGCCCGCTGCGCCACCGCGAGCAGCAGCCGGCCCGCCGACCGCGCGGTCAGCTCGGCCGGCAGCTCGTACGGCTCGTCCGGCACACCCGTGAAGCCCGCGCGGCGCACCCGCGACACCAGCTTCGCCGCGTACGCCAGGGAGGGCAGTCCGGCCGGCACGCCGTCCAGGACCGACTCGCGGTCCGCCTTCTCCGCGGCCTTCAGCTGCTCCCAGTTCGCCTCCACCTCGGCGGCGCCGCCGGCCTCGACGTCCCCGAACACGTGCGGGTGCCGGTACACCAGCTTCTCGACGATGTCGCCGGCCACGTCGTCGACCGTGAACGGCTCGGTCGGGTGCTCCTCGGCGATCCGGGCGTGGAAGAACACCTGGAGCAGCACGTCGCCCAACTCCTCGCGCAGCGTCTCCCGGTCCCCCTCCTCGATCGCCTCGACCAACTCGTAGGCCTCCTCGACCAGGTACTTCACCAGGCTCTCGTGCGTCTGCTCGGCGTCCCACGGGCAGCCGCCCGGCGAGCGGAGCCGGTCCATCACCGTCACCAGGTCCAGCAGCCGCGACCCCGGCAGGTCGTACGAGCCCGGCAGCACCTCGATCTCCGGCACCTCACCGGCCCGCTCCACCGCGAGCCGCGCCAGCGCGTCGGTCAGCCCCGGGTCCCCGTCCGGGCTCCCCAGCCACACCGTCGGCCCGACCGCGGCCGGCTGCTCGGTCAGCAGCCGCGCCAGTGCGGGCGCCGACCCGGCGTCCACGACCTCGACCGCCACCCCGGCCTGCCGCACCGCCGCCACCTGCGGATGCCCCTCGTACCCCGCCAGCACCCGCCCCGCCGACCGCAACGCCTCCCACGCCGGCCAGGCCAGCAGCCCGGGGGCCACCCGGTGGGTGGTGGTCAGCAGGATCAACTTCGCGCCGGGAGCATTCGTCATCACACCCTCGAACCTACCCGCCCGCCCCCGGCACCGGAGGTCGAGGCCCGGGCGGAGGCCCACCGCGCAGCCGGTCGGACCCGCCGTCGTCCCGCTCCCCGTCGGCGGCGGCCCGGGAGGCCCCGGAGGCCCCGGAGGCCGCGCAGGGTCGGGGCCCGGCGGTCGGCGGGGCGTCCCGGCGAACCGCCCGGCGGAGCCGGGACGGCGAAGGGGGCGGTCGGCGGGGCGTCCCGGCGAACCGCCCGGCGGGGCCGGGACGGCGAAGGGCCCGCGGGTCGCGGCTCGGCCGTTCCCCGGGCGCGGGAAGTCGGACCCGCCGACGTCCCGGTTCACGCAGGGGCCGCGACGGGCCCCCCGGCCGGCGGCCCTGCGGGGGAGTCGGGCCGGCAGCCGTCCGGGTCCGGGCGGAACGCCGGAGGCCCGACCGGTCGGAAAGGCCCGGGACGCGGCAACGGCGGCCCCGGGGCGGCGCCCGGAACCGCCGCGGACCGCGGGGGCGGGCGGTGCTACTTCTTCGCCCCCGCCAGGTCGTCGAACATGGCCGACAGGAACTCCCGGCACCAGCCCAGCAGTTCCCGGCCGACCAGCGGCTTGCCGCCGATCCGCCCGGTGCTCGGCCGCGGCACCAGCAGCTGCTGGGCCGCCGCCTTGACCTGGCTGCGCGGGTAGAGCCGGTTCAGCCGCAGCTGCTGGGACTCCCGCAGCTCCACCGGCCCGAAGCGGACGTTGGAGCCCTGCAGGGTGATGTCCGCGATGCCGCACCGCCGGGCGTACAGCCGCAGCGCGGCGACCAGCAGCAGGTTCTCCACCGGCTCGGGCAACTTGCCGTAGCGGTCCACGAGTTCGTCGCGGACCTGCTTGATGTCGTCCTCCGAGTTGACCGCCGCGATCGAGCGGTACGCCTGCAGCCGCAGCCGCTCGCCGGGCGCGTAGTCGTGCGGCACGTGCGCGTCGACCGGCAGCTCGATCTTCACCTCCAGCGGCTCCTCCTCCGGCTCCCCGCCGCTCGCCAGGGACTCGCGGAACTCGGCCACCGCCTCGCCGACCATCCGCATGTAGAGGTCGAAGCCGACGCCCGCGATGTGCCCCGACTGCTCGCCGCCGAGCAGGTTGCCGGCGCCGCGGATCTCCAGGTCCTTCATCGCGACGTACATGCCGGCACCCATCTCGGTGTGCTGGGCGATGGTGGCCAGGCGCTCGTGCGCGGTCTCGGTGAGCGGCTTCTCCGGCGGGTACAGCATGTACGCGTAGCCGCGCTCGCGGCCGCGCCCGACCCGGCCGCGCAGCTGGTGCAGCTGGGAGAGGCCGAAGGTGTCACCGCGCTCGACGATCAGGGTGTTGGCGTTGGAGATGTCGATGCCGGACTCCACGATCGTGGTCGACACCAGGACGTCGAACTCCTTCTCCCAGAAGTCGACGACGACCTTCTCCAGCTGGGTCTCCCCCATCTGTCCGTGCGCGGTGGCGATCCGCGCCTCGGGCACCAGGTCCTTCAGCCTGGCGGCCGCCTTGTCGATCGACTCCACCCGGTTGTGGATGTAGAACACCTGGCCCTCGCGCAGGAGTTCACGCCGGATAGCGGCCGAGATCTGCTTCTCGTCGTACGGTCCGACGAAGGTCAGCACCGGGTGCCGCTCCTCCGGCGGGGTGGTGATGGTGGACATCTCCCGGATGCCGGTGACCGCCATCTCCAGGGTGCGCGGGATCGGGGTCGCGGACATCGTGAGCACGTCCACGTTGGCGCGCAGCTTCTTCAGCTGCTCCTTGTGCTCGACGCCGAACCGCTGCTCCTCGTCCACGATGACCAGGCCGAGGTCCTTGAACCTGGTCTCCGAGGAGAACAGCCGGTGGGTGCCGATGACGACGTCCACCGAGCCCTCGAACAGCCCCTCCAGGACGGCCTTGGCCTCGCTGTCGGTCTGGAAGCGGGACAGCGCCTTCACCGTCACCGGGAAGTTGGCGTACCGCTCGGCGAAGGTCGAGAAGTGCTGCTGCACCAGCAGCGTGGTCGGCACCAGCACCGCCACCTGCTTGCCGTCCTGGACGGCCTTGAAGGCGGCCCGCACGGCGATCTCGGTCTTGCCGTAGCCGACGTCGCCGCAGATCAGCCGGTCCATCGGGACGGACTTCTCCATGTCGGACTTGACCTCGGCGATGGTGGTCAGCTGGTCCGGGGTCTCCGCGTACGGGAAGGCGTCCTCCAGCTCGCGCTGCCACGGGGTGTCCGGACCGAAGGAGTGGCCGGGGGCGGCCATCCGCGCCGAGTACAGCTTGATCAGGTCGGCGGCGATCTCCTTGACCGCCTTCTTGGCCCGCTGCTTGGTCTTCGCCCAGTCCGCGCCGCCGAGCCGGTGCAGCGTCGGGGCCTCGCCGCCGACGTACTTGGTGACCTGGTCCAGCTGGTCGGTCGGCACGAACAGCCGGTCGCCGGGGTGGCCGCGCTTGGCCGGGGCGTACTCCAGCACCAGGTACTCGCGGGTGGCGCCCTGGACGGTGCGCTGCACCATCTCCACGTACTTGCCGACGCCGTGCGCCTCGTGGACGACGTAGTCGCCGGCGACGAGCGCCAGCGGGTCGATGGCGTTGCGGCGGCGCGAGGGCATCCGGCGCATGTCCTTGGTGGAGGACTTCTGGCCGGACAGGTCGGTCTCGGTGATGACCGTGAGCTTCAGGGCCTCGTCCACGAAGCCGTGCTCGATCGAGCCGCAGGAGACGTACACGACGTCCCGGGTGGGCGCCTCGGCGAGGTCGGCGACCAGGCGGGCGGGGATGCCCTCGTTGCCCAGCACCTCGGCGAGCCGGGAGGCCGGGCCGTGGCCCTCGGTCACCATGACGACCCGCCAGTCCGCGGCCAGCCGCTCCTTGGCGTCGGCGATCGCCCGGGCGGTGTCGCCCCGGTAGGCCTCGACGGCGTGCATGCCGAGGGTCAGCGTGTTGGCGTCGAACTCCAGGATGCCGTCCACCGTCGACTCGCTGGTCGCGAACGGGCTGACGGACCACCAGGGCAGCCCGATCTGGTCGGCGTGCTCGCGCACCTCGGCGAGCGAGCGCAGCGAGGCGGCGGAGACGTCGATCGCCTCCAGGTCGATCGGCCGGTCCCCGCCGGCCGCGGCCGCGACCCAGGAGGCGTGCAGGAACTCCTGGCTGGTCGCCACCAGGTCGGCGGCCCTGGTCCGGACCCGCTCCGGGTCGCAGACCACCGTGACGGAGCCCAGCGGCAGCACGTCGAGCAGCAGCTCCATGTCGTCCACCAGCACCGGCGCCAGCGACTCCATGCCCTCGACCGCGATGCCCTCGGCGATCTTGTCCAGGATCTCGGCCAGCCCCGGGTGCTCGGCGGCCAGCTCGGCGGCCCGCGCCCGCACCTCGTCGGTGAGCAGCAGCTCGCGGCAGGGCGGTGCCCACAGGCCGTGCTCGGCGATCTCCAGCGAGCGCTGGTCGGCGACCTTGAAGTACCGGATCTCCTCGACCTCGTCGCCCCAGAACTCCACCCGCAGCGGGTGCTCCTCGGTCGGCGGGAAGACGTCCAGGATGCCGCCGCGGACGGCGAACTCGCCGCGCTTCTCGACCAGTTCGACCCGGGCGTAGGCGGCCGCGGCGAGCCGGCGGGCCACCTCCTCCAGGTCGTGCGACTCCCCGCGCCGCACCGCCACCGGCTCCAGCTCGGCCAGCCCCTTCACCTGCGGCTGCAGCACCGAGCGGACCGGGGCGACGATCACCTGGACCGGCCCGGCCGCCGGGTCGTCCGCCCGCGGGTGCACGATCCGGCGCAGCACGGCCAGCCGACGGCCGACGGTGTCCGAGCGCGGCGACAGCCGCTCGTGCGGCAGGGTCTCCCAGGCCGGGTACTCGGCGACGGCGTCGGGGGGCAGCAGCGAGCGCAGCGAGGCGGCCAGGTCCTCGGCCTCCCGGCCGGTCGCGGTGACGGCCAGCACCGGGCGGCCCCGGTCCCCCGCGGCCTGCCCGGCGAGCGCCCGGGCCAGCGCGGCGATGGCGAACGGCCTGGCGGCGGGCGGTCCGACCAGGTCCAGGTGGCGGCGTCCACCGGCCGCGGCTCCGGCGGCGGTGGCCGCCTCGATCGCCTCGGCGAGCGCCGCGTCCCGCGCGACGACATCGAGCAGTCCGGTCAGGCTCATCTGGGGTCTCTTCTTCGTCCCGTGGCTGGAGCTGCCCCCGGGCGGCGAGGGCCGCCAGGGCAACGCGAACGGCCCGGCACGCCGAGCGGCCGGGGGTCTCCAGCCTACGCCGCGGCACGGACGGGCACGCGGCGTACGGCCCCGGCGGGGCCGGGCGGGGACGAACCACCGGACGGAACACCGGACCGACCGGTGGACGAACCGGGCGGCCGCGGGAGCCGGTCCGGGCACGGCTATCCGCCACGAACTGGACATACTCCTGTCACTGGCCGTCCATGGAGATCGCGCACCATGGTGAACGTGCCCGCCGCACCCAACCGTGGGGGATGGCTGTGGCGGCACTGTCGCACCCCCGATGGGGGTCGGAGGTGCGAGGCCGGGCGACCCTGGGTGGGGGCGCCCGCCCAAGCGCCGGGAACCGTGGCGCCCTTTCCTGGAGGGCGCCACGGGTCTCGGCCTCCTTCGTCCACCCCCCCGCGCGCCCTCGCCGGGCCGTCCGCGCCGTCCCGTCCGGGGCTCCGGACGTCCACGCCCGCGCCGCCCGCGGCCGCGAGGCGAACCGCGCGCCGACCGCCGACCGCCGACCGCCGACCGCCACCAGCGGAGCACGCCGGGGCCCCGACCACCCGGCGCAGGCGGTCAGGGCCCCGGCACGCGAAGCCCGCCCGACCCGCAGGGGCCGGCCGGGCGCTCCGTCAACGGCGTCGGTAGCTGACGGTGTTGGGGGTCGCGTAGTCGCTGCCGTCGTCCACGATGATGATCTTCGGGATGATCCGGGTCTCGTCCTCCGGCTCCTGCTCGGCGCCGGCCTCCGCGCCGGCCTCCGCCTCGGACGGCACGGCGGGCGGAACGGCGGGCGGCGACGCGGGCTTCGGCGGGACGGCCGCCGGGGCGACCGGACCGGTCACCACGCCCTCGCCGGACGCCTCACCGGAAGCCCTGACGGCCGCCGCGGCGCCCCCGCCGACCACCGGCGCCCGCAGCACCGCCGTGGCCTTGTCTTTGGTCAGTTTGGTCTGCGCGGGAGCCGCGACCTTCGCCGAGGCCTTCCGCAGGTTGTCCACCGGGATCTCACCGGTGTCCGCCTCCGAGTCCGGCGGGGCCGCGTCGGCGGCCGCGTCCACCGGAGCCGGGTCGGCCGGCTCCGGATCCGCCGAGGCGGTCGAAGCCGCCGCCACGGCCCCCGCGGTCTCGATCTGACCGACCGCCGCCCCGGTGAGCGAGGCCAGCGTGGCCTTGATGTGGTCCAGGTGCTGCTGCACCGTCTCCAGCCGGGCGTCGAACTCGCGGTGCTCCCGCTCACTCGCCGCGTTGATCTTCTCGGCCTCCCGGCGAGCCTGCTCGATCAGCTGGTCGGCCTTGGCCTGGGCGTCCGTCTCCAGCTGCTTGATCTGGTTCAGCACGGTCTCGCGGTGCTGCTCCGCCTCCTTGAGCCGGCGCTCCGCGGTCGCGGAGACCTCGGCGTCCTCGGCGTCGGCCTGGGCCTCCAGCGCGGCGAAGGTCTCGTCGGCCTTGCGGCGCCGGGCGGCCAGCTCGGCCTCGGCCTGCTCGCCGGCCTCGGCGGCGGCGACCCGCACCTTCGCGGCGTACGCGGTCGCGGCGTCCCGGGTGGCGCGGCTCTCCCGGTCGGCCTCGGCGCGGATGCCCTCGGCCTCGGCGCGGGTGCGCTCCTCGGTGCGGCGGGCCGAGGCGTCGGCCTCGGCGCGGACCGTGGTGGCGTACTCCTTGGCGGCCCGGTCGGCCGCCTGCCCGGCCTCGTAGACCTCGTCCCGCAGGTCCTCGGCGAAGCGCTCGGCCTTCTCCCGGACGGCGCGCGCCTCGTTCTCGGCCATCACGGCCAGGGCCGCGGCCTCCTCGCTGAGCACCTGGTAGTCGGGCTCCGGGGCCTCGTCGGCGGCCCTGCGGATGTCGGCCAGGCGGGCCTCCATCTGCCGGATGCCGGCGCCGAGGACGCTCAGCCGTTCCCACGCCTCGTCGCGCTGCGCGGTGAGCGCGGCGAGGGCTCGCTCGACCTGATCGGGCGCGTAGCCGCGCCGGGCCTGGGTGAAGCCGTACTGGGGGACGGCGTCGCTCATGGGCTCTTCCCCTCGTTTCGCGGGCTGCGGAGCCCATGATCGGACGGAACGGCCGGATCCGGAACCGGTTCGGAGTCCGGGGCCGGATTCGGTCGTCGTGCGGACCGGAATACGTCGAGGACGGGACGAATAGACCCATCCTCTTGACCTATTTTGCGCAGATCCGGACGAAACCCCAACGAGGCACAGCCGCGCCGATACGCCGGAGGGGCCGTTCCGGACACCGGAACGACCCCTCCCCACCTGCGAGGATCCGCGACGGTCCGCTACAGCAGACCGTCCCAGAACTGCTCCAGCAGCACGGCCCACCACGTGTCCGCGTTCTGCAGGGCCGCCGGGTCGATCGCGGCGAGCTGGGCCTGGAAGTCGGTCGTCCAGCGACCGGCCTGGTCCGGCGTCAGCCCGTACCGCAGCCGCCACATCCGGCCCAGCAGGGCCAGCGCGCGGACGAACTCCGGTACACCGCTGTTGACGAACCGGGGCGGCTGCCCGGTTCCATCGATGTCCACGGCGACCACGTTCGCGGTGCCGTACTGGACGCACAGCTGGCGGCCGTAGTCGTTGCCGAGCACCAGGTAGCCGCCGAAGTCCGGACCGCCGGACAGGCCGCGCTCGGCGGCCAGCTCGGCGAGCGTCGGGATCGGACGGCCCTCCTGCGCCTGGGCCCAGAAGAACGGCCCGAAGTCGCGCGGCAACCCGGCCCACATCAGGCTCTGCGACACCGGCTCCGGGACGCCCTGGCGGGAGACGGCGCGCTGCTCGTAGCGGAACACGTTCTGCCCGAAGGCCGCGCCGACCTCCTGCGCGAGCTGCTGCGGAGGAAGCGGCGGCAGCGCCTGGACCGTGCCGGGCGCGGGCAGCGGCACCCGGAACGGGCGGACCCGCTGGGCGCCGGAGGCCAGCTGGTGCAGCTCGTCCAGGTGGTCGAGCAGCTCGGCCATCCCGGCCTGCCGGGACGCGTGGTCACGGCCGTACGGGGCGGTGTGGGTGAGCCGGACGTTCGGCCAGGACGCGGCGATCATGCGGTTGCAGTAGCCGCCCGGCAGGTCGCACGACTCCAGCTCGGTGTAGAGCTCCAGCACCTGCTCCGGCGGCACGTTGAGCCGGCGCAGGTCCTGCAGGATCTTCCACTCCGGGTGCGGGGTGCCGGGCTCGCTGCGGTGCAGCAGCTTCTGCTCCGACCCGTCCGGGCCCCGGTAGCTGAGCGCGGCGAAGTAGCCCGGGCCCACCGCGGGGACCCCGGCGGGCACCGGTGCGGCCTGCGGCGGGCCGGTCACCGCCGCCGGGGGGACGACCCCGGCGGGGCCGCCCGCGTTCGGGTAGCCGTAGCCGGCCGCGGGCGCGGCCGGGGCCGCCGGACCACCGGGCGGCGGCGGGACGGCGGGGCCGCCGGACGGCGGGGTGCCCGGGTCCGCCGGGGCGCCCAGCAGCGCCGGGTCGATCGCGCCGGCCAGCTGGGTCGCCTCGTACGCCATTCCGGCCGCGGGGGTGCCGCCGCCCGGCGTGCCCTGCGGGGCCGGGGCCTCGCCACCGCGCAGGCCCGCCGGCGGCGGGGGCGGCGGCGTGGAACCGGCCGAACGGCCGCCGGGGCCGCCGACGGGCGTGCCGGAGCCCGGGGTGTGCTTCAGCCCGGCGGGCGGGGGCGGTGGCGGGGCCGAACCGGGGTTGCGGCCCAGGGCGCCGGCGGCGGCGCCGGCACCGGGCGCGCCCGCGGCGCCACCGCGCAGCGCGGCCGGCGGGGGCGGGGGCGGGGCCGAGCCCGGGTTGCGGCCCAGGCCGCCCTGCGGCGGGCCGCCGGCGGGCGTTCCCGCGTCCGGGGCGCCGGGCAGGCCGGCCAGGCCGGGCACGCCACCGGGCGGGGCCAGCATGGTCGGCGCGTGATCCACCGGCGCACCGCCCGCGGGCGGACCGGACGGAGTGCCCGGAGCACCCGGCAGGCCGGCCAGGCCGGGCACCGCGTCCGGCGGGGCGAGCAGCGTCGGCGCCGGTTCGGCGGCCGGGGCGGGCGCGGGGGCCTGGGCCGGCGGCGCGGCCGGCGGCTGGGTGCCCGGCGGCGGGGCCGCGGGCATGCCGTGACCACCGCTCGTCGGCGGCATCAGCATGGTCGCGGCCTCGGCGCCGACGGGCGCGGGCGCGTCGGGCAGGTCCGAGCCGGTGGTCCGCAGGCCGTCGGGCATCAGGACGGTCGCCGCCTCGGCGCCGGCCGGCGGCGCGAACGGGGCGACGGGCTCGACCGGCTGCGGCGGACGGGGACCGGCCGTCCCCGGCTGCGGCGGCGCGATGACCGGCTCCCCGTGGCCGGGTGGCGGGGCGAGCATGGTCGGCGCGTCCCCGGCGGGCCGGTCGGAGACCGGGGGCTCGGTCAGCACGGCGGGCGCGGGCGGCACCGGAGGCGCGAACGGGTCCTCGGCGGCCACCGGCACGGGCGCGGCGGCAGGCGCCGGCACGGGAGCAGGCGCCGGGGCGGGCGCGGCGGCAGGCGCCGGGGCAGGCGCGGGAGCGCCGGCCGAACCGGCCCCCAGGCGCTCCGCCTCCGCCGCGATCGCCGCGGCCCCCGCCTCCTGCAGCCACTGCGGCGGGCTGAGCAGGAAGGAGGTCGCCTCCACCGGCCCGGGCGCGGGCTTCGCCGCGCCGGCCGGGTTGGCCGCGACCGGTCGCCCGTAGATCTCCTCGTACTGCCGGACCACCTCGTTGACGGGCAGCGCGGGCCACAGCGAGCTGGCGCCCGAGTCCCGGGCGATCACCAACCGCGCCTCACCCGACCCCGAACCGCCGGAGCCGGATCCCGCACCCGGGGCGCCCGCCCCGGCGGCCCCGTCCCCGCCGCCGGGCGGCATCGCCCAGCAGACGAAGCCCAGGTCGAACTCCCGGACCCGCACCTCGCGCTGCTGCGAGCGCGGCACCCCGCCGTTGATCCACTCCTCGGCGAGCTCCTGCGCCTGCGCGTACGTCACCACGCCCGGTTCACCCCTGTCCGCATCCTCGTCGTCCCCCGTTCCACCAGCACCACCGCGACCGCCTCGGTCGTCCCCGGCGCCCCGCTCACCGCGACGCCGCGCATCAGCCCACCGGGACGGCCCGGGCGAACCCGCCGTCCACCATCAGCTCCGCGACCGTCTCCAGCTCCGGCGGGCTGCCGGCCAGCCGCAGCAGGAAGGCGTCGAAGTCCTCGCCGCAGGGCAGCAGCAGCCGGGCGAGGCGGTCCTCCGGGGCCTCCGGGGCGCCGGTGTCGCGGGCGTCGTCGTAGAGGTGGAACCAGACCGAGCCGGTCCGCTCGCCGCGCACCTTGAGCGCGACCAGGCCGCCCTGCGCGTAGGCGATGCCCAGGTAGTCCTTGGTGAGGTGGTCGCGCAGGCACTTGTTGGCGTACACGACGTCCTCGGTGCCGTACTCCTCGGTGAGGGTGAGGAACGGCTGGTCGAGCAGCAGCCCGAGTTCGGTGTCCAGCGCCACCCCGACCGGGGCGCGGCCGCCGCCCAGCTTGAGGAAGGTGCGGTAGGCGCCGGGCAGCCGGTAGCCGAGGCGCTCCTCGGCGCGCTGCACCAGGTCCTCGGGGACGCCGATCGGGTCGCCGCCGTCCTTGGCCAGGGAGAAGTGGACGGCCCGGCGCTCCTGCAGCGGGCGGGTGCCGCGGCGGTTGTGGTCGGCGGCGGAGGTCGCCAGGCCGGCGTGGTGCCGCAGCAGGGCCTTGACCTCGACCGGGACGAGCTCCATCCGCCGCCAGCCGGGGGCGGCCCGGCCGACTGCGTGGTGCCAGGTCCAGC
Organism: Kitasatospora sp. NPDC053308; assembly: GCF_055585785.1. Lineage (NCBI taxonomy): Bacteria > Bacillati > Actinomycetota > Actinomycetes > Kitasatosporales > Streptomycetaceae > Kitasatospora > Kitasatospora sp. NPDC053308. The sequence continues at coordinate 193,678 of NZ_JBVJJY010000014.1, read as the reverse complement.
CGGGCGGGGTGGCCACGGCGGTCTCCAGGTCCGCCCAGAGCGGGTGGCCCTGGGTGTAGAGCGCGGCGTTGGCCGAGACGTAGTCGGTCAGCCGCAGTTCGTCCACACCGAAGCCCTCGGGCGGGTCCGCGACCTCGGCCGCGGCGGCGGCGTACGGGCCGAAGTCCGGGTAGCCGTACGCGTCCACGCGGACCCCGTCGGGGTGTCGCTCGGCACGGACCGGATCCGGGAACTGCACCACCTGACCTGCGTACGCCGCGTTCGGTGCGGCGGCGACGCCGGGCCGACCTGTCGTCATCTGGGAGCCCCCACTGGCTGCTGCAAATACTCGGTGCTTGCTGGGCACCAGCCTAGGGGGTCCCTCCGGGGGGCGGACCCCCGGCTTTGCGGAACCACCGCCCCGGCGGACCGGCCCGCCGCCCGGCGCCCAACACCCGGCGTCCGCAGCGGAGTCGGCCCCGGCGCCGGCCGCCCCGGCCGGGCCCGCTCCCCCGGCGCGCGGCCGGGGACGGTACCGGCCGCCGTCCCGGCCTGAGGGCGTTTTCGGTGAATCCACGGACATGTCGTGACGACGGCGTGCACATTCGACCCGTACCGGGTGACCGGCCGTCCGGTCCGCCCGGTATCCGCCGCCTCCGCACCCCGGTTGTACGGATGTCGGTGTCGTTTGACAGGCTTGCCCGGAACGGCAAGGCCACTCCGGCGGACGCCGGGTGACAAGGAGGAGGACGACGGATGACCACCGGTGAGCCGGCGGACCCGCCCGTGCTGCGCCACCACCGGGACAGCCTGCTGCCCGCCGTCGCCGCCGCGCTGTCGCTCAAGGGCGGCGAGGTGCACACCCTGGCGGGCGGCAAGGACGCCCGCCGCCCGGTGCTGCACCACCTGGTCACCGGCTTCCTGGACACCCTGCCGCTGGAGGCCCGCGAGCGGTTCACCGGCCGCTGCCCGGAGGCCGTCCTGCTCTCCCAGTACCTGGCCTCGGTCGACGGCCGGCGCTCCAAGCGCGCCGCCCGCAAGCCGATGACGCTCCACGAGGCCCGCAAGGCGCTCAAGGGCTCCCGGATGACCACCGTCCGGATCCGCGAGGAAGGCGACCCGGCGCACGGTACCCACGCCCCGCCGTGCCGCTCCTGCGTCCCGATGCTGGAGCACTTCACCGTGCAGAGCGTCGCCGTCGGGCCGCCCGCCCGCTGACCGGCCGACCACCGGCCCAACCCGTCCCCCGTCCCCGATCCCTGGAGTCCGCCCTGAACCCGCCCAGCCCGCCCCCGCCGCCGCCGACCGCCCCGGCCGTCTCCGACGGCTCCCCCGGCGGCGCCACCGGCACCCTCGGGCGGACCCGCCCGCGCTTCCCCGCCGACGTCGCCGCCGAGCTCAAGGCGGTCGGCTGGCACCCCGGCCGCTGGCAGATCCAGCAGGCCGAGGAGTGGGCCGACACCCTGGTCGGGTACGGCGCCCCCACCGGCGTGGCGCACGCGGTGTTCCCGGCCGCGGTGGAGGCGTGGGCCGAGTTCGGCGCCCTCGCCTTCGACCTGTCCGGTCCGGGCCGCCAGCTGGCCCGCACCCCGTTCCTGATCGACCCGCTGTGCGGCCTGCACCAGCCGCGCACCCTGCACGACCTGGGCCGGGCCCTGGGCACCCAGGTCGCCCCGCTCGGCGAGGAGGCGTACGGGCAGGCCCTGCTGGCCGTCGACGAGGAGGGGCGGGTCTACAGCCTGGACCACACCGGCGAGTGGTTCCTCGGCCACGGCATCGACCAGGCGATCACCGCCCTGGTCCTCGGCACCGCGCCGGAACGGCTGCGCACCGCCGGGGAGTAGCCGGGGCCGCAGGAGCGGACGGGCCGCGGCCCGGCGGCTACCCCAGCTTCTCGGCCCGGACCGCCAGCCGGGACGGCAGCACCGCCTCGACGCGGAACCCGCCGTCCGCCTCCGGCCCGGACGAGAAGGTGCCGCCCAGCGCGATCACCCGCTCCCGCATGCCGACCAGCCCGTTCCCGCCGCTGGGCAGCTGGGCCGCGCCGCGCTCCCCGCCCGGGCAGGCGTTCACCACGCTCACCCGCACCCCGTTCGGCGCGTACGCCAGCAGGACGGACACCTGGGCGCCGCCCGCGTGCTTGTGCGCGTTGGTCAGCCCCTCCTGGACGACCCGGTAGGCGGTCTGCTCGGCCTCGCCGGTGAACTCCTGCCGGCTGCCGCTGACCGTCAGCGTCACCGCCATCCCGGCCGCCCGGGACTGGTCCACCAGCCGCGGGAGTCCGGCCAGCGAGTCCGGCTCCGGCGGCCGTTCGTCGTCCATCCGCAGCACTCCGAGGATCTCGCGCAGTTCGTTCAGCGCCTGGCGGCCCACCTCGCCCATCAACTTGGCGCTCTGCGCGGCCTTCTCCGGGTCCTTGACGGCGATCCGCTCCAGCGCGCCGGCGTGCACCACCATCAGCGACACCCGGTGCGCGACCACGTCGTGCATCTCCCGGGCGATCCGGGTGCGCTCCTCCAGCCGGGCCCGGCGGGCGCGCTCCCGCGCCTGCTCGGCGAGCAGGTCCAGCTCGGTCTCCAGGCCGTGCGCGCGGTCCTTGAGCGACTCGATCAGGCGCCGCCGCGCTCCCACGTACAGGCCGGTCACCACCGGGGGGACGGTCAGCCCGACCGCCACCAGCACCGCGATCAGCACCTGCCCCCACAACGGCGGTTGCTCCACCGTCGAATCGCCGGGGGTCAGCATCGACACCATCATCACGGCGACGGCCTCGGCGAAGGCCAGCGCGGACAGCGCCACCACCCGCAGCCGCCGCGAGGGCCACTCCCAGGTCTCCGCGAGCGTGTACAGCGCCACCACCAGCAGCAGCACGCCGAGCATCCCGGGCATCACGAGCAGGGTGACCAGCACCGGGACGGCCGGCCAGCGACGGCGCAGCACCAGCGAGCCGCCGGCCAGCGAGCCGAGCACCGCGACCCCGACCTCGCCCGCCGTGCTCAGGTCGACCCGCGTCGACAGGAAGGCGATCGTGCTGACCGAGCACTCCAGCGCGGCGAGCAGGGCCAGCCCGATGTCCAGGAGGGCGCTGCGCGGCCGCTTCCACCACCAGAACGACCGGTCCTGCGCGCGCTCCCCAGGCGACTTGCTCATGCCCGACAGACTATGCGGCAACCCCCACCCCTCCCCACCGGGATTGTCCGGCACACCTTCCCGGTCCGCCAAGTGGTCCAGACCACATGGGCCGGTCGGCAGCTCTGTCCGCCATCCGGCCACGTCTCGGACAGTGACCGTCGCGCCGCCTATGCTGATCGCGTCGGACAGCGCGGTCCGCACGCGCCACAACCGCCACCCGCGGGCGGACCTGTGACGATGAGCCGTTGCCGAACCCCACCACCCCAGGGAGCCAGCCGTGACCGCTCCGGTCCCCAACCAGGCGGACAGCCCCGGCGTCGCAGCCGGCGTGATCGCCGACAACACCGCCCTGCGCGCGGACATCCGCCGCCTCGGCGACCTGCTCGGCGAGACGCTGGTCCGCCAGGAGGGCCCGCAGCTGCTGGGCCTGGTCGAACAGGTCCGCCTGCTCAGCCGCACCGACGGCGAGGCCACCGCCGAACTCCTCTCCGACATCGACCTGGACACCGCCGCCAAGCTGGTCCGGGCCTTCTCCACCTACTTCCACCTCGCCAACGTCACCGAGCAGGTGCACCGCGGCCGCGAGTTCGCCACCCGCCGCGCCCGCGAGGGCTCGCTGCTCGCGCAGACCGCCGACCAGCTCGCCGAGGCCGACCCCAAGAACCTCGAAGACACCCTGGCCCACCTCGCGGTCCGTCCGGTCTTCACCGCGCACCCCACCGAGGCCGCCCGCCGCAGCGTCCTCAACAAGCTGCGCCGGATCGGCGAACTCCTCGACCGCATCCACCGCGAGGAGCTCGCCTCCGGACTCGTCGCCGCCGGCCCGGCCCGCACCAGCAGCGCCAAGCGCTCCGCCGACCGCCGCCTCGCCGAGGTCATCGACCTGCTCTGGCAGACCGACGAGCTGCGCATCGCCCGTCCCGAGCCCACCGACGAGGCCCGCAACGCCGTCTACTACCTGGACGAGCTCTACCGCGAGGCCGTCCCCGAGGTCCTCGAAGAGCTGCACGAGGAACTCGCCCGGGTCGGCCTCACCCTGCCCGACGGCGTCCGCCCGCTCACCTTCGGCACCTGGATCGGCGGCGACCGCGACGGCAACCCCAACGTCACCCCGCGGGTCACCTGGGACGTCCTCAACCTCCAGCACGAGTACGGCATCAAGGACGCCCTGGCCGCCATCGACGACCTGCGCAACACCCTCTCCACCTCCGAGCGGCTGGCCGGGGCCTCGGTCGAGCTCCTCGCCTCGCTCAACACCGACCTGCACCTGCTCCCCGAACTCAGCCCGCGCTACAAGCGGATGAACGCCGAGGAGCCCTACCGCCTCAAGGCCACCTGCATCCGGCTCAAGCTGGAGAACACCCGCGAGCGCCTGGCCGGCGGCACCCCGCACGTCCCGGGCCGCGACTACCTCGGCACCCGCGAGCTCATCGCCGACCTGCGGCTCATCCAGGACTCCCTGCGCACCCACCGCGGCGAGCTGATCGCCGACGGGCGGCTCGCCCGCGCCATCCGCACTATCGAGGCCTTCGGCCTCCAGCTCGCCACCATGGACGTGCGCGAGCACGCCGAGGCCCACCACCACGCCCTCGGCCAGCTCTTCGACCGCCTCGGCGAGGAGGCCTGGCGCTACGCCGACATGCCCCGCGAGTACCGGCAGAAGCTGCTCGCCAAGGAACTCCGCTCGCGCCGCCCGCTCGCCCCCACCCCGGCCCCGCTGGACGAGGCCGGCACCAAGACCCTGGGCGTCTTCAACACCATCCGCGAGGGCTTCGAGCGCTTCGGCGACGAGATCGTCGAGAGCTACATCATCTCGATGTGCCAGGGCGCCGACGACGTCTTCGCCGCCACCGTCCTGGCCCGCGAGGCCGGCCTGATCGACCTGCACGCCGGCATCGCCAAGATCGGCATCGTACCGCTGCTGGAGACCACCGACGAGCTCCAGCAGGCCGACCGCATCCTCGACGAGATGCTCTCCGACCCCTCCTACCGGCTGCTCGTCTCGCTGCGCGGCGACGTCCAGGAGGTCATGCTCGGCTACTCCGACTCCTCCAAGTTCGGCGGCATCACCACCTCCCAGTGGGAGATCCACCGCGCCCAGCGCCGGCTGCGCGACGTCGCCCACCGCTACGGCATCCGGCTGCGCCTCTTCCACGGCCGCGGCGGCACCGTCGGGCGCGGCGGCGGCCCCTCGCACGAGGCCATCCTGGCCCAGCCCTGGGGCACCCTGGAGGGCGAGATCAAGGTCACCGAGCAGGGCGAGGTCATCTCCGACAAGTACCTGCTCCCCTCCCTCGCCCGGGAGAACCTGGAGCTGACCCTCTCCGCCACCCTCTCCGCCTCCGCGCTGCACACCGCCCCGCGCCAGGCCCCCGAGTCGCTGGCCCGCTGGGACGCCGCGATGGACCAGGTCTCCGCGGCCGCCCACACCGCCTACCGCGGACTGGTCGAGCAGGAGGACCTGCCGAAGTACTTCTTCGCCTCCACCCCGGTCGACCAGCTCGCCTCGCTGCACCTGGGCTCCCGCCCGTCCCGCCGCCCCGACTCCGGCGCGGGCCTGGACGGCCTGCGGGCCATCCCGTGGGTGTTCGGCTGGACCCAGTCCCGTCAGATCGTCCCCGGCTGGTACGGCGTCGGCTCCGGCCTCGCCGCCGCCCGCGCGGCCGGCCTCGGCGACGTGCTCGACGAGATGTACGGGGAGTGGCACTTCTTCCGCAACTTCCTGTCCAACGTCGCCATGACGCTGGCCAAGACCGACCTGCGGATCGCCCGCCACTACGTCGAGCAGCTGGTGCCCGGCGAGCTGCACCACGTCTTCGACCAGATCAAGGACGAGCACGCGCTCACCCTGCGCGAGGTGCTCCGGCTCACCGGCGAGAGCGAACTGCTGGAGCATAACCCGGTGCTGAAGCAGACCTTCGCCGTCCGCGACGCCTACCTCGACCCGATCTCCTACCTCCAGGTCGCGCTGCTGCGCCGCCAGCGCGAGGAGACCGAGGCCGGCCGCCCCGACGACCCGCTGCGCGCCCGCGCGCTGCTGCTCACCGTCAACGGCATCGCGGCCGGCCTGCGCAACACCGGCTGACCCGGGAACGCGCGGGGGGCGTCACGAGGGCGTCCTGCCCTCACGACGCCCCGCCCGCCGCGAACGGATGACCGGACGACGAAGGGCCGGCGCCCACTCCCGTGGACGCCGGCCCTCCTCTCACTCCGCTACTCCGCGGAACCGCCCGCGCGCTTGCGCTTCAACCACAGCGCCGCACCGCCGGCCGCGACCACCAGGCCGCCGCCGACCGCCAGCAGCCCCGCGTCGGGGCCCATCGACTCACCGAGCACCGGCGCGAACTGGGCCGCCGCCGGCTCCGGGGCGACCGCCGGGTCCGGATCCGCCACCGGGTCCGCGTGCGCGACCGCACCGCCGGACAACAGCACTCCGGCCGCCCCCAGCGCGCCGGCCTTACCGACCTTCCGTCCGAGCTGCTTCAGCCGGACCACCCGGTTCCGCCGCAGTCGGCGGACCGGACGCAAACTCCGCATCGAGAACCCCCAGGACTCGCTCGCGTACCGGGCCGACGCTATCCGATCCCGTCCGGGGTTCTCACACGGATTCCGGCCCGGCCGGGCAAGCGTTGTACGACTGTTGCGTACCCGGCCGGGTGGTTGACGGGCGTTCAGGAGTTGTACGTCCCCTGGGCCCGTTCCAGTCCCTCGGAGAGCAGCGCCTCCACCGCGTCCGCCGAGCGGTCCACGAACCAGTCGAGCTCCTTGCGCTCGGTCGAGGAGAAGTCCTTCAGCACGAAGTCCGCGACCTCCATCCGGCCCGGCGGGCGGCCGATCCCGCAGCGCACCCGGTGGTAGTCCGGGCCCAGCGACTTGGTGATCGACTTCAGCCCGTTGTGGCCGTTGTCCCCGCCGCCGAGCTTCAGCCGCAGGGCCGCGTAGTCGACGTCCAGTTCGTCGTGGACGGCGATCAGCGCGGCCGCCGGCACCTTGTAGAAGTCCCGCAGCGCCGTCACCGGCCCGCCGGAGAGGTTCATGAAGGTCATCGGCTTGGCCAGCACCACCCGCTTGCCCGCGAGCCGTCCCTCCGCCACCTGCGCCCGGCTCTTGTGCGCCTTGAACTTGGCGCCCATCCGTTGCGCCAGCAGGTCCACCACCATGAACCCGATGTTGTGCCGGTTCCGGGCGTACTGCTCCCCCGGATTGCCCAGCCCGACGACCAGCCAGGGGCCCTCGTACTCGTCCGCCATCGTGCTCCCACTCCTCGCCTTCGTGCTCGACGCCATCATCCCCGCGGACGCGCGTCCCGGACGCACCGCTGCCCCGGCCGCTCCAGCGGGAGCGACCGGGGCAGCGGTCCTGATCGGATCAGTGCGACGAGGCTCAGGCCTCGGCGCCCTCGGCCTCGGCGGCCTCCTCGTCGGCCGGGGCGGCCTGGGCGGCGATGACCTGCAGCACGACGGCGTCGGCCTCGACGGCCAGCGCGACGCCGGCCGGCAGGGCGATGTCCTTGGCGTGGACCGAGGCACCGGCCTCCAGGCCCTCGACCGAGACGGTGACGGCCTCGGGCAGGTGGGTGGCCTCGGCCTCGATCGGCAGGGCCTGCAGGACGTGCTCCAGCAGGTTGCCGCCGGGGGCCAGCTCGCCCTCGGTGTGGACCGGAACCTCGACGGTGACCTTCTCGCCACGCTTGACCAGCAGCAGGTCGACGTGCTCGATGGAACGCTTGATGGCCTCGCGCTGGACGGCCTTCGGCAGCACGTACTCGTCCTTGCCGTCGATCGGCACGACCAGCAGGGCGTTCGGGGTCTTCAGGGCCATCATCAGGTCGTGGCCGGGCAGGTTCAGGTGGACCGGGGCGTGGCCGTGGCCGTAGACGACACCGGGGACGAAGCCGGCGCGGCGGGCGCGACGGGCGGCACCCTTGCCGAACTCGGTACGGGTCTCAGCGGCAAGACGGATCTCGGACACGACTGCACTCCTCGTGGAAGATGGCGCGGGGGTGCAGGCAACGCGAAAAACCGCCGGGACCACACCCTCAGTACGTTCGGGGGTCACTCGGCGGCAACGGCCTGCCGGCGGACGGGAATCCGGCACCGGCAGCGCGTCGATCACGGAGCGGGCGCCCGGCAAGCAGGCGCACGGCATCCCTCGCCGAGCAGTCTCACGAGTCTAACCGCACTCCCCGCCTGCCGCGAAATCGGCGGCGGCCCCGGCCCCCTGGGGGACCGGGGCCGCCTGCGCGGGCTTCGTCAGTGCACGCCCTCGAAGAGGCTCGTGACCGAACCCTCCTCGAACACCTCACGGATCGCGGCGGCGATCGACGGGGCGATGGACAGCGTGGTGATCTTGTCCAGCTGGAGCTGCGCCGGGGTCGGCAGCGTGTTGGTGAACACGAACTCGCTGACCCGCGAGTTCTTCAGGCGGTCCGCGGCCGGGCCGGAGAGCACGCCGTGGGTGGCCGCCACCAGGACGTCCGAGGCGCCGTTCTCGAACAGCGCGTCGGCCGCGGCGCAGATGGTGCCGGCGGTGTCGATCATGTCGTCGACCAGGACGCAGACCCGGCCCTCGACGTCACCGACGACCTCGGCCGACAGGATGGTGTTGGCCTGGGTCATGTCGCGGCGCTTGTGGATGATCGCCAGCGGGGCGTCCAGGCGGTCGCACCACTGGTCGGCCACCTTCACCCGGCCGGCGTCCGGGGAGACGACGGTCAGCTTCGAGCGGTCCACCTTCCCGCCGATGTAGTCGGCCAGCAGCGGCAGCGCGAAGAGGTGGTCCACCGGGCCGTCGAAGAAGCCCTGGATCTGCGCGGTGTGCAGGTCCACGGCCATCAGGCGGTCGGCGCCGGCCTGGCGCAGCAGGTCGGCGACCAGGCGGGCCGAGATGGGCTCGCGGCCGAGGTGCTTCTTGTCCTGGCGGGCGTAGCCGTAGAACGGCAGGATCGCGGTGATGCTCTTGGCGGAGGCCCGCTTCAGAGCATCGATCATGATCAGCTGCTCCATGATCCACTGGTTGATGGGAGCCGTGTGGCTCTGCATCACGAAGCAGTCCGCGCCGCGGGCCGACTCCAGGAAGCGGACGTAGATCTCACCGTTGGCGAAGTCCAGGGCCTTGGTGGGGACCAGCTCGGTCCCGAGCGCCGCGGCCACCTCCTTCGCCAGTTCCGGGTGGGCACGGCCGGAGAAGAGCTTCAGCTTCTTCTCACCCGACGTCGTGATCCCGCTCACTGCACCGTCTCCTCGCGTTTGCGGACGCTGAACCCCTCACCCGTTGCGGGCAGGCGAGGCCCACGCGCGGTACGGGGTCGGGGAAATGTCGGTACGCCTGGACGCGGGCGGTAAGCCCAGTGGCGCACGTATGTCCCCAAGGTTACGCGCCCGCGCAGAAACCGTCCGCCCCGGGACCACCCCTCGGGCGGCCGCCCGCCGCGTCAGGCTTCCCGTGCCCCGTCCGTCGCGGCCTTCGCCGCCTGCGCCGAAGCGGTCCCGGGGCGCTTGCGCTCGACCCAGCCCTCGATGTTGCGCTGGTGCGCCCGGCTCACGCCGAGTGCGCCGGGCGGGACGTCGGAGGTGATCACCGAGCCCGCGGCGGTGTAGGCGCCGTCGCCGACGGTCACCGGGGCGATGAACATGTTGTCCGAACCGGTCCGGCAGTGCGCGCCGATGACCGTGCGGTGCTTGTTGACGCCGTCGTAGTTCACGGTCACCGAGGCCGCGCCGACGTTGGTGCCCTCGCCGATCGTGGCGTCGCCGATGTACGACAGGTGCGGCACCTTGGCGCCCTCGCCCAGCTCGGAGTTCTTCACCTCGACGTAGGTGCCGACCTTCGCCTTGCGGCCCAGCTTCGCGCCCGGCCGCAGGTAGGCGTACGGGCCGGCGGTGGCCAGCTCGCCCACCTCGGCGCGGTCGGCGGTGGTGTTGCTCACACGGGCGCCGGCGCCGACCAGGGTGTCCTTCAGCGTGGAGTTCGGGCCCACTTCGCAGCCCTCGGCCAGGTGGGTGGCGCCCTGCAGCTGGGTGTTGGGGAGCACCACGGCGTCCGGCTCGTAGGTCACCTGCACGTCGAACCAGGTGGTCGCCGGGTCCACCACCGTGACGCCGGCGCGCATCGCCCGCTCCAGCAGGCGGTCGTTCAGCAGCCGGCGGGCCTGCGCCAGCTGAACCCGGTCGTTGATGCCGAGGATGTCCCGGTGGTCCTCGGCGACCACGGCGCCGACCCGGTGGCCGGCCTTGCGCAGGATCTCCAGGGTGTCGGTCAGGTACTCCTCGCCCTGCGAGTTGTCCGTGGTGAGCTCGGCCAGCGCCTCGACCAGCAGCTTGGCGTCGAAGGCGAAGACGCCGGAGTTGATCTCGGCGATCGCGCGCTGGGTGTCGCTGGCGTCCCGCTCCTCGACGATCGAGGCGACGGCGCCGTCCTCGTCGCGCAGGATCCGGCCGTAGCCGAAGGGGTCCGGCACGACGGCGGTCAGCACGGTGACGCCGTTCTGCTGGGCCTCGTGGGAGTCGGCCAGCCGGCGCAGGGTCGCCCCGGTCAGCAGCGGCGAGTCGCCGGCGGTGACGATCACCGTGCCGTCCAGCAGCACGCCCTCCGCGGCCAGCGCCTCCAGCGCCGTCCGCACCGCGTGCCCGGTGCCGTTCTGCTGCTCCTGCACGGCCGTCCGCACCACCGGGTAGTGCTCCGCCAGGTGCGCCTGCACCTGCTCGCGCTGGTGCCCGACGACCACCACGAGCTGCTCCGGCGTCAGCTCCCCGGCCGCCGCGACCGCGTGACCCACCAGCGACCGCCCGCACACCTCGTGCAGCACCTTGGGCAGCTTGTTCGACTTCATCCGGGTCCCGCCACCGGCGGCGAGCACGACAACGGCGGCAAGCGAATTGGCACCCATGCGGGGAGGCTCCTCGGTAGGTTCACAGAGAGGGCAGAGCGGACCCGGCCGGGACCCAGGCCGGTCGCCACACGCACAGTCCGCCGAGCAGCACCGACAATACCGGCGCGGTGGAAGACGCCCGAACCGGAGGCGTACAGAGGCTCCGCCGCTAGGATTCGAACCCAGACAAAGGCCTCCAAAGGGCCCTGTGCTGCCATTACACCACGGCGGACAGTCGTGTCAGACCCTACCCGAGTGGACCCCGCCGTGGGTATCGACTTGCACCATTCCGCACACCGCGGATCCGCCGTGCACCCGGCCGCCAGGCCGTCCCGGACGCGCCGTCACCGGTCGAACTCCCCGGGTCCCCGGTTCATCCATCCAGTCGGGTGAATTCACTCAAGCGCCGCGCGGCGAGGTGTTCCCCTCGACACGGAGCGCAACCTACGATGCCGTAGGTTACGCCATCGTAGCCTCCGCTTCTCTCCCGTTCCGGGACGCCGCAAAGGGACGCCCATGACCATTCAGGCAGGTGAGGCGCGCGCGGGGACCGTCACATCCCGCACTCCGTCTCCCGATCCCACCGACGACACCGACACCGCAGCCACCCGACTCTCCGCCACCCGTGGCGGGGAGAAGCAGGGCCCGGCCGAGCGGATCGCGCTCGGACTGTTCATCCTCGTGCCGTTCGCCGCACTGCTGGCCGCCGTGCCGGTGGCCTGGGGCTGGGGGCTCGGATGGACGGACGTCGCGATCACCGTCGCCATGTACTTCCTCACCTGCCACGGCATCACCGTCGGCTACCACCGCTACTTCACCCACGGCGCGTTCAAGGCCGGCCGCCCGATGCGCCTGGCCCTCGCGGTCGTCGGGAGCCTCGCGGTCGAGGGACCGCTGGTGCGCTGGGTGGCCGACCACCGCAAGCACCACCGGTACAGCGACAAGGACGGCGACCCGCACTCGCCCTGGCGCTACGGCGAGAGCGTCCCGGCGCTGATGAAGGGCCTGTGGTGGGCCCACATGGGCTGGATGTTCGACGAGGAGCAGACCCCGCAGCTGACGTACGCCCCGGACCTGGTCCGCGACCCGGCCATGAGGCGGATCTCCCGGCTGTTCTGGCTCTGGACCACGATCTCGCTGCTGATCCCCCCGCTGGTCGGCGGCCTGGTGACGCTCTCCTGGGCGGGCGCGCTGTCCGCCTTCTTCTGGGGTTCGCTGGTCCGGGTGGCCCTGCTGCACCACGTCACCTGGTCGATCAACTCGATCTGCCACGCCGTCGGCCGGCGCCCGTTCCGCTCCCGGGACCGCTCCGGCAACGTCTGGTGGCTCGCGGTGCTCTCCTGCGGCGAGTCCTGGCACAACCTGCACCACGCCGACCCGACCGCGGCCCGGCACGGGGTGCTGCGCGGACAGATCGACTCCTCGGCACGGCTGATCCGCTGGTTCGAGCTGGCCGGCTGGGTCCGGGACGTCCGCTGGCCGGACGCACAGCGGATCGCCGCCCGCCGCGCCGCATGAGGCGGCGCTTCCAGCATGATGTAGGGGTGAACGGGAGCAGCGCAGACAGCACAGGCGGTCACCAGAGCACGCGGACGGACCCGGCGACCGCCACGGCGTCGGCCCGTCCGCGCGCCGCTGCACCGGCGGGCGGGGCCGTCGACGGAGCCGCGGACCGGGTCGCCGGCGGTGCCCCGGCCCCGCGCCGCCGGGGCGGCCGGGTCCGGATGACCGGCAAGCAGCGGCGCGAGCAGCTGCTGGAGATCGGCCGGACGGTCTTCGCGGAGCGCGGCTACGACGGCACCTCGGTGGAGGAGATCGCCGAGCGCGCCGGGGTGTCGAAGCCCGTGGTGTACGAGCACTTCGGCGGCAAGGAGGGGCTGTACGCGGTGGTCGTGGACCGCGAGATGCAGCTGCTGCTGGACATGGTGACCGGGGCGCTGACCGGCGGGCACTCGCGCGAGCTGCTGGAGCAGGCGGCCTTCGCGCTGATGGACTACATCGACACCTCGACGGACGGCTTCCGGATCCTCGTCCGGGACTCCCCGGTGGCCCAGTCGACCGGCACCTTCGCCTCGCTGATCAGCGACATCGCGACGCAGGTGGAGGACATCCTGGGCCTGGAGTTCAAGTCCCGAGGCTTCGACGCGCGGCTGGCCCCGATGTACTCGCAGATGCTGGTCGGGATGGTCGCCCTGACCGGCCAGTGGTGGCTGGAGGTCCGCAAGCCGGACAAGGCGACCGTGGCGGCACACCTGGTGAACCTCGCCTGGCACGGGCTGGAGGGCCTGGAGCGGCACCCGAAGCTGGTCGGCGACCGCCAGGGCTGAGCCGCCCCCTCCTCTTCCTCCCCCTTCCCTTTCCCTTCACCGCCTGAGCCCGGCACCACCGCGTGCCCCGGGCGCTACCGCTTGACCCCGACGGCGAAGATCCGCCGGAACGGGAAGACCGTCCCGGACGGCCCGGCCGGGTAGGCCTCGCGCAGCAGCCGCCCGTACTCGGCGAGGAAGGCGGCCCGGTCCGCCGGGTCGGTGAGCCGGGTCAGGACCGGGCGCAGCGCGGTGCCCTTGACCCACTCCAGGACCGGGTCCGGGCCCGGGAGCGGGCTGAGGTAGGTGGTCTCCCAGACGTCCGGGCGGCAGCCGGCGGCGGCCAGGGCGTCGAGGTAGCGCTCGGGCGGGTGCACCCCGGCGCGGACGGCGTCCTCACCGAGCAGGTCGCGCCAGCGCGGGCTGCGGCGCAGTTCGGCGAGCAGGGTGTGGCTGGGGGCGTCGAAGTTGCCCGGCACCTGGAACGCGACGGCCCCGCCGGGGCGCAGCGCGGCCGCCCAGCGCGGCAGCAGCCCGAGGTGGCCGTCCACCCACTGCAGGGTGGCGTTGGAGACGACCAGGTCCGGCCGGGCCGGGGCCGGGTCGTAGTCGCGGGCGTCGGCGAGCAGGTAGTCGGCCGTGGGTTCGCCCTCGGTGCGGGCGGCGGCGAGCATCGGGGCGGAGTTGTCGACGCCGGTGATGCGCGCGTGCGGCCAGCGCTCGCGCAGGACGGCGGTGGAGTTGCCGGGTCCGCAGCCGATGTCGAGGATCGTCTCCTCGCCGGGGTGCGGGAGGGCGGGGACCCGGGCGAGCAGGTCGCGCAGCGGGCGGGTGCGTTCGTCGGCGAAGCGCAGGTACTGCGCGGGGTCCCAGACGGGGGTGGTCATGGCATCACCTCGAAGTATCTCGATATCAAGATATCCCGGCGTAGCCTCGCTGGCACATTTCTCGATGTCAAGAGACTTCACATCGACACATCCCCCGATACACTGATCGTCATGGAGGACGAGGTCGACAGGCTGGTCGCAGCGTGGCGCCGGGAGCGCCCCGACCTCGACGTGGAACCGCTCGAAGTGCTCAGCCGGGTCAGCCGGCTCGCCCGGCACCTGGACCGCGCCCGCCGCACCGCCTTCGCCGAGCACGGCCTGGAGCCCTGGGAGTTCGACGTCCTGACCGCCCTCCGGCGGGCCGGCTCCCCGTACCAGCTCTCGCCCGGCCAGCTGCTCACCCAGACCCTGGTCACCTCCGGCACCATGACCAACCGGATCGACCGGCTCACCGGCAAGGGCCTGGTCAAGCGGCTGCCCGACCCGGACGACCGGCGCGGCGTCCTCGTCCGGCTCACCGACGACGGCCGGGACCGCGCCGACCAGGCGCTCGCCGGACTGCTCGCGCACGAGCGCGAACTGCTCGCCCAGCTCACCGCCGGCCAGCAGACCGAACTCGCCGCGCTGCTGCGGCAGCTGGTCGCGCCGTTCGACAACATCCCGGGCTGAACCGCGAGCGTGCTCCGTCACCCGGGCTCGGTCGCCCGGGCCCGGTCACCCCGGCCCCTCGACCGGCCTCCCCCGGCCGGGCTCACGTGATCGGGCGCCCTCGGCCGGCCCCCGTCGGCTCACCGCCCACCGGAGTCACGGCCGCTCGACGGCGGCCGCCACGGAGGGCGGCGACGCGGGCAGGACGACCGGCTCGGCGGGGCTGACCCCGGCCCGGCGGGCGACCGCGACGGCGGCCAGTGTGGAGTGCACCCCGAGCTTGCCGAGCACGTTCTGCATGTGCGTCCGGACGGTGTGCGGCGACAGGTAGAGCCGCTCCGCGACGGCCTGGCGGCCCAGGCCCGCGACCATGCAGCGCAGGATCTGCTTCTCCCGCGGGGTGAGGGTGTCCACCAGCCGCTCGCTCTCGGTGCGGTCCCGCCGGGCGGTGGTGAGTTCGCGGATCACCCCGGTGAGCAGCGCCGGCGGCAGATGCGTCTCGTCCCGCAGCACGCCCCGGACCACCGCGAGCAGCCGGGCCAGTGAACTCTCCTTGGCCACCCAGCCGGTGGCGCCCGCGTGCAGGGCGCGGGCGGCGCGGTGCGGGTCGTCGGCGGTGGCCAGCACGACGGCACGCAGTCCGGGGTGGCCGCGGCGGAGCCGGGCGAGCAGGCTGATGCCGTCGGGCGGCGGGGCCGCGGGTCTCAGCTGGTCCGTCCGGATCGGATCCACCCCCGGGCGGACCCCGCCGGGCGTCGCGCCCGACGGCACGGACGCCGGCACGGACGCCGACAGGGACGACGGCGGGGAGGGCGCCCCGGGCGGCGCCGCCGGGCGTCGCGGCGGCGGCACGGGCGGCCCGGGCCGTCGCCGGGCCGGCGGCGGAGCGGCCCCCGGCGGACCGGCCGATCCGCCGGCCCCGAGGTCGGCGTCGATCAGCGCCACGTCATAGGCCCGGCCCTCGGCCGCCGCGCGCTCCAACGCCCGCTCGGCCGCTGCCGCGCTGCCGGCCGCACCCACCTCCACGTCGGGCTCGGCGGCGAGCGCCGCGGCCAGTGCCTCGGCGAAGATCCGGTGGTCGTCGACCACCAGGACGCGAATCCGCCCCATCGTCCCTCCCCTGCTCAGACCGCTCGAGCCCGGGAAAGCGGGGACCGGTCCGGCGTCCGCGTTCCGGATCCGCCGCTCCGCCCGCCCCACCGGTGGTCGGTGAGGTCGAAAGGGCGCCGGCCCCCACCGGTACCGAACTCAGCGTACGGGGTCGGGAAACGCCTTCGTGGCGATTTGGTGAAGTTTCGTCAGAAGGTGCGTGAGTGGACGGACTTGTACGCGGGGCCGGCGCTCCCCCGGCCGCGGGCGCCGCACCCGTACGGTCGGGGCGCGGCGCCCGCGGCCGGGGCCGGGGCCGGGGTGCAGTGCGAGTGCGAGTGCGGGTGCGCGGCCGGACTAGCCGGCGTTCTTCTCCAGGGTGAACTTCCAGGCGTCGGCGACGATGTCGTCCAGGTTCGGGCGGCGCGGGGTCCAGCCCAGCGCCTCGTGCGCGCGGGCGGCCGAGGCCACCAGCACCGCCGGGTCCCCGGCGCGACGGGCGGCCACCTGCACCGGGATCTCCCGGCCGGTGACGCGCTTGACCGACTCGATCACCTCGCGCACCGAGAAGCCGCTGCCGTTGCCCAGGTTGCAGATCAGGTGCTCGCCCGGCTTGGCGGCGTCCAGCGCGAGCATGTGGGCCTCGGCCAGGTCCGCGACGTGGATGTAGTCGCGGATGCAGGTGCCGTCCGGGGTCGGGTAGTCGTCGCCGTACACCGCGATGTGCGGGCGCTGCCCGAGCGCGGCCTGGAAGACCAGCGGGATCAGGTGCGACTCGGGGTCGTGCCGCTCGCCGTACGCGCCGTACGCGCCGGCCACGTTGAAGTAGCGCAGCGAGACGGCCGCCAGGCCGTGCGCGACGGCCTCGCTGGTGATCAGGTGGTCCACGGCGAGCTTGGTGGCGCCGTAGGTGTTCGTCGGGGCGGTGCGGGCCGTCTCCGCGATCGGCACGGCCTCCGGCTCGCCGTAGGTCGCGGCGGTGGAGGAGAACACCAGCTTGCGCACACCGGCCGCGCGCATCGCGCTGATCAGCTCCAGCGAGCCGGCCACGTTGTTGCGCCAGTACTTCTCCGGGTCCGCGACCGACTCGCCGACCTGCGAGGAGGCGGCGAAGTGCAGCACGCCGTCGAAGGAGCCGTCCAGCACCTCGCCGGCCTCCTGGATCCGGCCCTCGACGAACTCCGCGCCGGCCGGCACGCCCTCGCGGAAGCCGGTCGAGAGGTCGTCCAGGACGGTCACCTGGTGCCCCGCCTCCAGCAGGTGGGCGGCCACCACGCTGCCGACGTAGCCGGCGCCACCCGTGACCAGGTACTTACTCATGTTGAGACCTCCAGCGGGCGATGGCCGCCCGGTCGGGGGCCATCGACGGAATGCGTACGACTGCGGCCATTCTCCCAATCCGCCGGGGTGCTCCGGACCACGCGGGGGGCCGCGCGCAGGCTTTTCACCAACTCCTCAGCGGGTGGACATCCTGGCCCGCGGCGTGCGCCGCGTCCCGCCGGGGCTCGCCGTCCGGCCCCGGGGCTCGCGGTTTGGCTTTGGGGGCTCGGGGCCTCGGGGCCACGGGATCCGGCCTGCGGGGACCCGGGGGCGCGGATCCGGCTCCGGGACTCAGGGCCGCGGGATCCGGCTCCGGGACCCCGGACCGCGGAATCCGGCTGCGGAGACTCAGGGCCCGGCCATCCGCTCCAGCAGGCCGGTGCGTGCCGCCACCGCGGCCGCCTCCAGCCGGGTCCGCGCGCCGAGCTTCATCAGCACCCGCTGGACGTGCGTCCGGGCGGTGCTGGCGGCGATCCGCATCCCGGCGGCGATCGCGGCGGTGTCCTCGCCGTCCGCGATCCGGGCCAGCACCTGGACCTCACGACGGGTCAGCAGCCGCAGCAGCCGGACGGCCTCGTCGTCCGGCTCGGCCGCCGGGCGCAGCAGTTGGTCGAACGCCCCGCGCAGGATGTCCACGGCGACCGCCGCCTCGCCCGCCCGGGCCCGTCCGATGGCCCGCTCGACCACCTCGATGCGTTCGTCGCTGGGCACGTAACCGGCCGCCCCCGCGGCGAACGCCGCGGCCACGCCGCGCAGTTCACCGACCGGCCCGAGCACGATCACGGACACCTCGGGACGTTCCCGGTGGATCCGGCGCAGCCCGTCGAACGCACCCGGCTCCCCCGGTGCGGCCACCCCCAGCAGGCACACCTCGGGCCGCCGCCCGGCCACCAGGTCGGCGGCGACACCGGACGGCGAGCCGACGGCGAGCACCCGGTGACCGCGCAGTTGGAGCGCGGTGGCCAGCGCCTCGGCCAACAGCCGGTGGTCGTCCACCACCACGAGTCGAACGCCCATGACGCCCTCCCGGTCGGGGTCCGGCTCGCGGCCCGCACCTTCGGGCGGACGGCCGATGACGCACCATCACAGCGCATTCCGTACCCGACCCGCCAGCCCGTCGGGCGACGGCCGCCGACGGAAACGCGAAGGACCCCCGCCATCAGGCGGGGGTCCTTCAGTTGAGCCCCCATGCGGAATCGAACCGCAGACCTTCTCCTTACCATGGAGACGCTCTACCGACTGAGCTATAGGGGCTTGCCGGGTTTTCACCGGGCCGGTCGAACAAGGAAGACATTACACGGCCGTCGGCCCGGAAGGGAAATCGGCCCGGTCCGGGGCCGCACCCGCCCCCCGCTCCCCCTTCCGGACGGCCTCAGCCCTCGGCGTGCGCCGCGTCGAACTCCGCACGGGCCGCCATCATCTGCCCGGCCCGGCCCTCCGTCCACCGACCGAGCGGCGTGACCAGCCCGGCCAGCTCGCGGCCGAGCGGCAGCAGGTCGTAGACCACCCGCGGCGGCGTCTCCGGGAAGACCGTGCGGAGCACCAGGCCACTGCGCTCCAGGTTGCGCAGCGACTGGGTCAGCATCTTGCGACTGACCCCGCCGACCCCGCGCTGGAGCTCGGAGAAGCGCTGCGGCCCACAGGCGGAGAGGCTCATCAGGATCAGCAGCGACCACTTGTCGGCCAGCTCGGCGAACAGCTCACGGCTCGGACAGAGCCGGCCGAAGACGTCGTACGGCTGCTCCGACTGCTGCGCCTCTTCGCGTTCGCGCCCCCTGCTCCGGGCCGCTTCCTCGGTCGTCATGCCCTCCAGGGTAGTCCTCCGGTCTCCAATCCACTCTTGGTAACTAATAGAGACCTGGTCTATATTGGAGACCGACCTGGTTCGGGGCCGCCCAGCGCGTCCCGCCCCGGCCCGTCCACCCGCCTGCACCGCCGGCCAGTACCGGCCCCCGTCCCCCTGGAGTGCCCGCATGACCGCCATCCGCCCGACCGTCGCCCTCGCCTACCACTCCGGCTACGGCCACACCGCCGTGATCGCCGAGGCCGTCGCCCGGGGCGCCGCCGCCGGCGGAGCCGAGGTCATCACCATCGCCGTCGACACCATCACCGAGGAGCAGTGGGCCCAGCTGGACGCCGCCGACGCGATCGTCTTCGGCTCCCCCACCTACATGGGCACCGCCTCCGGCGCCTTCCACGTCTTCGCCGAGGCCAGCAGCAAGCGCTGGTTCATCGACGCCTGGAAGGACAAGGTCGCGGCCGGCTTCACCAACTCCGCCTCCAAGAGCGGCGACAAGGCCGGCACCCTCGGGTTCTTCCAGACCCTCGCCGCCCAGCACGGCATGAACTGGGTCAACCTCGGCCTCAAGCCCGGCTGGAACGCCACCACCGCCTCCGAGAACGACCTCAACCGCCTCGGCTTCTTCAACGGCGCCGCCGCCTCCAGCCCGTCCGACGCCGGCCCGGAGGCCGTCCACAAGGCCGACATCGCGACCGCCGAGCACCTCGGCGAGCGCGTCGCCCGGCACACCGCCGTCGTCCTGGCCGGTCGCGCCGCCCTGGCCGGCTGACCGGGCCCTCGCGCACGGCCACGCGGCACCGACGCCGCTCCCGTGCCGCGCTACGCCGCCGGATCCGCCCCCAGCAGGGGCGCCCGGCGGCGTCCGCCGTCCACCGCCGCCAACTCGGTGCCGGTGGTCTCCGGCAGCAACCGCAGGCACCCCAGGGCCAGCACGCCCAGCACCGCCAGGTACCAGCCCGCCGGCTGCGCCGTCCCGTACGCCTCGGTCAGCCGCGTCGCCACCAACGGCGTCGCCCCACCGCCGACCACCCCGCCCAGGTTGTACGTCAACGCGGCACCCGTGTACCGCACCCGGGTCGGGAACAGCTCCGGCAGGAACGCCGCCACCGGCCCGAGCAGACAACCCAAGGCCACCATCGCCCCCGCCAGCGCCACGAACATCAGCGACCGGCTCGCCGTCTCCAGCAGCGGGAACAACACCAGCGACCACCCCGCCGCCAGGCCCGTCGCCCACCGCAGCGTCCGCCGCCGCCCCCACCGGTCACTGCGCGAGGCGCTCAACCACACCGTCGCGGCCATCCCCACCGCACCGGCCAGCAGCATCGACAGCACCACCGTGCTCGCCACCCCGAGCCCGGACGTCGCGTACGCCAGCGCGTACGTCGTGGTCAGGTAGAACAACGCGTACCCGACGGTGATCGCCCCGCCGCCCGCCACCACCGGCCGCCAGTGCTCCCGCACCACCTCCAGCACCGGCGGCCGCAATCCGCGCTCCGCCGACCGGAACAACGGCGACTCCTCGATCCGCAACCGCACGAACAGCCCCACCGCCACCAGCGCGAACGAGGCCAGGAACGGCACCCGCCAACCCCACGCGCGGAACGCCCCTTCGTCCATGACGAGTTGGAGCGCCAGGAACGCCCCGTTCGCCAACACGAAGCCCGCCGTCGGCCCCAACTGCAGGAACCCCCCGTACCGCCCCCGCCGCCCGGCCGGCGCGTTCTCCGCGATCAACAGCGCCGCCCCGCCCCACTCACCGCCCAAGCCCACGCCCTGGCACACCCGCAACGCCACCAGCACCGTCGGCGCCCACCACCCCCACACCGCGAACCCCGGCAGCACCCCCACCGCCGCCGTCGCCAACCCCATCAGCAGCAGCGACACCACCAAGGTCGCCTTCCGCCCCACCCGGTCCCCGAAGTGCCCGAACACCACCGCCCCCAGCGGCCGGGCCAAGAACGCCACCGCGTACACCGAGAACGCCGCCAACAACGCCCCCACCGCACCCAGCCCGGGAAAGAACAGCGGGCCGAACACCAACGCGGCCGCCGTCCCGTAGAGGAAGAAGTCGTAGAACTCGATCGCCGTCCCGATCAGCGCCGCAACCGCCGCCCGCCGCAACTGCCCCGCCTGCCAGGCACCTTCCGCATCCATACCACCACCCTCACCACCCCGCCCTCACCCCCACCAGCCCCCACCCGAGTGACCCCGGCGCACACCCCGCACCCCGCGCCCGGGCCGCACTCCCCCGGCCCTGCGCAGGGCGACGCACCAGCCGGCCGGGAGCCCTGGAGCATCAGGCACGACGCGGCCGGCAAGCCGCTGAGCCCAGGTCCGGTGACTCCCGATCGAGCTACTTCGCGTACGGGTTCTCCTCCGGAGGCACCGGCGGCCGGTACGACGGCGGCGGAGGCACCACCCCGGCCGGCTGCTGCGCCGGCACCGGCGGCACCTGACCCCCGGTCTGCGCGGCCACCTTCCGCCGCCGCACCACGACGAACACCACCCCGGCCACCAACACCAACCCGGCCACCACGCCGCCCACGATCGGCACCGCACTACCGCCCGACCCAGACGACGCACCAGCCTTCGGCTCCACCGTCGGCGCACCGACCGCCACCTCGCTCGGACTCGGCGCCGGAGTATCAGATGGTGAAGCCGGCGGGGCGGCTGAGGGCACAGCCGTCGCGGCAGGGGGAAGCGGCGAGACATCGGCAGGACCGGGATCCCCCGGATCCGTCAGCGCGATACGCGGCCGCACCGCTCCGTATCCCACAGTGTCGGTCCGATTCGCTCCGCTGGCGGGCTTACCAGCCGTGTTGATGAGGACACGGAGAACTTGATTGGCGGTCCAGGTCGGATGCACCGACCAGACCAGCGCCGCCGAGGCCGATACCAATGCGGTCGAGTCCGAGGTGCCGTGACTCTTGCAATAGCCAGTAGGAGAAGTACAAGCCGCGATCATGTCCATACCGGGCGCGACAAGAACTACTTGCGATCCCCGCTCGGACTCTGCCGTGACTGAACCGTTCTGGTCCGAGGCACCAACGCCGACGACCCCCGGAAGGGCGCCGGGGTACTCGATCGGATTTCCCTTGTCGCCTTCGTTCCCGACGCTTGCAACGATGAGCACCCCCTTGGCGTTGGCAGTTGCGATGACTTGATTCAGTTTCGCAACATCCTCCGGAAAGGCCGTGACGGCACCGATCCCCTGCGAGATGTTGACCACCTTTGCGCCCTGCTCCGTCGCATAGGCGATGGCTTGCCCGACCTGGCCGAGGAAGTCGGTCGAGACGAGTGCCCCGACTGAGCCCGTGTTGATCTTCAGCGGCAGAATCTTCACACCCGGCGCGAGGCCTTGCGCTCCGGTCCCCCTCATTCCCTTGCCGGTACCGGCGATAAGGCTGGACATGCCTGTACCGTGGCCGTCCGCGAACGACCCCACGCCGCCAGGGCTCCCGCTGAAGTCCTTGCCGGGCAGGAACTGCCCTTCCAGATCCGGGTGATCCAGCTTGAAGCCGCTATCGATCACCGCAACCGTGATGCCCTGCCCCTGGGACGTCTTCCACATCTCCGGAGCATGCATGGCGTCCAAGTGCCACTGTTGCTGCCGGATCGTGTCTTCGGCAACAGCCTGCGGTGCGACCGGGCCGACCACGATTCCCGCTGCCAGAAGTGCCGCAGCAGCCGCTCGCCCGTGCATGCGCGTGCTCGTCCGCCCCATCACAACTCCTCGTCACTCTCTCCACCGACCGGGAAGCGTGCCCCGAACAAGCCTGCCCGGCCACTGGGGTAGCCCAGTGGCCGGGCAGTCGTTGCCGTCCTACTCAATCACGTCCGGGTTGCTCTGCGGCGTACCGCTGGTCCAGGTCTCCTCGTCCTCGTGGAGGTAGTCGGCCCGATTGCGTCGGTCTCGCTCCTTGCGGCTTCCGTGGCCGCCCGTGCCGGGCGTCATCATGCCGTTCTGCGCCGATCGACCGCCGCCCTCGGCGGCCCCCGATGCGGCGGCGCGGTTGCGCAAGCCCGTACCGCCGGGGGTGAACTCCCCGCCGACGGTCGGTCCCTTGCGCCCTCCGACCGCGCCACCGGCGGTCGAGGCCAGGCCTCGACCGCGCGAGCCTCCGCCTGCCCCGCCGGCTCCGCCGTGGCCGCCCCCCATGCCGGGGTGCATGCCCATGCCGCTGCCGTTGGGCCCGCCCCCGACCCGGCCGCCCCCCGGCCCCGCTTCACGGGAACCGAAGACCGTCCCGGTCGGAATACCCGGGGTGCCGTTCTTCCCGGGTGTCTGACCGCCGAACGGCGGGCGGGGGTTGACGAGGCCACCCTTGCCGGGGAAGTAGTCGCTGCCACCGCCCTTGGACTTCACCGAACCCCCACCCGGTCCGACCGGAAGGCCGGGCATCGGCCCTCCGCCGGGACCGTTGGGGCCGCCACCGGGGCCGGCGGGGCCGCTCGGGTAGACGGGGGTGGTGGTCGGCCCGTCGGTCGGCAGTGGACCGCCGCCAGGACCGGTCTGCGTCGGCAGGGTCGGGAGGCTGTCCAGGCCGGTGCCCGGACGGTTGACCGGGTCAGACGGGTGGGACGGCGGGATCGTGGAGCCCGGGTCCTGCGGCGCTGGCGGCAGCTGACCACCGCCCTGCGGCGGGGTCAGGCTGGTGTGGCCGCCGGACGGACCGCTAGGGTCCGATCCCGGGTGGTACGGCGTGACCGAGCCACCGCCGCCGTAACTGCCCCCGCCCGACGGGCTGTAGCTGTTCGCGACGCTGCTACCACGCGTGCGAGGGCTCCCCGCGGAACCACTGTAGCCGCCCCCGCCGCCCGCGACAGTCGTCGACTCGTGCTTGGTGCTCTCTGCATCTGGCGTGCCCGGCAGCACCACATCAGTGGGGATCCCGTTCAGCGTCGTCGTCGCGGCGCTGTACGCCTGGGCGAGTTTCTCCATCTGGAGAACGGCGTCCTGGTGCTCCTTGGCGATCTTCGCCTGCGCCTGGTTGGCCTGATACTCGGTGACCCAGTTCTTGTTGACGGACTTCATGTAGTCGTCGACGGACTGCCCGACGGCGAGTTGCGCTCCCGCCGGAATGTAGACCGTCTGCGAGTTGCGCTTGGCGACCGTGTCGATCTCCGTCTGTGGCACCGCAGGGACAGCGGACTTGGCGGTGCTGAGCGCCTCACCTGCCTGGTGCATCGCGTCACCGGCGGTCGTGGCGTGGTCGCCGATGATCTGCGCCGACTGCTGGAGGTTGGTCGCCCACGTCTTGAAGTTCTCGGCGGCAGGCCCTTCCCAGGTGACGCTGCTGACGTGCGACTTGAGTGCCGAACTCAGCTCCTTCAGCACCCTGCCGGCCGCCTGGAGCTGGGTGCCCCGGCTGAGGACCGTCGCAGGATCCGTGCTGTCGACCATCTTCCGCAACTGGGCGTGGTCGATGCTTTCGAAGTTCGTTCCGCCTGACACTACTTGCTCCCCGTTTCCCCGTAGGGTTCTCCCCAGACCGCCATCAGTACTTGATGTCGTCCGACCGCGGCGTCGGTGCGGCGGCATCCGCGCCGGCGGCGACAGCGTTCTGCGCCGCCGTCGTGTGGTCCTCGTTGGTCGCGTAGTTGCTGGCCGTCTTCGAGACCGCCGTCTGCATCGCTTGGATCTGGGCCGCGAAATCCTTGTGCAGTTGGACGAGCTGGGCGTGGACCTTCTCGTAGGCGGTCGTCAGCGCCGTCGCCTCCGCGAACTTCGCACTGGCGAAGCTCTGCTCGGTGAGCTTCTGCTCCTGGACCTTGTACGGCGCCGCCGCCGAGCCCTCCATGACCTGCAGCAGGGCCTCGACCTTCTTCGAGAACTCGGTCAGCGTATCCAGCTCGACCTTGACGTCGTGGTTGCCGAAGGCCGCGACCAGCGCGTTGGCGTCCCCGTAGGTCTGCGACTCGCTGATCGTGGGGCCGTACATCTTCGGATTGGTGGGCAGCACGTACGGTTTGGCATCCGTGGACGGAGGCGCCGGGTTGGTTCCCGCGGTCCCCGTCGGGTTGGTGGTCGTCCCCGGCTTGCCGTCATCTGCCACAGCAGTTCACCTCTCCCCCGTACGGCCGGGCACCGGCCCGGGCGTACCCGGGCGGTTCCTTGCCGCAACACACCGTCAACTTCTCGGTCGTACCGTCCTACTCGGCCTACCGCCCGCCGTGGGGCGGTTTTTCGCCTCCGTCATGGTAGCCACCGCCCCTGTCGGGCGGGCAGGGACCTTGGGCGGCCCGTACGCGATCGGTACGAACTTGACACGTACAAGCAGCGGCCGGGGCCTCGTTAGACTGGTCCGGTACGCCCATCTGCCGCGCAGCGTCGCACAGCAGCGATCCGAGGCCGCAGAACGGACGTGACCGCATGAGTTCGGGCTCCCCGGAGACCGCCGCCCCCTGGTGGGTGCGTGCCGTACGGCCGGCGCGGGTGCCGGTGCCGTGGGCGTTGATGGTCCGGGCGGCGGTGGGCATGGCGGTGCCGTTGGCGGCGGGTCTGCTGGCGCACCGGGTGGACCTGGGGGTGTTCGCCGGGCTCGGGGCGATGCACGCGACGATGAACGACCGGGTGGAGCCTTCGCGGCTGCGGGTGGTCCGGATCGGGGCGGCGGTGTCGGCCTCCGCGCTGGGCATGCTGGTGGGCACGGCCCTTCAGTACGCCGGGGTCGGCGGGGTCGCTCTCGGGGTGGCGCTGACGTTGACGGCTGTCGTCTCCGGTGCGCTGAGTGCGACGGGTCCGCGCGGGTCGGCGGCCGGAATGTTGTTGCTGGTGTCGGCCGCGCTGGGGAGCGGGATGCCGCTGCCGCACCCGTGGTGGGCGGCGGCGCCGATGGTGCTGGCCGGTGCGGCGTTGGTGGTGGTGCTGGGGCTGCCGGCGGGGGTTCCGGGTCGGCCGGGCGCCGATCCGCGGGTTCGGGCGCTCGCGGCCGCGTACGACGCGCTCGGCCGTACGCTCGCCGACGTGGGCACGTCGCGGGCGGCGGGCTCGCGGCAGGTGCTGACGGCCCGCCTGAGCCAGGTCCAGGACCTCCTCCCGGAGAGGGGTCCCGGGGGCCGCGGTTCCGACGGCCGGTACGAGGCCGTGCTCGCCGCCACCGAGGCGGCGACGGGCCTGTTGTGGGCGCGTCGTCCCGTCCCGCCGGAGGTGGCCGGGGTGCCGGGCCGTCTGGCGGCGGCGGTTCGCCGGGGCGGCGGCGAGGTCGACGTTCCCGACTGGCGGCCGGACACGCCTGCCCGGCGGGCCCTGGACGTGGCGTTGCGCGCCGCCGCGGACACCGTGGCGGGCCGTGCCACCCGTCTCGGCGCCGCGCCCGCGCCACCACCCGCGCCGGTACCGGGCCCGCTGTCCCGGTCGTCCCTCCGCTACGGCCTGCGCGTCGCGCTGTGCATCGCGGCCGGGGCGGCGGTCACCGTCAACTACCCGCTCAGCAAGGGCTACTGGGTCCCGATGACGATCGCCTTCGTGCTCAAGCCGGACCTCGGTTCGGTGTTCCTGCGCGCGGTGAGCCGTGCGGTCGGCACCGTGCTCGGGGTCGCGGTGACGGCGGGGCTGCTCGTGCTGACCACCGACCGCTGGGCGTTGACGGCGGTCACCGCGCTCTGTGTGGCCCTGCTGCCGTACGTCACGGCGGTGCACTACGGCTTGAACACCGTGGTGATGACGCCGATGGCGCTGGTCCTGCTCCAACTCGGCGGCCAGAGCGGCGCGGCGGAGTTCGGGCCCCGGGTCCTGGACTCCGTGCTGGCGAGCGCGATCGTCCTGCTCTTCGGGTACCTGTTGTGGCCGGAGCGTCCGCGTCACCGGATCGAGCCCCGGCTGGTGGACGCGACGACGGCGCTGCGGGCCTACCTGGACGCGGTGGTCACCGGGAGCACCGACCGGGCCGACGTGGTCACCGGGAGCGCCGACCGGGCCGAGGTGTGGCTGCGCCGTACGGCGTACCGCTCACTGGCGGACGCCCGCCAGGAGGTGCGGCAGGGGCTGGCCGAGCCACCGCCCGCCGGTCGGCTGGCCGAGCGGTGGCTGCCGGCGACGGCTGCGCTGGAGCGGCTGGGCGGCGCGGTGGCGGCGTTCGCGGCGCAGGTCCGGTACGGCGACCGGGTGCCGGACCCGGCCGAGGTCGACCGGGTCCGCCGGGCATTGGACGAACTGACCGCCGCCGCCCGCGCGCACCGGCCGCCGACCACGCCGGCGGACCGTCCGACCGGCCCGCACGATCCGACGCGCAGCGCGCTGGGCCGTGCGGCGGACGAGCTCGAATCGCTCCTCGGACGGCCGACCGCTCCGGCAGGACGGCCGACCGCTCCGGCAGGACGGTCGGCCGATCCCGTGAGACGACCGGCCGACCGGGTGCAGCGGCCCACCCGATGAAGCGCCCGACCCGATGAAGCCACCGACCCGGTGAAGCCACCGACCCGGTGCAGCGTTCGGCCGCCCCGAGGGAGCGGAGCTCAGACCTGCTCGGCCAGCTCCAGCCAGCTCATCTCCAGCTCCTCCTTCTCCTCCCGGACCGCGCGCAGCTGCGCGTCCAGTTCGGCGACCTTGGAGAAGTCGGCCGCGTGTTCGGCGAGCTGGGCGTGCAGCTTGGACTCCTTCTCGTCCAGCTTGGCGATCTGCCGCTCCAGCTTCTGCATCTCCTTCTTCGCCGCCCGCAGGTCTCCGCCGGAGAGCCCGGTCGCGGCGGTCTCGGCCGCCGGTGCGGCGGCCGGAGCGGCGCTGGCGGCGGCGGCCTCGGCGGCCATCCGGGCCCGCCGCTCCAGGTACTCGTCGACGCCGTTCGGCAGCATCCGCATCTTCTTGTCGCCGAGCAGCGCGTGGACGGTGTCCGTGGTCCGCTCGATGAAGAAGCGGTCGTGGCTGATGACGATCATCGAGCCGGGCCAGCCGTCGAGCAGGTCCTCCAGCTGGTTGAGGGTCTCGATGTCCAGGTCGTTGGTGGGCTCGTCGAGGAACAGCACGTTGGGCTCGTCCATCAGCAGGCGCAGCAGCTGGAGGCGGCGCCGCTCGCCGCCGGACAGGTCGCCGACCGGCGTCCACTGCTTGTCCTTGCCGAAGCCGAACTGCTCGCAGAGCTGGCCGGCGCTCATCTCCCGCCCCTTGCCGAGGTCGACGCGTGAGCGGACCTGCTCGACGGCCTGCAGCACCCGGGTCGCCGGGTCGAGTTCGGCGACCTCCTGCGACAGGTAGGCCAGCCGCACCGTCTTGCCGACCTTGATGAGGCCGGACGCGGGCTGCACGTCGCCCTCGCTCGCGTAGGCGTCGCGCAGGGCGCGCAGCAGCGAGGTCTTGCCGGCGCCGTTGACGCCGAGCAGGCCGATCCGGTCGCCGGGGCCGAGCTGCCAGGTGAGGTTCTCCAGCAGCAGCTTGGGGCCCGCCTTGACGGTCACGCCCTCCAGGTCGAAGACGGTCCGGCCGAGCCGCGCGTTGGCGAACTTCATCAGCTCGGACTTGTCGCGGGGCTCCGGCACGTCGGCGATCAGGGCGTTGGCGGCCTCGATCCGGTAGCGCGGCTTGGAGGTGCGGGCGGGGGCGCCGCGGCGCAGCCAGGCGAGCTCCTTGCGGGCCAGGTTCTGGCGCTTCTGCTCCTCGACGGCTTCGATCCGGGAGCGCTCGGCGCGGGCGAAGACGTAGTCGGAGTAGCCGCCCTCGTACTCGTGCACCTCGCCGTGCTGGACGTCCCACATCCGGGTGCAGACCTGGTCGAGGAACCAGCGGTCGTGGGTGACGCAGACGAGGGCGGAGCGGCGCTTCTGCAGGTGCTCGGCGAGCCAGTTGATGCCCTCGACGTCGAGGTGGTTGGTGGGCTCGTCCAGGACGATGAGGTCGGGCGAGCCGAGCAGCAGCTTGGCGAGGGCGATCCGGCGGCGCTCGCCGCCGGAGAGCGGGCCGATGACGGTGTCGAGGCCGTCGGCGAAGCCGGGCAGGTCGAGGCCGCCGAAGAGGCCTTCGATGATGTCGCGGATGCGGGCGTCGCCGAGCCATTCGTGGTCGGCCCGGTCGGCGATCACCTCGTGCCGGATGGTGGCCTCGGGGTCGAGCGAGTCGTGCTGGGTGAGGACGGCCATCTGCAGTCCGCCGGAGTGGGTGATCCGACCGCTGTCCGGCTCCTCCAGCTTGGCGAGCATCCGGATGAGGGTGGTCTTGCCGTCGCCGTTGCGGCCGACGACGCCGATCCGGTCGCCCTCGCTGACGCCCAGGCTGACCGCGTCCAGCAGGGTGCGGGTGCCGTAGACCTTCGTGACGGACTCGATGGTGGCGAGGTTGACGGCCACGTGTGCTGCGCTCCTGGGTTCGGCGGTCGCGGGGCGGCCCGCCGCCCCTGAATCGGGGACACCCCGATCTCCCCAGCCTAATGGGCCAGCGGCGACACCCTCACCGCGCTGCTGCCCCCGCGGTCCGCCCAGACCACCCGCCGCAGCACGGACCACCCGCCACCGCACGAACCCCCGCAGCGCGAACCACCCGCCACCGCACGGACCCCCGCAGCACGAACCTCCCGCCGCATGCCGGACCCGCCGCCGCAGCACGGACCCGCCACGGCGAGGCGCCCGAGCGCTACGCCACGACCGCGGCCCCCGCCACCGGCCCGTACGTCGCGTGCGCCGTCCGGCAGGTGCCGGAGGCCCGCAGTGCCTCGGCGACGGCGCCCGCCGCGTCGGCGTCCTTGGCGAGGAAGGCGCAGGTCGGCCCCGAGCCGGAGACCAGTGCCCCGAGCGCGCCCGCCTCGGTGCCGGCCCGCAGGGTGTCGGCGAGCGCGGGGCGCAGCGAGAGCGCGGCGGGCTGGAGGTCGTTGGCGAGCGCGGCGGCGAGGGCGACGGCGTCGCCCTGGGCGAGCGCGGCGAGCAGGGCCGGGTCGGCGTCGGGGGTGGCGACGTCGGTGTGGCGGGAGCCGGTGCCGGCCTCCTCGCGCAGCCGGTCGCACTCGCGGAAGACGGCGGGGGTGGACAGGCCGCCGTCGGCGACCGCGAAGACCCAGTGGTAGGTGCCCTCGACGGTGAGCGGCTCCAGGATCTCGCCCCGGCCGCGGCCGAGCGCGACTCCGCCGAGCAGGGCGAACGGCACGTCCGAGCCCAGTTCCGCGGCGAGTTCCAGCAGCGTCTCCCTCGGGGTGTCCAGCTGCCACAGCGCGTCGCAGGCGACCAGTGCGGCCGCTCCGTCGGCGCTGCCGCCGGCCATGCCGCCGGCCACCGGGATGGCCTTGGCGATGTGCAGGTGCACGCCGGGGTCGGCGATGCCGTGGTGGGCGGCGAGCAGCCGGGCGGCGCGGGCGGCGAGGTTGCTGTCGTCGAGCGGGACGACGGCGGCGTCCGGTCCGGAGCAGCTGAGCGTGACGCCCTCGCCCGGGGTGGCCGTGACCTCGTCGCCCAGCGCGACCGCGAAGAAGACGTTGGCCAGGTCGTGGAACCCGTCGGCGCGCAGTCCGCCGACCCCGAGCTGGACGTTGACCTTGGCCGGCACCCGTACGGTGATCACTCGCTGTCCTCGTCCTTCGGGGGCTTGTGCTCGGCGATCGCGGCGAACTGCTCGACCGTCAGCATCTCGCCGCGCAGCTTGTGGTCGATCCCGGCGGCGGCGAGCGCCTGCTCGGCCCGGGCGGCGGAGCCGGCCCAGCCGGCCAGGGCGGCGCGCAGGGTCTTGCGCCGCTGGGCGAACGCGGCGTCGACGACGGCGAACACCTCCTCGCGGCTGGCGCTGGTCTTCGGCGGCTCGCGGCGGACCAGCGAGACCAGCCCGGAGTCGACGTTGGGGGCGGGCCAGAAGACGTTGCGCCCGATGGCGCCGGCCCGCTTCACGTCGGCGTACCAGTTGGCCTTGACGGAGGGGACGCCGTACACCTTGTTGCCCGGCTTGGCGGCGAGCCGGTCGGCGACCTCGCTCTGCACCATCACCAGGGTCCGCTCGATGCTGGGGAAGGTCGCCAGCATGTGCAGCAGGACGGGCACGGCCACGTTGTACGGGAGGTTGGCGACCAGCGCGGTGGGCGCCGGCCCCGGGAGCTCGGTGACCTCCATGGCGTCGCTGAACACCAGGTCGAAGGAGTCCGCCTTGCCCGGCATCCGGGCGGCGACGGTGTCCGGCAGGTGCCGGGCCAGCACGGGGTCGATCTCGACCGCCGTCACGTGCCGCGCGACCTCCAACAGCGCGAGCGTCAGCGACCCGAGCCCCGGCCCGACCTCCACCACCGCGTCCTGCTCCGTCACCTCGGCGGCCCGGACGATCCGCCGCACGGTGTTGCCGTCGATGACGAAGTTCTGCCCGCGCTGCTTGGTCGGCTTCACGCCGAACGCGGCGGCCAGCTCCCGGATGTCGGCGCCGCCCAGCAAGGGGGTCCCCCCGGCCGGAGGCTGGGGGGCGCTGTCAGGGGTGGGGTCGGTGGTGCTCACGCGCCAAGGATACGGGCGCGGGGGCCGCCGCCCGGACGCGTCGACCCGGACGGCCGTCCACCCGGGGCACCCCTCGGGGACCCCGCCGCCCGGGCGCGCCACCGTGCGGGACGGGCTGCTGCCGCGCGCGAAACGCGTCGGCCACCGCCCCGCGCGGAGCGGCTCAGTACCCGAAGGCCCGCGCCGTGTTCTCGGCGATGGCCGCCGACAGCTCGTCCTCGTGCAGCCCCAGGGTGGCCGCCATCGAGCGCACCGTGACCGGGATCAGGTACGGGGCGTTGGGCCGGCCGCGGTAGGGGTGCGGGGTGAGGAAGGGGGCGTCGGTCTCGACCAGGATCCGGTCGAGCGGGGTGGCCAGCAGGGCGTCCCGCAGCGGCTGGTTGGCCTTGAAGGTGACCGGGCCGGCGAAGGACAGGTACCAGCCGTGCTCGGCGCAGGTCTTGGCCATCTCGGCGTCGCCGGAGTAGCAGTGGAAGACCGTCCGCTCCGGGGCGCCCTCCTCCAGCAGGACGGCGATGACGTCCTCGTGGGCGTCCCGGTCGTGGATGACCAGGGCCTTGCCGTGCCGCTTGGCCATCTCGATGTGCCGTCGGAACGACTCCTTCTGGATCTCCACGCCCTCCGGCCCGGTGCGGAAGTAGTCCAGTCCGGTCTCGCCGACCGCCAGCACCTGCGGCAGTGCTGCCAGCCGGTCGATCTCGGCCAGCGCCTCGTCCAGCGCGGCGGCGCCGCCGGCCTCCCGCTGCTGCCCGGACCAGCCGTCCGCGTCGCCGAGGAAGATCCGCGGCGCCTCGTTGGGGTGCAGGGCGACGGCCGCGTGGACCTGCTCGAACTGGGCGGCCAGCTCGGCGGCCCAGCGCGAACCGGGGATGTCGCACCCCACCTGGACCACCGTGGTGACCCCGACCGAGGCGGCGCGGGCCAGGCCCTCGGCCGGGCTGCCGGACTGCATGTCGAGGTGGGTGTGCGAGTCGGCCACCGCCACTGCCAGGGGTTCCGGCAGCGGCGGCGGGGTCGACCGGTCGTCGGCCTTGGCGGCCTTGGCGGTCACGTCAGGCGGCCGGCTTCTCTTCGAGGCGCGGGAAGAGGATCTCGCCCTTGGTGACGGTGGCCCCGGCGGGCAGCCGGCCCCAGTCGGCCGCGGTGGCGATGGTCTGCGCGGACAGCGCGCCCAGGCCGGCGGCCTCGGCGCCCAGCGAGTCCCACAGCTTCGCGGCGGTGGACGGCATCACCGGGTTGAGCAGCACGGCGGTGGCGCGCAGCGACTCGGCGGCGGTGTAGAGGATGGTCGCGAGGCGCGCCCGGCCCTCCTCCGAGTCGTCCTTGGCGACCTTCCAGGGCTCCTGCTCGGTGATGTAGCCGTTGACCTGCTTGACGAAGTCGAAGACCGCCGCGATGCCGCCGGCGAAGTCCAGCTCCTCGCCGATCTTCCGGTCGGCCGCCTCGACGGCCTTGGCCAGCCCGTCCGCGACGGCCTGCTCGGCGTCGCCCGGCGCGGCGGCGGCGGGCAGCACCCCGTCGAAGTACTTGCCGACCATCGCGGCGACCCGGGAGGCCAGGTTGCCGAAGTCGTTGGCCAGCTCGGAGGTGTAGCGGGCGGTGAAGTCCTCCCAGGAGAACGAGCCGTCCGTGCCGAACGGGATCGCCCGCAGGAAGTAGTAGCGGTAGGCGTCCACGCCGAAGTGCGAGGTCAGGTCGGTGGGCGCGATGCCGGTCAGGTTGGACTTGGACATCTTCTCGCCGCCGACCATCAGCCAGCCGTTGGCGACGACCCGCTTGGGCAGCGGCAGTCCGGCGGCCATCAGCATGGCGGGCCAGATGACGGCGTGGAACCGCAGGATGTCCTTGCCGACCAGGTGCACGGAGGCGGGCCACAGCTCGGCGAAGCGCTCCGGGTCGCTGCCGTAGCCGGCGGCGGTGATGTAGTTCTGCAGCGCGTCCACCCAGACGTAGAGGACGTGCTTCTCGTCCCAGGGCAGCGGCACGCCCCAGTTGAAGGTGGAGCGGGAGATGGAGAGGTCCTGCAGGCCCTGCTCGACGAAGCGCAGCACCTCGTTGCGGGCGGTCTCCGGGGCGATGAAGCCGGGGTTCTCGGCGTAGAACTCCAGCAGCTTCTCGGTGTACGCGGACAGCCGGAAGAAGTAGTTCTCCTCCTCCAGCCACTCCACCGGCTTCTTGTGGATCGGGCAGAGCTTCTCGTCCGCGGTCGCGCCGTCGAGCAGCTCGTTGGGGAGCTTGTACTCCTCGCAGCCGACGCAGTACGGGCCGGAGTAGCCGCCCTTGTAGATCTCGCCCTTGTCGTACAGGTCCTGGACGAACTCCTGCACACGGTCGGTGTGCCGCTGCTGGGTGGTCCGGATGAAGTCGTCGTTGGCGATCTCCAGGTGCTCCCAGAGCGGCTTCCAGGCCTCCTCGACCAGCTTGTCGCACCACTCCTGCGGGCTGACGCCGTTCGCCTCGGCGGTCCGCATGATCTTCTGGCCGTGCTCGTCGGTGCCGGTCAGGTACCACACCTTCTCGCCGCGCTGGCGGTGCCAGCGGGTGAGGACGTCGCCCGCCACGGTGGTGTACGCGTGGCCCAGGTGGGGGCGATCGTTGACGTAGTAGATCGGGGTGGAAACGTAGTACGCCGGGGCGCTCGCCCCGGTGGTGCTGTGGTCTGCAGTGGCCGCCATGGTCGGCAAGCTTAGTCGGGCACGCGCACCGCCCTCGACCGAGTTGCGTCCCGGCCGGGGGCGGTGCTCCCGCGTCCTCGGGGTCAGCCCAGCAGCCGCGACCAGAACCGGGCCCAGCGTCCGCGCGGCTTGGCGGGGTCGACCGCCGGGGACGGCCCGGCCGGCTCGGCGTGCGCCGGGTAGCCGGGGGCGTGCTGCCAGGGCTGGTCGGCGGAGGCCACCCGGCCCTCGCGCATGATCCGGACGGTGTGGCCGCCGCACCCCGGGCAGGTCGGCTTGAGCAGCGGGGACGGCACCCGGACACCGTTGGCGTGGTACTCGAACACGACGTGCCCGTCCTTGGCCACGTGGTGCTCGATGTCGTACGACTGCTCCCAGCCGTACCCGCATCGCAGGCACGCGAAGGAGTAGGCCTCCCGCACGGTCTCGACGGGAGTGTGCGCCCGCCCGGCCAGGCCGGCCGTGCTCAGCGCGTTGCCACCGCGGGGGTTACCGACAATGTCACTCATAGCCGTCTCCCAGCGCCCGCCGGGCGCTCGCCCGGCTGGGTCTTTCCATTCCAGGAAATGCCCGGACCGCCTCGACCGACGCCCCACTTGTGAAGACTTGGATGCCGGTTGGGAAGCCCTATACGAAGGGCCTCCCGGGGACCGGAAACCGCGACCGAAACTTCAGCTCAGCGGGTGTTTACCGGGGCCTTCTCTCCACGGTACGACGCACCGTGCGCCACGCAACCCCCCGGAATTCACGCCTTTTTCAGGGCC
Source organism: Kitasatospora sp. NPDC053308 (assembly GCF_055585785.1). NCBI lineage: Bacteria > Bacillati > Actinomycetota > Actinomycetes > Kitasatosporales > Streptomycetaceae > Kitasatospora > Kitasatospora sp. NPDC053308. Next base: position 158,877 of record NZ_JBVJJY010000014.1, on the reverse strand, counting down.
CCGTCCAGGCCCTCCTTCTTGGCCGCCACGACCGCGTCGAAGACCTCCCGCTTGGGCAGCGAGAGCTCGGCGGCGACGGCCGCGATGGCCTCCTTGCGCCGCTCCCCCGCCTCCTCGCGCACGGCCACCAGCCGGGCCAGCTCGGCCGGGGTCAGCTCCTGCGGCGCGGCCGGCGGCGCGCCCGCGACCACCACGGTGATCTCGCCCTTGACGCCGTCCGCCGCCCAGGCCGCCAGTTCGCCGATCGGCCCGCGCTTGACCTCCTCGTAGGTCTTGGTGAGCTCGCGGCAGACGGCGGCCGGGCGCTCGGGCCCGAACGCCTCGGCCATCGCGGCCAGCGCCTCGGCGATCCGGTGCGGCGCCTCGAAGAAGACCATCGTGCGCGGTTCGGCGGCGATCGAGGCGAGCTGGCGGGCCCGGTCGCCGGTCTTGCGGGGCAGGAAGCCCTCGAAGGTGAAGCGGTCGACCGGCAGGCCGGACAGCGCGAGCGCGGTGAGCACCGCGGACGGCCCGGGCACCGCGGTGACCTTGACCTCGGCGGCGACGGCGGCGGCGACCAGCCGGTAGCCGGGATCGGAGACCGAGGGCATGCCGGCGTCGGTCACCAGCAGCACCCGGGCGCCGCCGAGCAGCGCGTCGACCAGTTCGGGGGTCCGGCCGACCTCGTTGCCCTCGAAGTAGGAGACCACCCGGCCCGCCGGGGCCACCCCGAGTGCCTGGGTGAGCCGGCGCAGCCGCCGGGTGTCCTCGGCCGCGATGACGTCCGCCGTGGCCAGTTCGTGGACCAGTCGGGGCGGGGCGTCCGAGACGTCGCCGATGGGGGTGCCTGCGAGAACGAGTACTCCTGTCACGGGCCCCATCCTCGCAGCTGCCACCGTGCGGGGCTTTTGGTGACGATTCGGGCAGCTTCCGAGGGAGCGGACACGCGTACGAAGAGCGCCCCTACGATGTGGCGGATGAACGGCGACACGGCGGCCCAGACGCCCACCGGTACGGACCACTCCGGGCGGGGCGGCCTCGGCCTGCCGTCCCCCCGCCCGGCGGAGCCCGCCGTGCACGCCGCCCCCGCGGCCCCCGCCTGGCGCGAGCGCCTGGCCCGCCACGGGTACGTCGCCCGCCCGACGGCGCCGCTGGCCGAGCGCCTGGTCCCGCCGATGCCGGACGGCCCCCGGGTGACCCCGCGCGACGTGCCGCAGTCCCCGCTGCTGCTGGGCATGGGCCTCGCGCTGCCGCAGGGCCTGTGGTTCTTCCTGTGCCGCTGGGCCGGCTGGCTGGGCCCGGTCGCGGTGGCGGTGTTCGCCGGGATCCTGCGGTTCGGCAACCTCGGGCAGCCGCACGCGATCATCTTCGACGAGACGTACTACGCCAAGGACGCCTACGCGCTCTGGCACGGCGGCTACGAGATCAGCTGGCCGGAGGACGCCAACACCACGATCATGACGCCCGGTGCGGCCGTCCCGTACCGCTCGACGGCCTCGTACGTGGTCCATCCGCCGGTGGGCAAGTGGATCATCGGCTTCGGCGAGCAGCTGTTCGGCATGAATCCCTTCGGCTGGCGGTTCTCGGTGGCGCTGCTCGGCACCCTGTCGGTGCTGCTGCTGGCCCGGATCGCCCGCCGGATGTTCCGCTCGACCCTGCTGGGCTGCGTGGCCGGCCTGCTGCTCGCGGTGGACGGCCTGCACCTGGTGCTCAGCCGGGCGGCGCTGCTGGACCTCGTGGTGATGTTCTGGACCGTCGCCGCCTTCGGCTTCCTGCTGCTGGACCGCGACCGCACCCGGGCCTTGCTGGCCGAGCGGCTCGGCGGGGTGGAGGACGCGGAGCTCGCCCAGCGCGTGAACCTGGGCTGGCGCCCGTACCGGATCGCGGCCGGCGTCTGCATCGGCCTGACCTGCGCCACCAAGTGGAGCGGTCTGTACGTGATGGCGGCGTTCGGCCTGATGAGCGTGCTCTGGGACGTCGGCGCCCGCCGCCTGGCCGGAGCACCGCACCCGTTCCGGGCGGTGCTCGCCCGGGACGTGGTGCCCGCCTTCGTCTCCGTCGTCGTGGTCTCGATGACGGTCTACGTCGCGTCCTGGTGGGGCTGGTTCGCCAGCAGCAACGTGCCGGGCAAGGGCGGCTGGGGCCGGGACTGGGCGGTCGGCCGGTCCACCGACTACCCCTGGATACCCGAGGGCCTGCGGGCCCTGTGGCACTACCACTCGACGGTCTACGAGTTTCACACCCACCTGAGCGACCCGCACACCTACCAGTCCAACCCCTGGTCCTGGCTGGTGCTGGGCCGGCCGGTCTCCTTCTACTACGAGTCCCCCAAGCTGGGCCAGGACGGCTGCACCGCCGCCGACTGCGCCCGCGAGGTGCTGGGGATCGGCACCCCGCTGCTGTGGTGGACGGCCGTAGTGGCGCTGGTCTACTGCCTGTGGCGCTGGGCGCTGCGGCGGGACTGGCGGGCCGGCGCCCTGCTGTGCGGCCTGGCCGCCGGCTACCTGCCCTGGTTCGCCTACCAGCAGCGGACGATCTTCCTCTTCTACGCGGTGGTCTTCGTCCCGTTCCTGGTGCTCGCGGTGACGATGCTGGTCGGCGCCCTGATCGGGCCGCCCGGCGCCTCCCGGGACCGCCGGATCATCGGCTCCGCGACGGCCGGCCTGCTGGTCCTGCTGATCGTCTGGAACTTCCTGTTCTTCTTCCCGCTGTTCACCGGCCAGACCATCCCGCTGGAGGACTGGCGCCGCCGGATGTGGTTCAACAGCTGGATCTGACGGCCGGTCCCCCGGCCCGCGCCGAGCCCGCGCCGAGCCCGCACCGAGCCGGCCCCGGACCGGGAGCCGGCCCCGCTGGCACCCCGGGGCACACCCGCTCCCCCCGAATCGTCCGTACGCGGTGCACGACACGTACCAGATCCGTCACAAGTGGCGGGCGTTTCGCGGGCGCACCGATTCCGCCTGCCTAGGGTGGGGGCGTACCGCGTTTCCGGCCCCGGCCGGTTGCGCCCGGCCGCGAGACCCCTGGGGGACCTGCACCATGCGCAGTGGCGCGAAGATCGGCATCATCACCGGCGTGTCCATCGCCGTCCTCGCGGGCGGCGGCTACGGCGCGTACAGCCTGATGGGCTCGGACGGCTCCGGGTCCGACAAGAAGCCCCGCACGGTGGTCGCCGAGCCGCCGTCGGCCGAGCAGGCCGCGGCCGGCGCGAAGGACTTCCTGGCGGCCTGGGCGGCCGGGGACATCGCCAAGGCGGCCTCGCTGACCGACGACCCGGCCGCGGCCACCACAGCGCTGACGGCGTTCCGGGACCAGGTGAAGCCGAGCGCGCTGACCCTCACCCCGACCGGTCCGACCACCCAGCAGGTCTTCGCCGCCGCCACCGGCACCCCCGGCCCCGCCAAGCCGAGCGCCGGGGCCTCCGCGACACCGTCGGCGGGCACCCCGGGCGCCACCGACTCGCCGTCCGCCTCCGCCACCCCCGGGCCCACCGGCACGTTGATGAGCTTCAAGGCGCGCGCCGAGTTCGAGGGCACCAACCGCGCCTGGGACTACCAGGGCTTCCTGGGCGTCGTGAAGATGAGCGACAACACCCCGGCCGTGCACTGGGCGCCGTCGGTGATCCACCCGCACCTGTCCGGCAACGAGACCATCGCCGCCCAGCAGGTCTTCGCCCCGCCGTCCACCGTGGTGGACCGCAACGGCAAGCCGCTGCAGGGTGCCTCGCTCACCCCGGCGCTGATGAACACCCTGCAGGACAACGCCCAGAAGCTGCTCCCGCCGGACCCGGCCAGGGACCAGGACTCGGGCAAGGCCGTGGTGATCAGCGACCCGGCCGGCAAGGGCGCCACCGACAAGCTGTTCACCATCGTCGAGCCGAAGCCCGGCAAGCCGTTCAAGGTGACCATCGACAACACCATCCAGGCCGCGGCCGAGAAGGCGATGACCGACCTGGGGGGCAAGCCCGGCTCCATCGTGGCGATCGAGCCCAGCACCGGCCAGGTGCTGGCCTTCGCCAACTCGCCCGCCAACGGTCAGAACCGGGCCTTCGCCGGGCTGCTCGCGCCGGGCTCGACGATGAAGATCGTCACCTCGGCGGCGTTGCTGGAGGCCGGGATCAACCCGGACACCGTGGTGGCCTGCCCGGAGAAGAGCAGCAACTCGGTCCCGATCCCCAACGACTTCCCGGGCGCGTTCCCGAACAACACCCTCCAGCAGGACTTCATGGTGTCCTGCAACACCGCCTTCATCAACCAGGGTCTGACCAGCCTCAAGCCGGAGACGCTGTCCGCCACGGCCAAGGACGTGTTCGGCATCGGCCTGGAGTGGAAGACCGGTCTGCCGAACGCCGACGGCAAGGTGCCGGCGACGCCGGGCAGCAAGGACGAGCAGGCCATGAACTACATCGGCCAGGGCAAGGTCCAGATGAACCCGCTGGCCATCGCCTCGATCACCGCCACCGTCCAGAGCGGGGCGTTCAAGCAGCCGATCCTGGTCGCCGGCCTGCCGCAGCAGGCCGCGGCCCGGCAGATCTCGCCGGACGTCGCCGCCAAGCTGCGCGCGATGATGAACGCCACCGCGGTCGGCGGCACCGCCAGCCAGGTGATGGCCGGGATCACCGACAACGCGGGCGCCAAGACCGGCTCCGCCGAGGTCCAGGGCGCGTCCACCACCAACAGCTGGTTCACCGCCTTCCGCGGCAACCTCGCGGTGGCGGCCGAGGTCCAGGGCGGCGGCCACGGCGTCGACGCGGCCGGTCCCGCAGTGGCCTCCCTCCTGAAGGCCGCCGCCGGCCGCTGACGGCCACCGGTACGGTCCGGAGCCCGGCCCCGCTGAGCAGCGGGGCCGGGCTCCGGACGTTCGGCTCAGCTCCGCGGCAGGGCGGGCTCCACCGGCTGGGGCACCCGGCCCGGCGGGGCCGGGCGCCGGCTGCTCCAGCGCCGGGCCGCCAGCCTGGGCCAGATCATCAGCACCACCGGCAGTGCCAGGTACCCGAACCGCCCGGCCGGGGCCAGCATGAAGGCGATCGCGAGCCCGGCGGCCAGCAGGTCGGCCGCGGCGATCGCGGAGACCGGCGGCCGGGCCAGCAGCCAGATCGCGACCCCGATCAGCGCCACCGTCATCAGCGCCATCGAGATGGAGTGCCCGGTCGGCCCGAAGCCGGCCAGCACCTTGCCCGGCAGCGGGCTGCCCGCCGGCGTGCGGATCGCGGTCATCCCGAGCGGGAAGCGCACCACCTGCTCCGCCAGCGCGTCCGCCTGGGTCAGGACGGAGGGCAGGATCACCGCCGCGCTCACCCCGGTCCCGATCAGCGCGGTCCGGGCGGCGGGCCGGCGGCCGTACAGCCGCCAGAGCAGCAGGACGGCGACCGGCAGCGCGGGCCAGGCCGTCCACTTCAGGGTGCAGGCGAGGGCGAGCACCAGCCCGGCACCGACGGTGCGGTCCCGCTCGGCGAGGGCCATGGCGAGGCAGCAGACGCCGATCAGCGGCAGGTCCACACCGCCGACGACCAGCGCGAGCGCTATCAGCGGCGAGGCGGTGAGGACGGCCAGCGGCAGCAGGGGCGCGCGCGGGTCGGCACCGTCGGGGCGGGAGGGGCGCAGCAGTCGCCAGGCGGCCAGCAGGCAGGCGAAGAAGGTCAGTGCGAACCAGATCCGGGCGTCACCGGCGACCCGGGCGAAGGCGGTGGAGTCGCCGAGCACCTGGCGCGGGAGCCCGAACAGGGCCATCGCCGGCAGGTACGGGTTGTAGTCGGTCACCACCGCCGGGTGCGGCAGGTAGGCGTCGCCGGTGGTGAGCAGGAGGTGGGCCGAGCGTTCGACCACCATGACCTCGGACTGGTGGCGGCCGTGCAGGGCGAGCAGTCCGAGCGGTACGAGGACGGCGCCCACGAGGGCGACGGCGGCGGCCGTGCGGGCCGCGAAGCGGCGCGGGAGGGTCAGGCAGAGCAGCCCGGCGAGGGCGTAGGCGGGGGCCGCGATCAGGCCCCACTGGCGCTGGTTGGGCAGGTCGGAGACGAGCGGGAAGGCCGCGGCCCAGCCGGCCGCGATCAGGCAGCCGAGGAGTTGCACGGTCCGCATCGAGGCCAGCGCGGCGAGCGCGGCGGGATTCAGCCGATCGGGCGTGGGCGGAAAGGTGCTCTCGCCACGCTGGCGGGGGAACGGGCGGACCGAGAAGCCCCTCGGGGGCCGTCCGGGTCTGGACGACGCCTCGGTCACGAAGGTCTGGGCCGGCGTTCTGCGGCGGCCGGTGAAGCGGCCGCGCGGGCGGAGGTAGCCGGGCGTGCGGGTGCTCACCATGGTGGAAGGTTAGGGGTGCGGGCCCGGCCCTGTCGCCATGGCGTGGGGCACTGGGCGGATGACGGCACGAAAAGGGCCGCCGGGTGTCCTGTCGGTCGGCGGCCCTTCACGTCTGGTTCGCCTGCGGGTCAGCCGGCGGTGCGGTCGGCCGGGACGGCCTCCGGCTCCGCCTGCTCCAGGCGCGAGTGCTTGATGCTGTAGCCGAAGTACACGACCACGGCGACGGCGAGGGCGATCGCGCCGGCCCGGAAGGTGTCGGCGTGCAGGCCGGTGATCAGGTAGATGCAGAAGCCGACGCTGATCAGCGGGACGACCGGGTAGCCGGGCACCCGGAAGCCGCGCGGCAGGTCGGGCTGGGTGCGGCGCAGGACGATCACACCGATCGAGACGACCGAGAAGGCGATGAGCGTCCCGAGGCTGGTGATGTCGGCCAGCACGTTCAGCGGGATGAACGCGGCCAGCGCGCCCACGCCGAGGCCGACCACGATGGTGTTCCAGATCGGGGTGCCGGTGCGCGGGGAGAGCTCGGCGAAGCGCTTGGGCAGCATGCCGTCGCGGCCCATCGAGTACAGGATGCGGGTCTGGCCGTAGATCACCACGAGGGTGATGCTGAAGATCGAGACGATCGCGCCGATCGCGAAGACCATCGCGGGCCAGCTCTGGCCGGTGATGTCCTGGAGGATCTGGGCGAGGCCGGCCTCCTGGCCGTCGAACTTCTGCCAGGGCTGGGCGCCGATGCCGGCCAGGGCGACCAGGATGTAGAGCAGGGTCACCACGACCAGCGAGATGATGATCGCCAGCGGCAGGGTGCGGCGCGGGTTCTTGACCTCCTCGCCGGCGGTGGACACGGCGTCCAGGCCGATGAAGGAGAAGAAGATGCTGGACGCGGCGACCTGCACGCCGCCGATGCCGAGCGGCATGAACGGGGTCAGGTTGCCGGAGTGGAAGCCGGTCAGCGCGACGCCGATGAACAGGATCAGGATGAGGATCTTGATCCCGACCATGGCCGCGTTGACCTTCACCGACTCGCTCACGCCGCGGATCAGCAGGAAGCAGACCATGGCGACCAGCAGCAGCGCCGGCAGGTTGAACCAGTGGCTGCTGTCCGGCGCGCCGGAGAGCTGCTCGGGGATCTTCACCCCGAAGGCCAGGTCGAGGAACTTGTTCAGGTACTCGGCCCAGCTGACCGCGATCGCGGAGGCGGAGACGCCGTACTCCATCAGCAGGCAGATGCCGACGCCGAAGGCCACGCCCTCGCCGAGGGTGGCGTAGGCGTAGGAGTACGAGGAGCCGGAGACCGGGATCGCGGAGGCCATCTCGGCGTAGCAGAGCGCGGTGAGTCCGGCGGTGACCGCGGCGATCACGAAGGACAGGATGACGGCCGGGCCGGCCGCGGGCACCGCGGTGTTCAGCACGAAGAAGATGCCGGTGCCGATGGTGGCGCCGATGCCGATCGAGGAGAGCTGCCAGAGGCCGATCGAGCGGCGCAGGTGGATACCGGAACGCCCGCCCTCCTCGGGTGCGCCCGCCGGAAGGGCGTCGCGCCCCTCGCTCTCCGCGATCAGGGTCGAGACGGGCTTGCGTCGCAGCAGACGCGCACCGAGGGTGTTGCTGGCCAAAACTGCGGTCCTTCTAGGCGGGGGAGGGTGTCCTAGCGGCCGGTCACCCGAGACGCCAGGAGGTGTCATGGAAGACCAACCGAACAAAGATGGGACAGTACCTGGCGAAAGCACCAGTGTCGCAAACGAACAGTCCGGATACGCGCATTGTCCGAAACGGCGTATATCGCTGTACAAACCGGACACTTCGCAAACGGCGCATCTGCCACCGGGCAGCTAAAGCAGCAGCTCAGAGCCCTCGCGGCGGTTCATCCGCCGAGCACCGCCCGCATCACCGAGCGGGCGATCGGAGCGGCCAGGGCACCACCCGTGACGTCCGTGGCGTCACCGTCCTCGACCACCACGGCCACCGCCACCGGCGCCACCGCGTCCGAGCCCGCCGGCTTGGCCCAGGCGATGAACCAGGCGTACGGCGTCCCGCTGTTGTCCACCCCGTGCTGGGCCGTCCCCGTCTTGCCGCCGACCACGGCCCCGTCGATCCGGGCGTTGCCCCCGGTGCCGTTCTCCACCACGTCGGTCATCAGCGTGCGCACCTGCGCGGCCACCGCCGGGGTCATCGCCCGCCGGTACGTCTCCGGCTCCATCCGCTGCACCGTGGTGCCGTCGCTCCTCGTCAGCTTGTCCACAAGCTGTGGACGCATCACCGTCCCGTCGTTCGCCACCCCGGCCGCGACCATCGCCATCACCAGCGGGGTGGCCGCGGTGTCGAACTGCCCGATCGAGGAGAGCGCCACCTGCGACTCGTCCATCCGGGTGTCGAAGTTCGACCGGGCCGCGCGCACCGGGCTGTCCAGCTCGGCGTCGTTGAAGCCGAAGGCCTCCGCCATCGCCACCATGCGGTCCAGCCCGGTCCGCACCCCGAGGTGGCCGAGCACGCTGTTGCAGCTGGCGGTCATCGCGGCGTCCAGCGACAGCCCGGGCCGGTCGCAGGCCGGGGTGTCGTTGACCAGCGGCGTGGTCGTCCCGGGCAGCACGTACGGGAAGGGCGCCCCGGTCGGCGCGTCGAGGTCGGTGACCACCCCGTTCGCGAGCGCGGCCGCCGCGGTGACCACCTTGAAGGTCGAGCCGGGAGGGTAGGTCTGGCGCAGCGCCCGGTTGAGCATCGGCCGGCCGGGGTCGGCCTGCAGCCGGTTCCAGGCCTCCTGGTCGGCGGCGGCGTAGCCGGCGAAGCTGCCCGGGTCGTACGAGGGCGTGCTGGCCAGCGCCAGGATCCGTCCGGTGGCCGGCTCGATCGCGGCCACCGCGCCCCGCCGGCGGCCGAGCCCGCGCACCGCGGCCTCCTGGGCGGCGCGGTGCAGCGTGGTGTGCACGTCCCCGCCCGGGTTCTGCCGGCGGGACACGGCGTCCCACAGCGCCCAGCCGGCCAGCCGGCCGTCCGTGCCGGTCAGCAGGTCGTCCTCGACGCCCTCCAGCTGGCTGTTGCCGTACGCCTGGGAGGCGAAGCCGGTGACGGCCGCGTAGGTCGGGCCGTCGGTGTAGCTGCGCTTGTACGCGTACCGGCCGCCGGTGGGCTCCGATCCGGTCACCGGCTCGGAACCGACCAGGATGTCGCCGCGCGGCCGGGCGTACCGCTCGATGGTGAGCCGCTGGTTGGCACTGTTGTGGTCGAGGTCCTTCGCCCGGAAGACCTGCACCCGGGTGGCCTGGACGCACAGCGCCGCGACCAGCAGCAGGCAGAAGGTGCCCGCGCGCCGCCCGGTGACGGAGATCCCGGGCAGCCCCTGCGGACCGTTCCCCCGCGTCCGTCGGCGCGCCATCAGACCTCCTCCTGGGCCACGGGCCGACGGGCGACATCGCTCATGCGCACCAGCAGCGCCACGATGATCCAGTTGGTCACCACCGACGAGCCGCCCTGGGCGATGAACGGCATGGTCATCCCGGTCAGCGGGATCAGCGCCAGCACCCCGCCCGCGACCACGAACACCTGCAGCCCGACGATCGCGGCCAGCCCGATCGCCAGCAGCCGCCCGAACGGGTCGCGCAGCGCGATGCCGGTCCGGAAGCCCCGGGAGATCAGCACCGCGTACAGCAGGAACACCGCGATCAGCCCGGTCAGGCCGAGCTCCTCGCCGATGGTGGCGAGGATGAAGTCCGACTTGGCGGCGAAGCCGATCAGCGCCGAGTGCCCGTGGCCGAGACCGGTGCCCAGTTCACCGCCCCAGGCGAAGGCGAACAGCGACTGGGCGATCTGGTTGGCACCCCGGCCCGCCGCGATCGAGCCCAGCGGGTCCAGCCAGTCCGCGACCCGGCTGTGCACGTGCGGTGAGAGCCATCCCACCGTCACCGCCCCGAAGGCCGCCAGGACGAGCCCGATCGCGATCCAGCCGGTGCGCGCGGTGGCCACGTAGAGCATCACCACGAACAGGCCGAAGAAGAGCAGCGAGGTGCCGAGGTCGGTCTCCAGCACCAGGACCCCGACGAAGGCCAGCCAGATCAGCAGGACCGGCCCGAGCACCCGCCCGCGCGGCAGCTGCCGGCGCCACACCCGACGGCCGGTGAGCGCCAGGGCGTCCCGGTGCACCGCCAGGTAGGCGGCGAAGAAGACCGCCAGCAGGACCTTGGCGAACTCCCCCGGCTGGAAGGAGAGCGGCCCCAGCACGATCCAGATCCGCGAGCCGTACACCGGCGGGAAGAAGATCGGCAGCACCAGCAGGACCAGCGCGGCCAGGGCCCCGAGGTAGGCGTAGCGCTGCAGCCGCCGGTGGTCGCGCACCAGCAGGACGACCGCGATGAACAGCGCCACCCCCAGGGCCGACCAGAGCAGCTGGGCGGGGGCGGCGGCGCGGCCGGAGGTGGCCCGGTCCAGCCGGTAGATCACCACCAGGCCGATCCCGTTCAGCAGCACCGCGATCGGCAGCAGCAGCGGGTCCGCGTACCGGGCCCGCCACCGGACGACGGCGTGCGCCGCCAGGGCGAGCGCGCCGAGCGCCGCGCCGTACTCGGCCGCGTCGGCCGGCGCCGCACCGTCCAGGTCGACGCCGACCTCGACGTAGCCGAACACGGCGGTCAGGACGGCGGCGAGCACCAGGACGAGTTCGGTGGTGCGCCCGGCGCGCACCGGCCGGCCCGGCCGGGCGGCGGATCTCGTCACGGCGGAGGGTGTCGCCACGGACCGTCCTGGGGATCGCGGGGTGCCCGGTGCCGCCGTCCGGGGGATGCCGGTCGGGGCGGACCGGGAGCCGGTCCGCCCCGACACGTGAGCGGCTGTCAGGCCGGGGCGCGGGCGCCGGTTGCGGCGGCACCCCCACCCCGGTTCGTCACCCTAACGAGCACTATCCACGGATATGGGCTCTTCCGTACGGTGTGTCCGCCCCTGACGGAATCAGCACGCCCCCCACACCGTCCCGACCGCACCGTCCCCCACCGTCCCGCCCACACCGTCCCGCCCCCACCGGCCCGCCCACACCGTCCCGCCCCGACCGGCCCGCTCACTCCGGCCGCCGCCCGGCCAGCGCCGCGACCCCCGCCCCACCCGCGGCCAGCAGGACGACGGCGAGCAGCAGCGGCCCCCACGGCAGCTCCACCCGGCCTGTCCGGGCCGACTCCACCAGTCCGCTCACCGCCGCGTTGGCCGGCGAGACCGGCACCACCAGGAACAGCACGACCAGCGTCAGCGCCGCCGGGATGCCGTACGGCCCGCCGGTCAGCACCGGCCGGCCGGCCAGCGCCCCAGCCAGCACCCCCAGCAGCGCGCAGACCACCGAGGTCAGCAGCCCCGCCGACAGCGCCGTCCCGACGGCCGACCGGCCGGTCGCCCCCGGGTCGGCGACCGGCCCGCCGACCCAGCCCAGCGCCACCACCTGACCCACCGCCAGCGCCAGCGAGAACGTCAGCGCCGCCGCCAGCGCGCCCAGGTGCACCCGGGCCGGGCCCGCCACCGCGACCAGGCAGGCCCGCGCGGCCGGCGGCTCCGCGGCCAGCGCCCCGCGCACGTACCAGGCGCTCACCGGCAGCAGCGCCCCCGCGCCGAGGCCGAGGCTGCCCAGCAGCGGGTCGCCCGCCGTCACCCCGACCACCAGCAGCAGCACGTACGCCAGGAACGGCGGCAGCCAGGCGTGCGAACGCAGCAGCAGCTCCACGTGGTACCGCGTCAGCGGGCCGATCCGCCCGGTCACCGGCCGCCCTCCGCAGCCCCGCGCCGACGCACCGCCAGCACCCGGACGGCCGGGCGGCCGAGCAGCAGCCGGCGCAGCAGCGCGTCCGAGTGCGCGGCCGGAACGGCCAGCCGGACCGCCGTCCCGGCCAGGGCGGTGCGCTCCGGCGCGCCCGGCAGCAGGTCCGGCAGCGGGGCGCCGTCCGGGACGTCCACCTCGATCTCCATCACCGGGCCGCCGTCGGCCGGCGTCGCCGCCGCGTGCTCGACGGCCCGCAGCCCGCCGTCCGCGCCGACCAGGTAGGCGGCGCTGGTCAGCCCGGCCAGCCGGGCCGGGTCGTGGTCGACGAACAGCACCGTCCCGCCCGCCGCCGCCCGTTCCGCGGCCGCCTCGTCCAGCACCGCCCGCGCCTGCGGGTCGAGACCGGTCCAGGCCTCGTCCAGCACCAGCAGCCGGGCCTCGGCGAGCAGGGCCTGGGCGACCGCGACCTTCTGGCAGGTGCCCTTGGACAGCCGGCTCAGCGGGGTGCCCGCCCGGTCGGCGATGCCGAAGCGCTCCAGCCACTCGCCCGCCCGCCGCCGGGCCCGCTCCGCCGACAGCCCGTGCACCCGGCCCACCCGCAGCAGGTACGAGGCGGCGTCGAACGGCAGCGCCGGCGGGAAGCGTTCGGGCACGTACGCCGCCGGGCCGGGCCGCACCACGCGGCCGGTGCTCGGCCGCTCGATCCCGGCCGCCAGCCGCAGCAGCGTCGACTTGCCGCTCCCGTTCGGGCCGGCGATCCGTACCAACTCCCCCGGCCCGACGGCCAGATCGACCCCCCGCAGGATCCACCGCCCGCCCCGCCCGTACCGCTTCCCGACCGCCGCCAGCTCCACCGCGCCCCCGTTCCTCCGTCGGCCACGAAGGCTATCCACCGCGCGTAAGGCCGGCGTGAGCGCGGATTGCCCACCCGCGCGCCGGAGTTCGCGCCGGGGGTGGTCGGCGTACGATCCGGGCTCGTTTCGCCATGGCGAACTGATGATCCCTAGGATCGGCCGGGTGACTACCGGACGACGACCACAGACCAGGCTCGGCAGCCTGCTGGCCGCAGTGGCGATAACGGGCGCCTCACTGCTGCTCGGCCTGCCCGCCCACGCCGACGAACCATCAGCCGGTGCCGCTCCGGCGTCCAAGGAGGCCCCCCGGGTCGACCTCATCCTGGACGTCAGCGGCTCCATGCGGGCCACCGACATCCAGGGCAAGAGCCGCATCTCGGTGGCCCAGCAGTCGCTGAACGAGGTGATCGACGCGCTGCCCGCGGAGACCGAGTTCGGCATCCGCACGCTCGGCGCGAACTACCCCGGCGACGACAAGAACCTCGGCTGCCAGGACACCAAGCAGCTCTTCCCGGTCGGCAAGACCAACAAGGTCGAGGCCAAGACCGCCGTCGCCACGCTGCGGCCCACCGGCTGGACCCCGATCGGCCTGGCCCTGCGCGGCGCGGCCCAGGACCTCGGCAAGGGCGAGACCACCCGCCGCGTGGTGCTGATCACCGACGGCGAGGACTCCTGCGCCCCGCCGGACCCGTGCGACGTGGCCCGCGAGCTCGCCTCCCAGGGCATCCACCTGGTGGTCGACACCCTCGGCCTGGCCCACGACGACAAGACCCGCCAGCAGCTGCTCTGCATCGCCAACGCGACCGGCGGCACCTACACCGACGTCCGCACCCAGGAGCAGCTCACCGACAAGGTGAAGCAGCTGGTCGACCGCTCCAACGACACCTACACGGTCACCCCGGTCAAGACCGCCGGCACCGACACCTGCGAGAGCGCCCCGGTGCTCGCCCCTGGCGTCTACACCGACCGCGAGAAGTTCTCCGAGCACCGCGTCTACAAGGTCCCGGTCAAGACCGGCCAGGAGCTGCGCGCCTCGGTCAGCGTCGGCCTCGACCGCCCGGTGGCCCGGGACTACGGCGTGCTGCTGCAGGCCACCAGCGCCACCGGCCAGGAGCTGGTCCGCGGCACCGACGCCGGCGGCGGCCGCACCGACGTGATCTCCACCGGCCTGCGCTGGTCCACCGACGACTCCCAGGGGTACGTCACGGCCGGCCCCACCGCCTCGAAGGACGCGAAGGAGAAGCCGGCGACGACCGTCTGCCTGGTCGTCAGCAACTCGCTGGCCCCGCAGGCCGGCGTCCAGGCCGACCCCGGCCTGCCGCTGGAGCTGACCGTGGACCTGGCGTCCTCCTCGCCCGCCCCCGAGGGCGCGGCGATGGGCCTCGGCCGCGGCTGGATCCTGCTGCTCACCCTCACCCTGGCGGGCCTGGTCTTCGGCCTGCTGTTCGGCTGGATCGCGCGGTGGCGGATCTCCGTCTGGCGGGAGAACTGACCATGCGTACGACGATCCGCGGCGCCCTCGCCGCCCTCGCCCTGCTGCCCGCCCTCGCCCTGGGAGCCCTGGGAGCCCCGGCCGCCTCGGCCGCGCCGTCCCCCTCGGCCACCGGGAGCGGCACCCCGGCCCCGGCCACCAAGGCCGGCACCTCCTTCCTGACCGCCGTCAACCTGTCCCCCGGCCAGGACGCCAAGGTCTCCGCCTCCACCGGCGACTACCTGTACTGGGCGTTCGGCGCCTCCGAGGGCCAGACCCCGACGGTCAAGCTGAGCGTGAACCTGGCCCCGGCGGCCGACCGGCACGGCCCGCAGACCTGGTCCGTCGAGGTCTTCGACGGCCTGCGCCGCCGCCAGTCCTGCACGGCCGGCACCCAGAACGCCACCGGTGACCAGAACGTCGGCTCGCTGACGCTCGACTGCACCCTGCGCGAGGTCCGCACCTGGGCCGAGCCGTGGTCCGGCGACCCGCTGCCCGGCACCTACTACGTGCGGCTGTCGGTCACCGACGTGCCGCAGCCGGACCTCGGCCTCGCCGCCTCCGTCCAGCTGCACGTGGCCGCCAAGGGCGACTCCGACAACGCCCAGCCGGAGGGCGGGGAGCTGAAGGCCCCGCTGGTCCCGCCGGCGGGCGGCGGCGCGAGCACCGCCAGGGCCGCCGCCCCGGTGGCGGAGGAGGAGCACTGGTACACCGGCTGGTTCTCCGGCTGGAACAGCCGCTGGTACTGGACGATCGGCGGCGGCTTCCTGGCCGCCCTGGCGGGGGTCATCGGCTACAACCTGACCCGGCACCCGCACGGCCGGCGGCCCGGCCGCTACGGCGCCGTCCCGCCGCAGGGCAGCCACCAGAGCGGCTCCTACGCCGACCGCCCCTGACCGGCGCCGACCGGCGCCGACCGCCCCGCACAGGCCGAGGGCCGGCCGGAGATCGTCTCCGGCCGGCCCTCGGCCGTGTCCGGCCCGCCGCGGGCGTCAGCCGCGGAACAGGTCGTGCCCCACGTCGGACGGCACCACGTCCTGGACGGGTTTGCTGTCCGGCCCCGGCACGTGCTCGCCGGGGACCGGCTCGGTGCCCTCCCGGTGCAGCAGCACCACGCCGTCCTGCGCCCACACCTGCCGGTAGCCGTGCGCCAGCAGCAGGTCGATCCGCGCGGCCTGCTCGGTGTCCGCGGCGAACGGGAACGACCGCTTGTTCGACCGGGTGAGCACGTATTCGCGCCCCCGCGGCGTGGCGTCCACCAGCACCACGTCCGTCCGGGCGGTCAGCCGCGGCGCGATCTGGTTGTCCGCCTCCACCGAGGCCCCGTCCGGGATCAGCGCGGCCGCCTGCACCAGCGCGGCCTCGCTGGGCTTGGCCTCCCAGGAGGACGGCACCACCAGCTGCAGGAGTCCGATCGGTACGGCGGCCACCAGCGCGATGCCGGCCGCGGCGAGGCCCAGCAGGCGCGCCCGCCGGCGGGTCCCCGGCGGCCGCTCGGCCGCGCTCATCCGCCCCAGCACCTCGATCGCGGCGGTGAGCAGGAGCGGCCAGAGCAGCGAGTCGTAGTGCCGGGCGATCGACCAGTGGTTGGGGTTGCTGGACAGGATCCGCTCGGCCAGCAGCGGCACCGCGCACAGCACGGTGGCCGAGCGCAGCGGCAGCAGCAGCGTCGTGCCGAACAGCCAGAGCAGCAGCAGCGGCTTGAGCGGCCGGTCGAACGCCGTCCGCAGCAGCAGGAACGGGTCGTGCAGCAGGTGGCGCAGCGCGTCCCCGCCGTCCGTGCCGAGCGCCGCGTAGTTCCAGTAGTAGCCCGGCTCCCCGCCCATCGCCGGGATCAGCCAGGTGATGGCCACCGCCGAGGCGACCGGCCCGCCCAGCAGCAGCCCGAGGCCGGTGAACCGCCCGGTGCGGTCTCCGGTGCGCCGGGAGCGCAGCAGCAGCACGAGCCCGTACGCCCCGACCATCAGGCCGAGGTCCTCCTTGGTGCAGCACAGCAGGACGGCGGCGAGCACCACCGTGCCGTACCGGCGGGCCAGGCCGCGCTCCAGCATCAGCAGGGTCAGCGGCACCGCGAAGGCGACCTCGTGGAACCCGACCCTGGCGGCGACCAGCAGCGGCCAGCCGAGCGCGTACACCAGCCCGGCCAGGTCGGCGGCCCGACGCCCGGTGCGCGGCCGGGCGTCGGCGAAGGCGTGCGCGGTGATCCGCCGGACCAGCGGCACCCCGGCCGCGAACAGCAGCGACTGCCCGATGATCAGCGAGCGCGGGTCGTCCCAGATCCAGTAGAGCGGCGCGAGCAGCGCCAGGACGGGCGAGAAGTGGTCGCCCAGCAGCGAGAAGCCGGGCGGGAACTCGTGGTGGTAGCTCTTCAGCGAGGAGACGGGCAGCCCGAGGTGGGCGTAGCCGCGGACGCCCTGGTCGAAGATGCCGAGGTCGAAGCCGCCGAGCGACACCGACGTCCAGCCCTGCAGGCCGATGGCGCACATCACCGCGAAGCAGAGCACGGTGAGCAGCGCGGTGCGCCGGGCCGGGCCGACCAGCAGGGCCGCGGCGGCGTTGCGGGCGGCGGGTGCGGCGGCGGGCGGCGGCGAGGGGGCGGTCTGGGTGGTCACGTCAGTCGGATCCGTCCGGTCTGGGTCCGTCGGGTCGGTCGGTCGGCTCGGGTCGGTCGGGTCCGGGCCGTCAGGTCCGGTTGGTCAGCGCGGGGTCGCGGTCGAGCTTGGCGGCCAGGAGCGCCCAGGCCCCGCCACCGGTCCCGTCCACGGCCCGCCGCCGGGCGCGGTACAGCCGCACCCCCAGCACGGCCAGGACGGCGATCCCGATCGGCGGGTAGATCGCCCCGGGCAGCTGCCAGTACCAGGCCACCCCGCGCCCCCACCGGTGCGGCACCGTCCACATGACGTGGGAGAGGAAGACCAGCAGGCTCACGCCCAGGAGCACCTGTCGGCCCCTGGTGCGGGCCTCGACCGCCAGCAGGGCGATGAGCGGCACGCACCAGACCCAGTGGTGGGTCCAGCTGATCGGCGAGACCAGCAGCGCGGTGAACGCGGCGCAGACCCCGCCCCAGGCGTCGGCCCGGCGCAGCACCCGCGCGGAGCGCCCGGCCAGCACCGCGACGCCGAGCCCGAAGGCGCCCACCAGCGCGGAGGCGACCAGCCCGACCGCGCCCGGGTCGTTGACGTCGAGCAGCCGGCACACGGCGCCGCGCAGCGACTGGTTGTCCACCAGGACGGTCACGCCGACCCGGCTCGGGTCCCACAGGTACGTGGTCCAGAAGCCGTACGAGGCGTCCGGCAGTAGGGCCCAGCCGATCAGGCCCGCCGCCAGGAAGGTGCCGGCCGAGACCAGCGCGGCGCGGACCCGTCCGGTCAGGAACAGGTAGACCGCGAACAGGCCCGGGGTGATCTTGATGGCGGTGGCCAGCCCGATGCCCACGCCCTTGAACCGGTGGCGGTCCGGGCGGGTCAGGTCCCACAGGACCAGGCAGAGGATGCCGAGGTTGACCTGGCCGTACTGGAAGGTGGTGAAGACCGGCTCCAGCCAGATGCCGAGGCCGGTCGCCAGGATCACCACGGCCGGCCGGTGCTGCTTCGACCAGCCGGCCAGCTTCAGCGAGAGGTGCACGGCCAGGGCGAGCAGCCCGTAGTTGAGGAGCATCACCAGGACGCGCAGGGTGCTCACGTCGAACCAGGTGCTCGGCACGAAGAGCATCGCGGCGAACGGCGGGTAGGTGGCCGGCAGGTCCCAGCCGGGCAGCCGCATCGCGTACAGGTCCTCGCCGCGGACGACGGCCTGGCCCTCGGCCCGGTAGACCAGCATGTCGACCATGGTGGCGCCGTGGGTGTGACGGAAGAAGGCGAACACCGCCAGTGACACGGCCGCGACGCAGGTCGCCGCGAGGGTCCAGGAATTCGATCTTCCGGTTGCCGGGGTCCGGCCCGGCCCTCCCGGGTCCGTCTGCCGCGCCCACCGTGTCAGACCGAACTCGCGCACCGCGATGGCACCCCGTTGAGATAGACCAGATCGTTCCCTCGTCAGCGTCTGGGCCCACCCACCATAACCGAGACCCCTGAAGCCCAAACGGCGTCAGAAACCCCACGCGTCCGATGGTGTGATCTCGCCCACAGCGCCCTCCGGGGCGGCCCGGAGCCGACCCGGTGTCACAAAACGCGAAATCCCGCCGGGAGTTGCCTCCCGGCGGGATTCGGTGGACCGGCCGGAGCTGGTCCGTTGGGTGGAGCTGAGGGGATTCGAACCCCTGACCCCCTCGATGCGAACGAGGTGCGCTACCGGACTGCGCCACAGCCCCAACGAGAAGAAACTCTAGCACCTTTCGGAGGGGGTCCGTGACCACCCCCCGGGGCAGGGTGCCGGCCGGGGGGTGGTCCGGGTCATTCGTTGGCCGCGCGGGGGCGGACCTCGGGGGCCTGCGGCTCGGCGTACTGGTCGAACAGCGGGGTGCTGCGGGGCTCCGCGGGGCGGCCTGCGGTCCAGGTGCCGGGGGCCGACAGGTCGAGGCCGCGGGAGACCCGGGGCGCGACCGGCGCGGTCACGTAGGTCGGCAGCGGGACGGGCACCGGCTCCCAGGAGTCCGGGCCGGCCGCGCCGCGCTCGCGCATGCCGTCGACCCACTCCTCGTGCTCGGTCGCCTCGGCCACCGCGGAGGCGGAGGCGACCGCGACGGTGGGCTCCTCGGGGGCGGCGGCCAGCCGCAGGTGCGGGCGGCGCTCGGCCCGCGCCTCGGCGGGCGCGGCCGGGCCCTGGTCCGTCGCGCCGGGGGCCTCGGCCCGGGCGGCGTCGGCCGCCGGGGCCTCGGCCCGCTGCTGTTCGCGCTTGCGCAGCCGCTCGGCCGCCTGCGCGGCCCGGACGCGGTCGAGCTTCACCTCGTACCGCTGGCGCTCCAGCTTGCGCAGGTGGCCGATGTACAGGGTGAGGAGGACCGCCGGGACGGCCGGGACCCAGAGGAAGGCCAGTCCGGCCACCGCCGCGACCACCGCGCCGAGCGCGAAGGAGAGGAAGAGGACGGTGACCATCCGGCGCCGGCGGGCCAGCAGCCGCGCCCGGCGCGCGGCTCCGCCCGGCGACACCGGGGCGGGCCGCTCGGCCGGGCGCTCCGCCGGGGGTTCGGGCTCCCGCTCCGCGGGGTCGCCGGAGGCGGCCCCGTCCCGCCCGGGAGGGCCGTCGTTGCTGTGCTCGTCGTCACGCGGTTCGTCGCCCAGGGCCCGGGCTGCCCGCCGCTCCAGCGCCGAACGCCCGGCCAGCAGGCGGATGGCGGTGCTGAAGCGTTCCGTCGGGCGCGCCTCGTTGAGTTCGTCCTGCCTGCGGAGCCACATCGGCACCAGATAGGCGGCCCAGGCCCCTACGATGACGGCGTAGATAAGGCCGCTACTGCTCACGATTCACACCGTACGGGCGCCGGGGAAGGCCTGGCAGCAATTTGGCACGGCGTGTCGTGTGATCAAGCTGATTCTCTGACTATTTTGCCGGTGTTTGTGACGGTCCGCCATCGGGCCGATGCCATATCGATATTTCTTTCGAACATATATTCAATTACTGGCTTCACGGCCGGAACTGAGCGCCCGCCAGCGTTCCAGCATCCCCTCCGGGACCTCCTCGTCGGTCAGCGCGTAGACCAGGTGGTCGCGCCAGTCGCCGTCGATGTGGAGATAGCGCGGGCGGATTCCCTCCGAGCGGAAGCCGAGCTTTTCCACCACGCGTCGGCTCGGGGTGTTCTCCGGGCGGATGCAGACCTCGATCCGGTGCAGTCCGAGGGTGCGGAAGCAGTAGTTCACCGAAAGCGCCACGGCGGTCGGGATGATGCCCCGGCCGGCCACCGCCTCGTCGACCCAGTACCCGATGTTCGCCGAGCACATCGAGCCCCAGGTGATCCCGCCGACGGTCAACTGGCCCACCAGCTGGCCCTTGTAGAGCACGACGAAGGGAAGCATCCGGCCCGCCGAGGCCTCGCCCCGCAGGAACCGGACCATCTGCCGGTACGTCGGTCGGGGCCCGGCGACCTGACCGGCCGGGCCAGGCGGCACGGTGGCCTCCCACCGCCGCAGCCAGTCCCGGTTGCGGCGGCTCACCTCCTGCCACTCGCGCTGGTCGCGGGCCCGGATCGGGCGCAGCACGACCTCCCCCTCGTGGAGTTCTACCGGCCAGCCGGCGTTCAGTGCCGTCTCCTGGGTGCTGGAGCCCCGGGGGCCGGGGCGTCGGGCCGGGGGTGGTCCCCGCCGCCGAGCTGGTCGACGGCATGGGCGAGCAGCGGCTCCAGGACGGCCAGGCCGTCCTTGACGCCGCCGGTCGAGCCCGGCAGGTTGACGATCAGGGTACGTCCGGCGAGCCCGGCGAGCCCGCGGGAGAGCGCCGAGGTGGGCACCTTCTCCCGGCCGTACGCACGGATGGCCTCGGCGATGCCGGGGATCTGCCGGTCGATCACCCGGGCGGTCATCTCGGGGGTGAGGTCCATCGGCGAGATGCCGGTGCCGCCGGTGGTCAGCACGACGTCGTAGCCGGCCGCGACGGCCTCGCGCAGCGCGGCCTCCACCGGCTCGCCGTCCGGGACGACCCGGGGGCCGTCGGCGGTGAAGCCCATCGCGGTCAGGCCGGCCACCAGCAGCGGGCCGCCCTTGTCCTCGTAGACCCCGGCCGAGGCCCGGTTGGAGACGGTCACGGCGAGCGCCCTCCCGGCCGGAGTCCTCACGCGCCCACCTCCGGCGCGAACCAGTCGCCGCTCTTGCCGCCGGTCTTGCCGAGCACCCGGACGGACTCGATGGCGGCGCCCTTGTCCACGGCCTTGACCATGTCGATCACGGTCAGCCCGGCCACCGCGACGGCGGTCAGCGCCTCCATCTCGACGCCGGTGCGGTCGGCGGTCTTCACGGTGGCGGTGATCTCCACCGCGTCGTCCGCGACCGTGAGGTCGACCTTGACGCCGGAGACCGCGATCGGGTGGCAGAGCGGGACCAGGTCCGGGGTCTTCTTGGCGCCCATGATCCCGGCGATCCGGGCCACCGCGAGGGCGTCGCCCTTGGGCACGCCCTCGCCGCGCAGCAGCTCGACCACCTTCGGGGAGACCCTCACCCGCCCGGCCGCGACGGCGGTGCGCACGGTGGTGGCCTTCTCGGAGACGTCGACCATCCGGGCCGCGCCCTGGTCGTCGACGTGGGTGAGGCGGTCGCCGGGGGGAGGTGTCGTCACGGGTGGCTCCAGGGGCGCGCGGGTCGAAGTACCGCGCTACCGTACAGCCGCCACTCGCCCGCTCGCCTCCGGGGCGCTCTCGCCCCGGTGCCCGGGCTCCGGCGCTCAGGAGTCCAGCAGGACCACGTCCACCTCGCTGCCGGCGGGCAGGTCGGTGACGTCCTCCGGGACGACGATCAGGCAGTCGGCCCGGGCCAGTGCGCCGACCAGGTGCGACTCCGCGCCGCCGACCGGCCGGACCGTGCCGTCCGCCGCCGAGTGGCGGCCGCGGAGGAACTGCCGGCGGCCGGCCGGGGAGCGCAGGGCCTGCGGGCAGAGCGCGCGGACCACCGGGCGGTGCACGTCGGCGGCGCCGAGCATGGTGCGGATGACCGGGCGGACGAAGAGCTCGAAGGAGATGTAGGCGCTCACCGGGTTGCCGGGCAGGGCGAGCAGCGGCACTCCGGCCGCGCCGCCGATCCGGCCGAAGCCCTGCGGCTTGCCGGGCTGCATCCGCAGCTTGCGGAAGTCGACGCCGCCGTAGCTCTCGAAGACCTCCTTGACCACGTCGTACGCGCCGACGCTGACCCCGCCGCTGGTGACGATCAGGTCAGCCCGGCCGAGCTGGTCCTCCAGGACGGCGCGCAGCCGGTCCGCGTCGTCCGGGACGGCGCCGACCCGGAAGGCGATGGCGCCGGCCTCCTGGGCGGCGGCGGTGAGGGTGAAGCTGTTGGAGTCGGCGATCCGGCCGGGCCCGACCGGTTCCCCGGGCTGGACCAGCTCGCTGCCGGTGGAGAGCACCACGACCCGCGGGCGCGGGCGGACCTTCACGGTGGCCCGGCCGATCGCCGCGAGCAGGCCGAGCTGGGTGGGGCCGAGCCGGGTGCCCGCCTCCAGGACCGTGGCGCCGGCCGCGACGTCGCTGCCGCGGCGGCGGATGTGCGCGCCGTCGGCGACCGGGCGCAGGACGCGGACCTCCTCGTCCGGGACGGGCGCGGTCATCGCGGCGGCGGCCACGCCGGTGCCGCTGCCGCCGTCGGTCCACTCGACCGGGGCCACGGCCTGGGCGCCGGGCGGGAGCGGGGCACCGGTCATGATCCGGGCGGCCTGGCCGGGGCCGACCTTGGGCAGGTCGTCCGCACCGGCCGCGATGTCGCCGACCACCGAGAGCACCGACGGGTAGGCGTCGGTGGCGCCCTCGGTGTCGGCGGTGCGGACCGCGTAGCCGTCCATCGAGCTGTTGTCGAAGGGCGGCAGGTCGCCGTCGGCGGTCACGTCCTCGTCGAGCCGGCAGCCCTGGGCGTCGAGCAGGCCGAGCTCGATCGCGGGCAGCGGGCCGACGGCGGCGAGCACGTCGGCGAGGTGCTCGTCCACCGTCCAGAGGCGGGGGGCCGCCGGTGCCGGGTCCGCTCCGTCGTCGCAGCAGGCTGCGGGCGTGGTGCTGTGCTCGGTGGACCCGGTCATCGGCGACTCGCTCTCTGTCGTGTCAGTCGTGTCAGTCCTGCATCTCGGAGCCGACGAACTCCCGCAGCCAGGAGCGGAACTCCGGGCCCAGGTCATCGCGCTCGGCGGCCAGACGGACGATAGCGCGCAGGTAGTCGGCGCGGTCGCCGGTGTCGTAGCGGCGGCCCTTGAAGAGCACGCCGTGCACCTGGCCGCCGTCGGCGGGCTCGCGGGTGGTGAGCTCGCGCAGGGCGTCGGTCAGCTGGATCTCGCCGCCGCGGCCGGGCGGGGTCTCCCGCAGCACGTCGAAGACCAGCGGGTCGAGGACGTAGCGGCCGATGACGGCGTAGTTCGAGGGGGCCTCGCCGGGCTCGGGCTTCTCGACCAGGTCGGTCACCTGGAAGACGTCCTCGCCGAAGCCGTTCGCCTTGACGGCGGCGCAGCCGTAGAGGTGGATCTGGGAGGGGTCGACCTCCATGAGGGCGACGACCGAGCCGCCGAGCTCCTGCTGCACCTCGATCATCCGGGAGAGCAGCGGGTCGCGCGGGTCGATCAGGTCGTCGCCGAGCAGGACGGCGAAGGGCTGGCCGGCCACGTGCTGCTCGGCGACCGAGACGGCGTGGCCGAGGCCCTTCGGGTCGCCCTGGCGGACGTAGTGCATGTTGGCCAGCTCGACGGACTCCCGGACCCGGGCCAGGCGCTGCTCGTCGCCCTTGCGCGCCAGCAGCTCCTCCAGCTCGTAGGCGCGGTCGAAGTGGTCCTCCAGCGCGCGCTTGTTACGGCCGGTGACCATCAGTATGTCGGACAGGCCGGCGGCGGAGGCCTCCTCGACGACGTACTGGATGGCCGGCTTGTCGACGACCGGGAGCATCTCCTTCGGGGTGGCCTTGGTCGCCGGGAGGAAGCGGGTGCCCAGTCCGGCCGCGGGTACCACGGCCTTGGTTACCGGAACTCGGGAGTTGGTCGTCGTCATGCGTTTACCTTACTCAGGCACGTTTTCGCCCGACCGAGCGCGTTCGGACGGCTAGGACAGCACGTCGCGGGGCACGGCCACAGAGGCTGGCGTATGGGATGGGACCGGCTGGGCGAGGGGGTCCCCGCCGGCACAGGGCGACAGACTACCCGGCTTTTCCGAACGGTCACGTTCGGCAGTCGGGCGGTGATCCCTACGGCGAGTGACCGGCTCGGGAAGCGCGTCGGCGGGCCGGTCGGCGGGCTGGTCGCCGGGTGGCTCGGCGGGCTGGTCGGCGGAGCGGCCGGCCGCGCGCGGCGAGATCCGCCAGCAGTCGCCGCCGGCCGCGCGGGCCTCGGCGAGCGCCGTGTCCGCGGCGCGCAGCAGGACGGCGGCGTGGGTGCCGTCCTCCGGCAGGACGGCGACGCCGGCCGCGGCGGTGAGGCCGTTGCCGTGCGCCGGCCGCGGCTCGCGCGTCCCGGAGGACCAGTCGAGCAGCAGGTGCCGGCGGACCGACCAGACCAGCCGCTCGGCGACCTGCGCGGCGCCCTCCGCGCCGGTGTCGGGCAGCACCACCAGGAACTCCTCGCCGCTGTAGCGGCCGAGGGTGTCGGACCGGCGGATCTCCATCGCCAGGCGCTGGGCGAGGTCGCGCAGTATCGCGCCCGCCCGGGCGCGGCCGTGTTCGGCGACGACCGTGTCGAAGCCGGCGATGGCCAGCATCAGCACGGCGAGCGGGCGGGGCCCCTCCCCGTGCTCGGTGTGCTCGGCCCGGCGGGCCCGTTCGATCTCCCGGTCCAGGGTGAGCTGCAGGTGGCGGTAGTTCCACACGCCGGTGAGCGGGTCGCAGGAGGCGGTGCGCTCCAGTTCGGCGCAGCGCTCCTCCAGTTCGGCGATCCGGGCGCCCTGCCGCTGCGCCTCGGCGGCCGCCTCGGCCCGCTCGCGCCGGGCCCGCAGGCCGAGCACGGTGGCGCCGGCCACCGCGGGGGCGCTCAGCGCGGCCAGGGCCTGGACCAGCAGCGGGGTGGACAATCGGGGCGCCCTTTCGCGTGGCAGGCTCTGCGCGTCGACGGTCTGGAGACGTGGAGGATCCGGTGCACAACGAGAAGAGCGACCTGAGGACACGGCTGTTGACGCGGCGGCGCGAACTGCCCGTCGGGGAGCGCGAGGACGCGGCGCTCGCGCTGGCCGGGCACGCCGGGGAGCTGGCCGGGCCGGGCGCCACGGTCGCCGCGTACGTCTCGGTGGGCGCCGAGCCCGGGACGCGGCCGCTGCTGGACGCGCTGCGGGAGCGCGGGGTGCGGGTGCTGCTGCCGGTGCTGCTGGCGGACAACGACCTGGACTGGGCCGAGTACGCGGGCCCCCGGGAGCTGGCGCCGGCCGGGCGGGGGCTGCTGGAGCCGGTCGGCCCGCGGCTGGGCCCGGAGGCGGTGACGGCGGCCTCGGTGGTGCTGCTGCCCGGCCTGGCGGTGGACCGTGCCGGGCTGCGGCTGGGCCGGGGCGGCGGCAGCTACGACCGGGTGCTGGCCCGGCTGGGGCGCGCGGGCGTCAGGCCGGTGCTGGCGGTGCTGCTGTACGAGCACGAGCTGCTGGAGCGGGTGCCCGCCGAGCCGCACGACCGGCCGGTGGACCTGGCGGTCACGCCCTCGGGGGTGCGGCGGCTGGGCCCGGAGGCGTGAACGGCGGCGGGGACGGAGGCGGAACGGCGGCGGCCCCGCTCCCTGGGGGAACGGGGCCGCCGGGTGTCCGTACGGGCGTCAGCCGGTGGTGAGCACCAGCTTGTGCTTGGTGGCCTTCTCGACCGCGTCAGGCCCGAAGGCCCAGGTGAGCAGCTTGCCCTTGAGCCAGAGGTCGGTCTGGTCGTTGTAGTTGTCGTGGAAGGCGTGGCCGGAGGCACCGCCGACGTTGATCCAGCGCGAGGAGTCCAGGTCGTTGAGGTCGACCACCATCCGCATCGACGGGATCCAGTCGACCTGGTAGCCGGCCGCCGCGTTCCAGCCGGCCGCGTCGACCGCCGCCGAGCCGCCGGAGAGGCGGTAGGGGCCGCGGTTGAGCAGCTTGTGGAGCACGCCGGAGGCGATCGAGGAGTCGTCGGTGCCGAGGGTCTGCTCCTTGAGCTCCAGCTTGTGCAGCCGGCCCCAGCTCCAGCTGGAGACGTCCTTGCTGAGCAGCGAGGTCAGCTCCTGCCGGGCGTTCTTCATCGCTTCCTTGAGCAGGTTGTCCAGGCCCTTCTGGACGTTGTGCTGGGAGTCGATGTACGTCCACCACGAGCTGTCGGGCTTCTCCAGCTGCTGGCGCACCACCTCGGTCCAGCGGTCGCCGCCGTCCGGCTGGGCCTTGCCCGGGTCCCGCGTGCCGCACTCGGTGACGATCTTGGTGGCGCTGTCCGGCTTGGTCGGGTCGTCCTGCTGGCGGACCAGCAGGCAGTTGTCCTTCGCCCGGAGGTCGGCCGGGAACTTCTGGCCGAAGGCGAGGGTGAGCAGCTGGCGCCAGACGCCGTTGTAGTAGGCGGCGGCGGCCGAGTCGGCGTCCTGGTGGTAGTTCCAGTCCTTCAGCAGGTCCTGGGCCTCGCGCACGTACGGGTCGTCGATCTGCTGCTTGAGCAGCAGCGGGACCAGCGTCTTGGCCATCACGTTGGTGTTGTCCAGCTGGAGGGTCTGCATGTCGTCCGGCGAGATCTTGCCGTTGTTCTTGAGCAGGCCCTCGATCTGGTCGGTGATCTCCTTGGCGCGGGTGCCGTACTCCCAGTCCTTGGTGAGGCTGTACTTGTAGCCCGCGTCCACCACGGCCTGGTTGGCCGTGACGATGTAGCCGGAGGAGGGGTTGAGGCTCCACGGCAGCGCGTTGAAGGGGATCGGGTCCTTCCACTGGTACGCGGAGTCCCAGCCCAGCGCGGGGTAGGTGCCGTCGCCCTTGCCGCGGACCGGGATGGTGCCGGGGGCCTGGTAGCCGATGTTCTTGGCGTCGGCGTAGATCAGGTTCTGCGCGGGGACGGTGAAGTCCTTGGCGGCGGCGCGGAAGTCGTCCCAGTTCTTGGCCTTGTCCAGCTCGAAGACGGCGTCCATGGTCTTGCCGGGGCTGAGCGCCGTCCACTGCAGGGCGACGCCGTAGCCGCTGGTGCCGCGGTCGGGGGCGGAGGGGCCGTTGGGGGCGTACTTGCCGACGTTCTGCTGCTCGCTGCTCTGGTCGGAGATCAGCGGGGCGCCGGTCTGGGTGGTGCGGACGGTGATGGTGCGGTCCTCCCCGCCGGCGACCTTGATGGTCTCCTTGCGGAGCTCGAACTTCACGTCCTTGCCGTCGACCTGGTAGGTGTCCGGGCCGGTGACCTTCTCCAGGAAGAGGTCGGTGACGTCGGCGCCGAGGTTGGTGAAGCCCCAGGCGATGTCCTTGTTGTGGCCGATGACCACGCCGGGCATGCCCGCGAAGGTGAAGCCGGAGACGTCGAACTGGCAGGCCGGGGAGGCCGTCCGGCAGTGCAGGCCCATCTGGTACCAGACCGAGGGCAGGCCGGGGCCGAGGTGCGGGTCGTTGGCCAGCAGCGGCTTGCCGGTGGTGGTGTGGGTGCCGGCGACGACCCAGGAGTTGGAGCCGATGCCCTGGCCGGGGCGGCCGAGCAGCTGCGGCATCCCGTCGATCCGGTCGGTGAGGCCCTGCAGCAGCGCCTTGGTGGTGGCCGCGCCCTGGGCGGTGGCGGTGCCGTTGCCGGCGCCCGGCTGCGCGGAGCCGTCGGCGGGGCGGTAGGTGTCGCCGTTGACCGTGCCGGTCTTCACGATGGTGCCGTTGCGGGCGTACGGGTAGTCCGGGTACAGCTCGGCGATCTTGTCCGTGCTGAAGTCCTGGGCCAGCAGCGAACGGTCGACCTCCTCCTGGAGGTTCCCGGAGAGGTTCCAGGCCATCGCCTTGAGCCAGGCCACCGAGTCGACCGGGGTCCACTGCTCGGGCGTGTAGCCGCTGTTGACGGCGCCGAGCAGGGCGTACTCCAGTGAGGCCTTCTCGCCGCCCGGGTGCTCGGAGAGCCAGGCGTTCACGCCGTCCGCGTAGGCCTGCAGGTACTTCTTGGTCTCCGGCGCCAGCTTGGTGTCGTACTCCTTCTGCGCCACCTGCCGCCAGCCCATGGTGCGGATGAAGGCGTCCGTGTCGACCTGGCCGTCGCCGAACATCTCGGAGAGCCGGCCGGCGGTGATGTGCCGTCGGACGTCCATCTCCCAGAAACGGTCCTGCGCCTGGACGTAGCCCTGGGCGCGGAACAGGTCCTCGGGGGTGTCGGCGTACAGCTGCGGGATGCCGTTGGCGTCCCGCTTGACGTCGACCGGCGCGCTCAGGCCCGCGACCTTGACGCTGCCGTCCACCTCCGGGAACGAGGCACGGACCGCGGTGACCCCGCGGTAGCCGCCGTAGCCGACGCCGGCCACCAGCAGCACGACCAGCACGATCACGAACAGACGGGCGCGCCGGAACTTCTTCGAGCGGGGCATCTGGGTCCTTGCGGTCCTGACTTCGGGGCGGGCGGGCGTGTTCAGGGCCTGCGGCCGTGACAGGGCACCACATTAGGCCGAGACGGCCGGGCACCGTGAACGGGGGACCAAGCTAAAGATATGGCAAAATGTTAGACTGAGTAACGATCCGCAAGGGGAGCATTGACGCCCTCTTAACGCTGGTCGACCTCACAGCACCACCAGACACCCCGCCCGCCCCTGCCTGCCCGAGGTGCCCCTGCGTGAACGTCTCCCATCTGAACCAGCTCCTCCTCGAAGCCTCCGTGATCCTCCTCTTCGCGGTGGTCGCCGTGCGGATCTCCACCCGGTCGGGGCTGCCCAGCCTGCTGATCTACCTGGGGATCGGCGTGGCGCTGGGCCAGAACGGGATCGGCTTCACCTTCAACAACGCCGAACTCACCCAGGTGATCGGCTACGCGGCGCTCGTGGTGATCCTGGCCGAGGGCGGCCTCAAGACCAGCTGGCGCGAGATCAAGCCGGTGATGCCGGCCGCCACCGTGCTCGCCACCGTCGGCGTCGCGGTCAGTGTGTTCGCCACCGCGGCCGGCGCGCACTGGCTGGTCGGCCTGGACTGGCGGACCTCGCTGCTGCTCGGCGCCATCGTCTCCTCGACCGACGCGGCGGCCGTCTTCTCGGTGCTGCGGATGGTCCCGCTGCCGCACCGGCTCACCGGCCTGCTGGAGGCCGAGTCCGGTTTCAACGACGCCCCCGTGGTCATCCTGGTCGTCGCCTTCGCCACCGCCGGGGAACTGGACCCCTGGTACGTGCTGATCGGCACCATCCTCGCCGAGCTGGCCATCGGCGCGGCGATCGGCTTCGCCGTCGGCAAGCTCGGCGCGTACGGGATCAAGCACGTCGCCCTGCCCTCCTCGGGCCTCTACCCGATCGCCGTGATGGCGCTCACCGTGCTCGCCTACGCCGGCGGCGCGCTGCTGCACGGCTCCGGCTTCCTCGCCGTCTACACCTGCGCGGTGATCCTCGGGAACTCCAAGCTGCCGCACGGGCCCGCCGTTCGCGGCTTCGCCGACGGACTGGCGTGGATCGGGCAGATCGGCATGTTCGTCCTGCTCGGCCTGCTCTGCACGCCGGCCACCATGGGCTCCTCGGTGGTGCCCGCCCTGGTCATCGGCGCGGTGCTGGTCTTCCTGGCCCGGCCGCTGTCCGTGGTGGTCTCGCTGACCCCCTTCAAGGTGCCGGCCGCCGAGCAGGCACTGCTCAGCTGGGCCGGGCTGCGCGGGGCGGTGCCCATCGTGCTCGCCACCATCCCGGTGGTGACCGGCGCGCACAAGGCCGAGGACGTGTTCAACATCGTCTTCATCCTGGTGGTCGTCTTCACCCTGCTCCAGGGGCCCACCCTGCCGTGGGTGGCCAAGCGGCTGCGGATCGGCGAGGGCGCGATGGGCCAGGACCTGGGCATCGAGTCCGCCCCGCTGGAGAAGCTGCACGGCCACCTGCTGTCGGTCGCACTCTCCCCCGCCTCCCGGATGTCCGGCGTGGAGATCGGCGAGCTGCGGCTGCCCAAGGGGGCGGCGGTCACCCTGGTCGTGCGCGAGGGCAACTCCTTCGTCCCGGACAAGACGACGGTGCTGCGCGGCGGGGACGAGCTGCTGGTGGTCACCACGGACGAGGTCAGCGAGGCGGCGGAGCGGCGGCTGCGGGCCGTGGACCGGGGCGGCAAGCTCGCCGGATGGCTCAACGGGCGCTGAGGCGGACCGGCGGAGGCCGGTGCGGTGTGGCGGGCCGGGGTCCGCTGAGCCGGGCCCCGGACCGGGTCCGGCGGGCCCGGGCGGACCGGGTCCGGCGGGCCGGGTCGGTGGGGCCACCGGGTCCGGAGGTGCCCCGGGGAAGGGCTGGACTGGCGGAATCTACGCGCGTAACTGTATGCTGGTTCGACCACGCCGTATAACCCGCTAGACCACCCCCAGCATCTGCCTGACGCAGAGTTGGCGCGACCGCTCGGCGGCCGCGGTCCGGCCCCCGGCAACCGCACCGGGCCGACCCGGTATCTACCCCGGTCGACGCGCGAGAGGACGACTCTCGGCGCGTCGGGGCCACCCCATGCCCTGCCGCGCTACCAGGCAGCAGGAAGGACCGACCGTGACGGCCCGCCGAACGGTCGACACCTCCGCGGACAGCACCGCGGACACCACCGCAGCCCAGGCCCCCACCCGCGTCGGGTACGGGGAGCTGCTGCGCACCCCCGGGGCCTGGACCTTCCTGGCGCCCGCCCTCGTCGCCCGACTGCCGTACGCGATGCTCAGCATGGGCATCCTGCTGCTCGTCACCCAGACCCACGGCTCGTACGGCACCGCCGGTACCGTCACCGCCGTCGCGGCCGTCGCCCAGGCCCTGATCGGGCCGCAGACCGGGCGGCTGGCCGACCGGTACGGGCAGCCCGCGGTGCTCGTCCCGACCGTCCTGGTGCACGGCGCCTCGGTCGCCGCGCTGATCGCGCTGGCGCTCGGCCACGCGCCGGCCTGGAGCCTGTTCCTGGCCGCCGTGCCGGCCGGTGCGAGCGTGCCGCAGATCGGCGCGATGGTCCGGGCCCGCTGGATCGCCCGGTTCACCGCCGACGGCCCGTCCGACGCCTCCGCGGCCCGGGTGAGCACCGCCTTCGCCTTCGAGTCCGTCACGGACGAGTTCACCTTCGTGATCGGCCCGATCCTGGCCTCCGGCATCGCCGCGCTCGCCAACCCGGCGACCGCCCTGATCGCCGAGGCCGCGCTGACCGTCGTCGGCGGCCTGGCCTTCGCCGCCCAGCGGCGCACCGCCCCCGCCCGGATCGTGCCGCAGCCCGGCGTCGAGCGCGTCTCCGCGATCTCCTCCCCCGGCGTCCGGCTGCTCGCCGGCTCCATCCTCGGGGTCGGCGCGGTCTTCGGCGGCATGCAGGTCTCGGTGAACGCCTTCGCCGACTCGGTCGGACAGCACGACGCGGGCGGCACCGTGTACGGCATCTTCGCGGGCGGCTCGATGCTGGCCGGCGTGCTGTACGGCGTGATCGCCTGGCGGCGGCCCGTCCAGCAGCGGATGCTGGCCAGCTTCGCGCTGCTGGTGCTGGGCTGCTCCACGCTGTGGGCGATGCCCAACCTGATCGCGCTCACCGTCGCCGGGCTGGTCTGCGGCCTGGCCATCGCGCCGACCCTGATCAGCGGCTACACCCTGGTCGAGACGCTGGTCGCGGACGGCGCCAAGACGGAGGCCTTCACCTGGCTGACCGGCGCCATCGGGCTGGGCCTGGCGGTCGGCTCGATGGTGGCGGGGAAGCTGATCGACGGGCACGGGCCGTCGGCCGGGTTCCTGGTGCCGGTGATCGGCGCCGGGCTGGGGCTGCTCGCGCTGTTCTCGCTGCGGCACCTGCTGGTGGCGCCGGCGGCGGGCGCGGGCACCGGGTCCGCCGCCGCGACGGGTTCGGCCGCGGGTTCGACGGCCGGGTCGGCGCAGGATCCGGCGGCCGGGTCGGCTGCCGGTTCGGCCGGCGGCTCCGGGGAGCGCACCGGCGCCGGACAGCTGGTGGGCGCGGCCAAGGGCTGAGCGGGAGCGGGCGGTGGTCGGCGGCCCGGACGCCGGGGCGGCGAGCGGGGCCGATCTCACACCGGAGTCGCTGGACTGATCCAGCGGAATGCCGCATCATTGACCATCGTTAGCACTCATCAGGCGAGAGTGCCAGGAGGAAGACAAGTGCCCACGTACCAGTACCAGTGCACCGAGTGCGGCAACGGCCTGGAGGCGGTGCAGAAGTTCACCGACGAGGCGCTGACCACGTGCCCCGACTGCCAGGGACGACTCCGCAAGGTCTTCTCCGCAGTGGGTGTCGTGTTCAAGGGTTCCGGCTTCTACCGGACCGACAGCCGCTCCTCCTCCAGCAGCTCGGTGAGCTCGGGCTCGTCGTCGACCCCGTCGACGTCGACCCCCGCGTCGTCCGCTTCGTCCACCTCGGGCAGCGGTTTCTCGGCGCCGGCCAGCCCGGCTCCGGCCGCGAGCTGAGACCGGCCGCCCCGCAGTCCTCGGAAAGGCCCGTCGCCCCCCGTTCTCACGCGGGGGCGGCGGGCCTTTCCGCGTTCCCCGCCGGCTCGGCTTCCCCGCCGACTCGGCTTCCGCAGGCTCGGCTCCCCGCTGGCTGGGCTTCCGCAGGCTCGGCTCCCGCTGGCTGGGCTTCCCGTCAGCTCGGCGAACCGGAGTCACCTGTGTGAGCGTACGAAGTCGTCCACAGGGGCGGGTTTTTCCACAGGCTGCGGAAAGGGGCTTTCCGCCGTCGGCCGGGGTGCGCATCGTGGGGGTCGTCAGCCGGTCCGCCCGGGCCGGCCACCCGACCTTCCGGAGGTGCGTCGATGACGACCGCGAGCTTCTCCGTCCCCCTGCCCGCACCCACCGTGCCGCCCCGGCAGGAGGTGCCGAGCTTCCCGCCGATCCGGCGCGGGTGCGGCGGTTGGCACCGATGGCGCAGCGCGGTGCGCAGGCGGGCCGGGGTGCCCGCGTTGGTGCTGCTGGCGGTGGCCGGCGCGCTCGCGCTCGGGCCCGCGCGGCTCGGCCAGCCGCCGGGCGGGGGCGCACTGGGCCGGACGGGTTGTCAATCCGGAGCTGCGGAAGATCACCCGTAACCCGGTGACGACTTCGTCGTTCGAGGCGGCATGAAGGGCTTCAAGGAATTCCTGCTGCGCGGAAATGTCATCGAACTCGCCGTCGCCGTCGTCATCGGCGCGGCATTCACCAACATCATCAACGCCTTCGTCAAAGGCGTGATCAATCCGATTGTCGGCGTCTTCGGAACGAAGGACCTGGGTTCCTACAGTTCCTGCCTCAAGGGCCCCTGCGAGGTCGGCCCGAACGGTGAGGTCACGTCCGGGATCCTCATCCTCTGGGGATCGGTGCTCAGTGCCGTCCTGCAGTTCCTGATCACCGCCGCCGTCGTCTACTTCGTTCTGATCGTGCCCATGAACCGGCTGGCCGCGCGCCGCAAGACCCTCGCCGAGCAGGCGGCGGAGGCCGAGGCCAAGGAGGTCCAACTACTGACCGAGATCCGCGACGCGCTCGTCGCGCCGCTGCGCTGACCCGCCGACCGGCCCCGTCCTTCCCTCAGCCGCCGTGGTGCGGCGGGCGCTGGCTCAGGTACCAGTCCAGCCCCCGCCCACCGCTCTCCCCCGCCCCGGAGCGCTCGTTCCAGCCGGCGTCGGTGTCGTCCCGGGACTGCTGGTCCAGCGGGTCCCGGAAGACCAGCCGGGCCTTGGCCGCGGGCGTCTGCTGCGGGGCCCGGCCCTGCTCCCGCTGGTCCTGGCCCTGGCCCTGCTCCTGCTCCTGCTCGCTCACCCTGTCCACTCCGTCGTTCGTCATGTCCGTCCGTCCCGTCCGTCCACGTCCGTCCCGTCCTGCTCGTTCCAGCCTAAGAGCCTGCCGGGCACGCCTCGGGCCCTGGTGCGGAGCGCTCCGCACCAGGGCCCGGGTGGAACTCGGCAGGCCTGCCGGTCAGGCGGCTTCGAAGCCCGCGTGGTCGGCGATCTTCTTCAGTTCGGCCAGCGCGTGCTTCTCGATCTGGCGGATCCGCTCGCGGGTGAGCCCGTGCTGCTTGCCCACCTCGGTGAGAGTGCGCTCGCGGCCGTCCTCCATCCCGTAGCGGGAGCGGATGATCGAGGCCGTGCGGTCGTCCAACCGTCCGATCAGGTCGTCCAGTTCCTCACGGCGGAGCATGACCATCACGGCGTCCTCGGGGGACGTCGCCCCGGTGTCCTCCACCAGGTCGCCGAACTGGGTCTCGCCCTCGTCGTCCACCGACATGTTGAGGCTGACCGGGTCGCGCGCCCAGTCCAGCACGTCCTTGATCCGGGCCTCGGTGGTGTCCAACTCGGCCGCGATCTCGGCCGGTTCGGCCTCGCGGCCCAGCTCCTTGGACTTCTCGCGCTGCACCCGCCGGATCCGCCCCAGCTCCTCCACCAGGTGCACGGGCAGCCGGATCGTCCGGGACTGGTCGGCGATGGAGCGGGTGATCGCCTGCCGGATCCACCACGTCGCGTAGGTGGAGAACTTGAAGCCCTTGGCGTAGTCGAACTTCTCGACGGCGCGCACCAGGCCCGCGTTGCCCTCCTGGATCAGGTCCAGCAGCGGGAGGCCGCTGCGCGGGTACCGGCGGGCGACAGCCACCACGAGCCGGAGGTTGGAGCGGATGAAGACGTCCTTGGCACGCTCGGCGTCGGCGGCTATCGCCTCCAGCTCCTCACGCGTGACACCGGCGGGGAGTTCGTCCTCGTCCAGCAGGTGCTGGGCGTACACCCCGGCCTCGATCCGCAGCGAGAGCTCGACCTCCTCGGCGGCATCGAGCAGGGGCGTCCTGGCGATCTCGTCGAGGTACATGCCGACCAGGTCACGGTCGGCCTCGAGGTTGGTCGGGCGGGCCGCGCGAGTCCGGTCGGCCCTGTCGCGAACGACGGCACGGGTGGCCATGCTTGCTCCCTTTGCTGGTGTTGCCGAGGTCTGCCTGCCTGCCCCCGAGGGCAAGGAGTGCGGGCCCGGGGGGCTCACACGTAACGATCCAACGAACAGATTCCGGACAACATTCCCAAGTCACTCTGATTCTTCCGCGCGATGCAGTATCCTGCCGTTTTTCACTCGACTTTGGACGCTCGGTGACCACCCGGGCACGTCCCGTGCCCTCGGCCGACCGCCCCCGGAGCGATTTCTTCACCCGGCCCTCACGCGCACGTCGCCTACCGGTTGAACCCGCGCCCGGCCGCACGCGTTCCCACGCACCCCCGCTGTCCGCCCGCGCCCACGCCCCCGCGCACGCAGGACCTCCGCACAAACGATGCCGAATCGCTATCACCCGGGGTCCTCATCGGCGCGGGACACTGGGAAGGTGTCAGCCATGCACCTGACCAACAGCACGAACTCCGTCACTGCGCGTAGTCGCAGACTCCTTCGGGACGCCGCGCTCGCGGTGGGCTGTGCCGCGCTGTTCGGCCTCCTGGCGGCTCTGGTGACGAGCCACTGGCACCCGCTGGAGCGCTTCGACCAGGAGTGGATCGGCGAACTGCACACCTACGCCCGGGAGCACCGGATCTGGACCGCAGCGGTGCAGACCCTCTCGGACATCGGCAGCACGATCACCATGCGTACGCTCCTCGGGCTCGCGGCCGTCTGGCTCTGGCTGATCGGCGCACGGGTGCTGGCCGGCTGGGTGGCCGCGCAGACCCTGGTCGGCTGGGGCGCCCTGTGGGCCCTGAAAGCGGCGTTCGACCGCGGCCGCCCCGCCTTCACCGACCCGGTCTCGCACGCCGGCGGCCCGGCCTTCCCGTCCGGCCACGCCATGGCCTCCGCGATCACCTGCGCCGTCCTGGTCGGCCTGGTCTGGTACCGGGTCCACCGCCGCGGCCGGACCGCCGCCTGCGCGGTGGCGGCGGCGACGGTGCTGACCATCGGCTGGACCAGGATCGCGCTCGGCGTGCACTGGCCCAGCGACGTCCTGGGCGGGTGGCTGGCCGCCGGGATCGTGCTGGGCACCGTCACGGCCGTGATCGAGCTCTGGCGCCCGGGCGCACTGGCCCGCGACGTACGGCGGGTCAACTGGCGCACCCGGCCCCGGGTCCAGCGGGTCATCGTGGCCCCCGGCCGGCCGCCCCGCGCCGCCGATCCGCTGGGCGACTCACCCGCGGACGATTCGCCCTTGGACGACCCACTGCTGGACGGCCCACTGCTGGACGACTCGCTGCTGGACGGCGACGCGGCGGCCCGGCACGGGGATCCGGACGGCGGCGTGCCGGAGGGCGCCGCCGACCGGCCCGACGAGACCGTGCGCTGAGACGGCGCGAAGACCGTCCACCGAGGCGGTCCGCCGAGGCCGTGCACCGGGGGCCCGTCCACTGAGGCCGCGTCAGCGGAGCGAGGCCGTCCGCTAGCGTGACGGCCATGTCCACCACCGCTGCTCCCACCTCCGCCACCGCCCCTGCCGAACACCCCGGGCAGCCGCTGCGGATCGCCACCGTCCAGACCCGGGCCGTGGCGGGCGACATATCCGCCAACGCCGCCCAGGCCGCCGAGCTGATCCGCGAGGCCGCCGACGCCGGAGCCCGGCTGGTGCTCTTCACCGAGAAGTTCCTCTCCGGGTACGAGCCCGAGCTGATCCGCAGCGATCCCCGCGAGTACGCCGTCCAGCCCGGCGACCCGCGCCTCGCGCCGATCGCCGAGGCCTGCCGCGCGACGGGGACCGTGGCCGTCGTCGGCGCCGCCGTGCGGGACGGTGCCGACCTGCGGATCTCCGCCCTCGTCCTCGGCCCGGACGGCGGCCTCGCCACCCGCTACGACAAGCAGTACCTGTTCAAGTCCGAACGCGAGCTCTACCGGCCCGGGACGGCCGGCTGCACCCTGGAGCTGGACGGCTGGCGGCTCGGCCTCGGCATCTGCTACGACTCCGGCTTCCCCGAGCACGCCCGCGCCGCCGCCCTCGACGGCTGCCACGCCTACCTGGTCGGCGCGCTGTTCAGCAAGGGCCACGGCCACCACGAGTCCCGCACCTGGTTCCCCGCCCGGGCGCTCGACAACACCGTCTACACGGTGCTGTCCAACCACATCGGCCGTACCGGCTCCTGGGACACCTGTGGCGGCAGCGCGGTCTGGGGCCCGGACGGCCGCCTGCTCGCCGAGGCGAGCGAGGACCGGCGCGAGGTCCTGCTGGTCGACCTCGACCCCGCCGTCCTGCGCACCACCCGCGAGAACGAGGCCCTGCTCGCCGACCTCGCCCTCGCCACCACCCGCCCCGCCGAGCCCCGCACCCTCGTCCGGCTCACCTGACCCGTGGCGGGCCCGGCCCGGACGCGGGCCGGAGGGGAGGCGTCCGGGCCGCGCCGCAGGCGGCCCGGGGGGGGCGCCTGGGCCGGAAAAGCGGCAGGCCCCCGCCCGGAGTGGGCGGAGGCCTGCGACCTGCGTGTTCGTCGTGCCCCAGACAGGAATCGAACCTGCGACACCGGCTTTAGGAGAGCCGTGCTCTATCCCCTGAGCTACTGAGGCGCGGCCCCGGGTGTGGCGAGGCCGCTCACAGCGTACCGGATCAGGGGTGGGAGGCGGCGTCGCAGGCCGGGGGCACGGGTGGCCGACGGGGTGTCAGGAGCGGTCAAGTAGCCTGCCGGGAGGAGCCCGATCCGCCCGGGCGCACCCCGCGAAGGAGACGAAGGACCAGATGAGACCTGCTGTGCGCCCGGTCGTCCGGCTGTCGGAGCAGGTCTGGTTGTGGCCCGCGCTGGTGATGCTGGCGGTGGGCGGGTACCGGTTGGGGACGCCGGATCTCTGGCGGGACGAGATCGCGACCTCGACGGTGGCCACCCGCTCGCTGGGCGACCTGCTGCGGCTGCTCCAGCACATCGACGCCAGCAACGGCGCGTACTACCTGCTGATGCACGGCTGGACCGCGGTCTTCGGTGACTCGGCGGTGGCGCTGCGGGCACCGTCCGTCCTGGCCATGGCGGGCGCGGCCGCCTTCGTGGCGCTCACCGCCCGGCGGCTGTTCGGCGGCCGGGCGGCGGCGATCGGCGCGGGGCTGCTGTTCGCGGTGCCGCCGCTGGTCTCCCGCTACGCCCAGGAGGCACGCTCGTACGCGCTGGTGACCCTCGCGATCGCGGCCGCCACGTTCTTCCTGCTGCGGGCACTGGAGCGGCCGACCTGGCGGCGCTGGGCGCCGTACTGCGCGGCCATGGCGCTGGCGGGCGCGGGGCACCTGATCTCGTTCAGCACGGTGGCCGGACAGGTCGCCGTGGTGGCGCTGCACCTGTGGCGCACCCGGGAGGCGGCGGACCGGCGGCTGCTGTGGCAGTACCCGCTGGCGGTCGCGGTCGCGGCGGTGCCGGTGGTGCCGATCATGCTGCTGGGCAGCCGCCAGTCGGACCGGCAGCTGGGCTGGATAATGACGCCCTCCCTCCGCGGCCTGGCCCGCTTCGGCGAGCAGCTGTTCGGCTCGGACCTGGTCTTCTACTCCTTCGTGCTGCTGGCGCTCCCCGCGCTGGCCCTGCCCGGCCGGCGGCTGCAGGCCTGGCAGCTGCTGCTGCTCGCCGAGCTGCCGGTGGTGAGCGTCTGGCTGGTGTCCCGGCTGGGCGGGACCTCGTACTTCGTCGACCGGTACCTGCTGTTCACGGTGCCCGCCTGGGCGGTGCTGGCCGGGGGCGGGGTCGGGGCGGCGTACGGCGCACTGGCGGCCCGCGTGCGGCGCCGCACCGCGCCCTGGCGGGCCGTCCTGGCGGCCGGGCTGCTGGCGGGCGCGCTGCTGGCCGTACCGGCTGTGGCGGCCCTGCCCGAGCAGCCCCCGGTGCGCTACGTGGGCTCGCACAGCCGCTCGGAGGAGCCGTACAAGGCGGCCGCCCGGACGATCGCCGCGGGCTACCGCGCCGGGGACGGGATGGCGGCTCCCCTGGGCAACCAGTCCTGGGCGATGGTGTGGCCCGGGGTCAGCTACTACCTGCCGTCGGACGTCCGCCCGTACCCGGTGTTCGTCGCCCGGAGTGCCGAGGACGCGGAGGACCTCTCGCCCACGCCGTGCCCGCAGCCCGAGGCCTGTCTGGGCACGGCGTCCCGGATCTGGCTGCTCGTCCTCGGCGACACCCCGGACCCGCTGGGCGCCGTGCCGACGGACCAGGCGCAGGCGCTCCGCTCCCGGTACGGCACCCCGGACCAGGTCACGCCGCTCGGCGGGTTCACGCTCGCGCTGCTCGACCCGGACACGTAGCCGCAGGAACGGGGCGGGAACGGGGAACGGAACGCGGAAGGGGAGCCGGTGCGGACCGGCTCCCCTTCCGCGTTCGTGCGGTGGTGCGGTGGTGCGCCGGCTCAGCGGCTCACCGGCTCAGCGGCTCACAGCACGCGCAGCAGCCGGGACTGGATGGACGGCGGGTTGAGGTCGGACTGGAGGGCCACCGGCACCTCCTGCTTGCCGTCACCGGAGCCCACCCGCAGGACACCGACCTCCTTGCCGGCCTTCTCGCTGTGGCCGATCTTCGCCGCGTCCAGGGTGACCGTGCCGGAGACGCCCGGGAAGCCGGCCACCACCAGGTCCTTGGTCGCGACGACCTGGACCTTGCCGCCCAGCCCGTCGTCGACCGCGCCGACCACGTCGCCCTTCTTCACCACGGTCTGACCGGTCACGCCGTTCTGCGCGGCCTGGATCTGCTTGCCGCTGACCTTCAGCACCGTGGGCAGGATGCCGTCGCCCGGCGCCGGGGACGTGGCCGGCTGACCCAGGGTGACGCCGAGGATCAGCCGCTTCACGCCGCCGACCTCCTTGTACGCGGCCCACATCAGGCAGCCGCCGGCCGGGCTGCTGGAGCCGGTCTTGACGCCGATGACTCCGGTCTTCGCGTTGAGCAGGTTGTTGGTGTTGGGGATCTTCACGTTGTTGAAGTTGGTCTCCGGGGTGGAGACGATCTGCCGGAAGATCTCGTCCTGCATGACCTGCTCGGCCAGCTTCAGCTGGTCCTTGGCGGTGGACTTGGTCTCCCGGTTGTAGCCCGCCGGGTCCGCGTAGATGGTGTTGGTCATCCCGAACTTGGCCGCGGTGTCGTTCATCAACTTGACGAAGTCCGCCTCGGAGCCGGAGTGGAAGCGGGCGAGCAGCCGGGCCACGTTGTTGGCCGACGGCAGCATCAGCAGCTCCAGCGCCTGGTACTCGGTGAGGACCTGGCCCTCGGTGAGCGTCACCTTGGACTCGTCGACGTTTCCGGACTCCTGCGCGGCCTGCTTGTCGACGGTGATCTTGGGGCCGCTCTCCCCCTTCTTCAGCGGGTACTTCTGCAGGATCAGGTAGGCGTTCATCACCTTGGTGACGCTGGCGATCGGGGCCGGGGTCTCCTGACCCGAGCTGCCGAGGCTGCCGACGCCGACCACCTCGGCCGCGGACTGGCCCGCGGCCGGCCAGGCGAGGTCCAGCTGGTCGCCGGCGAAGCTGTAGCTGCCCGCGGCGGTCATCTTCACCGTGGCGTCCGGCAGCGGACGCAGCAGCTGGGCCACCACGACCGCGCCGAGCACCACGGCCAGGAAGACGGTCCAGATGGTGATCCGCTTGAGGGCCCGGCGCAGCGGCGAGACCGGGCGCGCGTTGAGGGTCGCCAGGACCTCCATCGCCTCGGCGGTGTTCTCGGGCGACGGCAGCGGCTCGGGCTCGGGCGCGGGCAGCGGCTCCGGCCTCGGCAGCGGCGGGGCCGGCGGCACCGGGCGCGGGTCCGGCTCGGGCAGCGGCTTCGGGGCCGGCGGCACGGGTGCGGGCTTGGGCGCAGGCTTCGGCAACGGCTCCGGGCCGGGGGCCGGCTCGGGTTCGGGGACCGGTCGGGGCTCCGGGTGCGGCTCCGGCTCGGAGTCGGGGACGGTGCGGGCCGCGGGGGCGGCGGGGACGCGCAGCGGCTCGGGCTTCTCCAGCTTCTCGGCCCGGCCCGGCTTCTGACCGGGCTGCCCGGTCTCGGTCAGCGTGTCGGGGGCGGCGGAGGCGGAAGGGGAAGCGGAAGCGGCGGGGAGGGAGGTCCCCGCGGAGGAGTCGGCGGTGGGGTCCTCGTCGGCGGAGTCGTCCGCGTCGTCGACGACGGCCTCGGAGTCGGCCTCGGAGTCGGCCTCGGAGGGCTCGGCCGCCGTCCTCTTCGGCTCCTCCTTCGCCTCCTTCTCCTCCTTCTCCGCCGCACCCTTGGCGACTGCAGCGGATGTCCGCATGGCGAGACGCGGGTCGGCCGCGGCCGGACGCCCGGCGGGCTTCTCGGCCGCGTCGGTTGCCGTCAGCGGCTCCTTCTCCCCACCCTCGTCGCTGGAACCGCCGTTGCCGGCCCCCTTCAACAGCTCTTCGGGCAGGCGCAGCGCGGTGGTCTTGTCGTCCACCGGCAGCCGCAGCATCGTCGTCTTGCTGTCCACATCCCGGACGCGGAGCTGTACGGTCGAACCGCCCTTGCCCCCCGTCGCCGGAGCGTCGTCGGACGCCTTCGAGGCCCCTGCCGGA
The DNA here is from genome assembly GCF_055585785.1 of Kitasatospora sp. NPDC053308. Classification (NCBI taxonomy): domain Bacteria; kingdom Bacillati; phylum Actinomycetota; class Actinomycetes; order Kitasatosporales; family Streptomycetaceae; genus Kitasatospora; species Kitasatospora sp. NPDC053308. The sequence continues at coordinate 117,527 of NZ_JBVJJY010000014.1, read as the reverse complement.
GCCGCCTTCGGGGTTGTCCTCGAAGCCGCCTTCGAGGCCGCCTCGCCGGAGGTCCCCGCCGAAGGTCCGTCGGCCGCCGCGCTGGCGGACGCGGCTGACGCCCCGGCAGCAGTCGCGCCGGACCCGCCCACGGCCGACCCGACGGACTCGGCTGACTCGACGGACTCGGCTGACTCGACCGCCTCCGCGGACTCGGCCGGCTCGGCGGACCCGACGCCGCCGGCCGCCGCCGCACCGGTCCGTTCGCGCTCCCGGTCCCGCTCCCGCTCGCCGTCCCTCAGCACCCTGTCGGGGGACTCGCCCACGTATCCCAGCCTCCTCAACGCCCGGCGGGGCACCGGCGAACCCGATTTCGGGAAGCCGACGCCCCGCCCCGTGTACCTGTACAGTCTCCGCCACCGGCGGCCGATCCCACCGCGCACACCCCGCCCGACCGGCCCTTATTGCCATCGCACAGCCGTACCGCGGCCTGTTCACCGGTCAGACGCCGGGCCTGCGGCCGCCGGTTCCGCGCCTTCACCGCAAGGTCACGATTCGGAGGCGTACTCGACAAGCCCGTGTGAGAGGCGTCACCCTGTCTCTCATCCACGCGGGGAGGCTTGGATGGGCAAGAGCCGCAGAACTGTTCCCGAGGAACTCTTGCTGCTCGCTTTGGACCCGACCACGGGTACCACGGCGCAGCCGCAGACCCTCGACCTCGGACTCGCCGGGGCGCAGCTCGTCGAGCTGTCCCTGGCCGGACGGATCGTACCGGAGGGAGACCGGATCGCCGTCGTGCTCGCACGGCCGACCGGCGACCCGACCCTTGACCACGCACTGGAACTGCTGCGCCGACGCGGCAGTCCGGTCCGCGCGGCGCACTGGATCGGCGGGCCCCGGCTGGGGCTGCGGCAGACCTATCTGGCGCACCTGGAGCGCTGCGGCATGGTGACCGCCGTGCCGGGCCAGGTGTGCGGAGTGCTGCCGACGACCCGGTACCAGGCGTCCGACGACTGCACCAACGCCGCGATCAAGCAACGGCTGGACACCGCGATCCGCACCGGCGTGCCGCCGGACCCGCGGACCGCCGCGCTCGCCGCACTCGCCCACTCGGTGGGTCTGGGCAAGCACCTGTACCCGGGCAACGAGGGCCGGTCCTCGCGGTCGCGGCTGCGCGACCTGATCCGGTACGACCCGCTCGGCGGGATGGTCGCGCACGCCGTGATGGACGTGCAGAACGGCCTGCCGGCGCAGCAGAACCGTTCGTCCCAGAGCCCCGGGACCGCTGCGGCCCCCAGCCGCTCCGGTTCCCGTACGGCGGGCCGGGGTCCGGGCGGGCGGGTCCCCGCCTCCCGGGTGGGCGTCCGCTGAACCACCGCCTCTGAACCACGGCCGCGGAACCGCCCGTTGAACCGCGCTCCGGGGCCGCCCCCAGCACGTCGAGCAGGACGCCCCACCGCGCGCCCGACAGCGCGCGCCGCACCGCACGCGCCCCTCGAAGGCGCTGAGCGCACCGATGCGCGACCGGTACCACCGGTACCACCCGCACGAAGAGCACCGCGAGCACGACCAGCACCGCGAGCACGATGAGCACCACCAGCACCGCGAGCACCACCGGAAGCACCACCAGAAGCACCGAGGGGCGGTCGCCCCGCGACGCAAGTCGCCCGGCGACCGCCCCTCTTGCCGTCCCCGGAGGCCGCAGCCGCCCGCCCCCGCACGTGCCGGGGGCACGTGCGACGCCGTCCGGGGACTCTCCACCGCACTGCCCGAACGAGTCGCCGAGCCGCATTACCACCTGGGGGCTTCCGCTGTCTCGCGGAAGCGCTTTTCCGATGATCTGTTCTACCGCGCTGCTGGGATTCCCCGGCGCCGACCTGGCCCAAGGTGACATGCTGCTCCAAGTCAGGGGGGTTGGTCCCAATGTCCGAAGTGTTCCGAGGACTGCCGATCCAACGATCACGAGAGGTCCGGCCGGAGGTCGAAGTGTCCGCCAACGTCAATCCCACCGTCCGCCGCCGACGCCTCGGCTCCGAGCTGCGCAAGCTCCGCGAGGGCCTCGGCATGACGGCGGAGGAGGTCGCCGGACGGCTGATGGTCTCCCAGTCGAAGATCAGTCGGCTGGAGAACGGTCGCCGCAGCATCAGCCAGCGGGACGTGCGCGACCTCTGCGACGTGTACAAGGTGACCGACGAGCAGATGCGCGCCAGCCTGATGGAGATGGCCAAGGAGTCGCGCCAGCGCGGCTGGTGGCACGACTTCAACGACATGCCGACGCCGTACAGCGTCTACATCGGGCTGGAGGCCGAGGCCTCCTCGATCCGCGCGTACGAGTCCTCCTTCGTGCCCGGCCTGCTGCAGACCGAGCAGTACGCCCAGGCCGTGGTCGAGGGCACCCAGCCGGACACCGACGCGATCGCCGTGCAGCGCCGGGTGCAGGTCCGGATGAAGCGCCAGGAGCGGGTCCACGGCGAGAACCAGCTGGGCAGCCTGTGGACCGTCATAGACGAGGCGGTGCTGCGCCGCGAGGTCGGCAGCAGGGCGGTGATGGCCGAGCAGCTGCAGCGGATGCTGGAACTCAGCACCCGGCCGAACATCACCATCCAGGTGATCCCGTTCTCGCACGGGGCGCATCCCGGCATGACCGGGACATTCTCCCTGCTGGAGTTCCCGGAGTCAGCCGATTCCACGGTTGTCTACTTCGAAGGTGTGACGAGCGATCTCTACCTGGAGAAGGAGGCTGATGTGCGCCGCTATACCGGTCTGTACGACTACCTGAGAGCGGCCGCACTCGGTGTCGCGGAGAGCCGGTCGCTGATAGCCGACATCGAGAAGGAATTCCACGAATGATCACCCCGTCCGAGTACGGAACCGGTTGGCGCAAGAGCAGTCACAGCGGGGGCCAGGGCGCCTGCGTGGAGGTCGCCGTCCCCGGCGCGGGGGAGGTGGCCGTCCGGGACTCGAAGGACCCCCTGGGCCCCCAACTGCGCTTCACCACCGAGGCCTGGAACGCCTTCGCCTCGGCGGCGGCGGGCGGCGCCTTCGGGGATCTCCCGGGCTGACCCGCCCCGGCTTCCCGCACTCGGACCAGTTGCCCGTAGCGGTGTCCGTCGCCACCGGCGGCGGCCGGCGCTACGGGCAACTGCCGTATGGCGGGCCGCCGTCAGCCCGTCACCGGGTAACGGGCGGACCAGGTGGCGCCCTCCGGGGACCGCTGGTCGTGCAGTTCGGTGCCGTGCATCAGCTCCAGCACGAAGTCGTCGGCGAGTTCGAGGATCGCCGCGCGCCCCTCGACGCCCGCGACCAGGCCCGGCGGCAGCGCGGTGTCCCCGTGCAGCACTCCGAGCAGGTTGCCGCAGATCGCCCCGGTGGAGTCGCTGTCCCCGGAGTGGTTGACGGCCAGCAGCAGGCCCGAGCGGACGTCGTGGGCGACCAGCGCGCAGTAGACCGCGATCGCCAGCGCCTCCTCGGCGACCCAGCCCTCCCCCAGCGCCTCGACCCGCTCCGCGGAGGGCTCGCCGGCCCGGACGGCGTCCAGTGCGGCCCGCAGCGCGGCGGTGGTCTCCTCGTGCGCCTGCCGCTCGGAGAGCAGGGCGAGCGCGAGGTGGACGCCCTCCTCCAGGGTGCCGCCGCGGGCCACCGACTGGACGATCACCGCGAGCGCGCCCGCCGCGAGGTAGCCGGTCGGGTGGCCGTGGGTGAGCACCGAGCACTCCACGGCGAGCTGGAACACCAGGCCCGGCTCCCAGGTGGTGAGCAGCCCGAAGGGGGCTGCCCGCACCACCGTGCCGCAGGCCTTGGAGTGCGGGTTCTTGGGCCGCTCCAGCGTGCCGAGCCGCTCGGCGTCGGGCCCGCTGAGCCCGGACAGACAGCCCTGGCCGGGGGCGCGCTGGGCGTAGAGCCACTCCTCGCGGCCCAGCCAGCCGAGGTCGGGGCGGCGCTCGTCCGGGCCCCAGTCCCGCTGGGTGGCGGCCCAGCGCAGGTAGGCCAGGTGCAGGTCGGTGGGCGGGTGCCAGCTGCCGGTGTCGCGTCGGATGTGGGCGCGGATCAGTCCGTCGACGGTGAACAGGCTCAGCTGGGTGTCGTCGGTGACGGCGCCGGTGCGCCCGTACGCGGGGACGTAGCCGGTGACGCCCTGCGGGCCGTGCTGGGCCCGGATCTTCTCCAGCGCCTCGAACTCGACGCCGGCACCGAGCGCGTCGCCGATGGCCCCGCCGAGCAGGCAGCCCCGCACCCGGCTGCGGTAGTCCTGCTGCTGGGCGCGTGACCACAGTGGCATCACGACGGGGCGCCTTTCCTCGGGACGGGGGCCGCACGACGCTCGGCCGGTCGCACGCCCTGGCACTGTATTCGAAGAAGCGGACCGATCGACGGCATCCTTCGAACACCGGCACGGCACCCGTCGTGCCACCCTGCCATCCCGCGGCCCCGGCCGGCCGCCCGGGCCGGCCTCCCCGGCTCCGGCACCGGGACCCGCTCGCGTTCCGGGTCCCGGGCCGGTACCGCCACCCGGGGGTCCGGGGGACGGCGACGCTCCCGGGAGGGTCAGTCCAGCACCGGCAGCAGTTGCGGGAGGTGCCCGTCCGAGGCCTGGGCGGCAGCCTGCCGCTCGGCCGGGACCTCGCCGTAGGTGGTGGTGCGCTGGCGGTGCGGACGGCCCGCCGCCTCGGCGATCGCCCGGAGGTCCCGCACCGACTTGTAGCTCCCGTACGCCGAACCGGCCATCCGCGAGATGGTCTCCTCCATCAGCGTGCCGCCCAGGTCGTTGGCGCCGGAGCGGAGCATCTCGGCCGCGCCCTCCGCGCCCAGCTTGACCCAGCTGGTCTGGATGTTGGGGATGTGCGGGTGCAGCAGGAGCCGGGCCATCGCGACCACCGCGCGGTTGTCCCGGGCGGTGGGGCCGGGGCGGGCGATGCCGGCCAGGTAGACCGGGGCGTTGGTGTGGATGAACGGCAGGGTCACGAACTCGGTGAAGCCGCCGGTGCGCTGCTGGATCTCCGCGAGCAGCCGCAGGTGGCCCAGCCAGTGCGCCGGGGTGTCCACGTGCCCGTACATCATCGTGGAGGAGGAGCGGATGCCCAGCTCGTGCGCGGTGGTGACCACCTCGACCCAGGTCGCGGCCGGCAGCTTGCCCTTGGTGAGCACCCACCGGACCTCGTCGTCCAGGATCTCGGCGGCGGTGCCCGGGATGGTGTCCAGGCCCGACTCCTTGGCCCGCTGCAGCCAGTCGCGGATCGACAGCCCGGTGCGGGTCGCGCCGTTGACCACCTCCATCGGCGAGAAGGCGTGCACGTGGATGCCGGGCACCCGCTCCTTCACCGCCCGGGCGATGTCGAAGTAGGCGGTGCCGGGCAGGTCCGGGTGGATGCCGCCCTGCATGCAGACCTCGGTGGCGCCGACCTCCCAGGCCTGCGCGGCCCGGTCGGCGACCTGCTGCAGCGACAGCGTGTAGGCGTCCGCGTCGGTGCGGCGCTGGGCGAAGGCGCAGAAGCGGCAGCCGGTGTAGCAGACGTTGGTGAAGTTGATGTTCCGGGTGACGCAGTAGGTGACCTCGTCGCCGACCGCGTCCCGGCGCACGTCGTCGGCGATCCGGCAGAGCGCGTCCAGGGCCGGGCCGTCGGCGTGGAAGAGGGCCAGCGCCTGCTCGTCGGTCAGCTTGGTCGGGTCGTCGGCGGCCACCGCCAGGGCCTCCCGGAGGTCCCCGGCGAGGCGCTCGGGCGCGCCCTCGGCGAGCACCTGCTCGCGCAGCACCTCCCAGTCGCCGTAGACGTCCTCGAAGTCGGCGCGGCGGTCGCCGGTGCGGCCCTCGGTGTCGATCGCGGTGTGCAGGTCGGTCCGCCCGTACGACTCCGGCAGGTCCTCGGGCTCCTGCCAGGGCAGGCCGCGGACCGGCGCGTCCGGGTTCGCCAGGCCGGTGGCCGGGTCGGCGAGGGCGCGCACGTGCGGCAGCACCCGCGGGTCCAGCCAGGGCTCGCCGCGCAGCACGTACTCGGGGTAGACGGCGAGGCGCTCGCGCAGTTCGAAGCCGGCCGCGGCCGAGCGCTCGGCCAGGCGGTCGATCTGGGGCCAGGGGCGCTCGGGGTTGACGTGGTCCGGGGTGAGCGGGGAGACCCCGCCCCAGTCGTCGATGCCGGCCGCGATCAGCCGCTCGTACTCGCCGTCCACCAGGTTCGGCGGGGCCTGCAGGCAGGCGGTAGGGCCGAGCAGGTGCCGGGCGACGGCCACGGTGGCGACCAGTTCGTCGAGTTCGGCGTCCGGCATGCCGCGCATCACCGTGTCCGGCTTGGCGCGGAAGTTCTGCAGGATCAGCTCCTGGACGCCGTGGTAGGCGCGGGAGACCTTGCGCAGTGCGAACAGCGACTCGGCGCGCTCCCGGTACGTCTCGCCGATGCCGATCAGCAACCCGCTGGTGAACGGGACGGAGCTGCGTCCGGCGTCCTCCAACACCCGCAGGCGGACGGCGGGTTCCTTGTCCGGGGAGCCGTGGTGCGGGCCGCCGGGCTCGCTCCACAGCCGGGTGGCGGTGGTCTCCAGCATCATGCCCATCGAGGCGGAGACGGGCTTGAGCCGCTGGAAGTCCGTCCAGCTCAGCACCCCGGGGTTGAGGTGGGGCAGCAGGCCCGTCTCCTCCAGGATGCGGATCGACATCGCCCGCACGTACGCGACGGTGTCGTCGTAGCCGTGCGCGTCCAGCCACTCGCGGGCCTCGGGCCAGCGGTCCTCGGGCTTGTCGCCGAGCGTGATCAGCGCTTCCTTGCAGCCGAGTTCGGCCCCGCGCCGGGCCACCTCCAGCACCTCGTCCGGGGACATGAACATCCCCTGCCCGGCCCGGCGCAGCTTGCCCGGGACGGTGGCGAAGGTGCAGTAGTGGCACTTGTCGCGGCAGAGCCGGGTGAGCGGGATGAAGACGCTCTTGGAGTAGGTGATGACACCGGGACGGCCGGCCGCTTCGAGGCCCGCGTCGCGCACCCGGGCGGCGCTCCCGCAGAGGTCGCGCAGGTCCTCGCCTCTGGCTTGGAGCAGCACGGCGGCCTCGGTCACGTCGAGGGCGACACCGTCCCGGGCGCGGCGCAGGGCGCGGCGCATCGCGTTCGCGGTCGGCGGAGTGCTGGCGTCCGTGGCGGTTCCATCCATGGCGCGACCCTACGCCAGGACGGTACTGCGGGATGAGCGACCCTGAGACCGTCTCAGGGTCGGGGTACCCACGAAGGCCAATCCGATCTGGCCCTGAAGGGCGATGCCGACGGCGGCGTGACGGCCTCTAATGGAGGAGCAAGGCCAAGCGCACGTGTCCGCAGAGGAGTTGATGACGCCATGACCAATGAGACGGCGACGGGGGACGGTCTGGACGGCGGTGTGCCGCACCGCTCTCGCCGACGCGTCCTGGTGCGCGCCGGGGTGCCGGTGGCGGTGGCCGCGGCGATCGCCGCGGGCGTCGGGCTGGTGCCCGCGCTGGCCGCCGACGGCCCGCCCGACCTGCCGGCGCTGACCGCCGAGCAGGTGGTGGCCAAGGCGCTCGGCTCCCAGGCGCAGGCGCTGTCCGGAACGGTCTCGGTCAGCACCGACCTCGGCCTGCCCGCCCAGCTGCTGGGCGCGGCCGGCGGCCTCGGCGCGGCGTCCGGGCACGGCGGCAGCGGCTCCGACGCGGCCTCCGCCGCCGACCCGCAGGCCAAGCTGCTCGGCCTGCTCGGCGGCGACCGGACGCTGCGGATCGCGGTGGACGGCCCGGAGCACCAGCGGGTCGACCTGATGGAGAACATGGCCGGCTACACGCTGGTCCGCAACGGTGACCAGTCCTGGGCCTGGGACAGCTCGACCAACAGCGCGGTGCACCTCGTCGGCGCCGCGGGGCAGCTCGCCCACAAGGACGCCGAGCGGCACCCCGGCCCGCCGCTGACCGGTGTGCCGACCACCCCGCAGGAGGCCGCCCGGCAGTTCCTGACCGCGAGCGCCGGCACCACCTCGGTCACCGTGGCCGGCACGGCCACCGTGGCCGGGCAGAAGGCCTACCAGCTGAGCGTGAAGCCCACCCAGAGCGGCTCGACGGTCGCCGAGGTCCGGATCGCGGTGGCCGCCGACAACGGGGTGCCGCTCGCGGTCGCGGTGAAGTCCACCGACGGCACCACCGTGCTGGACGTCCACTTCACCGACGTCTCCTTCGCCAAGCCGGCCGCCAAGACCTTCGACTTCACGGCGCCCAAGGGCGCCAAGGTGACGGAGAAGAAGGCGGACGAGGCGGCGAAGGAGGGCAAGGCCGCCGCCGAGGGCGAGGCCCAGGGCGTGCCCGAGGACCACGCCGGCACCAACGTGATCGGCGAGGGCTGGACGGCCGTGTTCACCACGCGGCTGCCCGGAGGCCCCGTCGAGGCGCCGAAGGGCGACGGCAAGCACGGCGGCCGCGGCTCGGTGAACCCGCAGGGGCTGATGAAGTCGCTCGGCAAGCAGGTCGACGGCGGCACCCTGATCGGCACCAAGGTGGTCAACGTCCTGCTCACCGACGACGGCCGGGTGTTCGCCGGCGCCGTGACCCTGCCGACCCTGCAGCACGCCGCCGGGGTGAACTGACGGATGACCAGGACTCCCGTAACGGGGGACGTTACGGAGTCGGCCGGGGGCACGGGCGCCGAACCGCGCCCGGCCCCCGTTCCCGTTCCGCCCGCTCCCCCCGCCGCCCCGGCTCCTGCCGGCTCCGGCTCCGCCCCCGCATCCGCCCTCCGGCCCGACTCCGGCTCCGACGCCGACGCCGGCTTCGGCTCCGGCTCCGGCTCCGACGCCGTGATCAGGACCCGCGGCCTCACCAAGCGCTTCCGGGGCGGCCAGCTCGCCGTGGACGGCCTGGACCTGACCGTGCCGCGCGGTTCCGTCTTCGGCTTCCTGGGCCCCAACGGCTCCGGCAAGACCACCACCATCCGGATGCTGATGGGCCTGATCGCCCCCACCGCCGGCGTGGCCACCGTCCTCGGCGAGTCGATGCCGCAGTCCGTCTCCGGCGTGCTGCCCCGGGTGGGCGCGCTGATCGAGGGCCCGGCGCTGTACGGCTTCCTCTCCGGGCGGGACAACCTGGTCCGCTTCGACGCCGCCGACCCCACCGCCGACCCGCGCACCCGGCGGCAGCGGGTCGACGCGGCGCTGGAGCGGGTCGGCCTGGGCGCGGCGGCCGGCAAGAAGGCCCGCGCGTACTCGCTCGGCATGAAGCAGCGCCTGGGCCTCGCCTCCGCACTGCTGCAGCCGCGCGAGCTGCTGGTGCTGGACGAGCCGACCAACGGGCTGGACCCGCAGGGCATGCGGGAGATCCGGGCGCTGGTCCGGGAGGTCGCGGCGGAGGGCACCACGGTGTTCCTCTCCTCCCACCTGCTGGACGAGATCGAGCAGGTCTGCACCCATGCGGCCGTGATGTCCCGGGGCCGGCTGGTGGTGCAGGGCACCGTCGCCGAGCTGGCCGCCCGGGCGCAGGGCCGACTGGTGGTCCGCACCCCGGACGTGGCGCGGGCCGCCGAGGTGCTGGCGGCCCACCAGGTCACCGCGCTGGTGCCCGGCGAGGGCCGGCTGGACGGCGAGCCGGGCGAGCGCGGCGACGAGGCGCTGGCCCGGCTGTGCGCGGCGCTGGTCGGGGCCGGGGTGCGGGTGCACGGTTTCGGGCTGGAGCGGGGCACGTTGGAGGACGCCTTCGTGGCGCTGACCGGGGAGGGCTTCGATGTCGCGGGCTGAGGCGACGGCGGGGAGCGGGAACCCGACGGCGAACGGGAGCCCGGCGGCGGGCGGGAGCGCGGCCGTCGCGGGCGCGGTCAGGGGCACGTCCGCCGGCGGCCGGCGGCCGCAGACGGCGTCGGGTTTCCTGGCGCTGTTCCGCAACGAGCTGCACCTGACCTTCCGCCGGCTGCGCACCCAGGTGCTGCTGGGGATCCTGGCCGTGCTGCCGGTCCTGATCGGGGTGATCGTCAAGCTCAACACCGACAGTCCGCACGAGGGCGGTGGTCCGAACTTCATCGCGCAGACCACCCAGAACGGGCTGTTCCTGGTCTTCACCGCGCTGGCGTTCGCCCTGCCGGTGTTCCTGCCGATGACGGTCGGCGTGGTCGCCGGGGACTCGGTGGCGGGCGAGGCGGCCACCGGGACGCTGCGCTACCTGCTGGTCGCCCCGGCCGGCCGGACCAGGCTGCTGGCCGCCAAGTTCACCGCCGGGCTGGCGTTCTGCCTGGCCGCCACGGCGGCGGTCGCGGTGGCGGCGCTGGCCACCGGCGCCGCGCTCTTCCCGCTCGGCGAGGTCACGCTGATCTCCGGGGACACCATCGGCTTCGCCGACGCGCTGCTGCGCGCGGTGCTGGTGGCCGGGGTGGTCGCCGCCTCACTGGCCGGGCTGGTCGCGATCGGGCTGTTCGTCTCCACGCTCACCGGCAGCGGGATCGCGGCGATGGCCGCCACCGTCGGGCTGGTGATCACCGTCCAGATCCTGGACGCCTTCCCGCAGTTGGACGCGGTCCGGCCGTTCCTGTTCACCCACTACTGGCTCAGCTTCTCGGACCTGCTGCGCGAGCCGATGTACTGGGACGGCGTGCTGAAGGACCTCGGTCTGCAGGCCGCCTACGTCGCCGTGTTCGGCTCGGCGGCCTGGTCCCGCTTCACCAGCCGCGACATCAGCGCGTGACGGGGGCCGGCTCCACCGGCGAGGTCCGCGGCACCGCTGCGGACCTCGCCGCGCGGTCGGCCCGCACCTGGCGCAGCGCGTCCCAGGTGAGCACCGCGAGCGCGGCCCAGACCAGGCCGAACCCGGCCCAGCGGGCGGGCGGCATCGACTCGTGGAAGACGGCGACGCCGATCAGGAACTGGAACACCGGCGCCAGGTACTGCAGCAGCCCGAGGACGGTCAGCGGCACCCGCACGGCCGCCGCGCCGAAGAACAGCAGCGGGACGGCCGTGATCAGCCCGCTGAGCATCAGCAGCCCGGAGTGCCCCCAGCCGTACGAGCCGGCCACCGTGTGCCCGAAGGTGCCGCGCCCGCTGACCTCCAGGTAGACCAGGTAGGCGAGGGCGAACGGGAACATGAAGGCGCTCTCCGCCGCCAGGCTCTCCAGCCCGCTCAGCCCGACCTTCTTCTTCAGCAGGCCGTAGGTCGCGAAGGAGAACGCCAGGGTCAGCGCGATCCACGGCAGCCGCCCGTACGCGACGCTCAGTACCGCGACGGCGAGCGCGCCGACGCCCACCGCCGTCCACTGCGCGCCGCGCAGCCGCTCCTTGAGCACCAGGACGCCGAAGGCGATGGTGACCAGCGGGTTGATGAAGTAGCCGAGGCTGGTCTCGACCACGTGCCCGGCGTTGACGCCCCAGATGTAGACGCCCCAGTTGAGCGAGATCACGGCGGCCGCAGCGGCCAGCATGGCGACCCGACGGGGCTGGCGCAGCAGCGGGCGTATCCAGCCCCAGTGCCGCTGGGCGACCAGCAGCAGGACCACCGCGACCAGGGACCAGACCATCCGGTTGGCCAGGATGTCGTCGGCGGCGCCCGGTTCCAGCAGCGGCCAGAACAGCGGGAAGAGCCCCCAGATGCCATAGGCCGCGAAGCCGTACCCGAGTCCCCGGCCGTTGTCCTGCTGGTCTGTCTGTGGCATGGCCGAGGGCCCTCCCGCGCGCGTGTGGTCGAGGCGACGGTAGCGGGCGGGAGGGCGGGCTGTCATCTCCGTTTCCGGATTTTGGTCATGACATTGCTTGCATGCTGGACTTCGGAGGTGTTCCCGGAGCTCAGCGCGGCTTCAGGCGCCCGTCGGGGCCTCGGGAGCCCGACGCCGCCTCGGGACCCCAGCGGGGCTTCAGACGCCCGACGCCGCCTCGCGAGCCCAGCGCGGCTTCAGGCGCTCAGCGCGGCGCGGACCGTGTCGGCGAGCGGGACGGTCGGGCGGCCGATCAGCCGGGCCAGGTCGCCCGAGGTGCCGGCCAGCTCGCCGCGCGCGATGCCGGCGTCCACGTCGACGAACACGTCCGCGAAGCCCTCCGGCATGCCCGCGCCGACCAGCGCCTCCCGGTGCTCGGCCGGGGAGAGCTCCCGGTGCGCGACCGGCTTGCCCGAGGCCTCCGCGAGTTCGGCGGCCAGCTCGGACAGGCTCCAGGCGGCGTCACCGCTCAGCTCGTAGACCCGGTTCTCGTGGCCCTCACCGGTCAGGACGGCGACCGCGGCGTCCGCGTAGTCCCGGCGCGGGGCGGTCGCCACCCGGCCGTCCCCGGCGCTGCCGATCACCACGCCCCGCTCCAGCGTGCCGGGCAGGTCGCCGAGGTAGTTCTCGGTGTACCAGCCGTTGCGCAGCAGCGCGTACGGCAGTCCGGAGGCGAGCAGCAGCTCCTCCGTCGCCTTGTGCTCGTCGCCCAGCCGGAAGGTCGCCGTGCCCAGGATGCTGGTGTACGCGAGCAGCGCGACCCCGGCGGCCTTCGCCGCGTCGATCACCGCACCGTGCTGGGACACCCGCTGCCCGAACTCGTTCCCGGAGATGAGCAGCACGCGGTCGCCGGCCGCGAAGACCCCGGCGAGCGACTCCGGGCGGCCGTAGTCGGCCTCGTGGACCCGCACGCCCCGTTCGGCCCACTCCTTCGCCTTCTCCGCGGAGCGGACCACGACCGCGATCTCGCTCGCCGGCACGGCTGCCAGCAGGCCCTCCACGACCAGTCGGCCGAGCTGTCCGGTGGCTCCGGTGACGACGTACATCTTCTGCTCCCCTGAAGGTTTCGATCGGTTCGGAACTCACCCTAGGGAGGGCACTAACTTCTGGATAGTACGTACTTTGAAGTACGGTACTGACATGGAGGTAATCGACGAGGAGCGGTCACTGCTCGACCGGGTGCCCGACGTCTACGACCGGATGTGCCCCTCCCGGGGCGTGCTGGAGCACGTGACCAGCCGCTGGGGGGTCCTGGTGCTGATCGCCCTGCGCGAGCGCGGATACCGCTTCAGCGAGCTGCGCCGACGGGTCGCCGGGGTCAGCGAGAAGATGCTCGCGCAGACCCTCCAGACCCTGGAGCGGGACGGCTTCGTGCTGCGCGAGGCCCACCCGGTGATCCCGCCGCGGGTCGACTACAGCCTCACCCCGCTCGGACTGGAGGCGGCCGAGTACGTCTCCGCGCTCGCCCACTGGGTGGAGTCCCGGATGTGCGCCGTCCACGACGCGCGGGAGGCGTACGACGGGCGGCCCACCGCCGGATGAGCCGGCCCCTGGGCCCGTCCTAGCGGCGGGCGACGAGGGCTTCCAGCCCGTCCAGAACGCGGGCCAGGCCGAAGGCGTACGCGTGGTCCGGGCTGTACGCGCCACCGTGCGCCGCACCGGCGGCGGCGCCGACGCGGGCGGCCACCGGGTAGCGCCCGGGGTCGAAGACCCGGGCGAGCAGCTCGGCGTTGGCGGCCCACCACTGCTCGTCGGTCATCGCGCTGTCCTGCCGGGCGGCTCGCTCGTCCGCGGCCATCCGGGCGCAGGTCTGGACGAAGCCGAGCAGGTGGGTCAGCGCGGCGTCCAGCTCGACGTCGGGCAGCCCGGTGCCCTCGAAGGCGCGCAGCTCGTACTCGTACTTGGCCATCAGCCCCGGCCCCAGCGGCGGGCGGCTGGTGGAGACGGCGGCGACCCACGGGTGGGCCCGGTACAGCGCCCGGTTGTCGTCCGCCACGGCGGCGACCCGGGCCCGCCAGCCCTCGTCGGCGGGGGTGCTGCGGGGCATCGTCGCGTAGACCGTGTCCAGCATCAGGTCGAGCAGCTCGGCCTTGCCGGGCACGTAGGTGTAGAGCGCCATCGGGGAGACCCCGAGTTCCTGGGCGACCCGGCGCATGGTGACGGCGTCCACGCCCTCGGCGTCGGCCAGGGCGATCGCGGCGGCGGCGACCTCACCCGTCGAGCGCGCCTGCCTGGGCCCGCGCCGACCGGGCTTCTCCTCGGCGGTGAGCCCCCAGAGCAGGGCGAGGGTGCGCGCCGGGTCTCCTGCACTGCTGCGGTCGGTGGCCATGGGGGCCATCGTTTCACGCGGCGGCCGGGCCCCGGCACGGCGTGGACGGGCCGGCCCGGGCTGGCCCGGGCTGGGCCGGGCTGGGCCGGGCTGGGCCGGGCTGGGCCGGGCTGCGGGACGGACGGACCGGGGGCGGCGGGACGGACGGACCCCCGGCACGGCGCGGCGGCGGGCGGCTACCGTCTCCCCATGACCAGCCCTGAGCCGCTCCCCGGTACGGACACCGCGCAGACCCTCCGCCCCCGGGTGACCTGCCGCCGCTGCCACCGGCCGCTGCATGACCCGGAGTCGCGGATGCTGCGGCTTGGGCCGGAGTGCCGCGACCCGGCGGAGCGGGTCGCGCGGTTCGAGGTCGACCAGGAACCGCTCCCCGGCGTGGACTGACCGGCGACCCTGGCTCCGGCCGAACAGCCGGTGCAGGCGGCCGAGGGCGGGCGCGGGCCCGGCGGCCGGGCCGGTCCGGGCGGTCCGGCCGGTCCGGGCGGCACCCGGCCCCGGCGGGACACCTGGATATTTCTTGTCCTGAAATATCCAGGTCGCCGAACGGGTTGCACCCGGCGTCGGCGCGGGAGGTCCGCGCGGGTCGGAAGGAGAGCAACACCGTGCGCGTCGAGATCTGGAGTGACATCAACTGCCCGTGGTGCTACATCGGCAAAGCGCGGTTCGAGCGGGCCCTGGAGGGTTTCGAGCACCGGGACCAGGTCGAGGTCGTCCACCGCTCCTTCGAGCTGGACCCGCGGGCACCGCACGAGGCCCGGCCCGTCGTGCCGCTGATCGCCGCCAAGTACGGGATGAGCCTGGAACAGGCCGAGGCCGCGGAGGCGCGGATCGCCGAGAACGCGCGCGGCGAGGGGCTGCCCTACCTGAGCGAGGGCCGCGACGCGGCGAACTCCTTCGACATGCACCGCCTGCTGCACTTCGCCGCGGAGCACGGCCGGCAGGGGCGGCTGCTGGACGCCCTCTACCGGGCGAACTTCGCCGAGCAGCGCTCCGCGTTCGAGGAGGGCCGACTGGTCGAGCTGGCCGTCGAGGCCGGCCTCGACGGCGAGGCGGCGGCCGCCGTGCTCGCCGACCCGGACGCCTACGCGGACGCGGTCCGCGAGGACGAGACGACGGCGAGCGCGATGGGCGCGACCGGCGTGCCGTTCTTCGTCCTGGACCGCCGTCTCGGCGTCTCCGGCGCCCAGCCCGCGGAAACGTTCACCCGCGCACTCGAGCAGGCCTGGGAGACCCGGGTCACCACGCCCCTGACGTCCCTGTCCCCGAAGCAGTAGCGAGTCCGGCGGAGCGGGACGTCGGCCGGGCCGGCTTCCCGCTCCCGCGCTCACGTCGAACGCCCCGGCGGGCGCCTCAATGAGACGTTCATCGTTTGTCTACCGCCTTCGCGCATGATCGTCTCCGGACGCTCCGAAGACCTCGCGGGCGCCGACGGACGAGAGAGGCAACACGGGGACATGAAGGCGACGAAGACGCTGCGGCGCACGGCCCTCGGCGCGGCGGCCGGTGTGCTGGCGCTGGCCGGGACGATGGTGTCGGCGGGGACGGCGCAGGCGACCGAGCCGGACCAGCTGCCCAGGGCCACCATGGCCGAGCCCGGCATCCTCTACCAAGGTCAGTACATCGACACGGGCTACACCCGGCTCGTCCTCCAGACCGACGGCAACCTCATGGTCTACCGGACCCCCGAGGGCGCACCGTCCTACGCGAGGTGGGCCGCCCCCGGGACCTGGGGCTGCGGCCAGAAGGCGATCATGCAGGGCGACGGGAACTTCGTCGTCTACGGCGCCAACAACCGCGTCTGCTGGGCCAGCAACACCTTCAAGACCATGTTCGTCCAGCGGGCTTCGCTGGTGGTCTGGGGCTACGGCGGACTCGCCGTCTCCATCGCGGGAGGACCCGAGAGCAGCGACTCCGGCTGGAACTCGCTCAACAGCTCCGACCCGTACTAGACCACCGCCCGACAGCCCGGCCCTCAGCCGCGCTCGGTGAACCAGCCGACCAGGTCGGCCACCGACCAGCGGGGCCGGGCCGCGAGGCGTTCCGCGGCCGCCCTCAGCAGGACCGGCAGGTGCCCGCAGAGGGCGGCCAGTTCGGCCACCGCCTCCGGCTCCTGCCGGAGGCGGTCCGCGCCGGCGATGCGGGCCAGCAGTTCATGGGCGTCGGGCGGTTCCAGCGGTCCCACCGCGAGCCGTACGACGCCGCCGGGCAGGGCGCCCGGCTCCGCGCCCGCCACCACGGCGGCGCAGCCGGGCACGCCCGGCAGCAGCGGGGCGGGCTCGGGCAGTCCGTCGAGCACCACCAGGACGCGTCGGCCGGCCAGCGCCGCCCGGTAGCGGGCGGAGAGCTCGTCGAGGCCGGCCGAAGGGGCGGGCCGTTCGCCCAGCGCCCGCAGGAAACCGGCCAGCACCGTGCCGGTCTCGCCGCCCGCGGTGTACAACTGCCCGTCCGGGAAGGCGTCCTGGACGACGTGGGCGAGGTGCACGGCGAGCGCGGACGTCCCGCTGCCGGCCGGGCCGGACAGGCCCAGCACCGGCGCCCCGTCCGCGCGCAGCGCCCGCTCGGCCTCCCGGACCAGCGCCGCCCGGCCGACCAGGTCGGGGATGTCCGGCGGCAGTTGGCTCGGTCGCGGCAGCCGGCGCAGCAGCACCGGCGCCTCGCCGCGCCGGATCCGATCGGCCAGTTCGACCACCGCGGGTGCCGGTTCGAGCCCCAGCTCCGCGTCCAGCCGGTCCCGCAGCGCCTCGTAGGCCGCGAGCGCCTCCGTCGTACGGCCGCAGCGGTGCAGGGCCAGCAGGTGCAACCGGTGCACCTCCTCGTCCTGCGGGTGGGCGGCCGCCAGCTCGGCCAGCGGCTCCACCGCGCCGGCGTGCCGTCCGAGCCCCAGCTCCAGGTCGAACAGCGTCTTCACCGCCGCGAAGCGCCCGGACGCCAGCCGCTCCCGGGTCCGCTCGGCGAATCCGCCGGGCACGCCGTCCAGCGCGCGGTCGCCCTCCCAGGAGGCGAGCGCCGCCACCAGCAACTCCCTCGCCCGGACCGGGTCCTGGTGACGCAGCGCGACGGCTTCCGCCACCGCGCCCTCGTAGCGGAACAGGTCCACGGCCTCGCGCGGCACCGCCAGCCGGTACCCGCCCGCGGTCGCCACCAGCAGCCCGGAGACGCCCAGCGCCCGCCGCAGCCGGTGCACATGGGTGCCGATCTGCCCCACCGGATCCTTCGGCCAGCGGGTGTCGTCCTCGCCCCACAGCCCTTCGACCAGCCGGTCCGTCGGCACCAGCTGCCCGGGGGCGAACAGCAGCGCGGCGAGCACGGCCCGCTGCTGCGGTCGGCCGAGGTCGATCTCACGGCCGTCGTACCGGGCGCGCAGCGGCCCCAGCACGCGGAATTCGAGCCCCACAGCCCACTCCCCGAAGCTCCCCGAAGTCCCCGTTCCGGTGCACAATCAGTGACAAAGCATAGGCCGCCGGGGTATGGGGGCGCCGCTGTCCGGACGGAAGTGGCGGGATCCCGGCGCGAGACGACCTTCGGGGACGGGACATGGGTGACGTGGGGGGAGCCGGGCTGCGGTTCGCACTTCTGGGGCCGCTGCGGGCCTGGTGCGGGGAGCAGGAGCTGGAGTTGGGCCGACCGCAGCAGCGGGCCGTGCTCGCCGTCCTGCTGGATGCCGCCGGGCGGACGGTGTCCGTCCCGGTGCTGGTCGAGGGGGTGTGGGGCGGGGCTCCGCCGGCCGACCCGCGCAAGGCCGTCCAGCTGGCCGTCTCCCGGCTGCGCAGCGCGTTCCGGCCGTACACCGGGGACGATCCGCAGCGGCTGCCGCTGCTGCGGATCGGCGACGGCTACGCGCTCCGGGTGCCCGGGGCCGAGGTGGACGCGGCCGCCTGGACGGCGCTGCTGGCCGAGGCCGAACGGCTGCGCGCGGCGGACGCGCCGCCGCAGGAGGTGCGCGAGGTGCTGCGTCGCGCCCGGCGGCTGTGGGCGGGCGAACCCCTCGCCGGACTGCCCGGGCCGCACGCCGAAGCCGTCCGCGCCCGTCTGCTCGAACAGCGGATCTCGGCCAAGGAGACCCAACTGGAGCTGGACGCCGAACTCGGCGACCGCACCGACCTGACGGCCGAGGCCGAGGCGCTCGCCCTGGAGCACCCCGGTCGGCCCCGGCTGACCGCCGTCCTGATGCGCGCCCTCTACCAGGCGGGCCGCAAGGCCGAGGCGCTCGCCGTGTACGAGGACGCCCGACCGTCGCTGCCGCCGGACGCGCCGGGCCCGGCCGCGCTCCAGCTGCGCATCCTGCGCGAGGACGCCACCCTGCGGCCCGCCGGGGCCACCCCCGAGCCGGTCGGCGACAGCTGGCAGGCGCCCGACCAGCTCCCCTCCGGCCTGCCGGACTTCACCGGGCGCTCGGAGGAGGTGGGAACCCTCCTGGACCGCCTCGCCGCCGCGGGCGGACGGGCCGTGGTGGTCTCCGCCCTGGACGGCATGGGCGGCGTCGGCAAGACCACCCTCGCCGTGCACGTCGCCCGGCAGGTCCGCGACCGCTTCCCCGACGGACAGCTCTTCGCCGACCTGCGCGGCGCCGACCGCACCCCGCCCGACCCGGGCACCGTCCTGGCCGGCTTCCTGCGCGCGCTCGGCGTCGACCCCTCCGACGTCCCGCCGGACACCGGCGAACGCAGCGCGCTCTACCGCTCGGCACTGGCCGGGCGGCGCGTCCTGGTCGTCCTCGACAACGCCGCCACCCCGGACCACGTCGAACCGCTGCTGCCCGGCTCGGCCGGCTGCGCCGTCCTGGTCACCAGCCGCCACCGGCTGGCCGGCCTCGCCGGGGCCCACCAGCTGCGCCTGGACACCCTGCCGCCGGAGCAGGCGCTGGACCTGCTCACCCGTATCGTCGGCGCCGAGCGGGTCGCCGCCGAACCCGCGGCCGCCGAGGAGGTCGTGCGCGCCTGCGGGCTGCTCCCGCTCGCGATCCGCATCGTCGCCTCCCGGCTCGCCGCCGACTCCGCGCTCACCCTCGCGGAACTCGCCGACGGGCTGCGCCACGAGCACCGGCTGGCCGAACTCAGCGACGGCGAACGGGCGGTGGAGGCCACGTTCGCGCTGTCCTACCACCGGCTGGACCCCGAACTCGCCCGCGCCTTCCGCCTGCTGTCGCTGCCCGACGCCCCCGACCTCCCGCTGCCCTGCGCCGCCGCCTTGCTCGGCCGCACCGAGGACGAGGCCGACCGGCTCCTCGAAGAGCTCGTCGACCTGAACCTGCTGCAGTCCCCCCGGTTCGGCCGCTACGGCTTCCACGACCTGGTCCGCGCCTACGCCCGCGACCGCCTCGCCGACGAGGACACCCCCGCCGACCGCACCGCCGCCACCGACCGGCTGCTCGACTTCTGCCTCGCCACCGCCCGCAACGCCGACCTCGCCGCGCGCAAGGCCGAACCGGCCGAACTCAGCCTGCTCGGCGCCACCGTGACCGCCCCCGGCCGGACCATCGCCGACGGCGCGGACGCCGTGCGCTGGATGCGCGACCAGGCCGAGGTGAACGCCGCCGTCATCGCGCTCAGCTGCGACGACCCCGCCCTGCCGCTCGACCGCGCCGCCGAACTCGCCGACCGGATGGGCGCGGTGCTCCCGGAACGCACCCAGACCACCGTCATCGTCGACCTCGCCGGACGCATCGCCCGCCGGGCCGCCGAACGGGGCGAGGACGGGCCGCTCGCCCTCGCCCGCTACCTGCGCGGCAGCATGCTCTGGCACGTCAACCGCTACGCCGAGTCCCAGGAGGAGATCCAGCGGGCCGTCGCCCTGTCCGAGCGGGACGACCGCACCGAGCGGGTGCTCGCCAAGGCCCTGATCACCCTGGGCAGCAACGCCCGGATGCACGGCCGCTACGCCGAGGCCGCCGACCACGCGGGCCGCGCCGCCGGGTTGTTCCACCGCCTCGGCGCCCGGCGGGCCGAGGGAAGCGCGCTCGGCGAGTTCGCCTTCAGCGCCGCCCAGACCGGCCGCCTGGCCGAGGCCCGGGACGCCGCCGAGCGCTGCGCCCGTCTGATGAGCGACTCGGGGCCGGTCTCCGCCGCGATCGGCCGCTACTACCTCGCCCGGGTGCTGCGGCTGTGCGGGGACCCGGAGGCGGCGCTCGACCACGCCGTCGCCGCCCGCGAGGAGTTCACCACCCTCCAGGTCACCGTCTTCGCCGCCGCGGCCGGCGACCTCGCCGCCCGCATCCACGCCGAGGCCGGCCGCTGGCTGCTCGCCGTCGACGCCGCGGAGGCCGTCCTCCCGCTCGCCCGCCGCACCAGCGCCGCCCTGGAGGCCGCCCTGCTGCGCACCCTCGGCACCGCGCTCACCGGCCTCGGCCGCCCGCGCCAGGCCAGGGCCTGCCTGACGGACTCCCTGGAGCTGTACGAGCGGCTGGGGCTCGACGAGGAGGCGGCGCAGGTCAGGGGGCTGCTGGCGGAGTAGACGGGGCATCAACGCGACGTCCGGCTACGCGCGTTGACCACACGTCTACCGCACTGCGGAAACGTCTCTCCCGTCAGGCCCCGGGCCGCCGCCGACCGCAGGTCGCGGCCCGGGGCGCCACCACCGACGAGAGGCGCGACAGATGCCCACGCTCGTACGGAACGGCCAGGTCTGGACGGTCCGGTCGGCGAACGGAACGGTCGTCGACCTGTGCCCCGGGCGCGACGGCCGGGGCACTCCGGTGCACTCCCGGGAGCGCGCCGGCACCGCCACCCAGGGGTGGGTGTTCTGGGCCGTGGACGGCGACTGGGTGCTGGAGACCCAGCTGACCAGGGGGAAGTACGCCCCCGGGCAGGCCATGGTCATGCACTACGACCGCGCCACGTGTCGTGCCTCGCTGGCCGAACTGGACGGCGGGCCCGGCCAGCGCTGGAGCCTGGAGATCGTCGGTGACGACTGGATCCGGATCCGCACCGCGCGGACCGCCGAGGCCGACCTCTTCCTCACCGCGGGCGCCCCCGGCTCCCCGCTCGCCATGGCACCGCGCGACCACGCCGATCCGGCCCAGCGGTGGCAGCTCCTCCCCGCCGGCCGCACCGCCACCGGCCGCTGGCGGTCGGTGCTCCGTCCGCAGCCCTCCGACGCCGACGTCCGCACCGAGATGCTGACGGCGGTCAACACCGAACGCGCCCTCGTCGGCGCCCGGCCGCTGCGTCCGGACGACCGGTTGAACGCGGCCGCACAGCGCCACGCCGACGACATGACGGCGCACGACCTCACCCAGGACACCGGCACCGACGGCAGCACACCATGGCGCCGGGTACGCGCCGCGGGCTTCGCCTTCCGGTTCGCCGGCGAGAACGTCGCCGCGGCGGACACCGTGCCGGAGGCCATGCGGATGTGGATGAACAGCCCGCCCCACCGGGACGCCATCCTCGACCCGCGCTTCCAGCACCTCGGCGTCGGCAGCGCGCCCCGCCAGCACGGCGCCCACGGCCGCTACGTCCAGACCTTCGGCCAGGCCTGACCGGGCCCCCGATCACCCGGCCCGGCGCACGCGCAGGGGCTCCCGCTGCCCGTCCCGCTGCCGCCGGAGCGGGTGGGCCCGCCGAGCGCGCCCGACTCCGCACACCTCCTCCGAGCCGACGGCTCCCTCCGATCCCCGTCGTGTCCTCGCCCTCCCCGGAGCACGGCCGACGGTACCCCGGGGGTCCGACAGTCCGGCCCCCACGTCACACCGCACCAGAAGGAGAACTCCATGCGAACCCCCACCCGTACCCGTAGGTTCCTCGCCTCGCTCGGCGCCGTCACGGCCGTCGCGGGGGCGGTCGTGGCCGGCGCACCGGCCGCCCAGGCCGCCCAGGCGGCCCAGACGGCCCAGACGGCCCAGGGCGGACCGTGCGACCTGGCGCCCGCGCTCCACATCCCGCAGAAGGTGTACAACGGCGCCGGCGGTGTCCTGGACCTGCCGCAGGACAACGAGGTCAACGGCCAGTGGGTCGGCGTCTACTCGGCCAACGACTGGTCCACCGCCCAGACCTGGTCGGTCTGGGGCTACTGCGACGGCACCACCGCCATTTCGCACGCCGACAGCGGCAAGGTCGTCGACCTCGACACCCGCTCGGGCTCCGTCCGGCTCTGGGACACCCCCGGGGGCCGGGAGGGCCTCAACCAGCCGGCCGGGAACTGGATGCCGGCCAACCAGAAGTGGTGGCTCACCGACGCGGACCGCGGCTGGTACCTGCTCCGCAACGGGGCCACCGGACAGTGCCTCACCTCCAACGGCGTCGGCCGCGGCACCTCGATGACCGGGTGCAACGGCAACGACCCGGCCCAGCGCTGGATGGTCTGACCCCACCCGGGCCCGGTCCGCTCGTCGGCGCCGACGAGCGGACCGGGCCGCCGCCCGTCCGGTGCGGACACCGGCCGCCGACGGCCCGCCCTATCCTCGACCGCGTGCCCCTCATCAGCCTGCACGACCGCGCCGCGCTCGCCGCCCGCTTCCGCACCGACCCCGCACTGCACCTCTTCGAACTCGGCGACCTGGACGAGCCCACGTGGTCCAACACCGCCTGGTACACCGCCTCCGCCGAGCACGGCCCGGTCGCCCTGCTCTTCAGCGGCGGCGACACCCCCGTCCTGCTCGCCTTCGCCCGGCCGCCCGCCGTCCCACCGCTGGAGGCCCTGCTGGGCGAGCTGCGGCCGTTCCTGCCCCGCCGCTTCACGGCCGGGCTGCCGGAAGGCGCCGAGCGGGCCCTGGCACCGGACTACGCGGTGGAACGCCGGACACCGCTGCTGCGGATGCTGCTCACCTCCGCGCTCCCGGACGGAGCCGGCCATCCGGACGGCCACCGGGCCGAGCCGTTGACGGACGCCGACCTCTCCGCCACCCGCGCCCTGCTGGCCGAGTCCTACCCGGAGGCCTGGTTCGACCCGCGGATGCTCTCCGGCGGCGGCTACGTCGGCGTCCGCGAGAACGGCCGGCTGCTGGCCGTCGCCGGCGTGCACGTCCACTCCCCCGTCCAGCGGGTCGCCGTCCTCGGCAACGTGGCCACCCACCCGGACGCCCGGGGCCGCGGCCTCGGCCGGGCCTGCGTCACCGCCCTGTGCCGGCGCCTCGCCGCGACCACCGACCACCTGGGCCTCAACGTCCGCACCGACAACGCCCCGGCGATCCGCCTCTACGAAGGGCTCGGCTTCACCACCGTCGCCACCTACAACGAGCTGGTGCTCACCGCGCGCTGAGCGGGGCCGAGCTACACGGTGCGCTCGATGGTGCCGTGCCAGGTACGGCGGTAGCCCTCCGTCAGCGGGCCACCGACCAGGTCGAGGACCTGGCGGGCCGCCCGCGCCAACGGCCGCGGGTCGCCGTCCCGGCACAGCCGCAGGTGGCCGTCGAGGAGGGCGGGGCCGAGCACCGGGTCGGCCTCGCGCAGGCGGCGCGGCAGCCACTTGCCGGTGCCGGTCCAGGCCCGGCGGTGGTCGCAGAGCAGGTCGGCGGCGGCGTTCAGCACCTCCCCGGCGATCGCCAGCCGCTCCACGGCGTCCCCGGCGTTCCCGGCCCCGGCCCCGGCCCCGGCGTCGGCCCCGGCGTCGGCCAGGTCGTCCAGGAGGTCGGTCAGGCCGTACCGCCGGGTCTCCACCGTCTCCGCGGCCAGGGCGGGCGGCCCCTGGCGCAGGTCGGCCTCGGCGCGTTCGCGGGCGCGGGCGCCGTGGCCGTCCGGGTCGGTCAGCAGGAGGCCGGTGGCGTACATGCTCTGGAGGACGGCGCGGCGGGAGGCGGCGTCGACGGCGAACAGCTCGGCGAGGCCGGTCCCGGTGTGGACGAAGAGCTCGGCCGTACGGCCCTCGAAGCGCACGGTCTCGCGGTAGGTCCCGCCACCGTCCGCGACCAGGACGGCCAGGTCGAGGTCGCTGGTGGCGGTGGCACGTCCGGTGGCCGAGGACCCGGCCAGCAGGGCGGCGAGCGCGTCCGGGAAGCGGTGGGCCACCAGTCGACGAGCCTGATCGATCATCTCCGAAACCATGGCGGACAGAATCGCACAGGAACGAGCGATCCCCCGGAGGTCGCTTCGGCCCGCCACCGGATCACGACTCGATATCCCTTGTCACGGACCCGCGTGGGCCTCGTCACGGACCGGTCAAGAGGGCGCCGAAATCGTGGCCTCCGCTCCTCGGACTGCGCTATGAACGTCACTCAGGAGGGCCGCCGACCGGTGGTCCGCAATGACGGGGGACGTCACATGAAGCCCATCCGCAGCAGTCGCCGCGCCCTGGCCCTGGCCGCGCTGACGGCGGTCGGCGCACTCACCATGACCGCCTGCAACGACGACGCGTCGTCGTCGGACACCGCCACCACGCCGCCGCCCGCCGCGCCGCCCGCCTCGTCCGCGACCGGTGCGCCGTCGCCGAGCGGCGGCGCCATCACCCCGGCCGCCCCGACCTCCGCCCCGGCGGGCGGCACGGCCTCCGGTTCCGCGGCCCCCGCCCCGGCCGGCGCCAGTCCGGCGCCGGGGACGACGGTCAAGGTCGGCGACGCCGTCACGATCCCGTTCAGCTCGGGCAGCACCAAGGGCACCATCTCGCTCGCGGTCACCTCGATCGAGAAGGGCGACCCGGCCGACCTCACCTCGCTCAACCTGGGCGACAAGGCCAAGGGGCTGGTGCCGTACTACATCCACTACAAGGTCACCAACGCCGGCAGCACCGACCTGTCCTTCACCAGCGTCGGCCACATGAAGGGCCTGCTGGCGGACGGCACCGAGGCCCAGGACCTGCTGATCATCGGCGCGTTCCCCAAGTGCAAGAGCGACTCGCTGCCCAAGGGCTTCACCAACGGCCAGTCGGCCACCTCCTGCGCGGTGGCGATGTCGCCGGAGGCCTCGAAGATCGCGGGCGCCGAGTACTGGGGCGACCCGTACACCCTCGGCAAGGGCGTCAACTGGAAGTGATCCGAACGGACTCCGGGCGGGGACGGCGCACTGCCGTCCCCGCCCGGCGGTCCATCCGGCCCGGCGCCCGGCCCGGCGCCCAGCCGTCCTCCCGCCCCGGCGCTCAGGCCCGCTCGGCGCCGTGGATCCGGAGGAACGCGTCGACGCCGACCGCCGCGATCCGCTCGACCTCCTCGTCCGCCACCGGGAGGGCGCCCCAGAAGGAGCGCTCGGCGATGCCGTGGAAGGTCAGCAGGGTGTACTGCTCGGCGGCCAGCCCGGCGTCCTCGACGGCGAGCAGCCCCCGCTCCGAGAGCGCCGCGAAGCGCGCCGCGAGGTCGCGCAGCGAGGCGATCGGCCCGGCCTCCAGCCAGGCGTCCAGGACGTCGGCCGGGATGTTGGCCACCTCGGCGCGGATCGCCCGGCCGAGTGCCCCGTGCTCCCCGGCGGACAGCACCGCGCGCGCCCGCTCGACCGCGAAGTCGACCAGGTCCTGCCGCAGGTCGACCACCCGGTCGAGGTACTTCGCCATCAAGTCGCGGACCTTCTCGGTCAGTTCGGCCGAGTTCTGCAGCGCCACCGACAGGAAGAGGGTCTCCTTGTCGGCGAAGTGGTTGTAGACCGTGCGCTTGGACACTCCGGCCTCGGCCGCGATGGCGTCCATGCTGGCCCGCACGTACCCCTCGCGGCCGAACACCACCATCGCGGCCTGGGTGATCGCCTTGCGCTTCTCCGGCCGCCCCGCTCCACCCGTCGCCGCCACGATGCGCTCCTCCACTGCCTCGACCCTCGATGAAACTACTCGGTGCAGTGTATCCATGCCGACCGCACCCCGGCCGTCGGCGCGGTCGAACACCCGCGCCCCGATCACGGACCGGCGCCCGGGCGGGAAGGAGGCGGCATGGCCGAGCACGGCGGACCGCACGACGGCGGCCGGGTCGCCGCTCCGGCCGCCCCCCTTCCTACTGACGCGTTCCACACCGGCCCCCCGAGGGCTCCCACACACGACCCCCCGGGCCCGCTCCCGACCCCCGGGCCCGCTCCCGACCCTCGGCCCGCTCCCGACCCTCGGCCCGCTTCCGGCACACCCCCTGGCATAATTCTCCGTACTATGTATAGTGTACGGCGTACGGGCTAATCGCCCGCGCGCCGACGAAAGGGTTCTCCGCCTTGCAGATCAACCGGTCCGCCGTCTCCCTGACCGTCGAGGACGTCACCGCCTCCGCCGCCTTCCTGCGCGACCACTTCGGCTACTCCGAGGAGATGTCGGCCGACGGCTTCGTCTCGCTCGCCCATCCGGGCGGCGGGGTGAACGTCGTCTACCTGCGGCGCGGCCTCGAAGTCCTGCCCGAGGACCAGCGCCACCGGATCGCGGACGGCGTGATCCTGGCGTTCGTCGTCGAGGACGTCGCCGCCGAGGACCGCCGCCTGCGCGCGGCCGGGGTCACCGTCACCCTGCCCCTGCGCGAGGAGCCGTGGGGCGAGAAGCTCCTCCAGGTCGCCGACCCGAACGGGGTGGTGATCGAGCTGGTGGAGTGGGCCGAGCGGTAGGCGGAGCCGGCGCGAACGACAGGTGCCCCCGTCCCGGCCGGGACGGGGGCACCGCGTCGCGTCGCACCGTGTCCGGGAACGACGTCCGAGGACGGTCAGTCCACCGTCCAGGTGTCGTTGCCCGCCAGCAGCGCGGCCAGGTCGCCCCGGCCGCGGTCGGCGGTCGCGGCGGCCAGCTGGCCCGCCATCAGCTCGTCGTAGACGGGCCGCGCGACGCTGCGCAGCACACCGATCGGCGTGTGGTGCAGGGTGTCGGCGTCGGCGATCCGGGAGAGCGCGAAGGCGGTGGCCGGGCCGGCCGCGTGCGCGTCGTGGACCAGCACCTCGGCCTCGTTCTCCGGCGTGACCGGCGCGGTGAACAACTCGCCGTCCGGGCCCCGGAAGACGCCGCTCGCGCCCTGCGCACCGAAGCGGACGGGCTGCCCGTGCTCCAGCCGGATCAGCGCCTCGTCCCGGGTGCCCGGCTCCTTCAGCACCTCGAAGGCGCCGTCGTTGAAGATGTTGCAGTTCTGGTAGATCTCCACCAGCGCCGTGCCCTCGTGCTCGGCCGCGGCCCGCAGCACCGACTGCAGGTGCTGGCGGTCGGAGTCGATGGTGCGCGCGACGAAGGTGGCCTCGGCGCCGAGGGCGAGCGACAGCGGGTTGAACGGCGCGTCCAGCGAGCCCATCGGGGTGGACTTGGTGATCTTGCCGAGCTCGCTGGTCGGCGAGTACTGGCCCTTGGTGAGGCCGTAGATCCGGTTGTTGAACAGCAGGATCTTCAGATTGACGTTCCGCCGCAGGGCGTGGATCAGGTGGTTGCCGCCGATCGACAGCGCGTCGCCGTCACCCGTCACCACCCAGACGCTCAGGTCCTGCCGCGAGGTGGCCAGGCCGGTCGCGATGGCCGGCGCCCGCCCGTGGATCGAGTGCACCCCGTAGGTGTTCATGTAGTACGGGAAGCGCGAGGAGCACCCGATGCCCGAGACGAACACCGTGTTCTCGCGCTTGATCCCGAGCTCCGGCATGAAGGACTGCACCGCCGCCAGGATCGCGTAGTCACCGCAGCCCGGACACCAGCGGACCTCCTGGTCGGTCTTGAAGTCCCGCGCGCTCTGCGGGGCTTCGGCCTTGGGCACCAGCCGCAGCGACGGGAAGCCACGCTTCTCGGAGTCGATGTCACTCACCGGTGGTCCTCCTCGTCCAGGGTGCCGATCGCGGCCCACAGCACGTCCGCCAACTGGGCCGCCTTGAAGGGCAGTCCGCGCACCTGGTTGTAGGACTCGGCGTCCACCAGGTACTTCGCCCGCAGCAGCAGGGCGAGCTGCCCGAGGTTCATCTCGGGCACGATGACCTTCTCGTAACTCCTCAGCACCGTGCCCAGGTTGGCCGGGAAGGGGTTGAGGTTGCGCAGGTGCGCCTGGGCGACCTCGCCGCCGTCGGCGCGCACCCGCCGCACCGCGGCGGTGATCGGCCCGTACGTCGAGCCCCAGCCGAGGACCAGCACCCGGGCGTCACCGGTGGGGTCGTCCACCTCGACCGGCTTCACGGTGATGCCGTCGACCTTGGCCTGCCGGGTGCGGACCATGAAGTCGTGGTTGGCCGGGTCGTAGGAGATGTTCCCGGTGCCGTCCTGCTTCTCGATGCCGCCGATCCGGTGCTCCAGACCGGGCGTGCCGGGCACCGCCCAGGGCCGCGCCAGCGTCCGCGGATCGCGCAGGTACGGCCAGAAGGCACCGTCCTCGCGGTTCGGCCCGGTCGCGAACCGCGGCTCGATGGCGGGCAGTTCGTCGACGGCCGGGATCCGCCAGGGCTCCGAGCCGTTGGCCAGGTAGCCGTCGGAGAGCAGGAAGACCGGGGTCCGGTAGGTGACCGCGATCCGGGCCGCCTCCAGCGCCGCGTCGAAGCACTCGGCGGGCGTGGCCGGGGCGACGATCGGCACCGGGGCCTCGCCGTTGCGACCGAACATCGCCTGCAGCAGGTCCGCCTGCTCGGTCTTGGTCGGCAGGCCGGTGGAGGGGCCGCCGCGCTGGATGTCCACGACCAGCAGCGGCAGTTCGAGCGAGACCGCCAGGCCGATCGTCTCGCTCTTGAGCGCCACCCCGGGCCCGGAGGTGGTGGTCACCCCGAGCGCCCCGCCGAACGCGGCGCCGAGCGCGGCACCGATGCCGGCGATCTCGTCCTCCGCCTGGAAGGTGCGCACCCCGAAGTTCTTGTGCTTGCTCAGCTCGTGCAGGATGTCCGAGGCCGGGGTGATCGGGTACGAGCCCAGGTACAGCGGCAGGCCCGAGCGCTCGGCGGCCGCGATCAGCCCGTAGGAGAGGGCGAGGTTGCCGGAGATGTTGCGGTAGCGCCCGGCCGGGAGCTTGGCCGGCGGCACCTCGTAGGAGACCGCGAAGGACTCCGTGGTCTCGCCGAAGTTCCAGCCGGCCCGGAAGGCGTGGATGTTCGCCTCGGCGATCTGCGGCTTCTTGGCGAACTTGCCGCGCAGGAAGGCCTCGGTGCCGTGCGTGGGCCGGTGGTACATCCAGGACAGCAGGCCCAGGGCGAACATGTTCTTCGCCCGCTCGGCGTCCTTGCGCGCCAGGCCGCTGTCCTTGAGCGCCTCCAGGGTCAGCGTGGTCAGCGGCACCTTGTGCAGGTGGAAGCCGTCCAGCGAGCCGTCGGTCAGCGGGTCCGCCGGGTAGCCGACCTTGGCCAGCGCGCGCTTGGTGAACTCGTCGGTGTTGACGATGATCTCGGCGCCGCGCGGCAGGTCCGGCAGATTGGCCTTCAGGGCGGCCGGGTTCATCGCGACCAGCACGTTCGGGGCGTCGCCCGGGGTCAGGATGTCGTGGTCGGCGAAGTGCAGTTGGAAGGACGAGACGCCCGGCAGGGTGCCGGCGGGAGCGCGGATCTCGGCGGGGAAGTTCGGCAGCGTGGACAGGTCGTTGCCGAAGGACGCCGTCTCCGAGGTGAACCGGTCGCCGGTGAGCTGCATGCCGTCGCCGGAGTCCCCGGCGAAACGGATGATCACCCGGTCGAGTCTGCGGATCGGCTTGCCCCGTCCGGGTGGCGGGCCGCCCGGGGCGGATGGTCCGGCGGGCGCGCTCGAACCGGGGCGCGCCTCGGCGCTCCCGGTACGGGCCTCGTCGCCGTCCGAGCCGTCCACTGCCTCTGACTGATCGACCTGACTGGTCACTGCCGCGGACCTCCTAGGGCACACCACCGCGGGCGCGGCCCCGTGCCCCGTCCGCCTGGTGCACCTCCCGCATCCTATGCGGGTGGAGTCGGCCTGGGACGGAACTCCCGCGTGCGGCGGGAAATCACCGGCCCGCGTCCGTACCGCACACGGGGAAGAACGTCCGACCGCCGGAGATCATTCCGATTCCGGCGGCCGTTCCCGGTTCCCCGCGGTGCGCGCGTGAGCTAGGAGTTGAGGTAGGTCAGAACGGCCAGCACCCGGCGGTGGTCCTCCGGGCTCTGGGCCAGGCCCAACTTGAGGAAGATGTTGCTGACGTGCTTCTCCACCGCACCGTCGGAGACCACCAGCTGCTTGGCCACCGCGGCGTTGGTGCGGCCCTCGGCCATCAGGGCGAGCACTTCGCGCTCGCGCGGCGTGAGATTGGCCAGAACGTCGCCCTTGCGGCTGCGGCTGAGCAGCTGCTGCACGACCTCCGGGTCCAGCGCGGTGCCGCCCTCGGCGACCCGGAGCACGGCGTCGGCGAACTCGCGCACCTCGGCGACCCGGTCCTTGAGCAGGTAGCCGACGCCGCGGGTGGACCCGGCCAGCAGCTCCGAGGCGTAACGTTCCTCCACGAACTGCGACAGCACCAGGACGTTCAGCTGGGGGTAGCGGCCGCGCAGTTCCACGCAGGCGCGCAGGCCCTCGTCGGTGTGGGAGGGCGGCATCCGCACGTCGGAGACCACCACGTCCGGCAGCGCGTCCGCGGCGGCCAGCTCGTGGATGGTCTTGACCAGGGCAGCACCGTCCCCGACGCCCGCGACGACCTCCAGACCGCGGTCGGTGAGCAGCCGGGTCAGTCCCTCCCGCAGCAGTACGGAGTCCTCGGCGATGACGACGCGACGCATGGCGACCTTCCCGGCTGGGCTGAGCTGACGGGAGTCAGTCTCCCCCATCCGGGGGCTGCCGGAGGCCCGGTCCGCAGATGGCCGGGGCACCCGGGGCGGGCGCGGCACTGGGCACCGCGGGGGCGGGCCCGGCCGCGCCGGATCACATGGTGCGGATGGCCACCGCGTCGCAGAGCCCGACCAGGGCCGTCTTCGCCGCGCACTCCGGCAGCGGGGCGAGCAGCGCCCGGGCCTCCTCGGCGCGGCGCAGCGTCTCGGCGCGGGCGCGCTCCAGCGCGGGGTGGGCCCGCATCAGGCGCAGCGCCTCGGCGTGCAGCTCGTCGTCCGAGAGGTCCTGGGTGAGCAGCTCGCGCAGCCGAATGTCGTCCGGGTCGGCCGGGTCGGCGGGCATCTGCTGCAGCAGCAGGGTCGGCAGGGTGGGCACGCCCTCGCGCAGGTCGGTGCCGGGGGTCTTGCCGGACTCGTGGCCGTCGCTGGAGATGTCGAGGACGTCGTCGGCCAGCTGGAAGGCGATGCCGATCCGCTCGCCGAACTCGCCGAGGGTGTCCACCAGCTCGGGCTCGGCGCCCGCCATCAGCGCTCCTATCCGGCAGGAGACGGCGATCAGCGACCCGGTCTTGCCCTCCAGCACGTCCAGGTAGTGCAGCAGCGGGTCCATGTCCGGGCCGGGGCCGCGGGTCTCCAGGATCTGGCCGGTGACCAGCCGCTCGAAGGCCTCGGCCTGCATCCGCACGGCCTCCGGGCCGAGGTCGGCCAGCACCTGGGAGGCGCGGGAGAACAGGAAGTCACCAGTGAGGATGGCGACGGAGTTGTCCCAGCGGGAGTTGGCGCTCGGGGCGCCGCGGCGCACCGGGGCCTCGTCCATGACGTCGTCGTGGTACAGCGTGGCCAGGTGGGTGAGCTCGACGACCACGGCGGCCGGCACCACGCCGGGCGCCCCCGGGTCGCCGAACTGGGCGGCCAGCAGCAGGAGCAGCGGCCGGAAGCGCTTGCCGCCGGCTTCGAGGAGGTGACTGGCGGTGACGGTGATGAAGGGGACGTCGCTCTTGACGGCCTCGCCGAGAGCCGCCTCCACCGCGTCCAGTCCGGCCTGGACGTCCCGGGTCAGGTCGCGGTCCTGCACGCTGAGCCCGAAGGGTTCCACGACGGTCACGAAGACCACTCCTCTGTCCCTGGTCGATCTAGCGGCCTGGTCCCTGAGTGCCGCCGCTGGCCATACAGGCAGGGTATCCGGTCGCGAGTGGATCACTGCACGGGCGTGCGGATCCTGTCATGATCGGGCCGGACGCCCTGGTCAGGGCGGCTGCGCGGGCCGTACGGCGGTGGGGGCGAATTCGGCTGGGAATAAGGGCGGGAACGGCCGGAAACCGGTCCCGTCCGGGTGCCGACAAAGACCCGTCCGGGCCGCGCGGACGGGGCGCGGCCCGGACGGGCCCTGGTCGGGAGCGGTGGACGCGGTCGGTCAGCGCACGAACAGCGAGGCCTTCGAGGCGAGGTCGAGGAAGTACTGCGGCAGCAGGCCGAGACCCAGCGTGACCAGCACACCCACCCCGATCGCGGTCGCCGTGAAGGCGCTGGGGATCGCCACCGTCGGGCCGCCCGGCTGCGGGTCCGAGAAGAACATCAGCACGATGACCCGGATGTAGAAGAACGCGGCCACCGCCGAGCTCAGCACACCGACGACCACCAGCGGCGTGGCCCCGCCGCTCGCCGCGGCCTGGAACACCGCGAACTTCCCGGTGAAGCCGGAGGTCAGCGGGATCCCGGCGAAGGCCAGCAGGAACAGCGCGAACACCGCGGCCACCAGCGGCGAGCGCCGCCCCAGCCCGGCCCAGCTGGACAGGTGGGTCGCCTCGCCCTTGGAGTCGCGCACCAGGGTGACCACGGCGAAGGCGCCGAGCGTCACGAAGGAGTACGCCAGCAGGTAGAACAACACCGAGGAGATGCCCTGCTTGTTGACGGCGATGACGCCGGTGAGGATGAACCCGGCGTGGGCGATCGAGGAGTACGCCAGCAGCCGCTTCACGTCCTGCTGGGTCACCGCCAGCACCGCGCCGACCACCATGGTGAGGATGGCCACCCCCCACATCACCGGCCGCCAGTCCAGCCGCAGGCCGGGGAAGGCCACGTAGAACAGGCGCAGGAAGGCCCCGAAGGCCGCGACCTTGGTGGCCGCCGCCATGAAGCCGGTCACCGGGGTCGGCGCGCCCTGGTAGACGTCCGGGGTCCAGGAGTGGAAGGGCACCGCGGCGACCTTGAACAGCAGGCCGACGGCGAGCATCGCCAGCCCGGTCAGCACCAGGACGTCGCTGCGGGTGCTGCTCAGCTGGGCGGGGGTGGTCATCGCCTTGCCGGAGATGACGTCCCCGATGTCGCCGAGCTTCACGCTGCCCGCGTAGCCGTACAGCAGCGCGGTGCCGAACAGGAAGAACGCCGAGGCGAAGGCACCGAGCAGGAAGTACTTGACCGCCGCCTCCTGGGAGAGCAGCCGGCGGCGCCGGGCCAGGGCGCACAGCAGGTACAGCGGCAGCGAGAAGACCTCCAGCGCCACGAACATGGTCAGCAGGTCGTTGGCCGCGGGGAACAGCAGCATGCCGCCGACCGCGAACATGGTGAGCGGGAAGACCTCGCTGGTGGCGAAGCCGGCCCGGACGGCCGCCCGCTCCTGCTCGCCGCCGGGGGTGGCGGCGGCCTGGGCGGCGAAGGCGTCGGCGGGCAGGCCGCCGGCCTTGGGCTCCAGCTTCCGCTCGGCGTAGGTGAGCACCGCGACCACCGAGGCCAGCAGGATCACGCCCTGCAGGAACAGCGCCGGGCCGTCCAGCGCGACCGACTCCATGGCCAGCAGGTCGATCCGGGTGAAGCCGTGGCTCTGCACGGCCAGCACCACCACGGCGACGAAGGCGCCGACCAGACCGGCCAGGGCCAGCGTCACCTGCGTCCAGTGCCGGTACCGGCGGGGCACGAAGGCCTCCACCAGGATCCCGATCACGGCGGCGCCGAACACCACGAGCATCGGGGAGAGTTGGCCGTACTCGATGTGCGGCGCCGGGATGCTGGGGGTGTTCCCGCCAGCGGCGGCGAGCACTGCGGGGGCGTTCACTTCTGCTCACCTCCTGGGGTGGCGGCGACCGGGTGGGCCGGTGCCGGGTCGGTCTGGTGGACCTGCGAGAGCGTCGCGTTCACCGAGGGGTTGACCAGGTCGGTGAGCGGCTTGGGGTAGACGCCGAGCAGGACGGTCAGCGCCACCAGCGGGGCGACCACGGCGAGTTCGCGGGCCTTGAGGTCCGGGATCGCGCGCACGCCCTCCTTCACCGGGCCGGTCATGGTGCGCTGGTACAGCAGCAGGGCGTACAGCGCGGCCAGCACGATGCCGAAGGTGGCGACGACCCCGATCGCCGGATAGCGGGTGAAGGTGCCGACCAGCACCAGGAACTCGCTGACGAACGGGGCCAGACCGGGCAGCGACAGGGTGGCCAGGCTGCCGATCAGGAAGGTCCCGGCGAGCACCGGCGCGACCTTCTGCACCCCGCCGTAGTCGGCGATCAGCCGCGAACCGCGGCGGGAGATCAGGAAGCCGGCCACCAGCATCCACGCGGCCGTGGACAGCCCGTGGTTGACCATGTAGAGGGTCGCACCGCTCTGGCCCTGGCTGGTCAGGGCGAAGACGCCCATGATGATGAAGCCGAAGTGCGAGATCGAGGCGTAGGCGACCAGCCGCTTGATGTCCTTCTGGCCGACCGCCAGCAGCGCGCCGTAGACGATCCCGACCAGCGAGAGGACCAGGATCGCCGGGGCGAAGGTCTTCGATGCGTGTGGGAACAGCCCGAGGCAGAAGCGCAGCATCGCGAAGGTGCCGACCTTGTCCACCACCGCGGTGATCAGCACCGCGGTGCCGGCGGTGGCCTCGCCCATCGCGTTCGGCAGCCAGGTGTGCAGCGGCCACAGCGGGGCCTTCACCGCGAAGGCGAAGAAGAAGCCCAGGAACAGCGCCTTCTCGGCGGTGCCGCTCAGCTGCAGCCGGCCGTCGGCGATCGCGGTGGTGAGGGTCGGCAGGTCGAAGGTGCCGAAGCCCTGGTCCTGCGCGATCACGTACAGGCCGATCACGGCGGCCAGCATCACCAGGCCGCCGAGCAGGTTGTAGAGCAGGAACTTCACGGCCGCGTAGGAGCGCTGGCGCGCCGCCTCCGGCCCGCCGGCCCGGTCGCCGAAGCCGCCGATCAGGAAGTACATCGGGATCAGCATGGCTTCGAAGAAGACGTAGAACACGAAGACGTCGGTGGCGTAGAAGGAGACCACCACCATCGCCTCCACCGCCAGGATCAGGGCGAAGAAGGCCTGGGTGCGGCGGCGGTTCTCGAAGCTGCCGTCGGGCCCGGCCGGCGCCGGGTCGGCGTCGTGCCAGGAGGCGAGCATCACCACCGGCACCAGGACGGCGGTGAGCAGGGCGAGGACGGCACCGATGCCGTCCACGCCGAGGGAGAAGGTGATGCCGAAGGAGCGGATCCAGCTGTACGACTCGGTCAGCTGGTAGCGGTCACCGTGCGGGTCGAACCGGGTGGCGACCAGGGCGGCCAGCACCAGGGTGACGGCCGAGACGCCCAGGGCGACGACCTTGGTGGTCCTGCGCCGGGACTCGGTCGACCCGGCCGGCAGGGCGGCGGTCAGCACCGCGCCGGCCGCCGGGACGGCGCAGGTGGCGGACAGGAGGGCGCTCATCCTCGACCTCCCCCGCGAGTTGCGGAATCCCTCTTCATCACACGGACCTCATCAGGAGAGTCGTGGCGACCAGCACCAGCGTGCCGCCGAACATGGAGAGCGCGTACGAGCGGACGAAGCCGTTCTGGACCCGCCGCAGCCGGCCGGACAGTCCGCCGATCGTGGCGGCCAGGCCGTTGACGAAGCCGTCCAGGCCGCGGCTGTCGAAGTAGACCAGCGTCGCGGCGAGCGCCGAGCCGGGCCGCACCAGCACCGCGTGGTTGAAGTCGTCCTGCAGCAGGTCGCGGCGGGCGGCCCGGGTGAGCGGGGAGCCCACCGGCGGCACCACCGGGACGGGGGCGCGGCCGTACATCAGGTACGCGAGGCCGACGCCGGCCAGCATGCAGGCCGTGGTCAGCAGGGTGACGGTCAGCGGGGCCAGCGGGGAGCTGCCCTCCTCGTGCCCGGTGACCGGCTCCAGCCACGTCAGGAAGGAGTCGTTGAAGGCGAACAGCCCGCCCGCGAAGACCGAGCCGAAGGCCAGCAGGACCATCGGGACCGTCATGGTCTTCGGCGACTCGTGCGGGTGCGGCGCGTTGCCCTGAGCGTCCGGCTGCCAGCGCTTCTCGCCGAAGAAGGTCAGCACCATCACCCGGGTCATGTAGAACGCGGTGACGGCGGCGCCGACCAGGGCGCACAGGCCGAGGATCCAGCCCTCGGTGCCGCCCTTGGCGAAGGCCGCCTCGATGATCTTGTCCTTGGAGAAGAACCCGGACAGGCCCGGGAAGCCGATGATCGCCAGGTAGCCGAGGCCGAAGGTGACGAAGGTGACCGGCATGTACGTCCGCAGGCCGCCGTAGTGCCGCATGTTCACCTCGTCGTCCATGCCGTGCATGACCGATCCGGCGCCCAGGAACAGCCCGGCCTTGAAGAAGCCGTGGGTCACCAGGTGCATGATCGCGAAGGCGTAGCCGATCGGGCCGAGCCCGGCCGCCAGCACCATGTAGCCGATCTGCGACATGGTCGAGCCGGCCAGCGCCTTCTTGATGTCGTCCTTGGCGCAACCGACGACCGCACCGAACAGCAGCGTGACCGCGCCGACCACCACCACGGCGGTCTGCGCGTCCGGCGCCAGGTCGAAGATCGCCGAGGAGCGGGTGATCAGGTAGACGCCGGCGGTCACCATGGTGGCCGCGTGGATCAGCGCCGACACCGGGGTCGGGCCCTCCATGGCGTCCCCGAGCCAGGACTGCAGCGGCACCTGCGCCGACTTGCCGCAGGCCGCCAGCAGCAGCATCAGGCCGATCGCCGTCAGCTTGCCCTCGCTCGCCTGGTGCGCGCCGCCGAAGACCGGGCCGAAGGCGAAGGAGCCGAACTCGGCGAACATCAGCATGATCGCGATGGACAGGCCGATGTCGCCGACCCGGTTGACGAGGAACGCCTTCTTCGCCGCCGTCGCCGCGCTCGGCTTGTGCTGCCAGAAGCCGATCAGCAGGTACGAGGCCAGGCCCACGCCCTCCCAACCGAAGTACAGCAGCAGGTAGTTGTCGGCGACCACCAGCAGCAGCATGGCGGCCAGGAACAGGTTGAGGTAGGCGAAGAAGCGGCGGCGGCGCTCGTCGTGCGCCATGTAGCCGACCGAGTAGAGGTGGATCAGCGTGCCGACGCCGGTGATCAGCAGGACGAAGGTCATCGACAGCTGGTCGAGCAGGAAGGAGAAGTCGGCCTGGAAGGCGTTCACCGGCACCCACGTGAACAGGTGCTCGGTGACGGCCCGGTGCTCGGCGTCACGGCCGAGCATGTCCGAGAAGAGCGCCAGGCCGAAGCCGAACGAGAGCGCCGCGAGGGCGGTGGCGAGCCAGTGGCCGAACCGGTCCAGCGCGCGTCCGCCGAGCAGCAGCAGGGCGGCACCGGCCAGGGGGGCCGCCACCAGCAGCGGAATGAGAGAGTTCACCGAGGCCCTCCGCCTACAGCTTCATCAGGTTGCTGTCGTCGACCGAAGCGGAGTGCCTGGTCCGGAAGATGGAGACGATGATGGCGAGGCCGACCACGACCTCGGCCGCCGCGACCACCATGGTGAAGAACGCGATGATCTGGCCGTCCAGGGTCCCGTGCATCCGGGAGAAGGTCACCAGCGCCAGGTTCGAGGCGTTCAGCATCAGCTCCACGCACATGAACAGCACGATCGCGTTGCGCCGGATCAGCACCCCGGAGGCGCCGATGGTGAACAACAGGGCTGACAGGTACAAGTAGTTGACCGGGTTCACTCCGCGTCCTCCTCGCCCGTCCGGCCGTTCTCGCCGTTCGCCGCGCCGTGCCGGGCCGGCTCGTGGTGCGGCACCGGCTCCAGCGACTTGCGCGGACCGGTCACCGGCGGCCGCTCCGAGGACGGACGGCCCAGCCAGTCCGCGGTGCTGTTCTCCAGCTCCGCCATCCGCCGCAGCATCGCCTGGCTGACGTCCCGGACCTGGCCGCGCTCGCGCAGCGTCGCCATCACCGAGTCCTCGGCGACCGAGCCGTCCGGCAGCAGGGCGGGCACGTCCACCGCGTTGTGCCGCGCGTACACGCCCGGCGCCGGCAGCGGCGGCACCTGGATGTTGTCCTTGACGCGCTGCGCCGCCAGCTCGCGCTGGGTCTTCGGCGCCTTCACGTGCTCGCGGTGGGTCAGCACCATCGCGCCGATCGCCGCGGTGATCAGCAGCGCGCCGGTGACCTCGAAGGCCCACACGTACCGGGTGAAGATCAGCCGGGCCAGGCCCGGCACGTTGCCCTCGGCGTTCGCCTCGGACAGCCCGGTGAAGTGGTCCAGCTTCGCGTTCGCGATCCCGGCGACCAGCAGCACGCCGAAGCCCAGACCGCACAGCACCGCGGCGAACCGCTGCCCCTTCAGCTGCTCCTTCAGGGAGTCCTCGCTGGTCACGCCGACCAGCATCACCACGAACAGGAACAGCATCATGATCGCGCCGGTGTAGACGACGATCTGCACCACGCCCAGGAACACCGCGCCCTGCGCCATGTAACAGACCGCCAGCGCCAGCATGGTGGCCGCCAGGCAGAGCGCGCTGTGCACGGCCTTGCGCATCAGCAGCATGCCGAGCGCGCCGCCGACCGCGATCACCGCGAGCACCCAGAACTGGACGGCCTCACCGGTGGAGGTCGTCCCGGTCGCCGCCAGGGTCAACGGGTTCACTGCCGCACCTCCTTCTCCCGGTCGGTGCGCTCCTGCTGGACCGTCCCCGGCGCCGCCGCGGTGACCTCGCCCCGGTAGTACGCGCCCTCGTCGGCGCCCGGGAAGATCGCGTGCGGGGTGTCGACCATGCCCTCGGACAGGCCCACCAGCAGCTGTTCCTTGGTGAAGATCAGGTCCCGCCGGGAGGAGTCGGCCAGCTCGTACTCGTTGGTCATGGTCAGCGCGCGGGTCGGGCAGGCCTCGATGCACAGCCCGCACAGGATGCAGCGGGCGTAGTTGATCTGGTACACCGCGCCGTAGCGCTCACCGGGCGAGTAGCGCTCCTCGTCCCGGTTGTCCGCGCCCTCCACGTAGATCGCGTCGGCCGGGCACGCCCACGCGCACAACTCGCAGCCGACGCACTTCTCCAGGCCGTCCGGATGCCGGTTCAGCTGGTGGCGGCCGTGGAAGCGCGGAGCGGTGGGCTTCTTCTGCTCCGGGTACTGCTCGGTGAGCCGCTTCTTGAACATGGCCTTGAAGGTCACGCCGAAGCCGGCGGCCGGGCCGAGGATCGACGGCCGGTCGGCCCGCTCGGGCCGGTCCGTACGGTCGGACTGGTCGGACTGGTCGGACGACATCGCGGTTCAGCTCCCTTCGGAATGGTCGGCCCCGTTGAGGGCGTCCTGGAGTTGCTTCGGGGCGCGGCTGCGCCTGCGCGGCACCGGCGGGAGCGTCTGACCGGGCAGCGGCGGGACGGGGTAGCCGCCCGCCATCGGGTCGAAGTCGCCGCCGGCCTTCGGCCGGGAGGTGCCACCGCCCGGCGGGGCCTCCTCGGCCTCCGGCTGCTTCTTCAGGAAGTCCCGCAGCAGCAACAGCAGCAGCACCGCCCCGACCGGGGCGCCCACGTACAGCACCACCTCGCCGAAGCCGTAGCCCTCGTTGCGCAGTGCCCGCACGCTCGCGATCAGCACCAGCCACACCAGCGAGACCGGGATCAGCACCTTCCAGCCCAGCTTCATGAACTGGTCGTAGCGGAAGCGGGGCAGCGTGCCGCGCAGCCAGATGAAGAAGAACAGCAGCAGCTGGATCTTCAGCGTGATCCACAGCATCGGCCACCAGCCGTGGTTGGCGCCCTCCCAGAAGGTCGACACCGGCCACGGGGCCCGCCAGCCGCCCAGGAAGAGCGTCGAGGCCACCGCCGAGACCGTCACCATGTTCACGTACTCGGCCAGCATGAACATCGCGAACTTCAGCGAGGAGTACTCGGTGTTGAAGCCGCCGACCAGCTCGCCCTCGGCCTCCGGGAGGTCGAACGGCGCCCGGTTGGTCTCCCCGACCATCGCGATGACGTAGACGATGAACGAGACCGGAAGCAGCGCCGCGAACCAGGTCGGCTGCTGGTGCGCCACGATCTCCGAGGTCGACATCGAGCCCGAGTAGATGAACACCGCCGCGAAGGACAGGCCCATCGCGATCTCGTAGCTGATCATCTGCGCGGACGAACGCAGCCCGCCCAGCAGCGGGTACGTCGAACCGGAGGACCAGCCGGCCAGCACGATGCCGTAGATGCCCACCGAGGCCGTCGCCAGGATGTACAGCAGCGCCACCGGGAAGTCCGTCAGCTGCAGCGGCGTCCGGGTCCCGAAGACCGAGACCTCGTTGCCGGGCGGACCGAACGGGATCACCGCGAAGGCCATGAAGGCCGGGATGGCGCAGACGATCGGGGCCAGGATGTAGACCGCCTTGTCCGAACCCTTGACCACCAGGTCTTCCTTCAGCGCCAGCTTCACGCCGTCCGCCAGCGACTGCAGCAGGCCCCACGGCCCGTGCCGGTTCGGCCCGATGCGCAGCTGCATCCAGGCCACCACCTTGCGCTCCCAGACGATCGCGATCAGCACCGTCAGGACCAGGAAGGCGAAACAGAACACCGCCTTCAGCAGGACCAGCCACCACGGGTCCTGGCCGAAGAAGTGGAGCGTCTCGTACGGCTGCGGAGTCATCGGTCCTCCCCTTCGCCCGCGTCCGCCCCGACCGGGGCCTGCGCCGCCGGCTCGGGCTCGGCCTCGGCCGCGGCGATCGTGACCAGGTGGCCGACGGTGGTGCCGAGCGCGCGGTGGGCCCCGCCCGGCGTGGAGTTGAGCGGGATCCAGACCGTGCGGTCCGGGATCGATTCGGTGACCTCCAGCGGCAGGGTCAGCGAGCCGGCCGGGCCGGTCAGCCGCAGCGCGGCCGCCGCCTCCGCGCCGATCTCCTTCGCCGTCTCGGCCGAGATCCGGGCCACCGCCCGGTGCCGGGTGCCCGCCAGGTGCGGATCACCCTGCTGGAGCGTGCCGTTGTCCAGCAGCTGGCGCCAACCGGCCAGCACCGCCTGACCGGTGGCCGGGCGGGGCAGCACGCCCGGGTGCGCCGCGGGGTCGGCCGAACGGTCGCCCTCCCAGGGCGTGAAGGCGTCCAGCTCCAGCCGTGCCGCCCGGACGTCGGACAGGCCCAGCCGGTGGCCCAGCGCGTCCGCCAGCATGGTCAGCACCCGCAGGTCCGACTGCAGGTGACGCCCCATCTGCTGGTCAGGCTTGAGCGCGGACTCGAACATCCGCACCCGGCCCTCCCAGTCCAGGAAGGTGCCGGCCTTCTCCGCCACCGCGGCCACCGGAAGCACCACGTCCGCGCGCGCCGTCACCGCCGAGGGCCGCAGCTCCAGCGACACCACGAACGGCACCGCCGCCAGCGCCTCGTCGGCCAGCGCCGGGTCCGGCAGGTCGTCCGGGTCGACGCCGCCGACCAGCAGCGCGTCCAACTCGCCCTGCGCCGCGGCCGCCAGGATCTGGTCGGTGTCCCGGCCGGGCCGGGTCGGCAGCTCCGCCACACCCCACACCGCGGCCGCCGCGGCCCGCGCCGCGGGGGCGGCCACCGGGCGCCCGCCGGGCAGCAGGCCCGGCAGCGCGCCAGCCTCCACGGCCCCGCGCTCACCCGCCCGGCGCGGCACCCAGGCCAGCCGGGCACCGGTCGCGTGCGCCAGCCGCAGCACCGCGGTCAGCGCGCCCGGGGCGGCGGCCAGCCGCTCGCCCACCAGGATCGCCGCACCCGGGGTGCGCAGCAGCTCGGCCGCCCGGCCCGCGTCGTCGCTCAGCGGCTCGTCCGCCGCCAGCGCCGCGAACCACTCCGCCTCGGTGCCCGGCGCGGCCGGCAGCAGCGCACCGCGCAGCTTGGCCAGCCCCCGGGAGGCGAACGCGGCCACCGAGAACACCTGCTGGCCCCGCCCGCGGACCGCCTTGCGCAGCCGCAGGAAGACGATCGGCGACTCCTCCTCCGGCTCGAAGCCCGCCAGCAGCACCGCCGGCGCCTGCTCCAGCCGCTCGTACGTCAGGCCCTCGCCGTCCACGTCGACGCCCCGGCCGGCCACCGCCGCGGCCAGGAAGTCCGCCTCCTCGCCGCTGTGCGGGCGGGCCCGGAAGTCCACGTCGTTGGTGCCCAGCACCACCCGCGCGAACTTGGCGTAGGCGTAGGCGTCCTCCACCGTGACCCGGCCACCGGGCAGCACGCCGGCCCGGGCGCCGCGCAGCCCCTCGGCGGCCTTCGCCAGCGCCTCCGGCCAGGAGGCCGGCACCAGCTCGCCGTCCACCCGCACCAGCGGGGTGGTCAGCCGGTCCCGCTGCTGGGCGTAGCGGAAGGCGAACCGGCCCTTGTCGCAGTTCCACTCCTCGTTCACCGCCGGGTCGTCGCCCGCCAGCCGGCGCAGCACCTTGCCGCGCCGGTGGTCGGTGCGCTGCGCGCAGCCCGCCGAGCAGTGCTCGCACACGCTCGGCGAGGAGACCAGGTCGAAGGGGCGCGAGCGGAACCGGTAGGCCGCCGAGGTCAGCGCGCCCACCGGGCAGATCTGGATGGTGTTCCCGGAGAAGTACGACTCGAAGTCGTCCCCCTCGCCGGTGCCGACCTGCTGCAGCGCCCCGCGCTCGACCAGGTCGATGAACGGGTCCCCGGCGATCTGCTGCGAGAAGCGGGTGCAGCGCGCGCACAGCACGCAGCGCTCGCGGTCCAGCAGCACCTGGGTGCTGATCGGCAGCGGCTTCGCGTAGGTGCGCTTCATGCCCTCGAAGCGGGAGTCGGCGGCACCGCTGCTCATCGCCTGGTTCTGCAGCGGGCACTCGCCGCCCTTGTCGCAGACCGGGCAGTCCAGCGGGTGGTTGATCAGCAGCAGCTCCATCACGCCGCGCTGCGCCTTCTCCGCCACCGGCGAGCTGAGCTGGGTGCGCACCACCATGCCCTCGGCCACCGGGATGGTGCAGGAGGCGACCGGCTTGCGCTGACCCTCGATCTCGACGATGCACTGCCGGCAGGCGCCGGCCGGGTCGAGCAGCGGGTGGTCGCAGAAGCGCGGGATCTGGGTGCCGATGGTCTCGGCCGCCCGGATCACCAACGTCCCCTTGGGGACCTGCACTTCGACGCCGTCGATGGTGAGCGTGACCAGCTCGACCGCGGGCTTCTCCCCCGTGGAGGCGGTTGGCTCTGTGATCGTCACGCGTGCACCTCCCTTTCGGTGGCGGACTGGTGGCCGGGGCGGGGGCCGTCGGCCCAGACGGTGGAGGCGGCCGGGTCGAACGGGCAGCGGCGCTCGGCCAGGTGCTGCTCGTACTCGGCCCGGAAGTGCTGGAGCGAGGAGACGATCGGGCTGGCCGCGCCGTCCCCCAGCGCGCAGAAGGACTTGCCGTTGATGTTGTCGGCGATGTCGAGGAGCTTCTCCAGGTCCCCGTCGACGCCCTCGCCCGCCTCGATCCGCTTGAGCAGCTGGACCAGCCAGTAGGTGCCCTCGCGGCAGGGGGTGCACTTGCCGCAGGACTCGTGGGCGTAGAACTCCGTCCAGCGGGTGACCGCCCGGACCACGCAGGTGGTCTCGTCGAAGACCTGCAGCGCCTTGGTGCCGAGCATCGAGCCGGCCGCGCCGACGCCCTCGTAGTCCAGCGGGACGTCGAGGTGCTCGTCGGTGAACATCGGGGTGGAGGAGCCGCCCGGGGTCCAGAACTTCAGCCGGTGGCCGGGGCGGATGCCGCCGCTGAGGTCGAGCAGCTGGCGCAGGGTGATGCCCAGCGGGGCCTCGTACTGGCCGGGGTTGGTGACGTGGCCGGAGAGCGAGTAGAGCGTGAAGCCGGGGGACTTCTCGGTGCCCAGGCCCTTGAACCACTCCTTGCCGCGGGCCAGGATCGGCGGCACCGACGCGATCGACTCGACGTTGTTCACCACCGTCGGGCAGGCGTAGAGGCCGGCGATCGCCGGGAACGGCGGCCGCAGCCGGGGCTGGCCGCGGCGGCCTTCCAGCGAGTCCAGCAGCGCCGTCTCCTCGCCGCAGATGTACGCGCCGGCGCCGGCGTGCACGGTGATGTCGAGGTCGACGCCGGAGCCGAGGATGTTCCGGCCCAGCAGGCCCGCCTCGTACGCCTCCGCGACGGCCGCGTGCAGCCGGCGCAGCACCGGGACGACCTCGCCGCGCAGGTAGACGAAGGCGTGGTCGCAGCGGATCGCGTAAGAGGCGATGATCATTCCCTCGATGAGGGAGTGCGGGTTGGCGAACAGCAGCGGGATGTCCTTGCAGGTGCCCGGCTCGGACTCGTCCGCGTTGACCACCAGGTAGTGCGGCTTGCCGTCGTTCTGCGGGATGAACTGCCACTTCATCCCGGTGGGGAAGCCGGCGCCGCCGCGGCCGCGCAGTCCGGCGTCCTTGACCAGGGCGATCACGTCGTCCGGCGGCATGGCGAGGGCCGCCTTGAGGCCCTCGTAGCCGTGGTGGCGGCGGTAGGTGTCGAGCGTCCAGGGGCGGCTGTCGTCCCAGGAGTCGGACAGGACGGGGGTGAGCAGCTTCTCGGCCGGCTCGGCGGAGGTCATCACGCCTCGCTCCCTTCCTGGCCGGAGCCGTCGGTGCGGTCGTCGCGGGGGGCGTCCGTGGCGGGCGCGTCGGTGCGGGGCAGCTCGTTGCGGGGGGATTCGTTGTGCGGGGGCTCGTTGTGCGGAGGCTCGTTGCGCGGAGGCTCATTGCGCGGAGGCTCGTTGCGGGGTGAGACGACCCGGGTGCCGGCAGTGCCGGGCAGGGCCTCGCCGCGGGCCAGCCGGAGACCGGCCAGGGAGGGCGCGCCGCCCGCGCCGGACTCGTCGTTGGCGCCCGGGCGCTCGTCCGGGAAGCCGGCCAGG
This sequence comes from Kitasatospora sp. NPDC053308, assembly GCF_055585785.1. Lineage (NCBI taxonomy): Bacteria > Bacillati > Actinomycetota > Actinomycetes > Kitasatosporales > Streptomycetaceae > Kitasatospora > Kitasatospora sp. NPDC053308. Next base: position 73,052 of record NZ_JBVJJY010000014.1, on the reverse strand, counting down.
ATCCGGGCGGTCTCCTTGAAGCCGCACAGCCGGGCGCCCCGGGTGGGCCGGACCTCGCGGCCGGCCCGCAGGTCGTCCACCAGCTGCCGGGCGCTCTCCGGGGTCTGGTTGTCGAAGAACTCCCAGTTGACCATCACCACGGGCGCGTAGTCGCAGGCCGCGTTGCACTCGATGTGCTCGATCGAGACCTCGCCGTCCTCGGTGGTCTCGTTGTTGCGGATGCCCAGGTGGTCCTGCAGCTCGGCGAAGATCTGGTCGCCCCCGAGCACCGCGCACAGGGTGTTGGTGCAGACCCCCACGTGGTACTTCCCGGCCGGACTGCGCCGGTACATGGTGTAGAAGGTCGCGACGGCGGTGACCTCGGCGGTGGTCAGGTCCAGCTGCTCGGCGCAGAACCGGATCCCGGTCCGGCTGACGAAGCCCTCCTCCGCCTGCACCAGGTGCAGCAGCGGCAGCAGCGCCGAACGGGGCTGCGGGTAGCGGGCGATCAGCTCGGCGGCGTCGGCGGCCAGCCGGGCGTGCACCTCCTCGGGGTACGGTGCGGCCGGCAGCGCCGGCAGTCCGAGTTCGACGTTGGTCACCGGTCCACGCCTCCCATCACCGGGTCGATCCCGGCCACCGCGACGATCACGTCGGCCACCTGGCCGCCCTCGCACATCGCCGCCATCGTCTGCAGATTGGTGAACGACGGGTCCCGGAAGTGGACCCGGTAGGGGCGCGTCCCGCCGTCGCTGACCACGTGCACGCCCAGCTCGCCCTTGGGCGACTCGACCGCCGCGTACGCCTGGCCGACCGGGACCCGGAAGCCCTCGGTGACCAGCTTGAAGTGGTGGATCAGGGCCTCCATCGAGGTGCCCATGATCTTGCGGATGTGGTCGAGCGAATTGCCCATCCCGTCCGGGCCGACGGCCAGTTGGGCCGGCCAGGCGATCTTCTTGTCGGCCACCATGACCGGGCCCGGGCGCAGCCGGTCCAGGCACTGCTCGACGATCCGCAGCGACTGCTTCATCTCCTCCAGCCGGATCAGGAAGCGGCCGTAGGAGTCGGCGCTGTCCGCGATCGCGACCTCGAAGTCGTAGTCCTCGTAACCGCAGTACGGCTCGCTCTTGCGCAGGTCGTGCGGCAGGCCGGTGGCGCGCAGGATCGGGCCGGTGGCGCCGAGGGCCAGGCAGCCGGGCAGGTCCAGGAAGCCGACGTCGACCAGGCGGGCCTTGAACACCGGGTTGCCGGTGGCGAGTTTGTCGTACTCGTGCATCCGCGAGCGGAAGACCTTGACCGCCTCGCGGATCTGGTCGACCGCCCCGGGCGGCAGGTCCTGGGCGAGGCCGCCGGGGCGCACGTACGCGTGGTTCATGCGCAGGCCGGTGACCAGCTCGAAGACGTCCAGGATCAGCTCGCGGTCCCGGAAGCCGTAGATCATCAGGGTGGTGGAGCCGATCTCCATGCCGCCGGTGGCCAGGCAGACCAGGTGCGAGGCGATCCGGTTGAGCTCCATCATCATCACCCGGATGACGTTCGCCCGGTCCGGGACGTCGTCGGTGATGCCGAGCAGCTTCTCGACCGCCAGGCAGTAGGCGGTCTCGTTGAACAGCGGGGTCAGGTAGTCCATGCGGGTCACGAAGGTGGTGCCCTGGACCCAGCTGCGGAACTCCATGTTCTTCTCGATGCCGGTGTGGAGGTAGCCGATGCCGCAGCGGGCCTCCTTCACCGTCTCGCCGTCGATCTCCAGGATCAGCCGGAGCACCCCGTGGGTGGACGGGTGCTGGGGGCCCATGTTGACGATGATGCGCTCGTCGTCGGCCCGGCCGACCGCCTCGACCACCTCGCCCCAGTCGCCGCCGGTGACGGTGAAGACCCGGCCCTCGGTGGTCTCGCGGGCGTCCGCTTCCTGGGCCTGTTCGTCGTGCTGGGTGTTCATCAGCTGTACGACCTCCGCTGGTCGGGAGCCGGGATCTGGGCGCCCTTGTACTCGACGGGGATGCCGCCGAGCGGGTAGTCCTTGCGCTGCGGGTGGCCCAGCCAGTCGTCCGGCATCATGATCCGGGTGAGCGCCGGGTGGCCGTCGAAGACCAGACCGAAGAAGTCGTAGGCCTCGCGCTCGTGCCAGTCGTTGGTCGGGTAGACGCTCACCACGGAGGGGATGCGCGGGTCGGCGTCGGGCGCGGTGACCTCCAGCCGGATCAACCGGCCGTGGGTGATCGACCGCAGGTGGTAGACCGCGTGCAGCTCGCGGCCCTTGTCACCGGGGTAGTGCACGCCGCTCACGCCCAGGCACAGCTCGAAGCGCAGCGCCGGGTCGTCGCGCAGGATCCGCACGGTCTTCAGCAGGTGGGCGCGGTCGATGTGGAAGGTGAGCTCGCCGCGGTCGACCACGGTCTTCTCGATCACCTCGACCGGGTCCAGGCCCTGCTCCTCCAGGGCGCCCTCCAGCTCGTCGGCGACCTCGTCGAACCAGCCGCCGTACGGGCGTTCGCTCGGACCGGGCAGCACCACCGGGGCCGTCAGGCCGCCGAAGCCGGAGGTGTCTCCGCTGCCCTGGGCACCGAACATGCCCTGCCGACGGCCGACCACCTCGACCGGGATCTCGCGGACCGGCTGCTCGCGGCGGGTCTCGGGTACCTGGTCGTTCATGCGCTCACCTCGCCGCGCTCGGCAGTGGCGTCGACCCGCGCGCGCCCCTGGATGACTCGCTTGCCGCGCTCGCTCATCGCAGCTGCCCCCGCATCTCGCTGATCGGGGTGGCCTTGAGGGCGAGCGCCTCGCCGAGCTTCTCGGCCCGGCGCCGGTTCACGCCCAGCGGCTCGTGCTGGATCTTGTCGTGCAGCTTCAGGATGGCGTCCATCAGCATCTCCGGACGGGGCGGACAGCCGGGCAGGTAGATGTCCACCGGGACGATGTGGTCGACGCCCTGCACGATCGCGTAGTTGTTGAACATCCCGCCGGAGGAGGCGCAGACGCCCATCGAGATGACCCACTTGGGGTTGGGCATCTGGTCGTACACCTGGCGCAGCACCGGGGCCATCTTCTGGCTCACCCGCCCCGCCACGATCATCAGATCGGCCTGCCGGGGGGAGCCCCGGAAGACCTCCATGCCGAACCGGGCCAGGTCGTAGCGGCCGGCGCCGGTGGTCATCATCTCGATCGCACAGCAGGCCAGACCGAAGGTGGCCGGGAAGAGTGACGCCTTGCGCACCCAGCCGGCGGCCGTCTCCACGGTCGTGAGCAGAAAGCCGCTCGGCAGCTTCTCCTCGATTCCCATCAGATCCCTCTCAATGCCCTCAAGTCCTGTGGTACGTCCGGCCCGTTCGGGCTTGTCCGCTCGTTCACAAGGGCGGCGGCCACCCCGCGCTCAGTCCCGCTCCGGGGGTCGGTCCCATGGGGCTCAGTCCCACTCCAGGCCGCCGCGGCGCCAGACGTAGGCGTACGCGACGAAGACGGTGGCGATGAAGAGCAGCATCTCGACCAACCCGAAGATCCCCAGGGCGTCGAAGGTCACCGCCCAGGGGTAGAGGAAGACGATCTCGATGTCGAAGACGATGAAGAGCATCGCCGTCAGGTAGTACTTGATCGGGAACCGACCGCCGCCCACGGGCTGCGGGGTCGGCTCGATGCCGCACTCGTACGCCTCCAACTTGGCCCGGTTGTAGCGCTTGGGGCCGGTGAGTGAGGCCATCACGACGGAGCCGACCGCGAACGCCGCCGCGATGGCACCGAGTACGAGGATCGGCGCGTAGGCATTCATAGCCCCCGCTCCCTCCGTCCAGTCGTCCTTGACTGCAGATCGGAACCGGCGGGTCACGCTCAGGTGAACCCGCCCTCCGGTTCCCGGGATCCACCTCATGTGAGGCAGTTCACAAAGCCTGGAACGAGCGCATCCTATGCCCGTCGGCTTGTGATCTGCGACACGCAGTTCAGCGGGATCTTTGTGATCTACGACACCATGTGAATGGTGGCGAAAGTGAACATGCCCAGATTTGTCGACGCAAAGGAGTCAAGTGATCACAACCAGTCGCATTTACTTGTGAAGCGGCTGGTCAGGGGCGCGTTCCTATATCAACTATGCGTCGGCGCGGGCAAATTTCCGGGCGTCATGTTGACGTGTTATAGCGGCTCACTCGCAGGGGTGGCGGGGGGCCGAACGCTCGCTTGACCCTTCGTTCACAAGCGCGCGGGGCGAGCGTGGGGCGGGGGTCTCCAGCCCCTCCGCCCACGTCGGCCTCCGCCTCCTGCGGCCGAGGCCCCCGGGAGGCCCCGGCCTCCGAGACGGCGGCACCGCCGGGGCGGCGCGGGGACGGCCGGGGGGCGACCCGGGGATGTGCTGGGGAAGGACCCGGGGGATGGACCCGGGGGCCGTCCCGTCTCGCGCGCGGGGCCCGTGACCGGTCAGCGGTTGCCGGCCGCCTGCTCCCACACCCAGGCCGCGACGCCCACCCGGTTACGGGCCCCGACCTTGCGCTGGATGTTGGCGAGGTGGTTCTTCACCGTCCCCGGTGAGATGAACAGCCCCGCCCCGATCTGGGCGTTGGTCGCACCGTCCGCCACCAACTCGGCGATCTCCCTTTCTCTCGTGGTCAGTTCCTCCACCGGCCCGACCACCGCCGGCTTCGGCGGCGGCGCCGCGGTCGGCGCCCCGGCGCCGGGCCCAGGCTGCGGCTCCCGGCCCGGGAGGGCCATGTGCCGCAGTAGCCGCACGGTGATCTGCGGGCTGATCAACGCGTCCCCGGCCACCGCCGCCCTGACCGCCTCGATCAACAGCACCGGACCCGACCGCTTCAGCAGGAACCCGGCCGCCCCGTACCGCAGCGCGGTGTGCACGTACTCGTCGAGGTCGAAGGTGGTCACCACGATCACCTTGTGCTCTCCCGCGAGTTGCCGCGTGACCTCCAGACCGTCGAGCCTCGGCATCCGGATGTCCGCGAGCACGACGTCCGGCCGCAGCCTCCTCGCCTCCGCCACCGCTGCGGCGCCGTCAGCCACCTCCGCCACCACCGCGAGGTCCGGCTGGGCGTCGAGGATCATCCGGAACGCACTGCGCACCTCCGCCTGGTCGTCCGCGATCAGGATCCGAACCGGCCCTGTGTCCCTGCCCATCCCCCATACCTCCCCGCCGCCGACCCGCGTCGGCCGCTACGATCCCACCGGCCCTGCGCCGGCCTGCTCCAACGGCAGCACCGCCGTCACCCGCCAGACCTCCCGCTCGTACGGACCGGCCTCCAGCGAGCCTCCGAGGGCCTCGACCCGGGCGGCCAGCCCCGGCAGTCCGCTGCCGCCGCCCCGGCGCGGCCTCCCCGTCGGGCCCGGCGCCCGACCGTCGTTGATCACCGTCAGCTCCAGCCGTCCAGCGCTGCGGCGGGCCCGGATCCTGACCTCCCGCGCGGCCGGAGCGTGCCGCCGGACGTTGGTCAGGGCCTCGACCACGATCCGGTGGACGGTGCTCCCCACCTCCCGCGGCAGCGCCTCCGCCAGCAGCTCCAGCCGGACCTCGGCACCACCCGTCGCGGTGAACCGCTCGGCGACCTCGGCGAGTTCGGCGAGCCCCGGCTGCGGGCCGCGGCCACCGCCCTCCTCGCTGCGCAGCAGCTGTACCGTCCGGTCCAGCGAGGCCAGCGCCCGCTGCCCGGCCTGCTCTATGCGCTGGAACATCTCGGCCGCGGAAGCCGGGTCGATACCGGCCAGGTAGGCCCCCGCCTGGGCCTGGGCGACCATGCCGCTGACATCGTGCGCCACGAAGTCGTGCAGGTCGTGGGCCAGTTCCAGCCGCTGCGCCCGCCTGGCCTCCGCCACCGCCAGGTTGCGTCCCTCGTCCAGGCCCCGCAGGTAGAGCCCGGTCAACACGGCGGGCAGGGAGAGCATCGACCCGAAGCCGAAGAGCGTGAGGGCGTCCGCCGGCCCCTCGACGAAGGAGAACCTGGACGGCCAGAGGGCGACCGCTCCGCACGCCGTCCAGACCGCCGCCGCACACCGAGGGCCGTGGTCGGCCCGCAGGCTGGTGACCACCGACAGCAGCAGGACGGCCAGCTCGACCAGGCCCACCAGCCCGGCCCAGCGCTGCCCCTCCGACCATCGGCCGAGGATCCAGACGACGATCGTGAGGGCCACCGACGCCACTCCGAGCGCCATGGTCACGGCCGCCGCCCCGTACCGCCCGCGCGCCGCCCAGGCCGGCGGGACCAGGACCAGGACGGCCCCGGACAGCAACTGGGTCATCGTCACCACCCTCCTCATTTCCGGCTCGTGGACTCGCCCGCCCTTCGACTGCCGTCACATTACGACGCCGCCTCGACCTCGCGCCTGTGCCGATCGGCATATTTCACAGGTGGGTTGAGCAGGGAGAACCTCCCGATCGGCACTGCCGAAGACCCCCGGCGGACCTGCACGCTTGAGCCATCGCACCGGCCGAGGGGCCGGGCCGGAGGGGAGTCCACCACCATGTCGAAGCTCGTGATCAATGCCCACAGCACCGCCCGCCGGGCCGCGGTGGGCGCCCCGGAGGTCCCGGCCACGCCGGACGTCCCGCCCGCCCCGCGGTGGGCCCGGGTCGCCGCCAAGGCCACCGTCCTCACCACCGTCCCGTCGGGGGTGTGGCGGATCGTCTTCGGTTTCGGCGTCCCGCTCGGATTCACGGGAGCGACGGCCGCGGCGTACGCCGAGCACCAGCCGGGTTGGGGCACCGTCTACTGCGTGGCGCTGAGCGCCCTGGCGGAGACGCTGGCCTTCCTGACCCTCGGCCTGGTCCGGCCCTGGGGGCTGGTGGCCCCCCGTTGGATCCCGCTGATCGGCGGCCGCCGGGTCCGACCGCTCGCCGCGATCGTCCCCGCCCTGCTGGGCTCGGTGATACTCACGGCCCTCGGCTTGAGGGCGCTGTCCGGCCGCTGGGCCGACAACCTGGCGGAGCCGGATTCGCCGCACGGCATCGCCGGTGTGGTGATGACGCTCGCCTACCTGCCCCTGGTCGCCTGGGGCCCGCTGCTCGGCGCCGTCACCCTGGACTACGCCCGCCGGACGATGCGGTGGCGCCGGTGATCCACGGCGACCGATCAGGCCGGGGCCGGCTCCCGCGTCGGCCCCTCGGCCCCGGCCTCTCCCTCGGCGGCCACCCGCGCACGCGCGGCCGGGTCCGGTGCGGGGGCGGTCCGACGGCCCCACTCGGTCGCGATCAGCACCAGGGCTCCGCCGAGCAGGGCGAGCGGGCCCAGCCGGTTCCCGGCCACGGTGATCCCGAAGACGGCGGCCCACAGCGGTTCGGTGCCGAGCAGCAGGCTCACTCGTGAGGGTGAGGTGGCCCGCACCGCCCACATCTGGACGAAGAAGGCGAACAGCGTGCAGAACAAGGACAGGTGCAGCAACCAGGCCCACTGGTCCACCCCGTACGAACGGGCGACGGTCCAGGGCGCAGGGCCCGCCGACAGGGAGACGACGGCGAACACCGCTGTGGCCACCGCGAGTTGGACCCACGTCACGGCGAGCATGTCGGTGTCGCGGACAGCCCGGGTGCGGGCCATCGCGAGGACGTACGCGGAGCGGACGAAGGCGGCGCCCAGCACCAGCAGATCACCCAAGGACGGGGGCCGCAGCCCGCCGTCGCCGGTGAGCAGGGCCACGCCGAGGACGGCCAGTCCGGCTGCCGCCAGGAAGGCCTTCGGCGGCGCGGTCCGGCCGAGGGCGCTCTCGCCGAGCGGGGTGAGCACCATCGCGAGGCTGATGATCAGTCCGGCGTTGGTCGCAGAGGTGTGCACGGCACCGTAGGTCTCCAGCAGGAAGATCCCGCTGAGCACCAGCCCGAGGGCGGCACCGCCGAGCCACTCGGCACGGCTCAGGCTCCGCAGGGCCCGCCGGGCCACCACTCCGAGCAACGGCAACACCAGCCCGAAACGCAGCACGAGCATCGCCACGACCGTCCCCGGCTCCGCCACCCGTTGGACGGCGAGGAAGCTCGACCCCCACACCACCGCCACGAGCAGCACCGGAAGATCACGAAGGCCCGATGAGGGCGAGCCCTCGGGTGAGGAGGCAGGCATGACGAGGATCCCTCCGAGCGAACGGAACCGGCGGGCGCGAGTACCGTACGGCGTCGGACGGACCCAGCAGCCGGGCGGAAGGCCCGGCGGTGGACAGGGCAGAGCATGGAGCGAAGGGGCGCCATCCTCGCGCACCGGAGCGCAGTCGATCAATGCCGTTCCGCCCACCGGACGGTCGGCACGGCCCCTACCGGCTCGTCGCCCCACAGCCCTCCACCGGCTGGGCGGCCGGCATGGCCGGCGCCGCCCGCACGGCCAGCACTGCTGGCACCGCCACCCCGGTCAGCGGGCGCCGAGCAGACCGTTCTCGGCCGCGATCGCCTCGATCTCGGCCGGAGTCCCGGCCATGATGACGCGGACGTGCTCGGTGACGAGCTCGACCGGCCAGTCCCACCAGGCGGCGCGGAGTAGCCGCTCGATGTCGGCCTCGTCGAAGCGGCGCCGGATCGGGCGGGCGGGGTTGCCCCCGACGATGGTGTACGGCTCGACATCGGCGGTGACCACCGCACCGGCCGCGATGATCGCGCCGTCGCCGATCCGGACCCCGGGCAGGACGGTGGCGCCGAAGCCGAACCAGACGTCGTTGCCGACCACGGTGTCGCCCCGGCTGGGCAATCCCGTGACGATGTCGAGGGTCCGCTCGGTCCAGCTGCCGCCGAACATCGTGAAGGGGAAGGTGGAGACGCCGATGCTCGGGTGAGCGGCACCGGCCATCAGGAAGCGCGTCCCGGTGGCGATGGCACAGTAGTTGCCGATCACAAGCCGTTCGGGGCCGTACGCGTAGAGGACGTTGCGCTCCTCGAAGCGGGTGGCGCCGTCGGGGTCGTCGAAGTAGGTGTACTCGCCGACCTCGATGCGCGGGTCGGTGACGAGCGGTCGCAGCAGGACGACCCGGTCGTGGCCGGCAAGGGGGTGGAGCACGGTGGGGTCGGGGATGGCAGCGGTGGCGGTCACGCAGACTCCTCTCGTAATGCGACTTCCGTCGCATTACGATGAGCATCGCACGACCGTCATCCCGCGGCAAGCCTTAATGCGACTGGAGTCGACTTTGCCCGCTGCACTCAAGCCCGAACAGTCCCCGCACACCCCCACACCGCGCCCGGGCGGCCGCAGCGCCCGGGTCCGGGCGGAGGTGGTCGCCGCCACACTCGCCGAAGTCACCGAGAAGGGGTATGACGGCCTCACCGTCGAGGCGGTCGCCACCCGCTCCGGCGTCCACAAGGCGACCCTTTACCGCCGGTGGGGCGGGATCGACGGCCTGGTGGCCGACGCCCTGACCGCCTCCGCCGACCAACCCTGGCCCCTGCCCGACACCGGCGACCTCCAGCAGGACCTCCGTCTGATCACCCAGGAGGTGTGCACGGTCTTCACCGACCCGGAACGGGGCCCCACGCCCACCGCGCTGATCTCCGCCGCCCAACGCTCCGACGCCGGCGCCGCCGCCCTGCGCGCCTTCTTCGCGGCCCGCCACCACCAGGCCGCCGAGGTGGCCGAACGGGCCGTCACCCGCGGCGAGTTGCCCGCCGGGACGGACGGCGCCGAGGTGGTCCGGGCCGCCACCGCCCCGCTCTACTACCGCCTGTTCGTCTCCGGCGAGCCGTTCGACGCCCGCACCGCCGAACGGGCCGCCGACGCCGCCGCCCTGGCCGCCCGCGCCGGGCTCTTCACGTCCGCCCCGACCGACCCGGCCACCCCCTGACACCGACGACCGCACCACAGGCGGCATCCACACCTCAGGCGGCATCCGCACCACAGGATCCACCCGACAGCCCGGGAACCCCGCCCCCGCGAGCCACCTGACCGTCCATCACCCACCCGCGCCCCGGAGAACCACGGCCGCTCCACCCCTACCGCATCCCCATCCGGCCGTGGATGATGCCTCCATGACAATCCAGCCGTCCACCACCCCCCGGAAGGCCCGTCACGTGAAGCGCACCCACTGGGCGCTGGTCGCCGCCGCCACCGCCCTCCCGCTCGTGGCGAGCACCGGCACCGCCGTCGCGGACACCCCCGCCCGTGCGGCCGCGCCCGCCGGCTGCACCTACACGCCGGCCGTCCCGGCCGACAACTTCAAGGGCATCCCGGTCTTCGACGCCAAGAAGGCGGCCCAGCCCTACCGCGCGACACTGCGGACGAGCCAGGGCGCGATCACCTTCGAGGCGCTGACCGACAAGGCACCGTGCACCACCTTCTCGTTCCGGTTCCTCGCGGAGCACGACTACTTCGACCGCAGCCACTGCCACCGCCTCACCACCCAGCGGATCTACGTCCTGCAGTGCGGCGACCCGACCGGGACGGGCAGCGGCGGCCCCGGCTACTCCTTCCCGGACGAGAACCTCACCGGCGCCACCTACCCGGCCGGCACCGTGGCCATGGCCAACGCCGGCCCGAACACCAACGGCAGCCAGTTCTTCTTCGTCTGGAAGGACACCAAGCTCTCCCCCGCCTACACCCCCTTCGGCCGCGTCACGGCCGGTCTGGACGTCCTGCAGAAGATCGCCGCCGGCGGCGAGGACGACCAGAACAACCCGGGCGACGGCTTCCCCACCCTTCCGGTGAACATCCGGCACGTGAAGATCAGCACCCGCTGAGCCCACGGGCCGCCACCCCGTCGGCCACCCGCGCGCCGCTCCCGTACGGTGGCAGCACCACCGACACCGCATGGGAGCAGGCCCGCATGGACAGCCGCATCTGGGAGAGCGTCGACCACCTGGTCGCTTGGCTGGACGAGGAGGGCACGCAGTCGCCCCAGGAGGAGCGCCTGCTGCGGATCCTCAAACTGTCCGAGGAGGTCGGCGAGGTCAGTGCGGCGGTGATCGGCGCTACCGGCCAGAACCCGCGCAAGGGCGTCACCCACACCTGGGAGGACGTCCAGCACGAGCTCTGCGACGTCGTCTTCTCCGCCCTCGTCGCCCTGCGGACCCTCACCCCCGACGCGGCCCGGGTCTTCGCCGACCGCCTGGCCTACGTCGAACAGCGGTCCGCCGCCTCCCGGCGCCCGGTCGACGGGCCGCCGGAGACGGCGGCGGAGCCGAGCTGACGCACCGGATCACCGACAGCAGGCCGACGCACACCTACTGGTAACGCATCGGCGGGCGACTCGCGGACCGTCCGGCCGGTCCGAACCGACGACCGGCCGGACCGACAACCGACCGGACCGACAACCGACCGGACCGACGAGCAGCCGGGCAGACGAGCACCGGACCGACGAAGCAGCGGCGCCGACGAAGCAGCCGGGCCGGACGAAACGGACCCGACCGCCGGACCCCAGACCGCCGGACGCCCGACCGCCGCCGCCGCTCCGCCCCCGGTCCCCGCCCCCGACCGGGGTCAGGCGTTCGGCGCGACCCGGGCGAGCCCGTTGATGACGCGGTCCATCGCGTCGCCGCCCTGCGGATCGGTCAGGTTGGCGAGCAGCTTGAGGGTGAAGCGCATCAGCATCGGGTGGGTGAGTCCGCGCTGGGCGGCGATCTGCATCACCTTCGGGTTGCCGATGAGCTTCACGAAGGCGCGGCCCAGCGTGTAGTACCCGCCGTACACGTCCTTGAGGATGCGCGGGTAGGCCTGGAGGGCGCGCTCGCGTCCGCCGTCGGTGACCCGGGCGAGGGCCTGCACGATGACCCCGGCGGCGATCTGGCCGGATTCCATCGCGTAGGCGATGCCCTCGCCGTTGAACGGGTTGACCATGCCGCCCGCGTCACCGACGAGCAGCAGCCCGCGGGTGTAGTGGGGCTGGCGGTTGAAGGCCATCGGCAGGGCGGCGCCGCGGATCGGCTCGGTCATGTGGTCGGGCGTGTAGCCCCACTCCTCCGGCATGCCGGCGCACCAGGCCTTGAGGACCTCGCGCCAGTCCAGCTCGCCGAACGCCGGCGAGGAGTTGAGAATGCCGAGGCCGACGTTGGAGGTGCCGTCGCCCATGCCGAAGACCCACCCGTAGCCGGGCAGCAGCTTGCGCTGACCGCCGCGGGTGTCCCACAGCTCCAGCCAGGACTCCAGGTAGTCGTCGTCGTGGCGCGGCGAGGTGAAGTAGGTGCGGTAGGCGACGCCCATCGGACGGTCCTCGCGCCGGTGCAGGCCCATGGCGAGCGAGAGCCGGGTCGAGTTGCCGTCGGCGGCGACCACCAGCGGGGCGCGGAAGGTGACCGCCCGCTTCTCCTCGCCCAGCTTCGCCGTGACACCGACGATCCGTCCGGTGCGGTCGTCCAGCACCGGCCCGCTCACGTTGCAGCGCTCGTAGAGCCGGGCGCCGGCCTTCTCGGCCTGACGGGCCAGCAGCTCGTCGAAGTCGGCGCGCTTGCGGACCAGGCCGTAGTCGGGGAAGGAGGACAGCTCGGGCCAGTCCAGCTCCAGCCGGACGCCGCCACCGATGATGCGCAGGCCCTTGTTGTGCAGCCAGCCGTTATCGGTGGAGACGTCGATGCCCATGTCGACCAGCTGCTTGGTGGCGCGCGGGGTCAGCCCGTCGCCGCAGACCTTCTCGCGCGGGAAGGCCGTCTTCTCCAGCAGCAGCACGTCCAGCCCGGCCTGGGCCAGGTAGTACGCCGTGGTGGAGCCGGCCGGGCCCGCGCCGACGACGATGACGTCGGCCGTGCTCTCCACGGGGCTGTCCGGCTTCGTCAGATCGGCTGCGGTCTCGGACACGTGGACACACTCCTGGAGCTGCGGCGGGGGACGGCGGCTTTCGTCTCCGGCAGTCTAGTTCCGCTCACGCCGCCGGAAGCTCCCGCGCCCCCACCACACCACGTCCCGGGCCCCGCCCGGCCGCCGGCCCCGCTACGCGAGCTTGTACGCCCGGTGCAGGGCGACGATCCCGCCGGTCAGGTTCCGCCAGGCGACCTTCGACCAGCCGCTCTCCTGCAGCTTGGCCGACAGCCCCGGCTGGTCCGGCCAGGCGCGGATGGACTCGGCGAGGTAGACGTACGCCTCCGGGTTGCTGCTGACGGCCGTGGCGACCGGCGGCAGCGCGCGCATCAGGTACTCGGTGTAGACCGTCCGGAAGGGCGTCCAGGTCGGCGTGGAGAACTCGCAGATCACCAGCTTGCCGCCGGGCTTGGTGACCCGCAGCATCTCGCGCAGCCCCGCCTCGGTGTCCTGGACGTTGCGCAGCGCGAAGGAGATCGTCACCGAGTCGAAGGTGTCGTCCGCGAACGGCAGCCGGGTGGCGTCCCCGGCGGTGAGCGGCAGCTCGGGGTGGCGCGCCTTGCCCTCGGTGAGCATCCCGACCGAGAAGTCGCAGGGGACGACCTTGGCTCCGGCCTCGGCGAAGGGCAGCGAGGAGGTGCCGGTGCCGGCCCCGAGGTCGAGCACGAGGTCCCCCGGTCCGGCGTCCACCGCCTCGGCCACCGCCCGGCGCCAGGCGCGGGCCTGGCCGAGGGAGAGCACGTCGTTGGTGCGGTCGTACTTGGCCGCGACGTCGTCGAACATGGCGGCGACTTCGTGCGGCTGCTTGTCCAGAGAGGCTCGGGTCACGCCCCCATTGTTCACCCTCGCCCGGACACCCCGACCCACGGGGCACACCAGAGGGACCGGCAGCCGACCGTCCGGCGCCGGCCGGCGGACCACCACCGTGCTCCCCGCCGCGCGCCCCGGCCTCCGGCCACCAGGGGAACGCCCCCGTCAGTGCTGCGCGCGCCGCCCGCCCGCGCGCCGCTTCCGGCGGGAGCGCTTGCCCTGGGTGATCGCGGGCATCCCGTCGGCCAGCGCCTCCGTCGCCAGCGCGAGGTTGGCGGCCAGCCGGCCCTGCCCGGCGCGGACCGCGACGGCCTTCCGGTGCCGGCGGATGCGCAGCACGCAGATCACGAACAGCACCACGGCGACCGGCACGCTGAACCGGGCCAGCCCCACGCCGACCGGCTGCGGGTAGGTGTCCCCGCAGATCCGCACCGCGCCCGGGTCGTCGGCGGCGTGCTCCAGGCAGACCGCGTCGCCGAGCTTGGTGCCGTCCGCGAGCGGCAGCGCGGCCGCGGTGTGCGACTGTCCGTCGACCCGGTAGCTGACGGCGCTGTAGGTGCCGCCGCCGGTCGGCAGCTGGGTGACGACGCCCTCGACTCTCACCGGGTGCGCCTCGATCCGGTCGGCCTGGTCGGCCTGGCGCCAACCGAGCAGGCACATGCCGACGGCCAGCACGGCGCTGAGCACGGCGGCGAGGTACCAACCACGGCCCAACCGCGGGACGCGCGGCGGGGAGACGGTCGCGGTTCGCATGGTTCCTGTCCTGGCTTGCCTTCGGGGCCGGGGGACGTGGCCCCGCCGTCCGCGGGGAACACGGACGGTGGTGTGGTGAGGGTACGGAGTGAGCTGTCCGGGATCGTATCCGCTGGCGGGCCCTCAGGTCACGACGAAGGGGCAATCACCTACCGCCGCCGAGGCCGGAGTTCGGGTGCACACGAAGGAAGTCCGGTGCGCCACAAGGGAATCCGACTACTGACGAGTACGTCACACCGGAAACCCCCGGAGGCCGGCCGGGCACCACCGCCGGCCAGCCGGACACCCCGCCCGACACCACCGGGCCCGGCTCAGCGCCGCCGGTACACCAACCGCCCACCCAGCACCGTGGCCAGGCACCCGCCCACCACCGGCTCGACGCGCCCCTCCCCCATGCCCGCGCCCGCGTCCTGGCCCGAACCGCCACCGCCCGCGCCCGCACCTGCGTCCGAACCGCCACCGCCCGCACCGCCCGCAGCCAGCGCGAACACCGCGAAGTCCGCCCGCCCGCCGGCCGCCACCCGCCCGTGCACGGCCGCCGCGAACGGCAGCACCGCCAGCGGGTCCAACGGCCCCGCAAGGTCGGGGGTCCCCGTCACTCCCGCCAGCCCGGAGCGCGCCACCGCCGTCCGCACCGAGGCCCGCTCGAAGGGACCGGCCACCGCCGTCACCCCGAATCCGAGCATCCGCTGCAGCCCGCGCCGCGCGCTCGCCCCGCACCGCGCCTCGTCCGTGGGGCCGGCCAGCCCGTCCGCCACCGGCTCGGCACCGATCTCCTCGCGCGGGTCCGGGTGGTACGCGCGTTCCAGCAGCCAGTGTCCGTACGGATTGCACAGCCCGGGCACGAGCACCGCGGAACCCCAGTCGCGCACCCGCGCGCCGGGGTGGGCCGCCGCCGTCTCCCCGTACGGCCCGACCGCCTCGACCCGCTCGCCGCGCACCACCACCGCCCCGTCCGCGATGGAGGGGGCGGTGGGATCGGCCGGGTCGGGCAGCATGTACGCAGCCCGGTGCAGGGTCAACACGTCTCGGGGCAGGGGGAGGCGGCCTCAGCCGTTGTCGAGGATCTTCAGCTCGGGGTGCGCCGTGCCGCCCTCGATCGCCGTGGAGGCGATGTGCGAGGCGACCCGCGGGTCGACGGGGTCGTTGGCCGGGTCGTCCAGCACCCGCAGGTGCTCGTACGTGGTCGAGCGCTGCGCCGGGACGCGGTCGGCGGCCCGGATCAGGTGGATCAGCTCGGTGAGGTTGGAGCGGTGCTTGGCACCGGCCGCCGAGACGACGTTCTCCTCCAGCATGACGGAGCCGAGGTCGTCCGCGCCGTAGTGCAGCGACAGCTGGCCCGCCTCCTTGCCGGTGGTGAGCCAGGAGCCCTGGATGTGGGCGACGTTGTCGAGGAACAGGCGGGCGATGGCGATCATCCGCAGGTACTCGAAGACGGTGGCCTGGGTCGAGCCCTTCAGGTGGTTGTTCTGCGGCTGGTAGGTGTACGGGATGAAGGCCCGGAAGCCGCCGGTGCGGTCCTGGACGTCCCGGATCATCCGCAGGTGCTCGATCCGCTCGGCGTTGGTCTCGCCGGTGCCCATCAGCATGGTGGAGGTGGACTCCACGCCGAGGCCGTGCGCGATCTCCATGATCTCCAGCCAGCGCTCGCCGGACTCCTTCAGCGGGGCGATCGCCTTGCGCGGGCGCTCCGGCAGCAGCTCGGCGCCGGCGCCGGCGAAGGAGTCCAGGCCCGCCTTGTGGATCCGGGTGATCGCCTCCTCGACGGAGACGCCGGAGATCCGCGACATGTGCTCGACCTCGGAGGCACCCAGCGAGTGGATCACCAGCTGCGGGAACTCGGCCTTGATCGCCGAGAACGCGCGCTCGTAGTACTCCACCCCGTAGTCCGGGTGGTGGCCGCCCTGGAACATGATCTGGGTGCCGCCCAGCTCGACCGTCTCGGCGCAGCGGCGCAGGATCTCGTCGAGTTCGCGCGACCAGCCCTTGTCGCTCTTCGGCGGCACGTAGAAGGCGCAGAACTTGCACGCCGTCACGCAGACGTTCGTGTAGTTGATGTTCCGCTCGATGATGTACGTCGCGATGTGCTCGGTACCGGCGTAGCGACGGCGGCGCACCGCGTCGGCGGCCGAGCCGAGCGCGTGCAGCGGCGCCGAGCGGTAGAGCTCCAGCGCCTCCTCCGGAGTGATCCGGCCGCCGGCGGCGGCCCGGTCGAGCACGGCCTGCAGGTCGGTGCTGGACGCATCGAGGGTGGTCGCTGCGAGCTCGGTCACCTGGCGGCCTTCTCTCTCTCAAGTGCTACTGGGGTACGGCCGAACCAGCCTACGCCAGGCCTTTCGGGCGTCCTCAGCCCACCGCCCCGTTGACCTTGTGCATCGTCCCGACCGGGTTCCCGCCCGGCGGATCGGCGGAGCTGAACCGGATCGTCCCGTCGGCCTGCAGGGTGAGCGTCTCCGCGTTGGCCCCGGCGGTGCAGGCCCCGGGGATCGAGGAGTGGACGAGGCGGGACTGGAACACCAGCTTCGTGTCGGAGACGGACGTGAGGGTCCAGGCGCCGTCGCAGCTGAGCGGGATCAGCCCGGAGAGGGCGTTGCGGCTGGTGGTGTTCTCCTGGCCGATCGCCCCGGGACGGATGGTGAGCGTGGTGGTGCCGCCGGGCAGCCCCTTGTCGGTGACCATGTCCCCGCTCCAGGTGCCCAGGAACGCCGCCGGCACCGCGTTCGGCCCGCCCGTCACCGGCGCCGAAGCCGAGCCGGAAGAGGAGGCGGCCCCGGAGGCGGACGCGGAAGGGGACGGGCCGGCCGGCACCAGGCTCCCGGGCGGCACGATGGCGTCGCTCGGGTCGACGGACGGAACCGCCAGTGGCCCGGAGCCGGTCGGCCGGGCCGGCCCCGACGCCCCCGGGTCCTCGCGGTGCAGAGACGCGTACAGCCCGTACCCCACGCCCCCGAGCACCGCGGCCGTCAGCACCGCCACCGTCCCGAGGCCGGGCCGCCGCCGCCACCACGACGGGCCGGGCGTCGCGGTCTGCCCGAACCCGCCGGGCGGGTAGGAACACGGGGGCAGGGTGGGAGTCCGCACCGCTTCGGTGCCGTCCCGGCCCACGCCCTCCTCAGCCCCGACCCCCGCTGCCCCGGCGCCGGCACGCCCGATCCCCGCAGCCCCCGCGCCAGCCCGCCCGAAACCCGCAGCTCCCGCACCCTCAGCCCCGGCGCCAGCGGCCCCGGCGCCAGCGGCCCCACTGCCCGCCGGTTCGTCCTCCAGGTCCAGCAGCTCCACCGCGCTGCGCCCCACCCCGGCCGCCAGTGCCGGCGGCAGGAAGCCCCACAACCGGGCGGCCCCCACGCCGTCCGGGTCCAGCCGGGCGCCGAGCTGCCGCGGGGTGGGCCGGGCGGCCGGGTCCTTGGCCAGGCAGTCGAGGACGACCGCCCGCAGTGCGTCCGGCAGCCCGGCCACGTCCGGCTCCTCGTGCAGCACCCGGTAGAGCAGGACGGCGGCGCTCACCCCCTCTCCGAAGGGGTGGACGCCGGCGGCGGCGAAGGCCAGCACGGCGCCGAGCGAGAAGACGTCCCCGGCCGGGCCGACCGGCTGCCCGTTCGCCTGCTCGGGTGACATGAAGCCCGGCGAGCCGACGACATAACCCGAACGGGTGAGTCCGGCGGTCGCGTCCAGCGCCCGGGCGATGCCGAAGTCGATCAGCCGCGGCCCGTCCAGGGTCAGCAGCACGTTGGAGGGCTTGACGTCGCGGTGCACCAGGCCGAGCCCGTGCACGTGGTCGAGCGCCCCGGCCAGCCCGACGCCGAGGCCGCGGACGGCCGCTTCGGGCAGCGGCCCGTACGTCCGGACGGCGGCGGTGAGCGCCGGACCGGCCACGTAGCCGGTGGCCACCCAGGGCTGCTCGCCCTCGGTGTCGGCGTCCAGCACGGGCGCCGTCCAGGCGCCGCCGACCCGTCGGGCGGCGGTCACCTCCTGCCGGAACCGGGCGCGGAACTCGGGGTCGTCCGCCAGCTCCGCGCGCACCACCTTCACCGCGACGGTGCGCCCGCCGGCCGTCCGGCCGAGGTAGACCCGGCCCATCCCGCCCGAACCGAGCCGCCGCAGCAGCCGGTAGGCGCCCACCTGGCGCGGATCGTCCGGCCCCAGTGCCCGCATGCCCCGCACGCTCCCCTCGCACGCGCACGCGCGGCCCCGGGCGGGTGCCCGGCCGCGTGCGCCGCTCCCGGGGTGCTCCCGCGGGCCACCCGCCGGACGCGCCCCGGGAGCAGACCGTACCGGGCCGACCCGGTCCGACACACCCGGGAAGGATCAGCCGAACGGGATCACCCCACCCGCTCGGCGAGCGTTCACCCGAACCGGTCGTCCGGCGGAGGCCGACCCGGCCCCTGTCCGACCGCGACAGCACGTCCGGCCACCACGCCGGACCAGTAGCCCCGACCGCGGCCACCACCCCGACGGCAACCCCGCCCGACCGCGACAGCACGTCCGGCCACCACCCCGGACGGCAACCCCGCGGCCTCACCAGCCGCCGCCCGCAGCCGCCTACAGCGGCAACGCCGCCGGCTCCAGCAGCCGCACCGCCACGTCCGGCGCGAAGCCGCTGTCGTGCGCGACCCGCCGGGCGAACTCGGCGACGCCGGACAGCTGCCGTTCCCCGAGCGAGAAGTCCAGGGCCTCGCTGAAGTACCGCTCCAGCACGTCCGCCCCGAAGGTCTCCCACCGGGCGGCCTGCTCGGCGACCTTGGCGGCCTCCACCAGGGACAGGTCGCGGGACTCCAGGAAGGCCCGGTGGACGGCGGCGGTGAGCTCCGGGCACCGCTGGGCGAACTCGCGGCGGACGGCCCAGACCGCGAAGACGAACGGCAGGCCGGTCCACTCCTTCCACATCTCGCCGAGGTCGTGGACGGTCAGCCCGAGGTCGGCGGCCTGACCGAGGTAGGCGCGCAGCGCCGGGTCGCCGATCAGGACGGCGGCGTCGGCCTCGGCGAGCATCGCGCCGAGGTCGGGCGGGCAGCTGAAGTACTCCGGCTGCACACCCTCGCGCTCCTCCAGGAGCAGCCGGGCGAGCCGGACGGAGGTGCGGCTGGTGGAACCGAGGGCGACCCGGCGGCCGTCGAGCTCGGCCAGCGGCACCTTGCTCACGATCAGGCAGGACATCACCGGGCCGTCGCTGCCGACCGCGATGTCGGGCAGGACCAGCAGGTCGTCGGCGTTGCGCAGGTACTCCACGCAGGTGATCGGACCGATGTCGAGGGAGCCGCCGACGAGCTGGTCGCTCAGCTTCTCCGGGGTGTCCTTGGTGAGGTCGAGATCGAGCAGATTGCCGGTCCTGGCGAGCCCCCAGTAGAGGGGGACGCAGTTCAGGAACTGAATATGGCCGACCCTGGGCCTGACCGGGGTGTCCTCCCCGCCCGGGGTGTTCTGGGGCTCCCGCGTTCGCGCGTCCGGTGTTTGTGCGTCCGGTGCTGCCACTGCGCCGCTCCCTTGCTGTTCGTGCGCCTCCCCGCAGCGTATGCCCGCCGTTCACGGCCGCCGGCACCGGCCACCCGACACGCCCTCACGGGCTTCCAACCCGCCCTCGGGTGCCCGCTTCCGCCCTTCCGACACGCACTGTGGGCGCCTCAAGTGACCTCTGGTCGTCACAGCTGCCGCATGCTAGCGTTGCCCTCAGTTGCAGTTTGATTCCCCTTGCAGTACTTGAAGCCTGCGGAGCATGTAACCGCAGGCTTTTTGTAGTTTTTCAGCAATATCGAAAAACTTCGGACTCATCCGGAGGCAGGGCGATCAGCGCAGCGGACCGGGCGTCACACGGTGTGGCCCCCGACACGCATCGCAAGGAGAACGGCATGGCCACGGGAACCGTCAAGTGGTTCAACGCTGAGAAGGGCTTCGGCTTCATCGCCCAGGAGGGCGGCGGCCCGGACGTCTTCGTTCACTACTCCGCCATCAACGCGAACGGCTTCCGTTCGCTGGAGGAGAACCAGGCGGTCACCTTCGACGTCACCCAGGGCCCGAAGGGCCCGCAGGCGGAGAACGTCACCGCCGTCTGACGATCCTCTGATGATCTGATCGCTCGGGACCCCGACGGGTCCACCGGCGGCTCCCGACAGCCGCCACGATGAGCACAAGAGCAGTACCCAAGGGGGCCCGCCCGTCCGGTGGGCCCCCTGCCTTTCGTGCCGGGCCCGAACGGCCCGCACACACGCGGAAGGGCCCTCCCCCGTCACCGGGGGAGGGCCCTTCCGTCGCACCGGGCCCGCCTGGTCCTCCCGGCGCCGGGCCGCGCCGAGGATCAGGCCGCGCCGCAGACCACGCCGGGGCTCAGACCACGCCGGGGCTCAGGCCGCCGTCGCGGCGGCCGGGGCGGCCGGGGCGGCAGACACCGGGGCGTCCGTGTCGTAGAGGTCGCCCGAGGGGTTGTTGTACGCCTCGACGTCCAGGATCTTCTCCCGGGCGGCGACCACGATCGGCACCAGCGCCTGGCCGGCGACATTGGTCGCGGTGCGCATCATGTCCAGGATCGGGTCGATGGCGAGCAGCAGGCCCACGCCCTCCAGCGGCAGGCCCAGGGTGGACAGGGTCAGCGTCAGCATGACGATCGCACCGGTGAGGCCCGCGGTGGCGGCGGAGCCGACCACCGAGACGAAGGCGATCAGGACGTAGTCCTTGATGCCGAGCTCGATGTTGTAGACCTGGGCGACGAAGATCGCGGCGATCGCCGGGTAGATCGCGGCGCAGCCGTCCATCTTGGTGGTGGCGCCGAACGGGACCGAGAACGACGCGTACTCGCTCGGGACGCCGAGGCGCTCGGTGACGCGGCGGGTGACCGGCAGGGTGCCGACCGAGGAGCGCGAGACGAAGGCCAGCTGGATCGCGGGCCAGGCGCCCTTGAAGAAGTGCAGCGGGTTGAGGCCCGCGGCGAAGCGCAGCAGCAGCGAGTAGACGACGAACAGGACCAGCGCGCAGCCGACGTAGATGTCGAGGGTCAGCGTGGCGAAGGGCTTGAGCAGGTCCCAGCCGTACTTGGCCACCGACTTGCCGATCAGGCCGAGGGTGCCGAGCGGGGAGAGCCGGATGACCCACCACAGCGCGGTCTGGGTCAGCTCCAGGACGGACTCGCTGAGCTTGAGGACCGGCTCGGCCTTCGCGCCGAGCTTGATGATCGCCGCACCGACCACGACCGCCAGGAAGACGATCTGCAGCACGTTCACCTTGGCGAAGGCGTCGACGACGTTGGTCGGGAAGATCCCGGTCAGGAAGTCGACCCAGGTGCCCTTGGAGTCGAGCGCCTTGAGGCCGTCGGTCTTGAGGTCGGTGCCCCGGCCGGGGTTGGTGAGCAGGCCGAGGCCCAGGCCGATGCCGACCGCGATCAGCGAGGTGATCATGAACCAGAGCAGCGTACGGGTGGCCAGCCGGGCCGCGTTGGTCACATTGCGCAGGTTGGCGACGCTCACCACGATCGCGGTGAACACCAGCGGCGGGACGGCCAGCTTGAGCAGCTGGACGAAGGTCTTGCCGATGGTCTCCAGGGTGGTGGCCAGCCAGGAGATGTCGGCGGACCGGGCCAGGTAGCCGAGGCCGACGCCGAGCACCAGGCCGGCGACGATCTGCACCCAGAACGGTGTCTTGCGGATACGGGCGAGCACGGACGGCGACGAGGTCGCCTCGGGCGCTGTGGACATGGGGGTGCGTCTCCGGGGGAGGGCGGGGCTGAACGGTGGGGTGTGGGGCGGAGCGGGCGGCACGACGCGGGGCCGGACGGGGAGGGTCGGGCCCCCGGTCAGGGGCGTGCCGCCCCGGTACAGCTCAGGGCGGTACGGCCGAGGGCGCGACAACGGCGCGGGCTGTCCACAGCACCGGTCGGAACGCAGGGGCGGGCGGCGGCGGGCTGCGAGCCCGGGCCGTGCATCCGCAGTGCGTCCGAGGTGGTCATGGCCGACACGTTAGCAGTAAAGGTTTGAGATGTTCAAAGTTGTTGTTTGAGATGACCTTCGATCCCCGGGCTCCAGCGACGACATCCGGACACGAACGAAGCTGACGCCCCATCAGCGCATCGCACCGGTCCGATTGACCGTCGATTGGTTATACGTATAACCTTGACAACGTCCCCGCCCCCGCCTGCCCACACCGGAGAGGAAGGCCGATGGGCTACCTCGCCCTGCTCCGTGCCCCGCACGTCACCCGCCTGCTGCTCGGCACCCTGCTCGGCCGCCTGCCCGCCGGCATGACCGCCCTGGTGATCGCCCTCGCCCTGCGCGAGGCCGGCGCACCGTACGGGCGGATCGGACTGGCCACCGCCGCGTACGCGATCTCCGCCGCCGTCGGCGGGCCGGTCCTCGGGCGGATCGTCGACCGCACCGGCCAGCCCCGTGTCCTGCTGCTCTCCGCCGTGGTGGCCGGCGGCGGGTACGCGCTGCTCGCGCTCGCCCCCGCCTCCCCGCTGGCCGCACCGGTCGGCGCCGCGATCGCCGGCCTCGCCATGCCCCCGCTGGAACCCTGCCTGCGCTCGCTCTGGCCGGACGTCGTCGAGGAGGAGCAGCTCGACACCGCGTACGCCTTCGACTCCGCCTCCCAGCAGATCCTCTACGTCGCGGGCCCGCTGGCCGTCGCCGGGATCGCCGGACTGTTCAGCCCCGTCGTCGCACTCTGGGTGGCCGCCGGGCTCGGCCTGGCCGGCGCGCTGATCGTGGCCACCGCCGCACCGGCCAAGGCCTGGCGCGCCCCGGTCCGCGCGCACTCCGCCGGACTGCTCGGCCCGCTGCGCTCCCCCGGCCTGGTGCTACTGCTGATCGGGCTGGCCGGCGCCGGCTGGGCGGTCGGCGCGCAGAACGTGCTGTTCATCGCCTACGCCGAGCACCACACCGGCGCGCTACCGGGCGGCGCGGGCACCCTGCTCGCACTGGCGGCGCTCGGCGGACTGCTCGGCGCGCTCGCCTACGGCGCGGTCGGGTGGCGGCAGACCACCGCCACCCGCACCTGGGTGATGGCGCTCGCGATGGCCGCCTCCTACCTGCCGCTGGTCACCCTGCCGGGGCCGTACCCGATAGCCGCGCTGGCCTTCCTGTCCGGGGTGATGCTGGCGCCGCTGCTCGCGGCGGCGTTCGTGCTGGTCGCCGAGCTGGCTCCGGCCGGCACGGTCACCGAAGCCTTCGCCTGGCTGGTGACGCTGTTCGCCACCGGCAACTCGCTCGGCTACGCGGTCTCCGGCAACCTCGCCGAGGGCTCGCTGCGCCAGGTCGCGCTCTGCGCGGCGGGCGGGATCGCGCTCGGCGGACTGCTGCTGTTCGGCGCCCGGCGGTGGTTCCACCCGACGCCCCTCGTGGCCGCCCCGGCCCAGCCCGTCCCGGTGGGCTGAGCCACCCGGTGGGCCGAGCCCACCCCCCTGAACGACCGTGCCCGCCGGTGGTCTGGCCGGCGGGCACGGTCCTGCTCCTCTTCCCCGCGGGATCGGCCGTGGCCACGCGTGAGGCCGCGGGCGGGCCGGCCGACGCCGGGGAACGCCGGAGCCCGGAGGGCCACAGTCGACCAGGCCACAGCCGGGCAACCCCCAGCAGGGCGGGCCGACGACGGATCAGGCCGACGCCGTCGAGGAGCGCAGCACCAGCGAGGTGGCCAGCGGCGCCACCGGCGCCACCCGCTCCCCGCGCAACAGGCCCGCCAGCGCGGCCGCGCCCGCCCGGCCCAGCTCCTCGCCGGGCAGGTCGACGGTGGTCAGCGGCGGGGCGAGCAGCGCGGCCACCGCGACGTTGTCCATGCCGACCACGGACAGGTCCTGCGGCACCCGCAACCCCAGTTCGGCGGCGGCCTGGTAGACCCCGGAGGCGACCACGTCGTCGTCGCAGATCACCGCGCGCGGCCGGTCCGCCCCTGCCAGCAGCTGCCCCGCCACGGTCCGCGCGGCCCGGTGGCCCTCGTTCAGGCTCACGCCGAACTCCACCACGTCCAGGCAGAGTTCCCGTACGGCCCGCTCGAAGGCGGCCTGCCGGACCCGGAAGGTGTGCGCGGCGTGGGTGGAGCGCAGCCGGCCGATCCGGCGGTGGCCGAGGGCCGCCAGGTGCTCGACGGCGGCGCGCATCCCGCCGGCCACGTCGAGCTCCACGGTCGGGCGGGACCGGTCGGTGTCCGGGTCGGCGTCCAGGAAGACGGCGGGGGTCTCCGGCGGCAGCTCGCCGAGCTGGCTGTCGTCCGGGGAGCAGATCAGCAGGCCGTCGAAGCGGCCCGCGGTGGCGGCATCGGCGAGGGTCGCGCTGCCCCAGCCCGAACTGACCACGACCGCCAGGCCGTTGCGGCCCGCCTCCTGGTGGACGCCCTCCAGCACCCGGCCGAAGAACGGCCCCTGGAGGTTCGGCACGGCGAGCAGCACCATCCCGCTGCGGCCCAGCCGCAGCTGCCGGCCGGCCGCCTGCGGGCGGTAACCGAGGCTGCGGGCGGCCTCGCGGACCCGCTGCCGGGTGGCCTCGGAGACCCGGCGACCGGCCTCGGCACCGGAGAAGACCAGCGACACGGTGGCCTGGGAGACCCCGGCGAGCCGGGCCACGTCCCGCCCGGTGGGCCGACGGACCGGCGCCGGCCAGGTCCCGAGCCCGCCCTCGGCCGACGGCGGCCCGGCCGGCAGCCCGTCGGACTGCCCGGGGGGCTGGTCGTCGGGCCGCCTGGACGGCTGCTCGGGCGAGACGGGGTCGGGGGTGGCGGGCACGGCGGCTGCGGCGGGGGCTCGGTGGTCGGGCGCGGGGCCGGAGATCAGCTCTGCTTGGCGGCGGCCGCGCGGGCGGCGTCGTCCGCGGCGTCCTCCTCGGCGTTCTGCACGGCGATCCGCTCGGCGGTCCGGCTGCGCAGCCCGGCGACCTTGCCGCTGATCTGGGCGGACATCTCGTCGCGCTGCTTGCTCAGCAGCGCGTAGCTGAGCGGTGCGGAGGCGACCGCGGCCAGCAGGAACAGGAAGATCACCCCGGCCTGACCGCTGACCGGGATGATGCCGAAGTGCCCGAGCAGGAGGGCCACCAGCAGACAGCCGAGGAAGATGCTGACCCGCAGGGAGGTGTAGCGGAGCGTGGCGTGCGACTTCTCCGGGCCGGTGCTGCTCACTGGGACACATCCTTCTCGTCGCGCGGGGGACCTGGCGGGCCGGTCCTCCAGTGAAGCATGCCTGACGGCCGGCGCGGGCGGGGCCCCTCTACGCGGAGCGGGCGGGCCGGGCGGACCGGTCACCGGACGAGTCACCGGACGGGTCACCATCCGGCCGTCCCCCGCCGCGTCGCGGCCAGTCGTCAGCGCAGGTCGAGCCACATGGTGACGTCGTCCCGGTCGTCCCCGGGGGCGACCCGGATCGCGGCCGGCACCCGGCCGACCTCCCGGTAGCCGCTGCGGGCGTAGAAGTCCTCCAGCCCCAGGCCGCCGCGCGCGGTGAGCCGCAGCGCCGCCAGGCCCCACTCCCGGGCGGTCCGCTCGGCCTCGGCGAGCAGCCCGGCGCCGTACCCGCGGCCCTGGCAGTCGGGGTGCACCATGACCCGCTTGAGCATGCGCCAGTGCTCCATCGGCCCGAAGCGCATCGACTCGAAGAACAGCAGCCCGACCAGCCGGCCGGTGTCGTCGTGCGCGACCAGCAGCCGGTCCGGGCCGTCCGGCGCGACGCCGGCGAACTGGCGCTCGGCGGTGTCCCACACCTCGTCCTCGGTGACCGGCGCCACGAAGCCGACCGCGCCGCCGGCGTTGGTGACGTCGGTCCAGAGCCGGACGATCTCCGTGCGCAGGTCGGGGTCGAGCTTCGGGTCCAGGGTGAAGGTGAGCGCCATGAGGCGGAGCCTAGACCTCCGCCCCGACAGGGCCGACAGGCGGACGGCTCCGCGCGCGGACAGCCGGGCAGGCGGGCGGACCGGCAGCGGCACCGCGTCTGCGGCCCGCCGGCGGCCCACCCGCCCGCCGCTGGGCCGCACCCGCCCGCCCCCGCCGGCCTCACCCGAGCGCCGGCACCGCCCGGTCGGTCCGTCCGCTGCGCAGCGCCAGGCAGAGCCCGACCGCGACCGCGCACAGCCCGCCGGCGCCGTACCAGGTCAGGTCGTAGTTGCCGAGCGCGTCACGGGCCAGCCCGGCCAGGCCCGCGACGACGGCCGCGCCGATCTGGTGGCTGGCCAGCACCCAGCCGAAGACGATCGGGGCGTCCTCGCCGAAGTGCCGGCGGCACAGCGTGACAGTCGGCGGCACGGTGGCGACCCAGTCCAGGCCGTAGAAGACCACGAAGGCGAGGATCGGCGGGTGCAGCGAGCCGGCCAGCAGCTGCGGCAGCAGGAGCAGGGACAGGCCGCGCAGCCCGTAGTAGACCGTCAGCAGCACCCGGGAGTCGACCCGGTCGGTGAGCCAGCCGCTGAAGACGGTGCCGACCACGTCGAAGACGCCGATCAGGGCGAGCAGGCTCGCGGCGGTGGTGACCGGCATGCCGTGGTCGTGCGCGGCCGGGATGAAGTGGGTGCCGACCAGGCCGGCCGTGGTGGCGCCGCAGATCGCGAAGGATCCGGCCAGCAGCCAGAACGGCCGGGTCCGGGCGGCGTCGCGCAGCACCCGCAGCGAGCGGGCCAGGGCCCGGCCGTCGGTGACGGGCGGTGCGGGCTCCTCGGTGGCGCCGTACGGGAGCAGGCCGATGTCGGCGGGCCGTTCGCGCATCAGCAGCAGGACGGGGACGGCGACGGCGCTGGCGGCGAGCGAGACCACGACCACCGCCGAGCGCCAGCCGTGCTGTTCGACCAGCCAGGCGCCGACCGGCAGGAAGACCAGGTTCCCGGCCGCGCCGGCGGCGGTCAGCACGCCGGTGACCAGGCCCTGGCGGGCCCGGAACCAGCGGCCGGTGATGGTGGTGGCGAAGGCGCCGGCCATCGAACCGCTGCCGAGCCCGACCAGCACGCCCCAGCAGAGCACCAGTTGCCAGGGCTCGCGCATCAGCATGGTGAGCCCGGAGCCGACCGAGATGGTCAGCAGCGCGCAGACCACCACCAGGCGAACCCCGAACCGGTCCATCAGCGCGGCGGCGAAGGGGGCGGTGAGGCCGTAGAGGGTCAGGTTGACGGAGGTGGCGCTGGAGATCGTCCCGAGGGACCAGCCGAACTCGTTGTGCAGGGCGTCCATCATCAGGCTCGGCGTGGAGCGGAAGCCGGCCGAGCCGAGCAGGACGAGCAGGGCGACGCCGGCCACCACCCAGGCGTAGTGCACCCGGGGGCGCTCGGCCGGAGCGGGCCGTGCGGGGGCGTGCGGATCGGGGACGGGCGTGGGGGTGAGGGCGCTGCGTTCGGTCACGCGGACGAGTGTCCCGGGCCGCTGCGGCCCGGACGAGTGGCCTGAATGACAGCTTTCGCAAGAATCGGGCCACGGCCTGGCGTACGCTGGCCCGGCCCCGTCCGCACGCGCCCCTCGACTCCCGCCCTCGCCCGCCCGCCCACAGCCACCCGCAGCCACACCGGAGGAGGACCCGATGGCGCACCTGGTCGCGGTACTCGCCCTGAAGGGCGTGATCGCCTTCGAACTCGGCATCCCGGCCCGCATCTTCGGGGGTGCCAAGGATCCCTCCGGACAACCCCTCTACGAGGTGGCCACCTGCACCCTGGACGGGCGGCCCATCGCCACCAGCGCCGACTTCCGGGTCGCGGTCGACCACGGGCCCGAACTCCTGGAGCGGGCCGACACCGTGGTGATCCCGGCGTCCGCGGATTCCAGCCCGGAGGTCGCCGACGCCTGCTTCACCCCGGAGCTGGCCGCCGCGCTGACCCGGATCCGCCCCGGCACCCGGCTGATGTCGATCTGCACCGGCTCCTTCATCCTGGCCGCCGCCGGTCTGCTGGACGGCCGCCCGGCCACCACCCACTGGCGCTACACCGAGCGCTTCGCCCGGCTGTTCCCCGCGGTGCGGCTCGACCCCGACGTGCTCTACACCGACGACGGCGACATCCTCACCTCCGGCGGCGTCGCCGCCGGGGTGGACCTCTGCCTGCACGTGGTGCGCCGCGACCACGGCAGCGCGGTGGCCAACGCGGTGGCCCGCAACTGCCTGGTGCCGCCGTGGCGCGAAGGCGGCCAGAAGCAGTACGTGGACGCGCCGAGCCCGGTGGACACCGACGGCCCCGGCACCGCGCCGGTCCGCGCCTGGGCGCTGGAGCACCTGGACCAGCCGCTCACCCTGCGCCGGCTCGCCGACCGGGCGGGCATGAGCGTACGGACCTTCACCCGGCGCTTCCGCGAGGAGACCGGTGCCAGCCCCGGCCAGTGGATCACCACCCAGCGCACCGAGCGGGCCCGGCAACTGCTGGAGCGGACCGATCTGACGATCGACCAGATCGCCCGGGAGTCCGGCTTCGGCACCGCCGCCTCGCTGCGGCTGCAGTTGCGCGGGCGGCTCGACGTGGCCCCGAGCGCCTACCGGCGCACCTTCCGCGCCGTCCCCCGGTAGCCACCGATCCCCGACGGCACCCCTCGGCGGCGTCCGGCGAGCGAACACCGACCAGCGGACACCGACCAGCGGACACCGGCCAGCGAACTCCGGCGAGCGACCGCCGGAGAACGGACTCCCTCGGAGGAACCTCGCCGGACGAACCCTGCCGGGGGAGTCCCGTCGGAGGAGTCCCGTCGCCCAACACCCGCGCCGCGAGCCGGAACACGATCGCCAGGTGGCCGGATCCGTACGTCCCGGAGCGGCACAGTGGATGGCGGCGAGCCGCGCGCACCCCGAGCGCGGACCGGCAGGCCGCCATCCAACCGCGACACGCGGGCCCTGAACCCGCGTCGCGGCCTCCGCACTCGCCGAGGAGCGGCCCGTGACCGACAGTCCGCGGACCCCCTCGCTGACACGATCCCCCTGGACAGCGGCACCGCGGCGGCGGACGGACGTCCCCTCGGCGTCCCCTCGCGACGGAGAGCCGCACCCAAGCGTGATCAGTCGGATACGTCACGTCAATGGGTAGTCCGAAATTCGGAATGGTTGCGTCACCTTTCGGCCGGTGATCGCCGGGGGTGATCGGCACCGCTCTCCGGCCGCCCCGGAAGCCCCTATTGCGCCAAAGCCGCCCAGTCCACGTCCGCCAGCGGATCGGCCGGCCGGGCGTCGGCACCGATCTCGCACCAGACCCGCTTGCCCGAGCCGTCCGGGTACCACCCCCAGCGCTCGCAGAGCAGCTCGACCAGCTCCAGACCGCGCCCGTTGGTCGCGTCCTCGTCCGCGCCGGCGTGCCGCGGGGCGGGTGCGGTCAGGCTCGCGTCGGCGACCTCCACCCGCAGCGGGACGGCCCGGCAGGCGCGCTCCTCCTCCGTGCCCTCGGTCACCGGCAGGCAGAGCCGCAGCACGGCCGGACACCCGGTGTGCACCACGGCGTTGGTCACCAGCTCCGAGACCACCAGCACCACCGTCTCGGCCATCGGCGCCTCCGGGTCCACCCCGTGGTTCAACAGCCGCGAGCGCACCCAACGGCGGGCCCGGCCGACCTCGGCGGGGTCCGCCTGCACCGCCAGCTGTACCTGAAGAACCTGCACCGCTCCACCACCCGCACTCGCAGTTCGGCCTAAGTCCCGATCGGGCCGGATCGACCGGCCGACGGGCCCGCACACTCCGCCCGGCGCCACCCGAGCCGCCTCCGGGCGCCCGCCCGGCCCGTCCACCGCGCCCACTCGTCCGCGCCGACTCGTCGGTCGCGCACCGGCCGCGACACGAATACGCCTCAGGATGGGCGGGCGGGAGGACCGCAGCAAGCGCTTCGGGCATATTCCGGCGATCGGGGGACAGGGCAGTGCATACTGTCCCGCTCACTCTCGCGAGCCTCGTACCGGCGCTCGTCCGGCCGGGCCGACCCGCCGGTCCCGCTGTCGGGAACCTACCGCCGCGCGCCCCCGGCGCCCCGCCCGCCACTCGCGAACCACCCCTGCGACATATGTCCAACGGCTCTCGAACAGCGGCCCCGACGGACCTCCCCCGAGCTGACCGCCGCACCACGCGCCGATCCGCGCCGGTCCCGCCACGGTCCCACCGCGGCCCCGCCCCGTTACCACGGTCCGCCCCGAACGGCGCCCGCTCCCGACGATCCGCGAGGACCGGTTCCGTTCTTGCCGGATTCCCTCCCGCCGCGCACCGGCCGCAAGATACCGTTGGGTAAGCCAGCGGACCCGGGCAGGAGGGTGGTTCCCGATGGCCACCCAGGAGCGGCCCCCACGCTGGGACGAGCAGCTGCAGCACCGCCTCGCGCGCGGCGAGGAGACCGCGCTCGGCGAACTCTACGACCAGCTCGCGCCGATGGTGCACGGCCTGGCCGGGCGGATACTCGCCGACCAGACGGCCGCCGCCCAGCTCACCCGGGAGATCTTCGCCCACGTCTGGGAGCACCCCGAGGACTTCGACCCCGCCCGGGGCTCCCTGCGCTCCTGGCTCGGCGCGCTCACCCACGCCCGCGCCGTCGAACGGCTGCGGGTGCGGCGGGCCACCGAACACCTTCCGGGCGGCGACGCCCTGGGCGCCGAGGCGGAGATCCGCGCCGTCGCCACCGCCGCGCGCGTCCAGTACGTGGTCGACTCCCTGCCCCAGACCCTGCGTGAGACCATCGCGGTGACGTACTACGACGGCCGCACCTACCGGGAGACGGCCAGGCTGCTCGGCATCAGCGAGCAGGCCGCCAAGCAGCGGATGCGGCTCGGACTGGAGCTGCTGGCCACCGAACTGGCCGAGGAGCGCGCCCGCCAGGACGAAGCCGGGGACGGGGAGACGTGAGCAGCACCGAGGAGCAGCACGACGCCCTGCGCTCGCTGCTCGGCGCCTGGGCCCTCGGCGCCTGCCCGGCCCACGAGGCCGCCGATCTGGAACGGCACCTGCGCGGGTGCCCGGAGTGCGCCGAGGAGGCGGCCCGGCTGCGCGAAGCGGCCGGCTGGCTCTCCCTGGACGAGCCGCTGGACCAGCCCGGCCCGCTGCGCCAGCAGGTGCTCGACTGGTGCCTGGCCCGCCGTCCGGCCGAACTGCCCGTCCCCGCCTGGGGCGTGCCGTACACCGCGGAGACCGCCAAGCTCGACGCGTTGCTGCGCGACCTCGGTCCTGAGGAGTGGCAGGAGGTGGCCGAACTGCCGTGGCACGGCGGCACCGAGCGGCTGCGCCCGGCGGAGGTGCTCGGCCGGCTGACCGCCGTGGACGGCTTCCTGGCGCTCGCCCTCGGCCTGCCCGATCCGGTGCCGACCGGTCCTGGCGCTCGGGAGACGGCCGCCGAACGCCGGGTGCCGCCGCAGGATCCGGCCCGGTCGGCCGCGCCGCCGCGCGTCCCGCCGCAGGGCGGCCCGTACGGCGTGATCACCGCGCGCACCGCCCGGTTGCTCGCCGACCAGGGCGCGCTGGCCCCGCAGTCGGTGCGCTCCCGGTGGCGGCGGCAGACCCACGACCTGGTGCGCAGCGCCGCCCTCACCCCGCAGGGCAACACCCCGGTCGACTACGGCGACTCGGTGCTGCCGCTGCGCGACGCCTTCGTGGACCGCGCCCTGGAGTGCTACGTGTACGGCGAGGACGTGGCCCGGGCCGTCGCCTACCCGTACGACCCGCCGGCGCCGCAGCACCTGCGGCAGATGGTGGAGTTGGTGGTCCGGCTGCTCCCCCGGGCGCTGGACGTCCTGCGCGCCGCCCGCCCCGAGCACGCCGGGGCCGCGACCGCGCCGACCGTACCGGACGGCGGCGGCACCGGAACCGGCCGGCGGCTGCGGCTGGTGGTCGACGGCCCGGCGAGCGGCGAGTGGCTGGTCCCGCTGGACGGCGCCGTCGGCCCGGACGCGGCGGCGCCCGGCGGGGAGCCGGTGGCCTCGATGGTGCTGGACGGCCTGGAGCTCTGCCAGTTGGCCGCCGCGCACCGCGACCCGGACCGGCTGCCGGTCGGCGAGCACGGCGACCGGGCCGCGGTCCGCGCGGTGCTGCACGCGCTCCCGCTGCTGTCGCGTCCCTGAAGCGGCAGGACCTACGCGAAGACGACCGTGCGGGAGCCGTCGAGCAGCACCCGGTGCTCGCTGTGCCACTTCACCGCACGGGCCAGCGCCTGGCACTCGACGTCCCGGCCGATCGCGACCAGCTGGTCCGGGCTGACGTCGTGGGTGACCCGGGCCACCTCCTGCTCGATGATCGGGCCCTCGTCCAGGTCGGCGGTGACGTAGTGCGCGGTGGCCCCGATCAGCTTCACGCCGCGGGCGTGCGCCTGGTGGTACGGCTTGGCGCCCTTGAAGCTCGGCAGGAAGGAGTGGTGGATGTTGATCACACGGCCGGACAGCTCGGTGCACAGCTGGTCGGAGAGCACCTGCATGTAGCGGGCCAGCACGACCAGTTCGACCTGCTCCTTGGCGACCAGGTCCAGCAGCCGCTGCTCGGCCTCCGCCTTGGTGTCCTTGGTCACCGGGATGTGGTGGAAGGGGATGCCGTAGCTCTCGGTCAGCTGCTGGAGGTCGGTGTGGTTGGAGACCACCGCGGCGATCTCCACCGGCAGGGCGCCGATCCGGGTGCGGTAGAGCAGGTCGTTCAGGCAGTGCCCGAACTTGCTGACCATGAGGATGATCCGCATCCGCTCCTCGGTCGGGTGGATCTGCCAGTCCATCGCGAAGGAGGCGCCGATCGCGGCGAAGCTGGCCCGCAGCTTCTCCGCGGTGACCTGCTCGGGGGCGGAGAAGTGCACCCGCATGAAGAAGAGTCCGCTGTCGCCGTCCCCGAACTGCTGGCTGTCGATGATGTTGCAGCCGGTCATGAAGAGGTAGCTGGAGACAGCGTGGACGATGCCCTGCTTGTCGGGGCAGGACAGCGTGAGGACGTACTGGGCGCCGGCCGGCTGCTGTTCCACTTTGGGTGTATCCCGTTCTGAGCTCGTGACGTGCGTGGACGGTCCAGCGTGTCACATCCTGGACACTCGCCGCCCCGCTGCCCGTACTGCGGGACGGCGGCGTCCGCCCCGGCCGACCCGCCGGCCCGGCCGGCCCCGGGAACGGGCGCCGGGTGCCGGGTGCCGGGTGCCGGGTGCCGGGTGCCGGGTGCCGGGCGCCGGGTGCCGGGAGCGGGACCGGCCGGCCCCGGCGCTCAGACCTGGGTGAGGATGCGCAGCACGTCCAGCGACTTGGGCGCCGCGTCCGGGTCGTCCCCGTCGCCGACGGCCAGCAGGACGTGCGCCTCGCGGGCGGCCCGGACGGTCTCCGGCCAGCCCGGGTGGCCGAGGTAGGCGGAGGCCGGGGCGTCCGCGCCGACCTCGTGCAGCAGCCGCACCGCCCGCAGCACCGCGACGTCGACCAGCGCGGCCTCGGCGGAGTCACGGAAGATCGTGCCCACGTACTTCTCGGCGGACCAGCGGTCCAGCCAGGTGTCCTCGACCAGCCGGTAGACGGCGTCGGTCACGTCCCCGTACCCCTCCCGGCCGGACAGCCAGGCCTCCTGCTGGAAGACGGGGTCGGACAGCATGTGCAGCGCCGAGCGCAGTCGGGCTCGCCAGCGCCACCAGGGCAGGTCGTTGAGCGGCATGCCGCCCATCGTGCTGGAGCGGTGGCCCGGACGAGAAGGGTTTCGGGCGTACCGGTGCGAAGAATCTGTGCTGGCGGACATGGTGAGCGATCGTACGTTCCCTGTCCGTTCGTACTCCACTCGCGATCTACACGCGTACCGGTACGGATTTCGGCTGCCGTTGGTGAACCGTTCACATTTCGGCCCTCTCGGCGTGTGGCACCGGGGCTTGGCTGTCTCCGGTGCGCCGGAGTGCGCCCAGAGAGAGGGAAGACCGATGACCAGCCGAAGGGACTCGTTCCAGGGCCGTCCCCCGTCCGGGCGGCGCCGCCGCCGTCCGATCGCCGCCGCCGTGACCGCGGCCGCGTTACTCCCCACCCTCCTCTCGGCCTCCGCGTGCGGCGGACCGGCCGACGCCGCCGGCGGCGACGACCTGACGGTGATGACCTGGGCCCCGTCCGGCACCGGAACCGCCGACCGGCCGGGCATGACCGCGCTCGCCTCCGCGATCGGCCAGGACGTCAACATCAAGGGCGGGCTGAACGGCCGCCGACTGCGGGTGCTCACCTGCAACGAGCGCAACAGCGCCGACGGCGCCCGCGCCTGCGCCCAGCAGGCGGTGGACGCCAAGGTCGTCGCGGTGATCGGCTCGTACAGCCAGTGGGGCGAGGCCTTCATGCCGGTGCTGGAGCGCGCCGGGATCCCGCTGATCGGCGGATACGGCCTCTCCCAGCCGGAGTTCTCCAGCCCGCTGTCCTACCCGGTGGACGGCGGCCTGCCGGCGCTGATCGCCGGCAACGGCCGCCAGCTGGTGGAGGCCGGCTGCAAGACCGTCGCCCTGGTCCGCCCGGACACCCCGGCCGGCGACAACCTGCTCGGCTACCTGGGCAACGCGCTGCGCCCCGCCGGGATCAGGCTGCAGGACGTGAAGGCGCCCGAGCAGTCCTCCGACTACACCCAGGTGGCCCGCAAGGCGATCGGCAAGGACGAGGCGGGCAACTGCGTCACCAGCGCCCTGGCCGCCCTGCCCACCGGCAACCTGCTCGACTCCTACCGCCGGCTGAACCCGAAGAACACCCGGATCGCCTCGGTGATCGGCAGCGTCCAGCAGTCCGTGGTCGACTCCACCGGCGGCGACACCGGCCCGCTCGGCGGCGCCTACGTCACCAGCTGGTACCCGCCGGAGTCGGCGAAGATCTGGGACGGGCTGCGCGCGGTGGTGCGCGCCGACACCACCGGCGGGAACACCATCGACGTCTCCGACCCCGGGGTGCAGACCACCTGGGTCGCCTACGAGGTGTTCCGCACGGTGACGCAGAAGCTGTCGGAGGCGGGCAAGCCGGTCACCTCGAAGTCCGTCACCGGGCTGCTGGACGCCGGCGAGGGCATCGACACCGGGATCACCCCGCCGCTGAACTGGGGCGGCACCAACATGCTGCCCAGCACCGAGTCGCCCCGGCTGGTGAACACCTGGGTCACCTACCAGGTGGTCAAGAACGGCCGGATGACCCTGCAGCAGCCGGGCTTCGTGGACATCCGCTGGGCGCTCACCGGAGGCCGCCCGCCGGCCTGACACGCGAGGGGCGGGCCCGCCGGAGGCCCCGCCCCGCCCGCCCGTCCTGCCGCTCCCGCCCCAGGCCGCAGGCACCCGGACGTCGCCGTCGCCCACCGACCGCCGTCGCCTCCGGGCCGCCGCCGTCTACAGGTCGCCGTCGCCGCGGACCGGCAGGCCGGTCTGGCCGGCGATCGTGTTCCAGAGCGTGGAGGCCTGCTTCTTCGCGGTGGTCGCGGTGCCGCTGGCCTGGACGGCGTTCTTGTAGTGCTGGTTGTCCTGCTTCTTCGCGTCGCAGCCGGCCTGCGCGTCCTGCGCCCAGGCCGCGTACTCGTCGTCGGCCTGGGCCGAGGCGGCCCACGCCGCGTTCAGCTGCTCGACCAGCTGCTGGCCGCCGGGCAGCTTGTCCGTCTTCAGCTGGCCGAGCTTGGTCTGCAGCTCGCGGCGCTTGCCGGCCGCCGCGGTGAGGGCCTGCTGGGACTCGGGGAGCTTGTCGCACTTCTGCACCGAGGCGACCGCGGAGACCACCGAGCTGCGGCTGTCGCTCGCGGTGCCCAGCAGGTCCGACAGCGGCTGCGCCTGGGCCTTGACCTCCGGGTCGACGGCGGCACCGGAGCCGCTCGCGCTCGCCGCGCCGGTGGTCGTACCGGTGCCGGCGGCCACCGGGGTGGTCTTCTTGTCATCCTTGGTGTCGGTGCCGCCACCGCCCATCAGCACGGCGACCAGGATGCCGGCCGCCGCACAGCCCGCCACCACCCCGCCGATGATCAGCTTGCCGGACGGGCGGCGGTCGCGGCCGCCCCCACCCCCCTGGGTCGCGTCGAAGCCCTGCCCGTGGCTCGGGGCGTAGCCCGGCTGGTAGTCCTGCGCCGGGTGGGCCGGCTGGGGCTGCGCGGCCGGCGGGTACGCCTGGTAGCCGGGCGCGGCCTGCTGCTGCGGGAAGCCGGGCTGGGGCTGCGGCGCCGGGTAGCCGCCCGCCTGCGGGTCGCCGACCGGGTACGGCGGCAGGTGCTGCGTCTCCGGGGCCGGCTCGGCCTGCGGAGCGCCGTACCCGGGCTGCGGCGCGCCCCATGGAGCGCCCGCCGCGGGCGTCGGCGGGGCCGGGGCGACGTGCGTCGGCAGCGCGTGCGCGCCCTCGCCGAGGTACTCCGGCTGCCCGGACGGCTGCCCCACGGGCGGCACCGCCGCGGGGCCCGGCTGGCCCGGCTGCCCCGGGTACGGGGGCTGGGCCGGCTGGCCCTGCGGCTGGCCCGGTTCGGGGCGGAACAGGTCGTCCAGGTTGAAGTCACCCGAGTTGGGGTACGAGCGGCGCTGACTCAACGCGATTCCTCACCTGTGCAGGACCGCGCGCTGACGGCGGACCACATCTCGTCGGTTCTTGGGAGCATCACAGTTCCTTGGACGTCGCGCCCACGCTACCGGTTCACCTCACCGGGTGACCACGTGGGCGGGACATCCGTCACGCTCCCTGCACAGACGATCCGGGGCCGCCCCGGCCGGTCCGCCTCCCCTCAGGCCGCCTCGGCGTCCGCCCGGGCGTGGAACTCCCGGACCACCCGCTGCTCCCGGTACGGCTCCAGCCGGCGCCGGAACTCGTCCAGGTACTCCACGCCCCGGTTGGAGCGCAGCCCGCTCAGCAGCCGCACCGCCTGGGTGCCCGTCTCGCAGGCGCGTTCCAGGTCCCGCTGCTGCAGCTGGGCGGTGGCCAGCAGCACCAGGTCGACCGCACGGCGCCGGACCCGGGTCGGCGGGTGCAGGTCGAGCGCCCGGCGGGCGTAGTGCTCGGCCTGGCCGGCCTGTTCCAGGTCCCGGTGGCAGTGGGCCAGCTCGTCCGCGAGGTAGGCGTCGTCGAAGTGGGCGATCCAGTCCGGATCGTCCTCCGCGCGGCGCTTCTCCATCATCTCCAGCGCCCTGGCCGCCACCGCCTCGCAGGAGCGGGCGTCGCCGAGCAGGGCGTGGCCGCGGGCCTCGGCGGCGTAGAACATCGCCATCGCCGTCGGGGTGGCCACCGCGCGGGCGCCCTCCTGGGCGGCGCGGGCGAGTTGGGCGATCTCCCGCGGGTTGCCGAGAGTGGCCGCCAGGTGGCTCATCGAGGCGGCCAGCACGTAGCCGCCGTAGCCGCGGTCGTCGGCCGCCTGGGCGAGTCGCAGGGCCTGGATGTAGTAGCGCTGGGCCAGTCCCGGCTGTCCGGTGTCCACCGCCATGTAGCCGGCAAGTTCGGTCAACCTGGCTACCGCGGCGAAGAGTTGGCGCCCGGTCTCCTCCCGGTAGGCCCCGCCGAGCAGGCCGGAGACCACCGAGTTGAGGTAGTGCACCACGACCGGGCGCACGTGCCCGCTGCCGAAGCGGTGGTCCAGGTCGACCAGCATCGCCGTGGTCGCCTTGATCGCGGCCACATCGGTCGGACCGACCCGGGGGCCGCCGGTGCGCGCCACCACCGGGTCCGGCGGGGTGATCAGCCAGTCCCGGCTGGGCTCCACCAGCGCGGAGGCGGCGACCGTCGCCCCGGTCAGGAAGTCCCGCCGGCCGACATCGCTGCGCCACAACTCGCAGACCTGCTCCAGGGCCGCGCCCAGGGTGGGCGCGAACTGCAGCCCGATGCCCGAGCTCAGGTTCTTGCCGTCGGCCATGCCGATCTCCTCGACCGACACGCTGCGGCCGAGCTTGCGGCCCAGGGCCTCGGCGATCACGGCCGGCGCCTGCCCGCGCGGCTGTTGACCGCGCAGCCAGCGGGCGACGGAGGTCTTGTCGTACCTCAGGTCCAGACCGTGCTCGGCACCGCAGAGGTTGACCCTCCGGGCCAGGCCGGCGTTGGAGCAGCTGGCCTCCTGGATCAGTTGCTGCAGACGCTCGTTGGGCTGTCGTGCGACGAGTGGTCTCGCGGCCATTGGGCTTCGCCTCCCCACACCCTCCGGTCCCGGCCGGTGGGCGACGATTCTGCTGATCTGTTGCCGACTGTCCGACCGTCCAAGGAATCTGACACCAGGTTAGCGATCAGCAACGCCAGCGGGATACCCACGGTGACGATCCGCACCCCCCTTGCGCCCTGGGAAATGCTCCCGTGCGCCCCCGCTGCGCCCGCCCCCGACCGCACCAACTCGGTCGAGTAACCGGAACGGGTGACATTGCCGGGATGCGCCCAACCGGGCACCTCCGGGCCGTAACCCGCCTCACGCACGGTAGTTGAGCAGCGCGTGGAAGACATCCCCGACGCCTCCGGCCAGGACAAGAACGCCGGTCTGCCCCCGCTGCTCATCGAAGCCGTCGGCTACGCCGAGAACCGCCACTGGGAGGTGGCCCCGGGCGCTTGGCTGATCGACGGCGAAGGGCCCGCCCGGTGCTCCTGCGGCGATCCGCGCTGCGCGCTGCCGGGCGCCCACCCGATGGACGCGGACTGGGCCCGCAAGGCGAGCGCCGGACCGGGCGCGGTGCGGCGCTGGTGGACGGAACGGCCGCAGGCCTCGATCCTGCTGCCCACCGGCCGCTCGTTCGACGTCCTGGACGTGCCGGAGACGGCCGGCTGCCTGGCGCTGGCCCGGATGGAGCGGATGGACCTCCAACTCGGCCCGGTCGCGGTGCTGCCCGCCGCGCCCGGCCGGGTCGGCCGCAGGCTGCACTTCCTGGTGCTGCCCGGGGTCGCCGCCAAGCTCCCGGAGATGCTCCGCAAGCTCGGCTGGCCGCCCGGCCGACTGGACCTGGTGGCCCGCGGCGAGGGGGACTGGACGGTCGCCCCGCCGTCCCGGATCGGCTCCACCGGGTACGCCCAGTGGGCCCGCTCCCCCTCCGCGCTCAACCGCTGGCTGCCGGACGCCGCCGAGCTGATCAGCCCGCTCGCGTACGCCTGCGGCCGCGACGCGCCCGCCCACCGCGCCGCCCCGGCCGCCCAGCCGGCCCCGGTGGGCTGACCGGGCGCCCGGCCTGCCCACCTCCCCCCGGACAGCCGCCTTACGCCGATCGGGCGAGGGCGCGCACCGCGCGACACAACGCGCGCGAGTGACGGGCCTTGTCTCCCACCGGAGGCGGGGCCCGTCATACGCGTGTCCGGATAAGGCCTCCGCCTACCCGCTGGTCAACCGGAGAAGCCCCCCGTACGAGTGACAGCGCTCAAGGATTGCCATGATCGGCCGAGGGGAGGAATGGCGGTGCGGGGACGCCGAAGGGGCGCTCGGACGGGGAAGCCGGGCGAGGCGGTGGCGGGGAAGCGGGAGGGATCGGGGAGGGCGGGAGGGAACGGGGAGGCGGGTCGGGCCCGCTGCTCTGGGAGGGAGCAGCGGGCCCGCTCGGCGGTCCGGGGAGCGGAGGGTCAGGACTGGGACTGGAAGTGGAACCGGATCGAGCCCGGGGTCAGGACTGCGTCAGGACCGGGCGACGAAGACGTGCTGGGCGATGTCCTTGCCCAGCTCCGCCGCGTTGTCGCCGCTGCCGACCAGCACACCGGCGACGCCGGCGCTCACCTTGACCGTGGAGCCCGGCCGGACGCCCGCCCGGCGCAGGGTGCTCATCAGCACGCTGTCGGTCTGGATGGGCTCGCCGATCCGGCGGACCACCACGTCGGCCCCGGCCTCGCCCGGCTTGACGGTGTCCAGCGGGACGAGCCCGGCGTCGAAGCCCTCGCCCTCGGCCTTGGCGTCGCCCAGCTCGTCCAGGCCCGGGATCGGGTTGCCGTACGGGGACTGGGTCGGGTGGCCGAGCATGGCGAGCACCTTGCGCTCGACGGTCTCGCTCATCACGTGCTCCCAGCGGCAGGCCTCCTCGTGCACCTGCTCCCACTCCAGGCCGATCACGTCGACCAGCAGGCACTCGGCGATGCGGTGCTTGCGCATGACGCGCACCGCGAGCCGGCGGCCCTCCTCGGTGAGTTCGAGGTGACGGTCCCCGGCGACCTGGAGCAGTCCGTCGCGCTCCATCCGGCCGACCGTCTGGCTGACCGTGGGGCCGCTCTGTTCCAGGCGCTCCGCGATCCGGGCGCGCATCGGGACGATGCCCTCCTCCTCCAGCTCCAGGATGGTGCGAAGGTACATCTCAGTGGTGTCGATCAGCCCAGACATCGCCGCTGGCTCCGTTCCTCGGTGTCCTCATCGCCAATTCTGACGTACCGGGGCGGCAACCGGGCCCGCGCGGGGGCTCCGGGGACGGGATTTCGTTCCTGTTGACAGCGGCACCACCGGAACGCGACCGTGCTCGCCGTAGCTTTCTCCACCGGCGGTCCGGACCAGCAGGACCGCCCCACCGAGCCGGCTCCCTCACCGGCAGAGAGCGGAGGCACCCGATGAACGACCTGGTCGGCAGGTACTTCGACGCCGCGATCGCCCACCTCCAGCGGGTCCGCGAGGAGGAGGCCGACACCGTCGAGGCCGCCGCCGCGCTGCTGGCGGAGGCGATCGCGGAGGGCCGCCGGGTGTTCACCTTCGGCGCCGGGCACTCCTCGCTGCCCGCCCAGGACGTGGTCTACCGGGCCGGCGGGCTGGTCCCGATGAACCTGCTGAACGTGCCCGGGACGGCCGGGGTGACGGTGATGCCCGCGCCGCTGTCGAGCGCCCTGGAGCGGGTCTCCGGGCTGGCCACCGCCACCCTGGACCTGACCCCGGCGACCAGCGGGGACCTGCTCTTCGTGATCTCGCTGTCCGGCCGCCAGGTCATGCCGGTCGAGCTGGCCCGGTACGCCCGGGACCGCGGCCTGAGGGTGATCGGGGTGACCTCGCTCGCCTACCCGGAGGAGGTGCCCTCGGCGCACCCGTCCGGCACGTACCTGAAGGACCACTGCGACGTGGTGCTGGACAGCAAGATCGCGGTCGGCGACGGCGAGCTCACCCACCCCGGCGCCGAGACCGCCTTCGGCCCGGTCTCCACCATCGTGACCAGCGCGCTGATGCAGGCCGTGGTCGCCTCCGCGGTCGGCCGGCTGGCCGACCGGGCGGCCGCCGGGGACGCGCCCGCGCCGCCGCTGTTCCGCTCCGGCAACGTCCCGGGCGGCACCGAGTGGAACGCCAAGCAGATGGCCGACAACGCCGACCGGGTCTTCTACACCCACTGAGCACCGAACCCGCACGCCCCCTGAACCGCTGAACCGTTGAACCGCGTGCACCCGCGCACCCCGTACGCCCACGCAACCCGTACGCCCCCCGAACCGCGCGGTGCCCGTGCACCCGACACATCCACACACGCTGAGTGCCGACGTGAACACGGGGCGTACCGGACAATCCACCGGGTCTTCCCGGCCATTGCGGGCCGCCCCGGGTGGCGCCAGGCGTACCGGGAACCCGCCCGGGGCAGGAGAGCGGTGCGACCGGAGCGACGGGTGGGGGCCGAACATGGCGTCTGGTGCGGGGCGCACCGGGTGGGTGCGCGAGCGGGACCTGCTGCCCGGGTTCTTCTGGTCCGCCGACGCGGCCTCGCTGCGCGGGCAGCAGCGCTCGGTGCTGCTCTCCGCCTGGGAACTCGTCCTGCTGGTGGTCGCCGCCGCGACCGGCTCGGCCGACGGCGAGCCCTGGGCCTGGCCGGCCGCCGTCGCCTACCTCGGCGCGATCGTCCTGGCGGTGGTGATCAGCCGGCAGAACCCGCAGGGCCTCTGGTACGAGGGCCGGGCGGCCGCCGAGTCCGTGAAGACCCTGGCCTGGAAGTACGCCGTCCGGGCCGACGCCTACCAGCCGCCGCCGCGCACCCTGCCGGACGCCGAGGGCCTGTACCGCTTCCAGCTCGGCCGGGTGCTCGGCGCCTTCCGGGACAGCCCGGTCGTCGGCCCGGACGGCGGGGTGGAGATCACCGCGGCGATGCGCGAGCTACGCGACCGGCCGCTGGCGGTGCGCCGTGAGGTGTACCTGGACGAGCGGATCCGGGTGCAGCGCGACTGGTACCGCGCCAAGGCCCGGCACTGCGCCCGGGCCGGGCACTGGGCCGGGGTGCTCGGCGTGCTGCTGCCCGCGCTCGGCCTGGTGCTGGCGCTGCTGCGGGCGCTCGGCGCGTTCACCTACGACGCGCTGGGCACCGTCTCGGCGGTGGCCGCCTCGGTCACCGCCTGGGCGCAGCTGCGCCAGTACCGGCCGCTGGCGGCCGCGTACGGGCTGGCCGCCGAGGAGTTGACCCAGATCCAGGTCCAACTCGCCGAGCTGGACCTGGACGCGCCGGAGGCCGAGGAGATCTGGGCCCGGCTGGCCCGGGACGCCGAGGACGCGATCTCCCGCGAGCACACCACCTGGCAGGCCCGCCGGGAGGTGCGCACCACCACCGACCGGGAGCCCCGGACCGGCCCGGAACAGGACACCGGCCCGGAAAGGGAGACCGGCCCGGAACAGGACACCGGCCCACAGCACGGGACCGGTCCGCAGCAGGGGACCGAACGCGCACACGGAACCGACCCGGAGCGGACGACCGGCCGGGAACAGCGAAGCGACCCGGTGCACCGAATCGACCGGGAGCACTGAGGAGGCCGCAGGTGTCGTTACGGATGGTCAAGACCGCGGACGACCGCGCCCTCGCGGTGGAGTCCCTCGGCGATCCGCGCGGCCGCCCGGTGTTCCTGCTGCACGGCATGCCCGGCAGCCGGGTCGGCCCGCACCCGCGCAGCACCGTGCTGTACCGGCTCGGGGTGCGGCTGATCTCCTACGACCGCCCCGGCTACGGCGACTCGACCCGGCTGTTCGGCCGCCGGGTGAGCGCGGCGGCGGCCGACGTCCGGGCGATCGCGGACGAGTTCGGGCTGGACGGCTTCGCGGTGCTCGGCCGGTCCGGCGGCGGCCCGCACGCGCTGGCCTGCGCGGCGCTGCTGCCGGAGCGGGTCAGCCGGGTCGCCGTGCTGGTGGGCCTCGCGCCGCGCGACGCGGCCGGCCTGGACTGGTACGCGGGGATGACCCCGTCCAACGTCCGCGCGTACCAGGAGGCCGAGCGCGGGCACGGCCGGATCGCCGACGCGATGGAGTTCCGCTCCCGGCAGATCAAGGACGACCCGGTCCGGCTGCTGAACGGGCTGCGCACCGAACTCTCCCCCGCCGACCGGGAGGTGGTGGCCGACAGCGGGCTGCGGCGGATGCTGCAGAGCAACTACCGGGAGGCGTTCCGGCACGGCGCGGACGGCTGGATCGACGACGTGCTGGCCTTCACCGCCGACTGGGGCTTCGACGTCGGCTCGATCCGGGTGCCGACCTGGCTCTGGCACGGCGCGGACGACCAGTTCTCGCCGGTCGACCACTCCCGCTGGCTGGCCGACCACATCCCGGGCGCCGAACTGTTCCTGGAGCCCGGCGCCGCGCACTTCGGGGCGTTCCGGGTGATGACCACCGCCCTGGCCTGGGCGGCGGGCTGAGGCGCGCCGGGCTCAGCCGCGCCGGGCTCAGGCCGGGACCGGGGTGACCGGGTCGCCTCCGGCGAGCACCGCGAGGACGTTGTCCACCGCCAGGCCGCCCATCGCCTGCCGGGTGGCGACGGTGGCGCTGCCCAGGTGCGGGGCCAGCACCGCGCGCTCCTGGGCGAGCAGTGCGGACGGGACGGCCGGCTCGTGCTCGAAGTTGTCCACGGCCGCGGCGAACAGCGCCCCCGACTCCAGCGCGGCGGCCAGCGCCTCCTCGTCGACCACGCCGGCGGTCATGCT
The DNA here is from genome assembly GCF_055585785.1 of Kitasatospora sp. NPDC053308. NCBI lineage: Bacteria > Bacillati > Actinomycetota > Actinomycetes > Kitasatosporales > Streptomycetaceae > Kitasatospora > Kitasatospora sp. NPDC053308. The sequence goes on along the minus strand of NZ_JBVJJY010000014.1, from coordinate 29,232 downwards.
GACCACCACCGCGCCGCGCGGCAGCAGCGCCAGCCGGCGGGCGTCCAGCAGGTGCCGGGTGGCGTCGCCGAGCGGGCAGGTGACGACCAGCACGGTGGAGGTGGCGAGCAGTTCCTCCAGCGGCTTCCAGTCGGCGCCCTCGGCCTGCTCGGACGGCAGTTCGCGGCGGTTGTGGTAGCTGACCGGCATCTCGAACGCGCGGGCCCGGCGGGCCACCGCCCGTCCGATCCGGCCCATGCCCAGCACGCCCAGCGGGGTGCCGGACAAGTCCATGCCGAGCAGGAAGTTGGGCGCCCAGGTCCACGGCGTGCCGGAGCGCAGCAGCCGCTCGCCCTCGCCGAGCCGGCGGGTGGCGGCCAGCAGCAGCGCCCAGGCCATGTCGGCGGTGGCGGTGGTGAGCACCCCGGGGGTGTGGGAGACCAGGACGCCGCGCTCGGCGCAGGCGGCCAGGTCGACGTTGTGGTAGCCGACCGCGTGGTTGGCGACGATCCGCAGGGCGGGGCCGGCCGCGTCCAGGAACTCGGCGTCCACCCGGTCGTCCAGGGTGGTGAGCACGGCCCGCCGGCCGCGGACGGCGGCGAGCAGCTCGGCCCGGTCCATCGCCAGGTCGGAGTCGTGGCAGGTGACCGCGTGGTGGGCGGTGAGCCGCTCGACGACGCCGGGCGCGAGGCGCCGGGTGACCAGGACCGGGGGGACCGGGGGCGGGGTGTCACTCGGGGTGTCACTCATGGTGCCGCAGCGTACCCCGCCCCTCCTGATCAGACCGGCTGCGGCTCCAGGTCGCGGTTGATCCGCTTCCAGCCGCGCGCGGACACCGTGTTGGGGTGCTCCTCGCCGAACTGCCGGATCAGCTCGGCGATCGCCCGCGACCGCAGCTCGGCGGCCTGGGTGTGCCGGTTGGCCGCCCGCAGGGTGACGGCCAGGTTGGCCTCGCAGGCCACCGCGTCCGGGTGCTGCGCCGAGTAGCGCTCGCACAGGCCCCGGTACGCGGTCCGGCCGAGCTGCTCGGCGAGTTCGAGCTGGCCGTCGTCGCCGTAGGCGTTGGCCAGGTTGATCATCGCGTTGAGGGTGTACGGGTGCTCCGCCCCGACCGAGCGGGTCAGCCCCTCGACGGTGAGCCGGCCGCGTTCGATGGCGCCCGGGATGTCGCCGCTGCCGCGCAGGTAGATGCCGAGGTTGTTGGCGCAGGCCAGGGTGAACGGGTGCTCGTCGCCGAACAGTCGGCGGTGGCCCTCGAAGACGGTGGCGCAGAGGTCGCGGGCGGCTTCCTTGTCGCCGAACGCGCTGTGGTCGGCGGCCAGGTTGAGCGCGCAGGCGAGCGCGTCGGGGGCGTCGGCGCCGTAGCGCTCCAGGTAGCGCTCGTAGGTCTCCTTGGTGATCCGGCGGGCCTCGGCGAGCTGGCCCATCCGGCGCAGCGAGACGGCCAGCGACTTGGCGTTGCGCAGGCTCTCCGGCAGGCCCGGGTCGAGCCCGTCGCCGAACTCCGCGGTGACTTCCTGGAGCAGCTCCACCGAGCCCCGGTAGTCCCCGAGTTCGCGCAGGTCGCGGGCGAGCGCGGACTTGGTGATGAGGGTGTACGGGTGCTTGGGGCCGAGCACGGCGGTGCGCCGGTCGAGGGTCTCCTGGTCGAGCTCGCGGGCGGCCTCGCTCTCGCCGACGAGCCGGTAGTCGATCGCCAGGTTGTTCGCCATGGAGAGCGTGCGCGGGTTGTCGTCGCCGAACAGCTCGCGGAACTGGTCGAGGATTTCGCGGTCGAGGTCGAGTGCGGCCTGGAACCGGCCGAGCGCCCGGCGGTCGGCGCCGAGCGAGCCGGCCGTCATCAGGGTGTACGGGTGGTGCTCGCCGAGCAGCGCCCGCTGGCGCTCCAGGGTGGCTTCGTCCAGGGCCAGCGCCTCCGCGTAACTTCCTTGGGATCGGAGCACGTTGGCGAGCTGGAAGCGCAGCAGCAGGGTCTGCCGGTCGTCCTCGCCGAGCTTGCTGGTCCATTCGGCGTCGAGGGCGTGGCCGAGGTCGCGGGCGCGGTCGAGCTCCCCGCGCTTCCACAGGTAGCGGACCCGGTCGATGAGCAGCTGGCGGGTGTCCGCCTCGTCGCAGTTGTGCGCCTTGGAGGGCGACAGGTGCGGCCAGATCTCGTCGAAGGCGGGCCAGTTGGCCGGGTCGTCGGTGTCGCCGAGGACGGGCCGGGCACCGGTGAGGATGCGGTGCACCTCGTGGACGGCGATCTCCTGCTCGTCGGCGCTCATCCCGGCCCGGATCACCGCCTGGACGAGCCGGTGCACCTGGAAGCTGTTGCTGCCCGCGTCGACCTTGGCCAGCGCGTACCGGCCGATCGCCTGGATCACCTTGCCCAGCATGAACTTGTCGCTGAGGTCGGCGTCGTACTTCACCAGCGCGCGGATCATCTGGTCGCTGTAGAAGAGGTTCATCGAGATCGGCTCGGGGGCGAAGAACGCGCACAGCTGGAGCAGCCGCACCGCCGCCGGGGACTGCTGGCGCAGCCGTCCGATCGAGACGTTCCAGGTCGCGGCGACCGGGGTCGGGTAGTCGGCGGGGCGGCCGACGGCCAGCGCGCGGGCCGCCTCGGCGTGCAGCTGGGCGACGTAGGTCTCCACCGGGGTGCCGGTGGTGTCCAGCCAGGCGGCGGCGACCTCGACGGCCAGCGGCAGGTCGCCGACGGCTTCGGCGACCCGGTCGGCGTCCGGGCGGGAGAGGCTGCGGGCGCGCCGGCACAGGTGCTCGACGCTCTCACCGCGGGTGAAGACGTCGACCTCCAGCGCCTCGGCGTGCCCGGTCCAGGCCTGGTTGCGGGAGGTGACCAGGATGTGGCCGGAACCGCCGGGGAAGAAGCGGCGGATCTCGGCGGGCTCGTCGGCGTTGTCGAAGATCAGCAGCCAGCGCGAGGTGGGCACGCCGCGGCGCAGCGCCTCCCGGGCGGCCTCGGCGGCCTCGGTGACCGAGTCGCCGACCCGCAGGCCGAGCCGGCGGGCGAGTTCGGCCAGCGCGGGGGCGACCAGCTCGGTCTGCTCGGCGTCGATCCACCAGACCAGGTCGTAGTCGGACATGAAGCGGTGGGCGTACTCCAGCGCCACCTGGGTCTTGCCGACGCCGCCGAGCCCGTACAGGGTCTGCGGGGTCGGCAGGACGGCCGCCATGCCGCCGCGCAGCTGGTTGCGCAGCTGCTCCAGGACGGCGGAGCGGCCGGTGAAGGAGGGGTTGCGCGGCGGGACGTCCCACACCGAGGGCTTGCTGCCGGGGAAGCGCGGTCCGCCGCTGGGGGCGTCGCCGAGCGGCGCGTCGCCGCGGCCGAGCGCGCGCAGCAGGCTCTGGACCGACTGCGCCTCGTCGCGGCCGACCAGGTCGACCGGGTTCCGGTTGCTGAACGGCGCGGTGAGCCGGACGTCGCCGACCCGGACGGGCAGCAGCTGGCGCCGGGTGCCGGACGGGTCGGAGCTGACCACCGACTCCCACAGCGCCCGCGCCTGCGGGGAGCGCTGGTAGGCGGGCGAGAGCACGGCGACCGTCCGGTACGCGGAGTCGATGCCGCGCTCGGTCTCCTCGCGCGGGTCGGTGCCGGCGCTGAGGTCGCGGGGCAGCACCCGGAAGCCGGCCCGGGTGAGGACGGACTCGATCCAGTCCGCCCACATCCGGTCCTCGGGGACGTAGGAGAGGTAGAGGTCGGCGGGGACGGACGGGCGGCGGCGGGTGAAGGCGTCCACGTAGCGCAGCCGCACCTCCTCGTCCACCGGCGGCAGGCCGGTGACCCGACCCTCGGTGATCACGGAGGTCAGCCGCTCGCAGGCGGCCAGCATCGAGGTCGGGGTGCCGGTCTGGTCGCCGAAGGTGGCGAGGATCTCCTCGTAGGCGTAGAACGGCCGGTACGGGATCTCCACCGAGCCCCAGTACTGGGCGAGTTCCTCGCCGTTCAAGCCGGAGGGCAGGCCGTCGAAGCGGACCCGGGCGAGGGCCCGGCCGGCGTCCGCCTTCTCCTTCTCGCCCTCGTCGATGCGCATCGGGACGGGCAGGATGCGGATGCCCCGCTCGCGGTAGCGGTCGTGGATGTGCTGGGCGATCCGGGAGGCGCCGTCGATGGACTGGTCGCTCAGGGTGAAGCAGACCACCAGGTCGTCGGGCATCTGGACGGTGCAGATCTCGGCGATGTCGGACAGGCCGGTGCGGGAGTCGATCAGCACGTAGTCGTACCGCTTGGCCATGTCGGCCTTGAGCGCGTCGAAGAACTGCCCGCCGTCGAAGCGGTCGTAGAAGATGTCCCAGTCGAGGTGGGTGACGGCCTCGGAGTAGTCCCGGTTGAACTGGCCGGCGGAGAGGAAGTCCAGGCTGCCGCCGGCCGGGAAGTGCGGCCAGGCGAGCGACAGCGCGTGCGGGTGCACCCGGGCGAAGTCCAGGTGCCAGCCGTCGGCGTGCTCGACCGGGCGCAGCGCCTCCTCGCGGTACTCGGCGATCAGGTCCATCATCCCGGTGGTGCCGGCCAGGGAGGCCGGGTCGAGGAAGGGGTGGAAGAACTTGGCGAGGCCCGGCGCCTCCAGGTCCCAGTCCACGGTGAGCACCCGGAAGCCGTTGGCGGCGAGGATCCAGGCGGTGTTGGCGAGGGCCATGGTGCGGCCGGTACCGCCCTTGTAGGAGTAGAAGGTGATGATCCGGCCGTTGCGGTCCTGCTCCGCGGCCTTCCGCTCGGCCTCACGCCGGTCGGCCAGGTCGGCGGCGGTGAGGCCGCCGAGGCGGAGGTTCCTGGTGCGGTTCTCGGTCATCGGTTTCCTCGTCCTCCCAGGGGCGCCATCCCGTCATCGGGGTCATCGCCGTCGTCGCGGTACGGGTCGTGCTCGCGGTACGGGTCGTGCTCGCGGTAGGGGTCGTCGCCGTTGTTCCGGTGCCGATCGGAGCGGCCGTCGTCGGAGCCGTCCGGTCCGGGCCCGCCGCCGCGCCGGAAGGCGTCCCGCAGGCTCGGCCGGGGCGGCGGCGGTTCCTCCGGCTCGGCCCTGGTGCGCCCCTCGAAGGCGTACTTGGCCTTCATGGCGGCCCTGGGCAGCGCGTCGTCGAAGTCCTCCAGCGAGTGCAGCCCGGTGGGGCCGGTCGCCCCGAGGAAGCTCGGGCGGCCGGCCCGCCGGGTGCTCCGCAGCGCGTCGTCGCTCAAGTCGCCGAGCTCGCCCGCGCGTTCCCGGCACTCGGGGTCGTCGGCGTTGTACGGCTCCAGGACGCTGACCCAGGTCGCGTCCGAGCGGTCGAAGCGCCGGACCAGTTCGCGCCGGTGCGGGTCGCGCAGCGCCCAGCGGTCGAGCAGCAGCAGTCCGGGGGCCTCGGCGTGGCCCTCGATGATCGACTCGGCCTCGTCGTCGAACTCGTGCACCGTCGGCTGGAAGCCCAACTGCCGGGCCAGCCGGACCGCGTGCTGCGCGATCGGCGAGCCGACCGGCCGGTACGGGTGCCAGTCGGTGCGCCGCTCGCCGTAGTAGTCGGGGCTGCGATCCGCGGGCAACTCGCCCTGGTGGTAGGCGAGTACCGAGATCCGCAGCTGTCTGGTGGGGGCGGTGACGTTGAACGCGCTGGGCAGGGAGTTGAAGTCGAGCCGCCGCCCGACCGGGATCACCGTCTCCTCCGCGACCTGCACGATCCGGGCCGCCAGGCGGTGCACGGCCAGCTCGTAGGCTGCGCGGAAGTAGCTGAGCTTCATCAGCGCGTACAGGCCCTCGGTGGCGTAGTCGGGACCGAAACTCGCGTGGTTGAACTGGAGTTCGCCGGCCACCTTGGGCAGCCGGTAGCGGCTCATCGGCGCCCACAGCACGGGGACGATGCCGCTGGTGCGCTCGGAGTCGAGGTTCGCCGGGTAGACCGGCCGACGGGTGAAGGCGTGCCACTCCTGACCGCACGGCACGCTGTTGAAGTACCGGGGGGAGTAGAGCGGGACGAACACCCGGCAGGTGGCCAGTTCGTCGGACAGCCGCTCGGCCCACAACTCGCCCTGGTGCATGGACTCGTCCATGAAACCGACCGGCACCCCGTCGGGGACGGTGGTGAGCTGGAGCACCGCCTCGCAGAGGTCCCGGTAGAGCTGGCGGACCCAGTGGTTCGGGTCGCCGGCGCCCCGCGCACCGGCTTTCGGGGTGTGCGCGTAGGAGAGGAAGAAGTACGGCCGGGTGTCGTCCTCGTCCCAGCCCCGGTCAGTCACACGCGCCTCCCCCGGGCCCGTCGGCAACCTGCCTCCCGCAGCCCCCGTGCGGCGGGGCTTCAGTGTAGGAACGACTGACACCCCAATGGAATAGCACAACGACTCGCACGAATTGACATGACCGAAACGATGCCGCGGCCTGCTTCGCAGGAGCAGTACCCTCGTTCGGGCCGCCGTGAACGATCAGGAAGGCACCTCGTGGACCACCTCGACTGGCAGAAGTCCAGCACCAGCGGAGACGGAGCCGACTACCTGGAGATCGCCTCCGAGGGCGATCTGGTCCACATCCGCGAGTCCAACGACCCCACCCTCGTCGTCACCACCACCCGCGCGAAGTTCAACGCCTGGGTCCTGGGCGCCAAGGCCGGGGAGTTCGACCACTTCGTCGCCTGAGCGCGCGCCCGTCCCCGCGCCGGATAGCGTTCACCCTCATCCCATTGCAACGAACAGGAGCCATGACGTTGCATTAGATTCTCGACAGTTGCAACGATTTCCCGGCAACTACCTGCAGGGATGCGAATTCTGCGCCACATGTTCGTTGCCACATTCATGAACGCAACGTAGCTTTTCCATCGTCAGAAACGGCGACCGCGCGGAGCGGCCGCCGCCTCACGAAGGAGAGCACGATGCAGAAGTTCGACACCGCCGCCGCGATCACCGCCGTCCTCGACGTCCCGGCCGGACGCATCCAGCTGATCGCCGCCGACCGCACCGACACCACCGTCGAGATCCGGCCCGCCGACGCCTCGAAGGGCCGCGACGTCCGCACCGCCGAGCAGACCACCGCCGCCTACACCGACGGCGTGCTGCGGATCACCACCGGGGGCACGAGCGGACTCACCGGCCCCGGCTCGGTGGAGGTCACCGTCCAACTGCCGGCCGGCTCCCGCGTCGAGGCCAGGACCGAGGCCGCCGAACTGCGTGCGGTCGGCCGGGTCGGCGACCTCGCCTTCATCGGCGCCCACCGGCAGATCAAGATCGACGAGGCCGACAGCGTCCGCCTCACCGCCGTCGACGGCGACGTCGAGATCGGCCGGCTGAACGGGCCCGCCGAGATCAGCACCGCCCGCGGCGACATCCGGATCGCCCAGGCCCTGCGCGGGATCGTCACCCTCAGCACCCAGTCCGGCTCCATCACCGTCGGCGCCGCCCCCGGCACCTCCGCCGCCCTGGACGCCGCCACCGCCCACGGCCGGATCGACAACGCCCTGCGCAACGACGGCACGATCGAGCTCGACATCCGGGCCACCACCCCGTACGGCGACATCACCGCCCGCAGCCTCTGAGCGGCCCGCGCCCGCCGAGCGCCCGCGGCGCCCTACCCAGGGCGCCCCGCGCGCCGGATCCGCTCCGCGAGGTCCACGGCCTCCCGGACCGGGACGAGGCGGCAGTCCGCGCCGCCGATCCGGGCGGTGGTGACGCCCCGGGCCAGCCGCAGCACCCGGGCACCGAGGTCGCCGAAGTGGAGGTCGTCCAGGTCGGGCGCCTCGAACGCCGTCCAGCCGTCCTCCCCCACACACCGGTACTCGCGCACGGCCACGTCCGGCAGCCGCAGGTCGGCGAGGTGGAAAGCGGTGAAGCGGTCCATCGGGACGCCGATCATCAGCACCCGGGCGTCCAGGTCGTAGAGCCGCCCCAACGGGGAGTCGACACCCAGGTGGCAGGTGTCGGGGTGGCGGGCGGTGATCTCCTGCGCGCGACGGCCCACCGCCGCCCAGGAGGTCTGCGGATGGCGGCTGCGCAGCGCGCCGCGATGGGTGCGGATCGCCTCCGACAGGGCCCCCATTGTCGGGGAGGCCGGGGTGGTGGCCGGGTCGAAGCGCGGCATCCGGGCCTGGTAGTCGGCCACTTCCGCCGGGGAGCGGCCGGCCACGGCGGCCTGGTGGATGCGTGAGGTGGCGGAGTTCTCGGGGGTGGCCGTGTAGGCGACCAGCGTGCCCTCGGGGCCCAGCAGGTCGAGCAGGGCGTCGACCACGCCGGCGGCCCCGCCCGGCACCGGGCCGAGCCTGCGCAGGGACGCCTGGACGTGCAGCACCATGCCCGGGCGGACCCCGAGGTCGGCGAACTCGCGGCGCAGCGGGCGGACGTGGGAGCGGGCGGGGTCTGCGACGGCGAGGCTGCCGGCGCGGGGTTCGGTGAGGATGACGGTTCCCCGGGGTTGAGGGCCCCGGGCGAGGGACGGCCCGGGGCGGGGCGGTTGTGGGGTCAGACCCCGGCCCGGTCCCGTCGCAGCCGGTCGGCCGTCTGCTCGGCGGCGGCGGGCAGCGTCAGGGCGAGCCAGGGTGCCACGGTGGCACGCATGCCGTCGGCGAAGCGCAAGCCGGCCCCGGTCAGGGCGCCGGACCCGGCCAGCCGTTCCACGGCCTCGGCGGTGTACCGCCGCCAGAGCGCGAACTGCGCGCGCGCCCGGTCGGCGGCCTCGCCCGGCAGGCCGTCGTACGCCCGGGTGCGGGTGCCCCAGTACTCGGTGACGGCGAGGTGGGCGTACGTGCCTTGGAGGAGCCCTTCGAGCGGCCGGGGGTCGGGCCGCCAGGGGGCGAAGTAGAGCGCGGTGTCGCCGCGGTCGTACAGGTCCGTCAGGTCGAGCACCGCGCCGAGTTTGACGTGCTGGAACTCGTGCGCGAGCAGCAGTGCCAGGGTCGGCGCGGTGGCCGGCCGGGCGATGCCGACCGCGCCGTACGCCTGGCGGGCCGCCGAGCTGACGTCCCGCCCGGCGGGCCCGGGCCGCAACGGGGTGACCGTCGCCAGTCCGGTCCGGATGCCCTCCGCGTACCCGGGCAGGTCCCGCCCGAGCAGCTCCCAGGCCTCGCGCAACGCCCCCGTCCAGTCGAGCAGTTCGGCGTCCGGCAGGCGGTCGGCCACCGGGTGGTCGTGGCAGTCGCGCAGCGGGTCGGCGTCCTCCAGGGCGACCGTCCAGCCGCCGGCCAGCCGGACCCGCCGCAGGGGCTCGTCCAGGGCCGTGCGCACCGAGCCGTCGGCGGTCCGCACCTCGAAGCCGTCGGGCCGTCCGGTGACCACCGCCTCCCCGTCGGGTGCGGCGATCCGCCCGAGTGTCGGCAGGTGCAGCCACCCGCCGCGCACCGGCACCGGTACCGCGTCCCCGCGCCCGGCCCGGACGGCCGCGGCCGCGGCGAGGGCGGCCAGCGGACCGAGCCCGAACCGGAGGTCCCCGGCGAGCCGCCGAGCCGCCCAGGCACGGGCGTACGGGTGGGCGAGGACGGCGTCCACCGCGGCGGGGGCCGCGACGTCCAGGTCCGACAGCAGGGCCCAGGCCTCGGGCCGGCCCTGCCCGGAGGCGTCCCAGGCGGCGGCCAGCATCGCCCGGGTGAGGGCGAGTTGGGAACGGCCGAGCGCGGCGACGGTGTCCGCGCTGCCGTAGCCCCGGGCGAGTTCGTCGAGTTGCGCGGCGGTGAGCGCGCCGGGCAGCACCGCGCGGTCGGCGGCCGGCCCGCCGCCCTGCACCGGCACGGCGGCGGAACCTCCGCTCCCCGCAAGACCGTTGATGAGCGTCATGAGATCACCGCAGTAGACGGAGGGATGGTCGAAGCTGCCTCCTCCATCGTCGCTCCGATAGCGGTGGGCGTACAGCCCGCCTCCACAGGAGCGGACCACGGAACAGGCGCGGCAGGCCTCGCTCAGTCCGGCCAGGCCGGACTGGCGGGCGGCGATGCCGGGGTGGCGGGCGAGGTCGTCGAGGCTGTGCGCGAAAACGTTCATCCCGGTGGCGGGCGCGCCGTCGTACGCGGTCTTCAGGCTGTCGGCCTGCTCGAAGGTGCCGTCCGTCTCCAGGACGGCCAGGTCGGAGGGCTCCAGTCCGAGCGACTCGGTGAGGCTGGAGAACCCGCGCAGCGTCCGGTGCACCGATTCGAAGATCCGCACCGCGAACGGCCGCCCGTCCGCCTCCCACAACCCGTGGACGGTCAGCAGCCAGTCCGCGTACGGGGTCGCGCCGAGCGCGTCGGGGCGCTTGGGCGGCTCGTCCCAGGTGGCGTGCGGAAGCAGGAAGTCGACGGCGGGCGGCCGGAGTTCGGCCAGCGCCCGGTACACCGCCGCCGGGTCGTTCTCGACGTCCATCGTGCACAGCAGCCCGGCGAAGAGGTGCCGGAACCCGGGCTCGTTCAGCAGCCCGACGGCCCGCAGGACCTGCGGGTGGCTGCTGCGCCCGTCGGCGAAGCGCCGGTGGCGGTCGTTGGCGGCCCTGTCGCCGTCCAGCGAGACGCCGACCTTGAGGTCCAACTCCGCGAACAGCTCGCAGAAGGCGCGGCTCAGCAGCACGCCGTTGGTGTGGATGCGCAGGTCGAGCGCGCAGCCGGGCGGCAGCGCGGCCCGGAGCGCCTCGGCGGCGCGGCGCAAGCGGTCCGGGCCGGCGAGCAGGGGTTCTCCCCCGTGCAGGACGACCCGGACGGCGGGCAGCCGGTGGGCGGCCGCGTGCTCGCCGATGCGCTCGGCGGCCTTGGCCATGATCCCGTCCGCGATGACCTTCGGGCGGGAGCTCCAGCTGCGGTCCGCGTGCTCGTAGACGTAGCAGTGGTCGCACGCAAGATCGCACCTGCTGTGCATCTTCACCACGAACTGCGTCAGGGGCAGCGGGATCGACGTCGTCATGGAACTTTTCGGGGATCCGTTCGGATCGGGTGTCGCTCGGCGGGTCAGATCGAGGAGTTGAAGGCCGCGACCGGCACGAGGCCGGATTCCGCGCCGGGGAGCGCGCGCTGGAGGCGGGAGGCGAGTTCCTCCGCCCCGAGGGCGGCCAGATCGGCGAGGGACGGACGTTCCGGCGTCTCCTGAAGGTCAGTGAGGTTGCCGGCCGGCCTGCTACTGGTTACCGGAGTCATATTCGTTTCCTTAGGGCGCGGTTAGGACCTGCCGAGGGTGGGTAAGCCACCTGATTGCGACCAATGTAGTGCCCGCGAAGACTCCACGCGGCACGTTGTCGACTCACGTTGGGCGCCCCACGCGGCCGACGTCGCACGACGGGGCGCGGAACCCTCGATTTTCACCCGTTCAGCGGTCGCGCACTTCGCCCTGGCGCGCGCCGAAGCGCACCGCAGGGCCGACATCCGAGCAACCATTCGACCCGGCCGACTGATTCCTCTCAGCCCAACGCACGCGCGGCCCGGGCCAACTCCTCGGTGAACTCCTCCCCCTGCGCGGTCAATTCCCCGCAGCCCAGCAAGGTCTCCGCAGCCTCCAGGGTGTGCCCCCGCCACCGCGCGAACTCCCGCTCCGCCCGCTCCCCTCCACCCGCGGCCGCCTCGGCGCACCAGAAGTCCGCCACCCCCAGGTGCGCGTACGTCCCCTGCAGCAGCGCGCCGGCCGGGCGCAGATCCGGCCGCCAGGGAGCGTGGTACACGGCCGGCCCGTTGGGGCGGTGCAGCGGCACCAGGTCCAGCAGGGCACCGAGTTGGACGTGCAGGAACTCATGGACCAGCGCCAGCGCCAGCAACACCGGATTCCCCGGCAACGAGGCCGCCACCGCACCGTACGCCCGCCGAGCCGCCGCACTGACCGCCTCCCCACCGGGCGCGGACCGTAGCGGCACGATGGTGCCGACACACGCCGCGACCGCCTCCGCGTGCCACCGGTGGCGGCGCACCAGAACGCCCCAGGCCAGATCCAACTCCTCGTGCCACAAACCCAGTTCCGAGCCCGACAGCGGGCCGGCCGGCGGCCGCCCGTAGTCCACCCGGTACGGTCCGGCCTGATCCATCACCGGCGCCCAGCTCAGCCCGTCGCACTCCACCGGCAGCACCGCTGCGCCCCCGCCCCGGAGGAACCCGCCCAGCCCATCCAGCGGAACCTCCTCACCGGCCGCGATCCCCCGCAGACAGTCAGCCGCCCAGGCGTCCAACTCCGGTCGCAGCAGCACCTCTTCCCACCGCGCCCGGTCCACCCCCTGCAACGCCCGGACCCTGGCGTACGCCTCGCGGTAGCCCTCGTGCTCCGGCGCCGCCCGTCGCAGCGCGAGCAACAGCAGGGCACGCTTGCTCAACTGCCCCGCCCGCAAGAGCCGAACGGCCTCCGCCCCACCCCGCGCCCCCGCGATCGCCCGGAACACCGCCCGCTCCACCCCGTGCCGCGGCAACCCCTCCACCCCAGCCGCCACCGCCTCACCCGCACCCGCCACCACTCCTCCTCCCTCACCGCACCGACCCCGTCCGCCCGCAGTCTCCCCCCACCACACCGGACAATCCGGCCATTCCCCCAAACGGCCGAACACCCCCTCGCCGGCCCACCCCCAACACCCACCCCACCCCGCACACCCCACCCACCTCCCCCTCACCCACCCCCGCGAGAGGGACGCGCTGCGGAAGGGGCGGCGCAGGGGGTGGCCCGGAGAGGGGCGTTGCGGGTGATTTTCAGACTGCCAACGACGCCCAACCCCCACCCACAGAGCCGGCAGTCTGAAAATCATCCAGCCCCTCGGAGCGGCCACCCCCGGAGCCGCCCCGCCCCCACCCTCCCGAGAGCACCCACCCACCCCCCAGCCCCGCGCAGCGGACCCTCACACCCGCCCCCGCACCCGCACCCCTCCCAACCCCGCCACCCCCTCCCGCAACCGCGCCCCGACGTGCCCGATCAACCGCCCCAGATCCGCGCAGTACACCGACGGATGCCCGAACCCGTCCCCCGCCCACCGGTGCGCGTACAGCCCACCCCCGCAGACCCGGGCCAGCGGACACCCCGCGCAGACGGGCCCGAGCCCCGCGAGGCCGCGTTGGCGGGCCCGGAAGGCCGGGTGGGCGGCGGCGTCCGCGAACCCGTGCCGCCACACGTCCAGGCCCGTCCCAGGCGCACCGTCGTAGGCCACCTTGAGGCTGTCCGCCTGCTCGATGCTCCCGTCCGACTCGACCACCACCAGGTCCACCGGCGTCAGCCCGACCGCCTCACTGGCCGCCCGCCCGCCGAGGAGCAGCACGGCCAGCTCCTCGAACAGCCGTACCCCGGTCTCCCGCCGCGGCGCGTCGTACCAGCGGTCGAAGGCAGCGATCAGCCACTCCCCGTACGGAGCCGGCTCCGCCCCGGAGGGCGGCGCACCGGGCACCGGACGCCGCCGCAGCCCTGGCGGCGGAGCGAGCCAGGTCCCGTGCGGCAGCAACAGGTCGAGCCGGGGCGGCGCGAAGTCCACCAGCGCCTCGTAGGTCTCCACCGGGTCCGCCGCGAGGTCGACCACGCAGAGCAGGCCGGCGAACAGTGCCCGGTGCCGGTCCTGACCGAGCAGCCGTACGGCCTCGGCGGTCCGCGCCCAGCTGCCCGCGCCGGAGGGCAGCCGGCGGTGCCGGTCGTGGTCGGCCCGGGTGCCGTCGAGCGAGACCCCGACCGCGACCCGGTACCGGTGCAGCACGTCGAGCAGCGCCGGCTCCTCCAGCAGCCGCAGCCCGTTGGTCTGCAGGCCGAACCGCACCCGGGGCCCGCAACCCGCCAACTCCTTGAGCAGCGCGTCCAGGTGGGCGGCCCCCACCAGTAGCGGCTCGCCGCCGTGCAGCACCACCGACACCTCGTCCAGCCCGTGCTCGGCCGCGTGCTCGCCGATCCGCCGCGCGGTGCGGCGGGCCGTCACCAGCTCCATCCGCCTGGGCCGCCTCCGCCAGCTCTGGTCGGCCCCCTCGTACACGTAGCAGTAGTCGCAGGCCAGGTTGCACCGACTGTGGATCTTCAGCAGGAACTGCCGGAACGCCACCATGCCCGGCAACCTAACACCGTTCCCGCACGCCCTGAGCCACCGTCAGGCGCGAGCCTCTTCAGCCCCCGACGGCGTCCCACCATTCCCCCCACCCCACCCCACCCCACCCATCCCGCCCTCGCTCCCGCCCCCACTCCCACTTCAGCTCCCGCCAATGCCACCCCACCGGCCACGGCACCCCACCGTCACACGTGCGGCGGCTCCACGTCCGAGTCCAGCCGTGTCCCCGCCCGCACCGCCACCGTGGTCGGGTGCTCCTCCCCCAGGGTCACCCGGGCCCGCCGGATGCAGTCCGCCCGCAGCTCCGCGGCCCGTTCGGCGTGGCCGGCGGCGGCGAGCGACAGCGAGAGGTTGGAGTTGATGCCGATGGAGTCGTAGTGGTCCGGCCCGAGGGCCTCGGTCATCAGCGGCGCGGCTTCGAGTTCCACGTCGAGCGCGGCCTGCGTCTGCCCGGACAGCGCCAGGTCGTTCGCGTGGTTCATCATCGCGATCGGGATGTAGAGGTGGTGGGCGCCGAGGACGGTCCGGAACTGGGCCAGCGTCCGCCCGGACAGCTCCAGGGCCTCCTGGGTGCGGCCGGCCAGCCGCAGGTAGACCGACAGGTTGTTGGCGCCGGCCAGCGTGACGGGGTGGTCCTCGCCCAGGTAGTCGCGGTACCGGGCCAGGGCCCGTTCCGCCAGCGGGATCGCCCGCGTGGTGTCGCCGAGGGCGTTGAGGTCGCTGGCCAGGTTGGTGGCGGCGGCCAGGGTGTCGGGGTGCTCGGGGCCGTTGATGTCCAGGTAGCGCTGGTAGATGTCCTCGTCGATCTCCAGGGCCTCGTGGTAGCGGCCGGCCCGCCGCAGCGCCACGGCGAGGTTCTTGCGGGCGCGCAGGGTGTCGGTGTGGCTGTCGCCGATGGTCTGCTGGTAGATCCGGACGGTCTCCTCCAGCAGGTCCAGGGCCTCCCGCAGCCGCCCGGTCTCGCGCAGGTCGCGGGCGTAGTTGGAGGCGGAGGAGAGCGCGTAGAGGCTGTGCGCGCCGAGCGCGTCGCGCTGCTGGAGGTAGTTGCTGCGGTGCCGTTCCAGGGCGGCCCGGCGGTCGCCGGCCAAATAGTCGGAGACGGCCAGGTTGTTGGTGATCATCAGGGTGCGCGGGTGGTCCGGGCCGAGGGTGCGGCGGGCCGCGTCCAGGGTCCGCCGGTCGAGCGCCCGGGCCTCGTCGTAGCGGCCCAGGAAGCGCAGGTCGGCGCCGAGGCTGCTGGCGACGGCGAGGGTGTGCGAGTGCTCGGGGCCGAGGGTCGCGGTGAAGCGCTCCAGGATGTCGCGGTCCATCTCGTACGCCTCCTGGAGGGCGCCCTGGGAGCGGCGGATGTTGCTCAGCTGGGTGCGCAGCATGAGCGTCTGGGCGTCGTTGTCGACGTCGAAGTCGGGCCCGCCGTAGCCGTCCCGGCGCCAGTGCTCCAGGGTCCGCTCGGCCAGTTCCCGGCCGGATTCGTGCAGGCTGCGCTTCCACTGGTAGCGGACGGAGTCGATGATCCACTGCCGGACGTCCTCGTCCGCGCTGTCGACGGCCCCGGAGGGCCAGAGGTGGGGCAGGAGTTCGGCGTACTCGGCCCAGTCGGCCGGGACGTCCGGGTTGCCGGGGTTGGCGGTGGCGAGGGCGGCGTGGACGACGCCGCGCAGTTCGGCGCGCCGCTCCTCCTCGACCTGGTCCCGGAGCACCGCCTGGACCAGCCGGTGCACGGTGATGGTCTCGCTGCCCTGGTCGGTGCGGGCGAGCCCGAACCGGTTGATGGCGCGCAGGAACTCGCCGATCGCCAGCTTGTCGCGGGGGGCACGCGGGGGTAGCCGCAGGGCGCGGGTGACGGCACGGCTGTAGAGCAGCCGCATCGGGATGGCGTCGGGGCCGAAGAAGGCGCAGATCTCCAGGATCTGGGCGGCCGGGGCGTTCATCCGGCGCAGTTCCTCGACGGAGATGCGCCACGTCGCCGCGGCCGAGTGCGGGTAGTCGGCGGTGCGCAGCCGGGTGCGCTCCAGCATCTCGGTGAGCTCCTCGTCGAGGAGTTCGAGGTAGGTGGCGATCGGCATCGAGGTCTCCTGCAGCCAGACGGCGGCCTGGCCGACGGCGAGCGGCAGGTCGCCGAGGCGGTGCGCGACCTGGTCGGCGTCCTCCGGGGAGACTCCGCTGTTGAACCGGCGCAGCAGCCGGACGCTCTCCTCGCGGAGGAAGACGTCGACCTCCACCATTCCGGCGTGCCGGGCCCAGCCCTGGTTGCGGGAGGTGATCAGCACGTGTCCGCCGGAGGAGCCGGCCGGCTGCCAGGGGGCGAGTTCCTCCGGGGTGCCGGCGTTGTCGAAGACGAGCAGCCAGCGGCGGTACGGCTGCCCGCGCCGCAGCGCGTCGAGCACGGCGGCGGCGGTGTGCGCGACGTCGTCGCTGGTGGGCACCCCGAGCCGGGGGGCGAGTTCGGCGAGCTTCTGCGGGATGTTGGCGGGCTCCTCGGCGGGCACCCACCAGACCACGTCGTAGGCGGCCTTGAAGCGGTGCGCGTACTCGGCGGCGATCTGGGACTTGCCGGCGCCGCCGAAGCCGTAGAGCACCTGGCTGAGCACGGCGGCCGGGCCGCCGGTGAAGCGGTTGCGGAGCAGTTCGAGCAGCTTGCCGCGGCCGATGAAGGCGGCGTTGCGCGAGGGCGCCTCCTGGACCTGCGGTGCTGTGCCGGGAAAGCGCGCGGGTGCGATGATCTCGCCGCTGTCGCCGTCGAGTTGGCGGGTGCTGCCGGGCGGCGGGCCGAGTTCGCCGTAGAGCTGGGACTCGGCTCCCGCCGCGGAGGAGCGGACCAGGTCGGGGGCGGCCTGCCCGGCGAACGGGCGGGGCACCGCCTCGTCCGGGTCCTGCAGCCGCAGGGCGACCAACGCCGGTGATCCTGAGGCGAGTTCGCGCCCCTGCAGGAGCTGCCAGACCTCCGCGGCGCGGGGCAGGGCGGTGTACTCGGGCGAGAGCAGGGCGAGCAGCCGCCCCTGGCCCTCGATCGGCCCGGCGACCTCCGGCGGGCGGGGGCCGGTGTACGGCTCGGCGGCGCTGTGCAGGGAGGCCTGGTAGCCGAAACGGGTGAGGGTCCCGGCGGCCCACTCGGCCCACATCCGGTCCTCGGGGGCGTAGCTGACGAACACCTGGCGGGGCACCGCGCGGGCGGATCGCAGGTAGGCGCCGTAGAGCCGGCGGCGGGTCTCGGAGGTGAGCGGACGCAGGGTGCGGACGCGCCCGTCGGTGATCCAGCCGGCCAGCCGCTCGAAGGCGTTGAGCAGGCTGCGGGCCTCCTGCGGCCGGTCGGCGACGGTGGCCGGCACCTCCTCGTAGGCGTAGAAGGGCTTGTACGGCACTTCGACGTCGGCCCAGTAGCCGGCCCGGCGGTCCCCGGGCAGCCAGCGGCCGAGGTAGGGGGCGAAGGCCTCGCGGGCGTAGTCACGGCCGGCCTCCAGGCGCTCCTGCTCGGCGTCCTCGACCCGCATCGGCACCGGCAGCACCCGGATCGCCCGCTCCTCGGCCTCGGCGATGGCGCGCGCGGCGTCGACACCGCCGCGGATGTTCTGGGCGCTGAAGGTGAAGCAGTCCACGACGGTGTCGGGCATCAGGACGGTGCAGATGCCGGAGGTGTCGCTGACACCGGTACGGCTGTCGATGAGCACGTAGTCGTACGAGCGGGCCCAGCGTTCGCGCAGTTCGCGCAGGAACTCCCCGCCCCGGATGTCCCGGCCGTGGTAGAAGCTGCGCCAGTTGAAGCTGGTGACGGCCGCGGCGTAGGCGGCGTTCTGGCGGCCGGCCGGCAGGAAGTCGAGCCGGCCGCCGGGCGGCAGGTCGAGGGCGAGGCCGCAGAGGTAGCCGTCGAGGCGCCCCGGCTCGTCCAGCCAGGCGGCCGGCGGGAGCCCGACCGGCCCGGAGGCGGAGGGCAGTGCCTGCTTGACGTAGGAGCGCAGCAGGTCGATCAGGCCGTCGGTGGAGTGGAGCTCGGGATCGACCAGGAGGGGGTGGTAGTAGCGGTGGAGACCGGGCGCCTCCAGGTCCCAGTCGACGACCAGGACGCGCAGGCCCCGGCTGGCGAGGATCCAGCCGACGTTGGCGAGCGCCATGGTCCGGCCGGTGCCGCCCTTGAAGGAGTAGAACGTGACGACCGAGCCCGGTCCGCCGCGCTCCGGCCCCGTACCGGGCTCAGTGCTCATGGTCCTGGTCTCCCCTCAGCGGGACGGCGTTGTCCTTGCCACGACTCTGGTGCGGGACGTCCTGCGGCCCCGGGCCGCGGCCGGGCGACGCGGACGGCTCCCGGCGGGGGGCCGGCGGGGCGGCCGGAATGGCGAGCCCGGGCATCGCCGGGCCGCCGCCGGCGCCGAAGCCGAAGGGGTCGTCGCCATCGTCCCCCCAATCCAAGTTGTCGTCCATCAGCTTGTTCTGAGCTACCGTCACCATGATGGCGAGATCGCTGTCGAAGCTCTCCCGGCTCACTTTGACCCGGAACAAGTGCTCCAGGTCGCTCCGGCGCAGCCAGTTGCGCCGGAACACGTCACGCACGCCTGCCCACAGCACGTCGCGCTCCGGCCCGTCCGCCGGGTCGGCGCTGCCGGTGGGCACCATCACACCGGTGACGGGGTGGTTCTGGTCGTCGTACTCGCGCAGCGCGGAGCGGTAGCGCGTGCCGCCGGCCACCCAGGGGTCCACCAGCAGGATGCTGACCTGGCTGTCCTCGCGGGCCTGGTCGAGCTTCCCGCCGAGGCCGTCGCCGACCTCCTCCAGCGTGGTGGTGTGACCGGCGGCGGTGATCACCTGCTGGGCGCGCGCCGCCAGCGACGGATGGGTGGGCGGGTGGTAGGGCGCCCAGTGCCAAGGCTTGGCGCCGTACCAGCCGCCCGCGTAGGAGCCGCCCTCCACCGCGGCCTCCGAGGCCCGGCCGGCCGCGATGAAGAGCCGCACCATGCCGGGGGCGGAGACCGCCTCCGGTGCCGCCGGTGGCGGGAAGTAGCCGCGCACGGCGCCGAGGTCGAACTCGGGCAGCTCGCCGAGGCGTCGCGCGGCCGCGTCCCGGATCCGCTCGGCGACCACCCGGACGACCTGCTCGTACGCCTCGCTCTGCGCGGTGCGCAGCAGGGCCCGCAGGCCGTGCCGGGCGTAGGCCTCGCCCATGTCCGGCTGGGCCCACTGGATCTTGGTGACCTCCTCGGCCAGTTCGCCGGGCACGACGGGCTCCCAGAGCACCGGGATCAGCGCCGAGATGAGTTCGCCGGAGTCCTCGTGGTGGCGCCGGACCCTCCCGCGGAACGCCGTCCACTCCTTGCCGCAGTACAGGCTGGTGAAGTAGGCGGGCGAGTAGAGCGCGATCATGGTCCGGCTGCGGCCCAGCACGGCCGCCAGTTTCTCGGCCCAGTCGTCGCCGAGCCGCAGCTGCTCGGTGTCGCGGTAGGCGAGCTCCTCGACGCGGACGCCCGCCCCGACGAGCCGGCCGAGTTCGTCGCGCAGGTCGTTGAAGAACTGGTTGACGAAGGCGTCCTCGGCCTCGAAGTCTCGACGCGCGTAGCTGAAGAAGAAGTACGGGCGTTGCTGGTCCTGCTCCATCACCTGTTCCCCCCGTGCCCGACGGTGCCGCGACGGCGCTGGTTTCATACCCCAGCATGTCGTGAACTCCACCAGTCACGAAGGGGAGTTGGCGGATTCGGGCCGCCTCGGGGGTTTAGCCGGTGGTCAGGCGCACACCCTCGACCGGGAGCGCTCCGGCGCCCGGAGGCGCACCGGCGGGGGCACGGGCGCACCGAGGGGTGGTGGGCGGCGGGCCGCGCTACCGGTCGAGCGAGGACTGGAACGCGGCGAGCGGCTCCGCGCCGGGTGTCAGGGCGTCCGCGACCACCCGGCGCAGCAGGTCTCCGAGGACGGTGTCGGGCAGGGCGTCGAGGTCTTCGAGCGGCAGGGCGGTGACGTCGACCAGGTCAGAGCCGAGTCCATTGGCGGTTCCCGCACCGGTGACGCCCATCAGTCCCTCACTCGATCGTGCCGGCACAGCGCGTTGCTGGCCGGATGTGCATCGACCCAGGTCCGCGACGGGCATCCTACACCCGGGGCGTGACGGGCCGTCAGTTGCGCGCGGACGCCGCGCCCGCGTCGGCCCTGGCCCGCCCACCGGCCCCGCCGTCCCGGCCGGCTCACGGGCAGAGGCGCTCCACCCGCCACCCGGTGGGGGAGGCCGGGTCGGCGAGGTAGCGCAGGCGGTCGTGGAGGCGGTTCTCCCGGCCCTGCCAGAACTCGACGGTCTCCGGGAGCACCCGGTAGCCGCCCCAGAACGGCGGGACGGGGACGCCCTCGCCCTCCGGGTAGCGGCGTTCCAGCTCGGCGTAGCGCTGTTCGAGGACCTCGCGCCCGCTCACCGGGCTGGACTGCTCGCTGGCCCAGGCGCCGAGCTGGGAGCCGTGCGGGCGGGTACGGAAGTAGGCGGCGGTCTCGTCCCGCCCGACCTTCTCGACCCGGCCCTGGACGATCACCTGGCGGGCCAGCGCGACCCACGGGAACAGCAGCGCGGCGTGCGGGTTGACGGCGAGCTCGGAGCCCTTGCGGGAGCCGTAGTTGGTGAAGAACACGAAGCCGCGCCGGTCGTAGCCCTTGAGCAGGACGGTGCGCGAGCTGGGCCGCCCCTCGGCGTCGGCGGTGGAGAGCACCATCGCGTTGGGTTCCGTCACCCCGGCGTCGTCCGCCTCGTGGAACCAGCGGGTGAACTGGCCGATCGGCTCGGGCGCGAGCTCCTCCTCGACCAGGCCCTCGTGGGTGTAGTGCTTGCGCATCACGGTGAGGTCCGGGCCGGGGCGGGCCTCGTCGGCCAGGGACCGGGTGACGGGGCTCGGGGGCGTCGACTGGGCGCGTTCCGGGGTCTGCACGCCAACATCATCCCGTACGACAAGCAACCGGCACCGCTACCTCCGGACAAACCCCGGTCGGAGATAAGGTGACTCGCCACCGCGTGGCCGTCCGTCGTACGGGGAATTGCCCGGAACCAGGCGTTTGGTTCCGGGTCGCTCCCGGGCACGACCGACCCTCGTCGGAAAGTCAAGCGGGCCCACGGCAAAGATCACCACGGTGGTGTCTGGCGTAATGCACCCCGTGCCTGTCACCCTGGCACCGAGTGCCAACCACGATTCGGTCACTGGCGCGCCGCCCCACCACGGCGGAGCACCGATCGCAGAACTGAAGGAGCCGTCGCATGTCCGATTTCGTACCCGGGCTTGAGGGAGTCGTCGCGTTCGAGAGCGAGATCGCCGAGCCCGACCGTGAAGGCGGCGCCCTGCGGTACCGCGGTGTCGACATCGACGACCTGGTCGGCAACGTCTCCTTCGGCCACGTGTGGGGCCTCCTCGTGGACGGCAAGTTCAACCCCGGCCTGCCGGCCGCCGAGCCGTTCCCGATCCCGGTGCACTCCGGCGACATCCGGGTCGACGTGCAGTCCGCGCTCGCCATGCTCGCCCCGGTCTGGGGCCTCAAGCCGCTGCTGGACATCTCCGCCGAGGAGGCCCGCGACGACCTCGCCAGGGCCGCCGTGATGGCGCTGTCCTACGTCGCCCAGTCGGCCCGCGGCCAGGGCCTGCCGATGGTCCCGCAGAGCGAGATCGACAAGGCCGAGACGGTCGTCGAGCGGTTCATGATCCGCTGGCGCGGCGAGCCGGACCCGAAGCACGTCAAGGCCGTCGACGCGTACTGGACCTCGGCCGCCGAGCACGGCATGAACGCCTCCACCTTCACCGCCCGGGTCATCGCCTCCACCGGGGCGGACGTCGCGGCCGCGCTCTCCGGCGCGGTCGGCGCGATGTCCGGCCCGCTGCACGGCGGCGCCCCCTCCCGCGTGCTCGGCATGATCGAGGAGATCGAGCGCACCGGCGACGCCACCGCCTGGGTCAAGAACGCCCTGGACAAGGGCGAGCGCCTGATGGGCTTCGGCCACCGCGTCTACCGCGCCGAGGACCCGCGCGCCCGCGTGCTGCGCCGCACCGCCAAGGAGCTCGGCGCGCCGCGCTTCGAGGTCGCCGAGGCGCTGGAGAAGGCCGCGCTGGAGGAGCTGCACAACCGCCGCCCCGACCGCGTGCTGGCCACCAACGTCGAGTTCTGGGCCGCCATCATGCTGGACTTCGCGGAGGTCCCGGCGCACATGTTCACGTCGATGTTCACCTGCGCCCGCACCGCCGGCTGGTCGGCGCACATCCTGGAGCAGAAGCGCACGGGCCGGCTCGTGCGCCCCTCCGCGCGCTACGTCGGCCCCGGCCCGCGCCGTCCCGAGGAGATCGAGGGCTGGGACGCCATCGCCCACTGACCGCCCCGGACGCACGTCCGAACAGTGCCCCTGAGCAGCGGGTCCGGCCCCGGCCGGGCCCGCTGTCGGCGCCTCTGAGCAGCCGAGATCACAGTCTCAGCGGGCGGACGACCGTACCTGGGGCGTGCTCCCGGCCGGTAGGCTGCGCGCGTGGCTCAGATCCAGATCCCCGCTGACATCAAGCCCGCAGACGGCCGTTTCGGCTGCGGACCGTCCAAGGTGCGCCCCGAGGCCCTCAGTGCCCTCGCCGCCACCCAGACCTCCCTGCTCGGCACCTCGCACCGCCAGGCCCCGGTCAAGAACCTGGTCAAGCGCGTACGCGAGGGCGTGAGCAGCCTCTTCTCGCTGCCGGACGACTACCAGGTCGTCCTCGGCAACGGCGGCTCCACCGCCTTCTGGGACATCGCCGCCTTCGGCCTGGTGCGGGAGAAGTCCCAGCACCTGGACTTCGGCGAGTTCTCCTCGAAGTTCGCCTCCTCGGTCAAGGCCGCCCCGTGGCTGGCCGAGCCGACCGTGATCAAGACCGCCCCGGGCACCCACCCGCTGCCGGTCGCCGAGGCCGGCGTGGACGTCTACGGGCTCACCCACAACGAGACCTCGACGGGCGTCGCGATGCCGATCAAGCGCCCGGCCGGCGCGGACGAGGGCTCGCTGGTCCTGGTGGACGCCACCTCCGGCGCCGGCGGCCTGCCGGTGGACATCACCGAGACCGACGTCTACTACTTCGCCCCGCAGAAGTCCTTCGCCTCGGAGGGCGGCCTGTGGCTGGCCACCTTCTCCCCGGCCGCCCTGGAGCGCGCCGCCGAGATCGCCGCCTCCGACCGCTACATCCCGCCGTTCTTCTCGCTGCCGACGGCCATCGACAACTCGTCGAAGGACCAGACGTACAACACCCCGTCGATCGCCACGCTGTTCCTGCTGGCCGACCAGCTGGAGTGGCTGAACGGCAACGGCGGGCTGGACTGGGCCGTCGCCCGCACCGCCGACTCCTCGTCCCGGCTGTACGCCTGGGCCGAGAAGTCCGCCTTCGCCACCCCGTTCGTGGCGAACCCGGCCGAGCGCTCCCAGGTGGTCGGCACCATCGACTTCGACGCGTCGGTGGACGCCGCCGCGGTCGCCAAGGCACTGCGTGCCAACGGCATCGTGGACACCGAGCCGTACCGCAAGCTGGGCCGCAACCAGCTGCGCATCGCGATGTTCCCGGCGATCGACCCGGCGGACGTCGAGGCGCTCACCCAGTGCATCGACTACGTGGTCGAGCAGCTCTGACACAGCTCGACGCAGCCGCCGGAGCACCCGGCGAGGCGTGCGTGAGGGCCACCACCCCGGGGGTGGTGGCCCTCACGGCCGTTCCGGGCCTACCGGCCGACCAGTGAGCTGATCAGCACGACGACCAGCAGCAGCACCAGGGTGCCGGAGACGATGCGCATACGAGTCTTGGGATCCACGGTCAACGAGCGTACCTCCGCCGCACGCCGGAGCGGACGGCGAGGGCGGCCCGGGAAGCCGGGGACGCCGGGGAAGCCCGGGAGCCTGGCTGGCGGGGGCGGCCCGGGAGGCCCGTACGGCGAAAGCGCCCCGGGGCTCAGCACCAGTCGGCCAGCGCCCAGGAGCCCAGCGACTCGTAGTGCGCGAAGCCGCCGTCCAGGTCGCTCTTCATCAGGTGCAGCTCGGCGGCCTCCCACTCCGGCCCCCGGTAGTCCGTGAGCGCCGCCGTCAGCCCGTCCAGCTCGGCCGCCGCGACCCGCTGGACGGCCCGCCGGTGGCCGCGCGAGGAGCCGGCCCGGGCGAGGGTGAGGTGCGGGTGGAAGGCGAAGGTGTCGGTGGACTCCCCGACCACCTCGGCGACGGCCTCGGTGACCGCCTCGGCCAGCCGGCGCAGCGCCCAGGTCTGGCCCTCCACGCCGGCCCAGAGCACCCGGTCGCCGAACCGCCCGGCGCCCGCGATCCGCAGCCGGTGCACCGCGTGGAGCTCGGCGACGCCGGCCAGGCCCGCCTCCAGCTCCGGCAGCCGCTCGGGCGCCACCTCGCCGAGGAAGGCCAGGGTGAGGTGCCAGCCCTCGACGGTGGTCCAGCGCAGCCGGTCCGCCCCGGGCAGGCCGCGCACCGGCTCGACCGCGTCGAAGAGCCCCTGCAGCGCCGCGACCGGCGGGATCACCGCCACGAAAAGCCTCATGCGCCCATCTTCCCGCGCCTGCCGCGGGGCCGGCGCGGGACGGGCGGCTCCAGCCGGGCGGCTCCGGGCACGCGGGCCCGGGCACACGGACCCGGGCACGCGGGCCCGGGAACACGGACCCGGGCACACAGGCCCGGGCATACAGGCCCGGGCGGGCGCTCCCCCGGCCTCCCCGCCGGGCGCCACCCGGCCGCGGGGGTGTCCTCGCGCCCGTTTCTGGGCTAGAACGGGTCCATGATCGATTCCAGCGGCGTGAAGATCCGCACCGGAGGCCCCGAGGACATCCCCGACATCCTCGCCCTGCTCGACGGCGCCGTGGCCTGGCTGGCCGGCCGGGGCCGCACCGGCCAGTGGGGCGACCGACCGTTCAGCACCTCGCCCGCCCGGGTCGAGCACATCGAGCAGTACGGCCGCGAGCCGTTCCTGATCCGGCTCGCCGTGGACGACGAGGGCCGTACGGTCGGCTCCTGCGTGCTGTCCGAGGAGCGCGGCGCGTACATCCCCGCCGTGGACGAGCGCGAGCTGTACGTCCGCAACCTGGTCACCGACCGCAGCCGCAAGGGCTCGGGCATCGGCGCGGCGCTGATCGCCGACGCGGTGGCGGAGGCCCGTCGGCGCGGCATCGGCCTGCTGCGGGTGGACTGCTACGGCGGCGCCGACCGGCGGCTGGTCGCCCAGTACCGGGCGCTCGGCTTCACCGAGACCGAGGCCTTCGAGGTCGAGCAGCCGAACGGCGTCTGGCCGGGCCAGGTCCTCGCCATGCGGCTCTGATCTCCGCCCGGCCCCGCCCGGCGGTCCACCCGCGGGAGGGTCCACCCGCGGGAGGGTCCACCCCGCCCGACGACCCGGCGGGTGCCCCGGAGGCCGCCACGACCTCCGGGGCACCCGCCTCGCCGTCAGCACCCGCCTCGCCGTCGTCGGGAAGCCACCGTCAGCAGGCGGCGGCCAGCTCCGCCTTGCGCGGCGCGCCGGCCCGCGGCACGACGGCCACCACCCGGCCGCCGCGGCCCGGGTGCAGGTCGAAGCGCACCCGCAGGTCCGCGCTGCGGGCCAGCACCAGGCCGACCGCACCGGCCGCCAGCGCGGACACCAGCCCGCAGGCCAGCAGGCCGAGCCGGGGCCCGTACGAGGCGGTCACCCAGCCGACGATCGGGGCGCCGATCGGGGTGCCACCGGTGAAGACCAGCACCAGCAGGCCCATCACCCGGCCGCGCATCTCGGGGTCGGTGGCCAGCTGCAGCGTGGAGTTGACCGAGGTGTTGAAGCTCAGCCCGAACACGCCGATCAGCATCAGCAGCAGCGCGAAGGTCCAGTAGTCGGGCGCGAAGGCCGCGACCACCTCCAGCGTGCCGAAGGCCAGCGCCGCGCCGACCAGTCGGCGCAGCCGGGGGGCGCCCCGGCGGGCGGCGAGCAGGGCGCCGGCCAGCGAGCCGACCGCCATCGCGGTGTTCAGCAGGCCGTACTGGCCGGCTCCCACCTTGAAGGTGTCGTACGCGAAACCGGACAGCAGCGTCGGGAAGTTGAAGCCGAAGGTGCCGATGAACCCGGCCAGCACCATCGGCCAGAGCAGCTCGGGCCGCTCCTTCACGTACCGCAGGCCCTCCCGCAGCTGTCCCTTCTCACGGGCGATCGGCTCGGTCGGGCGCAGTTCGTCCTCCCGCATCGCCAGCAGTCCGCCGATCACGGCGGCGAAGGACAGCGCGTTGACGGCGAAGGCCCAGCCGCTGCCGACCGCGGCGATCAGCAGGCCCGCGACGGCGGGGCCGACCAGGCGGGCGGTCTGGAAGTTGGCGGCGTTCAGGCTGACGGCGTTGGCGAGGTCCTTGGGCCCGACCATCTCGGAGACGAAGGCCTGCCGGGTCGGGTTGTCCACCACGGTGACCAGGCCGAGCAGCAGCGCGAAGGCGTACACGTAGTAGGGCGTCACCACGCCGCCGACCGTCAGCACCGCGAGGCCCGCGGCGAGCAGGCCCATCGCGCCCTGGGTGTAGATCAGCAGCCGGCGCTTGGGCATCCGGTCGGCGAGCACGCCGCCGAAGAGGCCGAGCAGCAGCATCGGCAGGAACTGCATGGCGGTGGTGATGCCGACCGCGAGCGGGCTGCCGGTGAGGCTCAGCACCAGCCAGTCCTGGGCGATCCGCTGCATCCAGGTCCCGGTGTTGGACACCACCTGGCCGGCGAAGTAATAGCGGTAGTTGCGAACGCGCAAGGAGGAGAACATTCCCCCGGGCCGGGTGAACCGGGCGCCGGTCGGGGAGGAGAGGGGCCGAGCGGTGCTCGTCGCCGGACGGGTGGCGGCGGGCGACGGGCGGGACGCGTGGCTGCGGCCCTGAGCGGCGGAGTCCGCCGCGGTGCGTTCGTCGGGGTCGTCGTCGCCGCTGCCGGGCAGCCCCGTGGGGGCGGGTGCCTGGGCGTCGGCGGCCGCGGCGCTCGCCGCGGCGGGGTCGGTGGTCGGTTCGTCGGTACGGGTACGGATGGCGGCGGCGCTGGCTGCGGCCGGCGGTGTCACGGTGGTCTCCCCTCGCGGCGCGACGGCCATGGCGGTGGCCGTCGCGCTCCTGGTGTTCGTGGTCGGTCCTGCGGTGATGCTTGCTCCTTCGTCTCCCGGCGGCCGGCCGGGTTCGGTGTGCCTAGAGGTGTGCGAGCTTGTAGAGCACGGGCGCGGCCTCCCGGAGGACGGCCCATTCCTCCTCGTCGAGCCCTTGGGCGAGCTCGGCGAGCCAGACGTTCCGGCGCCGACGACTCTCCGCCAGGATCGTCTCGGCCTGCTCGGTGCTGCTGACGACCACCTGCCGGCGGTCCTCGGGGTGCGGCTCCCGCCGCACCAGCCCCTTCTCCTCCAGCATCGCGACGATCCTGGTCATCGAAGGAGGCTGCACATGCTCCTTCCGGGCGAGCTCACCCGGCGTCGCCTTCCCGCACCGGGCGAGGGTGCCCAGCACTCCCATCTCGGTGGGACTCAGCGACTCCTCCACCCGCTGGTGTTTGAGTCGTCGGGAGAGGCGCATCGTGGACGACCGCAGCTGACTGATCGCTGCGAGGTCCTGCTCGGACATCTCGGGCATCTCTTTAGACTACGTCATTACTCTCCCTAAAGAAAATCGCCTCCCACCGAGCCGGAGCACCGGCCCGGTGCCATATTGGTCAGTGGGTGATCGTTCCCGTCTCCCGGAAGGGCCGACCAGACATGTCCGACCTCGCCGCCGAGCAGTCCCAGCCGCCCGCCCCGCCCGCGCAGTCCACGCAACCCGGGCAGGCCACGCAACCCGGGCAGGACGACACCGGCTTCGCCCGGCTCGCCATGGTCACCATCGACTGCGCCGACCCGGTCGCCCTGGCGTCGTTCTACGGCGAGCTGCTGGGCTGGGAGACCCGGCACGTGGACGAGAACTTCGCGATCCTGGACAACCCGGAGGGCGGCAGCCCGCTCGGCTTCGGCCGGGTCAACGGGTACCGGCCGGAGCCGTGGACGGAGCCGGACGGGAGCAAGCACTTCCACCTGGACTTCTACGTGGACGACCTGGAGGAGTCCACCGCGAAGGCCCTCGCCCTCGGCGCGACCCAGCCCGCCTACCAGCACGGACGCACGCTCAAGGTGCTGATCGACCCGGCCGGCCACCCGTTCGGGCTAGCCCCGCTGGAGTAAGCCACAAAGGGGGCCGAGGAGCCTGGGGAGGGGATGTCAGGGCTTGGTGCCAAGATCATGTAGATGCCGTAAAAGCCTGCCCTGACCTGGGACTTCACGAAAAACGCGAACGTTGTGCGACCGCCGGGCAGTGGCTACTGTCCCCGGTTGTCAGGGGCACCACACGCCAGGCCCCCCTCGGCGGACCCCTTTTCGCGTTGTCGTGGCCGCTTCCGCGCTCCCTCTCGTCCCGGCAGCCCCGGCCGAACCGCGTCCGCCTCCGGCCCTGGTGCCCGCAACCTCGCCTCCAGGGAGCTCAATTGGGTGCGATCCACCATGCCGACCACGGCTGGGTGACACCGGCGGTCTCGTACTTCGTCGCCTGCCTCGGCGCCTTCGTGGCCTTGCGCAGCGCCCGCTGGGCGCTGGTCTCCACGGGCAAGAGCCGCGCGGTCTGGCTGCTCTTCGCGTCCACCTCGCTCGGCGCCGGCATCTGGTCCATGCACTTCATCGCGATGCTCGGCTTCTCGGTGAGCGGCGTCCAGATCAGCTACCAGCCCGGGCTGACCGTGCTCAGCCTGCTGGTCGCCGTGGCCGTGGTCGGCATCGGCCTGTTCACCGTCGGCTACTGGCGCCGGCGTCCCGTCCTGGCGCTGCTGGTCGGCGGGCTGACCACCGGCCTCGGGGTCGCCGCGATGCACTACCTGGGCATGGCCGCGATGGTCCTGCCGGGCCGGCTCGGCTACAACCACGTGACGGTGGGACTGTCGATCGGCATCGCGGTGTTCGCGGCGACGGCCGCGCTGTGGGCCGCGCTGAACATCCGGGGCACGCTCGCCGTCCTGGCGGCGGCGCCGGTGATGGGCGTGGCGGTCTGCGCGATGCACTACACCGGCATGGCGGCGCTGTCGGTGCAGGTGGACTTCTCGCGGTCCACCCAGGACGGCGTGATGGCCCTGCAGTTCATCTTCCCGCTCGGGGTCGGGCTCGGCTGCTACGTGTTCTTCGGCTCGCTGGCCTTCGCCGTCTCGCCGAGCCGCCCCAGCTCCCAGCCGCTGCTGGCCGGCCCGGCCGCGCCACTGCCGCCGCGGGCGCCCCGGCCGCCCCGCGTCCCGCCGCAGCGGCAGGCCGGGGCGGGCGTCCGGCGCTGAACGCGGTTCGGTCCGCGGGCGCGGGGGGGGGGGGGGGGGGGGGGGGGTGTGGGGGGGGGGGGGGGGGGGTAGGGCCCTGTAGCACAAGTCGAGAGAGGGAG
>NZ_JBVJJY010000013.1:8390-216828 GCF_055585785.1 Kitasatospora sp. NPDC053308 | reverse complement strand
GTCCTCCCCGCACCCGCGGGGGTCAGCCGCGGACCGTCCACCGGTAGTCGGTGAGCGGGCCGTCCTCCCCGCACCCGCGGGGGTCAGCCGCGGTTCGTGCTGCGCTACGACGTGGCTCCGGCGTCCTCCCCGCACCCGCGGGGGTCAGCCGCGGACCGTCCACCGGTAGTCGGTGAGCGGGCCGTCCTCCCCGCACCCGCGGGGGTCAGCCGCGGTTCGTGCTGCGCTACGACGTGGCTCCGGCGTCCTCCCCGCACCCGCGGGGGTCAGCCGCTGCCCAACGGCAAGTACGACAGCGAGCCGGGGTCCTCCCCACACCCGCGGGGGTCAGCCGGCGTTGTAGGTCTGGGCGTGGTTGTAGAAGCCGTCCTCCCCGCACCCGCGGGGGTCAGCCGATCTTTACCGCGAACATCGTGGAGTACGAGCGGTCCTCCCCGCACCCGCGGGGGTCAGTCGCGAGCTCGGCGGTGTACGACTTCCGGTCCATCGTCCTCCCCGCACCCGCGGGGGTCAGTCAGTTGTAGGACTGATCCTGCCTCACCTGACGGGGTCCTCCCACACCCGCGGGGGTCAGTCGGAGCAGCGCCGCGAGCGGCGTGCGGCTCAGGAGTCCTCCCCGCACCCGCGGGGGTCAGTCGGAGCAGCGCCGCGAGCGGCGTGCGGCTCAGGAGTCCTCCCCGCACCCGCGGGGGTCAGTCGACGTGCAGCGGGGCCGGCTGGTCGGTCACCGGGTCCTCCCCGCACCCGCGGGGGTCAGTCGGAGACATCCACCCATGACGATCACGCCGATCCGCCCTCCCCGCACCCGCGGGGGTCAGCCGACCTGTTCGCTGGTCATCGCGGAGGCTTCATCGTCCTCCCCGCACCCGCGGGGGTCAGCCGGACTTGCGAAGGACTTGGCGAAAGACCCTACGGTCCTCCCCGCACCCGCGGGGGTCAGCCGCGCCGGGTCAGCAGGCCGACGTGCGCACGGCGGTCCTCCCCGCACCCGCGGGGATCAGCGGGAGTAGTGCGGTCGATGCCGTGGCACTCCACCGTCCTCCCCGCACCCGCGGGGATCAGCGGGAGTAGTGCGGTCGATGCCGTGGCACTCCACCGTCCTCCGCGCACCCGCGGGGGTCAGCCGTTGGTCCCGTCCATACCCGGGGGTCAGCCGCACGAGCTTGCAGGGGAGTCGCTGGGACACGCGTCCTCCCCGACCAGCGGGCGGGGTACGGGTCCAGGATCAGAACAGGGAGATGGCCAGCGACCACACATCCGCCTCGGGAGTGGGGATGATGTGGTCGGCGGTGCCGATGATCAGGGTGGCGATCTCAGAGGCCGTGGTGTGGGTCAGGCCGCCGCAGGGGACGTAGAACCGCACCTGGATGGGGCCCTGAGCACAGGCCAGGTCGATGCCGCCCTGCTCGCCTCCAGCAGGCCACGCTGCGGCAGTGCGCCGCGCTGGCTGGGAACAAGGGCGTACCGCGCCTACGTCGGCCGGATCACCGCGTCACTCGGACACGCTGGCGGGGCGCACGGGAACCGGAGGGCGGTTGATCCACCGTTCCTCCTCCGTCCGGTCTCGCAGGGAGGCGACCAGCCAGGGCACGAGCCGAGGGGCCGGAACGGCGGCAATCTGCTCAAGCGGGTGCAGAAGGCCCCTTGCGCAGGGCTCCACTGTCCAGACCGCGAACTGGACGTTGGGGTAGGCCGGGTTGATGCCGATCTCCCCCTTGGGGCTGACGCCGTTGAACGGCGTCGAGATGCCCTTTTTGTTCCAGTAGGCCCACGCCTGCAGGGCCTTGGCCTGCTCGAAGCAGTGGTAGAGCTGCGGGTAGCGGTCGAGGAGCCGGATCTCCCGGAAGATCAACTGGCCGAGGAGGTGTGGTGCCGTCTCAGCCAGGGTGGCCAGGTCCGCCTCGTGGAACCTGAAGTCCCCGACGTCCTGGCGTGGAGTCAGAGACGTGGCGGCGAAGTGATGGGACAGGCGCCGGCGGACGTAGTCGGCCGCCGAGGCCGCCAGGCCGGGCTCGATGTGTCCGACGATGCCGAGGAGCCTGGCATGGTCCGGGTAGAACCGCCCGAGGTCGAAGAGCGTGCCCATCCCGTCCACGGCGGAGAAGGCGAGGTCCTTGTATAGCCGGTTGTTCATCTCCCCGCGGTCCGCGTACCGGCGGGTGGCCCGGCTGGTGGAGTGGAGCATCAGGTACTCGGCGACCGTCTCGAAGTACAGATACCCGAGGTAGGGGAAGACTGGAATCGCGGCGGCGAGCGCGTCGATGAACGGCCCGTCGGATGCCGCCCTGCCGCTCGCGTTGCGCAGGAGGGCGTCGAGGAACGGCGCGGTGACGCGCACACGGTCCGCGACGGACCACAGGACCCGGGAGTCCTCTGCGGCAGTGAGCACGTGCCGGAGCTCCTGGTAGGCGTGCAAGTGGATGCCGCCCAACCGCAGGTAGTCGATGCCCTTCCGTGGCGCCGGACCGTCGGGGGTCACCTCGATGGCCAGGGGAGTGCTGTTGTTCCGGCTCACAAGCCGGTTTCGGCTCTCCAGCAGGTAGGAGCCGAGGTTGTGTGGCCGCAGCGCTCCCCCGGGGAGTGGGGTGAGGGGTGAGCCGTAGATGGCACCGACCAGGCATCCGGTGGAGGCGAGCAGGTGGCCGCTGGAGCGGACAGCGTCCAGGGAACGGGTCAGATGCAGCAGGTAGACGGGGCCGCCAGAGGAGAGCGCGCCGAGCATGGCGTTGTCGCCCTCGCGCAGCAGGTGCCCGTTCGGGGTCTGGGTGAGACGGTGGTGCCAGTCGGCCTCGGTGTCGGCAAGGCCGGTGGGCACCGGGCGGTCGGGCGGGAAGGTGTAGTCGGTGTGCGCAAGATCCCACTCTGCGTGCATGGGGGTTCTCCTACTCGGGCATCACGGCCTGAAGCGCGTGCTCCAGGGCCTGGGCGTCGGTCGCGCCGTCGAGGTGGGCGTGTTCGCTGCCCACCACCAGGTCGTGGGCAAGCACCGGTGCCCAGACGGGAACCTGCAGCCGTAGGCGGCTGGGGTCGGGCCACCAACGGGCCAGCGGCAGCCGGTAGCGGTCGAGCGCGTCTGCGGCCTTGAGGAGGTCCACTGCCACCTGGTGCCACCGATAGGCGCGATCTTGATCGGCGGTGAAGGCGTGGTGCGGCACGTCGTGGAGGGCGATCGCAGTGATCGCCTCCGTTGTGGCCGCCGTCCCGAATGCCGCCTCTACGTCAGCGGTGTGCTCGGTGAGCCAGTCGGCGGCGCGCTGACCATGGCCGGGATCGTCGCGGTCGTTCAACCGCCGGCAGTCGTGGCAGGCCGCTGCAGCAGCGAGCGCCAGCCCCGCGTCCGGCGCGAGGCCGTGGCCGGCGGCGAGCAACTGCACGAGTACGGCGACCCGGGCGCCGTGGCGCACGCCGTGGATAGAGGCGGCGGTCTCCGTGCGGGCGAACCAGAGGACGTTCGCTACCAGCGGCAGCGGCCGGTGTGGCAGTCTGGGCCGGACACCCGCACCGGCGGGCCGGTGGCGGGCGATCCAGTCCAGCGTCGGCCGGTCCATGACCTGGTGGTCCGGCAGGCGGCCGGCGCTAGCCAGCTCGCGCAGCGACTGCCCGCCGCCGGGCCGGGGTGTCTGCGAGATCATGAAGGTTCCTCGAAGGGTCGGGTGCGATGGGCGTCACGCTGGGCGTGGTGGTGCTGACGATGGGAAACCGGCCTGCGGAGCTGACGGCGCTGCTGGAGTCGGTACGGGCTCAGGAGGGCGGCGACAGCGATGTTCGGACCGTGGTGCTCGGGCAGGGCGTGAAGCTGCCTGAGCTGCCGGAGTGGGTGGACGCCGTGGAGCTGCCGGAGAACCTCGGCATCCCCGGTGGCCGCAACGCTGGCGTCGAGCGGCTGCGTGAGCTGGGCGGCACGGACGTGCTGGTCGTCTTGGACGACGACGGGCTGCTGCCCCGCCCTGACACGTTCCGGCTGATCCGGGACGCCTTCGAGCAGGACGCGGAGCTGGGCATCGTCAGCTTCCGGATCGCGGACGAGACCGGGTTCACCCAGCGCCGACACGTCCCCCGCCTCGGCGCGAGCGATCCGCTGCAGTCCGGACCGGTCACCACCTTCCTGGGCGGCGGCCACGCCATCCGTATGAGCGTGATCGACCAGGTCGGCGACTTCCCCTCCCCGTTCTTCTACGCCCACGAGGAGACCGACTTCGCCTGGCGCGCGCTGGACGCGGGCTGGCGCATCGACTACCGCGCCGACATGGTGCTCCAGCACCCGCGCACCGACCCGGCCCGGCACGCCACCTACTACCGGATGACGGCCCGCAACCGGGTCTGGCTGGCCAAACGCCACCTGCCCGCCGTTCTGGTGCCGATCTACCTCACTTCCTGGGCGGTCTACACGCTGGTCCGCCGTCCGCCGCTGTCCGGGCTCAAGGCGTGGTGGTCCGGCTTTTTCGAGGGTGTTCGGACGGCCTGTCCGCCGCGTCGGCCGATGCGGTGGAGCACCGTGTGGCGGATGGCGAAGCTGGGCCGACCACCGGTGTTCTGACGGTCGGCCCAGCACGCCCCGTCAGGTCCAGACGGCGTGGAGGGCGTCGATGACGCGCTGCACGTCCGCAGCTGTCATGGCCGGGTAGCAAGGCAGGGAGAGCTGCCGGGCAGCGATCTGCTCGGTGACGGGCAGGCGGCACTCCAGGTAGCGGTAGGCGGAGAGGCGGTGCACCGGCTTGAAGTGCACGCTGGTGCCCACCCCGTAGTCGTCCAGGAGCATGCCGGCCACCGTGTCCCGGGTCCGGCCGCCCTCCGGTTCGATCAGCACGGCGTAGAGGAACCAGCCGTGCCGGACCCCGTCCAGGACGGTCGGCAGCCGCAGCCCGGGAAGGCCGGTCAGGGACCGGTCGTAGGAGGCGGCGATCTGGGCACGGCGCGCGGTGAAGTCGATGAGCTTGTGGAACTGCTGGATGCCGACCGCAGCCGTGATGTCCGGCATCGTGTACTTCAGGCCCGGCACGGTGACCTCGTAGTCGGCGGTGCGGCGCTTACCATGGCGCTGCCACACGGAGGAGTCGATGCCGTGCCGGCCAAGGAGGCGGGCGGCCTGGACGAGGTCGGCGCGGCCGACGATCATCCCGCCCTCGCCACAGGTGATGACCTTGTTGGCATAGAAGGAGAACACCGCCAGATCGCCGACGCTGCCCGCCCGAAGGCCGTCGCGCCAGGCGTGCAGAGCGTGAGCGGCGTCCTCGATCAGGATCAGGCCGTGGTCGTCCGCGATCTTGCGGAAGGCCAGGAGGTCGCAGGGCTGGCCGCCGTAGTGCATGACCACGATGGCCTTCGTCCTGGGGGTGATCGCCTGCTCCGCCGCCTCGGGGTCGAGGTTGAAGGTGACCGGGTCGACCTCGGTGAACACCGGGGTGCCGCCGCACTGGACGATAGCGTTCGGGGCCGCACAGAAGGTCAGGCTCGGGGTGATCACCTCGTCGCCCGCCTTGATCCCGGCGGCCAGCAGGGCAAGGTGGAGCGCGGCGGTGCACGAGGAGACGGCGAACGCCTCCTCCACACCGAGCGCGTCCTTCACCGCCACCTCGAAGCGGCCCGCCTTCGGGCCGGCCGTGAGCCAGCCCGAGCGCAGGGTGTCCAGAACCTCGGCCTCCTCCTCCTGCCCGAGCGAGGGCCGGTTCCACGACAGGAACGGGGAGGTGGCCGTCACGAGTGCCCCCACGCGGCCATGTACTCGGCCCGGTACCGCTGACACACGGAACTACGCAGGCGCCGCACCTTGCCGGCGGCGAAAGCCGCCGCCAGGCCTCGATGGTTGTCGTACTGCGGCTCCTCCGGGTCAGCGATCTGATGGGTCGCCAGGAGATCAGCGATCTCCTGCACCCCGTCCTTGAGGGTGGTGGAGCACGCCCCGGGGATGTGCCGCTGGAGCCGGGCGAAGCTCACCCGGTAGTCGCGGGCGTCGGCTTCGTCGCGCTCTGGCCCGCGCTGGATCTTCGACCCGGGCACGATGGCGGCCACGGTCTCGGCGATGTCGGCGATGGTGTGGTTCTCCTGGTTGCTGCCGACGTTCCACGCCCCGGTCAGGCTGCTGTCCAGGACGCCGGCGAGCACCCTGGCGACATCGCCGACGTGGACGAGCGGGCGACGCTGGCCGCCGCCGTTGAGCGGAATGCGCCCGGTGGCGACGGCGCGCGAAGCCATGGAGTTGACCACGGAGTCCAGACGCTGGCGGGGCGAGGAGCCGTGGACCGTCGCCAGCCGCAGGCTCGCCAAGGCGGTGACGCCCGCGAGCGCGTCGGGCAGGCGGCGTTCAGCGAGGACCTTCGTCCGAGCGTAGATCCCCAGCGGGTTCAGCTCGGTGTCCTCGTCCACGGTGTCCTCGTGGCTGCCGTAGACGCTGCACGAGGAGAAGAAGACGTACCGGCCGACACCCGCGCCGGCGGCGGCCTCGGCGGCGATCATCGGGGCGGCGTAGTTCAGCTCGACCGCCAGCTCCTCGTCCAGGCGGCAGGCGGGCTCACCCACGATGCCGCCCAGGTGGACCACAGCATCGGCGCCGTCGCAGACCCGGGCCAGCAGACCGGGGTCGCGCAGGTCTCCGTTGACGAACGTGGCGGCTCCGGGCAGGAGCCGGCCGGGGTCGTCGCCGCGGTCGTAGATCAGGCCGTCCACGACGGTCACGTGGTGGCCGAGCGAGACAAGGTGGTGGGAGGCGGCGGAGCCGATGTATCCGGCTCCGCCGAGCAGTACGACTCGCATGGGTCGGTTCCCTTCGGTCAGGCGGCCGGGGCGGTGAACCAGTCCGGGACGGCGTCCGGGGTGGTGGTGAGCCAGTGCACGTAACGGTCGATGCCTTCGGCGAGGGTGATGACGGGGCGCCAGCCGAGCAAGTCGGTGACCCGGCGGGTGTCGGCACACCCTCCGCGCGGGTCGCCCTCGGGCATCGGCGTCTCGACGAACGCGGCGCCGGGGTAGTGCGCGGCGATCAGCTCGGCGATCCGCCGGACCGAGGTGGGGATGCCGGTGCCGATGTTGACGGTCTGCCCGGCGGCCTGGTCGGTGACGAGGGCGAGGATGGTGGCGTGCGCGATGTCCTCGACGTGGACCATGTCACGGACCTGGTGGCCACCGCCGTTGAGACTCATCGGCCGGCCGGTGTGGGCGGACAGGGTCAGCCAGGGCACCATCCAGGAGTGCGAGCCGGGCTTGGGGATCTGCGGGTCGCCGTAGACCGAGAAGTACCGGACGATCGCGTACTCGGTGCCGCTGCTGCCGAGCATCAGGCGCACCTGATGCTCGCCCCACAGCTTGGTGTTGGCATAGACCGAGATCGGGGTCAGCGGTTGGTCCTCGGTGAACCGGGCCACCCCCTCCTCCGTCAGGGTGCCGTCGCCATAGACGGACGCGGAGGAGACGAACACCAGCCGTTTCACCGGCGAGGTCACCACGGCGTCCAGGACGGTCTGGGTGCCCTGGACATTGGCGGCGAAGGCGGTGTCGGGCCGGCGGGTGCAGGCGGCGACATCGGCGTACGCGGCGGCGTGGATCACGAAGTCCGCGCGGCCGGTGAGCCACTTCACGGTGGCCCGCTCGCGCACGTCGCCGAGGACGACCTTGGTACCGTGCCGGTCCACCCGGAACAGGTCGCGCACCGGGTGCGGGTAGGCATCGAACCGGTCCAGGACGATCGGCGTGGCACCGCAGGCGGTGAGCTGGGCGACGATGCGGCTGCCGACCAGGCCGCCGCCTCCGGTGACCAGTACGCACGCTCCGGTCAGCTCGCGCAGGCGCGGGTCGCAGTACATGTCGGCCATGAGGCATCGACTCCTCTGAGGTACGGGTTTGTGCAGTCAGTGAACATCCGGCCACGCTCAGGCGGTACGGTGATGGCCCGCTCATCCCGTTCAATCTGTTCAAGATCGCTTATGGGGGCGCGAGTTGACTGGACGTAAGGAGCCGAACCGGCAGCTGGCGGCGGTCATCGAGGAAGCCGGGTCGACGTACGAGGCCCTGGCCAAGGCGGTCCGCGGCGTCGCGGCGGAGGCCGGCGAGACCCTGCACACCTCGCGGTCGGCCGTGCTCTCCTGGGTGAGGGGCGGAACCCCGACCGGCAAAACCGCGGCCTATCTCGCGGAGGCTCTGACCAGATTGGCGAAGCGGAAGGTGACGACCGCCGAGATCGGTCTAGGCTTCCCGGCCATCGGGGAGGCCATGGCCCCTGATCCTCTGGCGACCGCTGCCGACCTCGGGAGACTTGTCATGTTCCACCGCCGGGACTTCCTCGCCCTCGCCTTCTCCACGGCCACCGTCGGGCTCCCGCTCACCTACGACCATCAAGCCGTCGCCGCCACGCTGCGGACCGCGGGGGGCGGTCGCCGAGCCGGAGCCGAAGAGGTTGCCACCGTCCGGCAACTCACCGAGATGTTCAGGACCGCTGACGAAAGGCTGGGCGGCGGCCACGGCCTGTCCACCGTGTCGTCCTACCTGGCGGATGCCGTCGTACCGATGCTCCAGGCCACGTTCCCCACCGAGGAGGTCCGGCGGAGCGCGTTCGGCGCGGCGTCCGAACTGGCGACCCTGGTCGGATGGAAGTGTCACGACCTCGGCCGCGAGGGCGCCGCCCAGAGGTTCTACCTCCTTGCCTACCAGCTCGCCTGCGAGTCCGACCCTGTAGGCCACGGCGCATGGATGATGCGGGCCCTCACCCACCAAGCCCTCGACCTGAGCCAGACCACGCACTGCGTCGAACTGGCCGAGGCCGCGCTCTCACGGGCCCGAGGAAAGGTCGATCGCAAGACGGAGGCGCTGCTGCTGGTGACAGCCGCCCGGGCGTACGGAGCGAGCGGCCACACCAAGAACGCCGCGGGAGCGCTCCTGGACGCCGAGGACGCCATGCTCGCCCGCGACGACCGCGTGCCCTCCTACGCCGCCGCCTCCGGCCCAGTCGCGGCCACCGTGGCATCGCACACGGGCAAGACTCTGACCGAGATGAACGACCACCGGGCCGCCGAACGGCACTACCGCGCGGCGCTGGAGGGCCGGGTGCCGGGCACGTACCAGCGGGTTCGCGGCCTGACTGTCGCGAACCTCGCCAAGTCCGTGGCCGCCCAGCACCGGCATGAGGAGGCCGTGATCCTCTGGAACCAGTGCCTGGACCTCATGGACGGCGTGGCGTCCGACCGTAACAAGAAAGAGTTGAAGACGGTGTGCTCGACCATGGCCGTCTACAGCAGGCGGGGAATCCCCGGCGCTCCGGAGCTCGCTCAACGAGCGGCCCACCTCGCGTCCTTGTGACATCGGATCAGAGAACGCCACCGGGTCCGCCGTCATCGTCCCGGTCTGCGGCGGCTCTGCGGACCGGCCCTGTCCGCGGGGACGATGGCCGCGGAGCGAGCAACGATGTGCTCGCGCAGTGCTGGTGAGCTCGGTGGGGCCGGCAGCGGCGCCGTGTTGCGGTCGCTCTCGTACTTGTTGACCTCGGCCAGGCGATGGAGGCGTCCCGCCGCTGCGACCCTGGTCCTCCGTTCTGCCTTCTCGTTCTCCTCTCCGCGTCGGCGGGGGATCAGCTGGCCGGCGCCCTCGAGTCCCGTGACGGGAGCTCCTCCTTCAATGCGTGGCCGGGTACGGGGACGAGTAGTGCGACCGCGGTCAGCCCGTCTCCAGGTGCCGCGCGATCCCCTCCCGCGCCGCGGCGGCCCGGGGGTCGTCGTACCCGGTCAGGAGGGCGAGTGCGTCCAGGCGGTGCCGGCGTGCCGCCTGGGGGTCGGTGTCCGTCAGGGCCGCGGCGAGGGCTGCGAGGGCGAGGGCCTCGTGCCAGGGGTCGGCGAGGTCGTGGTGGGTGGCGGCGGCCTGGCGCAGGAAGGCGGCGGCTTCGGTGGGGCGGTCGAGGAGGCGGTAGGTCTCGCCGGTGCCGTGCCAGGCCTGGGCTTCGCGGCTGCGGTCGCCGAGGCGGCGGTGGAGGACGGCGGATCGCTGGTAGGACTCCAGGGCGTCGGTGTGCTGTCCGTCGTCGCGCTGGGCGTCGCCGAGGGTGAGGAGCCAGAAGCCTTCGAGCCGGTGGTCCCTGAGGTTGAGGGCGATGTCGAGGGCGGCCTGGGCGGCGGCGAGCGCGCCGGCGGTGTCGCCGTCCTCGCGGCGGATGTCGCTGAGCAGGCGCAGGGCGTTGCCCTCGCCGCGCTGGTTCTTCAGCGCGCGGTGGGCTCTCAGCGCCCGGTCGACGGCGGCCGAGGCCTCGGGCAGGCGGCCGGCGCGGTAGTGGGTGCCGGCGAGGTTGGCGAGGGTGGTGGCCTCCCACTGCGCCTCGTCCAGGGTCCGGAAGGCGGCGAGTGCCCGCTCGAAGTGCCGTGCGGCGTCGTCGAGGCGTCTGCGGTGCAGGTGGACCAGGCCGATCAGGTTGAGGGAGTGCGCCTCGTTGAGCCGGTCGCCGAGGCCTCGCCAGAGCCCGAGTGCCGCGCGGTGGTGCTCCAGGCTGTCGTCGAGGGCGTTGATCCGGGTGTAGCCCATGCCGAGGTCGGTGTGCAGCAGGGCGCGGGCGTGGTCGTCCGCGAGGCGTTCGGCGGCGGCGAGGCCTGCGTGCCCTGCGGGGAGCCAGTCGGGGCCGGGGGCGGAGGGGGCCTGGGCGTTCCAGAGGACGGCGGCGAGCTGCCAGGTGCGGCGGTCCTCGCCCGCGCCGGCGGCGGTGTGGACGGCGTGCAGGAGGTTGGCGCGTTCGCGTTCGGCCCAGTCGACGGCGGTGTTGTAGTCGGGGAGGGCGGTCGGCTGGATCCCGTCGGTCGGCGGGTCGAGCGGGACGCGGGCTTCATTGGGGCGCAGTCGTCGCTGGGCGGCGTCCGCGGTGTGCAGGTACCAGTCGAGGACGCGGCGCAGGGCGGCGTGGCGTTCGTCGGGGGTCTCCTCGCGGTGGGCCTGGTCGGTGGCGTAGGCGCGCAGGAGGTCGTGGAACTGGTAGCGGTCGGGGGCGCTCTGTTCGACGAGGTGGGCGCCGACGAGGGAGTCGAGGAGTTGGCGGGTGCGGCTGGGGGTGAGGTGGGCGAGGGCGGCCGCGGCGTGGAGTCCGAAGTCGGGGCCGGGGTGGAGGCCGAGGAGGCGGAAGAGCCGGGCGACGTGGTCGGGTAGGGCGCGGTAGGACCAGGCGAAGACGGTGCGGACGGCGTCGGCGTCCTCGTCCTCGCCGACGGTGAGGGCGTCCCAGAGGGCGGATTCGTCGCGCAGGTCGGCGATGAGGTCGTCGAGGCCCATGTGGGGGAGGCTGGCGGCGCGTTCGGCGGCGATGCGCAGGGCCAGGGGGAGCCGGGCGCAGAGGCGGGCGAGTTGGACGAGCTGGTCCGGGTCGTCGTGGGGGCGGTGGTCGGCGGTGACGGCGCGCAGCAGGGCGACGGCCTCGGGTTCGGGGAGGGTGCCGAGGGTGAGGCGGCGGGCGCCGTCGCGGACGGCGAGGCCGGACAGGCGGCTGCGGCTGGTGACGAGGACGAGGCTGCCGGTGTTGCCGGGCAGTAAGGGGCGGACCTGGGCGGCGGTGGCGGCGTTGTCGAGGACGACGAGGACGCGGCGGTCGGCCAGGAGGGATCGGTAGAGGGCGGCGGCCGCGTCGGGGTCGGTGGGGACGGACGCGGCGGGGACGCCGAGGGAGGTGAGGAAGTGGTGGAGGGCTTCGGGGGCGGTGACGGGGCGGCCGGGGTCGTAGCCGCGGAGGTTGACGTAGAGCTGTCCGTCGGGGAAGCGGTCGCGGGCGTGGTGGGCCCAGTGCAGGGCGAGGGAGGTCTTGCCGGCGCCGGCGGTTCCGGCGATGACGATGACCGCGGCTTCGTGGTGGTCCGGGGTTTCCCGGGTGAAGGCGGTGTCCAGTTGGTGGAGTTCGTCGACGCGGTTGACGAAGCCGCGGACGTCGGCGGGCAGTTGGCGGGGCTTCGGTGCGGTGGCGGCGGGGTCGGCGGCGGGCCGGTGGTCGGGCGCGCGGTGGAAGTGGATTCCGCCGCGGATGTCCCGGGCCTGGACGAGGTCGTGGGTCGAGGACCCGGACACGGCGGAATGCGTGCGTCCGGGGCCGGCGGTGTTCCCGTCGTTCCCTTCGTTCTCGTCTGCCACGGTGCTCCGATGCTGCGCGGGTACGGGGGGCGGGAGGTGTGCCACTTCGCGGGCGAAATAGGAGTGCACGTCCTCGCCGACGCGGTAGAGATCCTTGAGGTAGTCCTCCCAGCGCAGGACGAGATCGGGATCCGTGTAGCGTACGGCACCGCCCGGGACGCCTGTTTCCGAATAGAGCACCCGATAGGCCGTGCGCCCGCCGAGAACGACGATTTCCGGCAGTGGACCGAATTCCTCGTCCCCGGAATCGGCGAGCGCCTCGGCGTCGACGATGCGGATACGCTCGCCGCATTCGGCGCGGATCCGCAGCGAGTGCAGCTCCCACTGCACGTACGCCGTCAGCGGTTTCCGGACCACCCGGACGCGGTGGAAGAAGGACTGGCGTTCCTCGTCCTGCCGCCCGATCTCGAGCAGCGCCGGGCGCCGGCCCTCCAGCAGGCGCAGCGCCTGGTCCCAATCACCCCGCAGCACGGCGGCCCAGCTGGCACTGCCCTGTTCCTCGAAGTGCTGGAGCCGCTCCAGCTTCCAGGAGTCCCGACCGCGGACGCGCGCGTCCCGCTCGCGGAAGTCGCGCTTGTAGTCCTGGCGGGCGAGGGTCTCGCCCCACTCGGGCCGCAGCTCGGGGACCCGCCGATCAGGCATCCGTGATGTCCGCTTTCGCCGTGCTCAACATGAGGCCGGGAATGACGACGAGCCGCTCGCCCGGGCCGAGGGCGACACCGTCGGGGAGCCGGTCGCTGTAGTGCTCCGTGAGGTCGCGTCCGATCACGGCGATATCACCGTTGGAGAGCTGCCAGATGTCCGGGCATTCGTCGCGACCTTCGGACGTCCCGAGATCTTTCGCGGATTTCCCCAGACGCTTCTCGAGCGAAGCGGAAGGATCGGCTTCCCATCCACGAACCATGCCTGCCCCCCAGTGATATTGCTCCCGGCACGGAGCCGCGGGGTCAGCATCGTACACCTGGCGACAGGCCAGGGGAATATTCCGTACATTCGCCATGTACTCCTAAATGATCACCATTGCGGCATAATCGACCTTGTTTACGGCACTAT
This sequence comes from Kitasatospora sp. NPDC053308, assembly GCF_055585785.1. Lineage (NCBI taxonomy): Bacteria > Bacillati > Actinomycetota > Actinomycetes > Kitasatosporales > Streptomycetaceae > Kitasatospora > Kitasatospora sp. NPDC053308. The sequence continues at coordinate 203,700 of NZ_JBVJJY010000013.1, read as the reverse complement.
TCGGCCATGGTCGGGCCGCGCGCCGGGCGGGGCGAACGGCTGCGGCGGACACACCCGGGCCGGGAGCGGCCCTGTCCTCCTATGCACGAACAAGACGGGCGCGCCTGACCGCGCTAGACCACGTCCCGGTTGCATCACCTGGGGGCCCGATGCCATAGGGCGTGGCAGAATCTCGAGAGCCCTTTGACACCTCAACGGTTCATCGACACCATGCGAGACACTCGTGTGGGCACAACGCGGCCGACAATGCGAAGAAATGTCAAAGCCGCCACAGACGCCCAGGTCGCGAAGGGTCCTCCCCGCACCCGCGGGGGTCAGCCGTGGTCGTTGACCCGCAACCGCCCGGTCCGGTTGTCCTCCCCGCACCCGCGGGGGTCAGCCACCGGTCTGGCGGGCCCAGGTCATCCAGCGGGTGTCCTCCCCGCACCCGCGGGGGTCAGCCGGCCAAAAACGACACGGGTTCAACGGGCAACGTGTCCTCCCCGCACCCGCGGGGGTCAGCCGGTCGCCCAGATGTCGACCGGGCTGGACGACCTGTCCTCCCCGCACCCGCGGGGGTCAGCCGTTGAGCATCACGGTCTCCGGGCGGTTCAGCTGGTCCTCCCCGCACCCGCGGGGGTCAGCCGTGATGTGACATGGCCAGTTCCGCTAGCTCGCGGTCCTCCCCGCACCCGCGGGGGTCAGCCGGCCTTCACCGTCCACGGCGCGCGCGCCATCCTGTCCTCCCCGCACCCGCGGGGGTCAGCCGCTGACCACGAACCCGGGTGTGTGGGTGATGTCGTCCTCCCCGCACCCGCGGGGGTCAGCCGCGCATGGTTCCGGCTACTCAGGCTGTTTACGAGTCCTCCCCGCACCCGCGGGGGTCAGCCGTCTTCCTCGCCGATGACCTCGCCCGTGTCGTCGTCCTCCCCGCACCCGCGGGGGTCAACCGACGTCAGGCCCTTTGGCCGTCGAGATCAGCGCGTCCTCCTCGCACCCGCGAGGGTCAGCCGTTCAAGCCGAACAAGGCCGGTAGCCGCTCAATGTCTTCCCCGCACCCGCGGGGGTCAGCTGGGCTGCGCACGGGTGGGGGTGAGGGCGGACTTGTCTTCCCGGCACTCGCGGGGGTAAGCAGCTGCCCCGGAGCGCCGACTGATCGCTGCTCGCACATCTGGAAGAAGGCAAACGGGGCGGCGCCGACAACCCGTCATCACTCCTGGGACGACGCACCCCCGGAATCCCTGGAGCCGCTGTGAAAACCGATGGATCGTCCGCCGCGCGCGCGGCACAATCCCGGGGAGCCGCAGCGAGGGAGCTTGTTTGGACGTGTTCGCGTGTGCCGGGTGCTGCACCGAGCTGACGGTGCCGGTGTCCCGGGTCGCTCTGCCTGTCCACACCCGCCACGGTGCCTGGGAGGAACTCCACCCGCCGCTGATGGAGCCGGGGACGTACGCCGTCGACCCGCAGCCCACCGGTCCGCCCTGGCGGCTGTGGCAGGAGGTCGGAGAGGAGGCAGCTGCCCGGCAGGGGGTGTATGCGCCGGTGTACGCCGTCTCCTTCGGCGCGCGAGAACGGATCGTCATCGCGCCCGGTGACTCCCGGTCGATGACCCTGATCCTGGAGAAGTGCGAGGGCTACTGCCGCGGAGTGGATGGCCGGGCCGGGCCCAATCTGGCCTGTACGGGGTGCGGACGGGCCGTGGCGACGCGGATTGACGACTGCGGCTCGTGGCAGACGGTGTGGCTGGAGCCCGACGAGGTCGTCCGTCGTCCCTCGGGGCTCCCGGACGACCCGCTGCCCGACTGGGCAGACCTGGAACGTGCCGAACACCGCGTCCCGCCCGTCGAACTCGACGGATCGTGGAGTCGTCGTTGGGAGGCCGCGATCGGCGTCGCGCTGGCCCACCTGGTGGCAGCCACCGAGAACCACCCGGTGACCCTCCCGGCGGGCCCCGTCGCCGAGCTGCTCGGCCACGCCGTCGCCCGCTACCTCCCGTCCGGGTCCGACTCCCGCTCGGTGGGATTGGCCGGCCCGGGCATCCCCGAGCCCCAGCCTCGCCCCGACGTCCTCCTCGTCCCCCGCCACCCCAGGACGGGCGAGCCGTGGCGCCCATCCGACCGAGAGGCGACGGTAGTGCCCCTGGACAGCGGGGTCTGGGCGTATCTCACCAGCCCCGGGGAGGAGACCTCGCCGACGCCCGCCACCGGGGTACTCCCGGCGGGTGTCCTGCGCGACGACTACCCACTGCCATCGCGCCCCTGGTACCCCCTCCAACCCCACGACGGCGCCTTCAGGGACACCCTGGTCAGGCTGCCCGCGATCCGCAGCCCCCGGCTGCGCTGGTATCACGACGCCGCGTACCGATCGTGATAGCGCACGGGGTCGTAGGGGCCGGGTCGATCCGTCCAGCCTCCTGACTGCCCGACACTCTCACCTCGGGCTGGCCGAACCGGCGGGACGACGGCGGAAATGACACGCCCCCAGGACATCCGCTCGCCGTTAGGCTGCGGACATGATCAAGGCTGTGGTGTTCGACGTCGGGGAGTGCCTGGTCGACGAGACCAGGGAGTACGGGACCTGGGCCGACTGGTTGGAGGTGCCGAGGCACACCTTCGTCGCCCAGTTCGGGGCGGTGATCGCGGAGGGCAGGGACTACCGGGAGACGTTTCAGGTGTTCCGCCCGGGCTTCGACCTGTACGAGGAGCGGGAGAAGCGCGCGGCTGCCGGCGATCCGGAGACCTTCGGGGAGGACGACCTGTACCCCGACGTCCGGCCCGCTCTCGCCCGGCTCCGCGCGGACGGCCTGTGGCTGGCCATCGCCGGCAACCAGACCGTGCGTGCCGGCCGGATCCTGCGTGACCTGTTCACCGCCGACGTCGATCTGATCGGGACTTCGGACGACTGGGGTGCCAGCAAGCCCGACCTCGCCTTCTTCGAGCGCGTCGCCGAGGTCGTGCCCGCCGATCCCGGCGAGATCCTGTACGTCGGCGACCGGCTCGACAATGACGTGCTTCCGGCCGCCCGCGCGGGGATGCGTACGGCGCTGATCCGGCGCGGGCCGTGGGGCTGGATCCAGCAGCACGACCCGGCCGCCGAGCGGGCGACGTTCCGGATCGACTCGCTCTTGGAACTGCCGGAGCTGATCGCGAAGGCTAACGCTGCAGGGAGCTGAGCGTCGCCGACCAGGAGTACAGACGGTCGTCCACGCGCTGGACGGTCGCCGAGTCCTGCCATGCGACGAGCGCCCGCCGAGCCTCCCGGACCCGCTCCATGCCGGTGGCGTACCAGGTGACGGCCAGCTGGTCGAGTGCCCGCTCCAGCAGCGCGCACGCCTGCTCCGGTCGTCGGGCCGCGGCCTCGACGGCGGCCAGATCCGCCAGCACGACCGCGCGCTGTTTGCCGTCGGTGTCCGGGAGGTCGGCGAGCGTCTGCTCCAGCGTGGTGCGGGCCTGGGGGATCAGCCCGGCCAGCAGCTCCGTGTTGCCGCGGAACGCGTGGAGGCGGGTCGCGGAGAACCACGTGAACCAGTCCGGCGGCAACACGTCGCCGCCGGTGCTCAGGACGTCTTCGGCATGCCTCAACAGGGCGAGCGCGCCGCGGTGGTCGCCGCACCGGGTGAGGCACTCGGCTTCGACGGCGTCGAGCCACGCCAGCATCTCGGCGGAGGCGGAGACCCGGCGGGTGTAGGTCCGTGCCGCCTGCAGGCGCTCGCGTGCGCGGTCGATGCGACCGTCCCATCCGGGGACGAAGGCGCTGTGGGCGAGGATCGCGGCCCCGAGCAGGTGGTCGTCCGCCTCGCCTGCCGCCTGGAGCGCGCGGACGAACGTGGCGTCAGCGGCTTCCGACTGCCGCAGGTCGAAGAACTCGATCCTGCCGAGCAGCAGGAGCGATTCCGCGAGAGCCGAGGCCAGCACGCCGCGGGCCACACCGTCGGTCTCGCCGAGCAGCACCCGGCCGAGTTCGGTGTGGGCGGCCACCGCCGGGTGTAGAGCGGCCGGGGCGGCCGAGAGGTACAGCCGCCGGTGGGCCCCGGTGACCACGGCGAAGTCGGCGCCGACGCTTGCGGGTTGTGTGCCACTGGGCCCGTACGGCCGAGGCAGTGAGCCCCGGAGGGCGGGCGGAGCGGGTGACCGGACGGGTGCGGCCGACGGCTGAGGTACGGAAGCGTGGGCGGCGCGGTTCCACGGGGCGCGGAACCCGAGCTCCTCGATCGGTCGGTGCAGGACGTGGGTGAGGAGGCGCTGGTACTCCTCGCTGGGCCAGGGCGGAGTGTCGGACTCCCAGCGTCTGACCTGCCGGGTGCTGACCACGATGCCGCCGAGCCCGAGCTGCCGGGCGGCGCGGGTGAGGGCGTCGGCGAGTGCCTGCTGGCTGGCATGGCCGGCCGCCTGGCGGGCCGCCTTGAGCGCGGTGTTGGGCACAGAGTCCTCCGGACGAGCCGATGTCGGGTCAACACTACGGCGCCTGAGGACGTTTCGGGGACCCCTTTGCCATAGATCTGACTGTCGAGTCCGCTAGGCGTCCTCTCGATGTCCTCTGGAAGGCCTTCAGGACGTCCGGCTTCAGGGGAACGATTACCCCTGTCACCGATCGGTGACCTCAGGCGACTGAGAGTGAGGAGGCGTACGTGCCCAAGACAATGTCCCCGCCGCCGACGCACGCCCAGCTGCAGGGCGAGGCCTGCATCCGCTGCGGCGCCACCAACGGCGAAATGAAGCCCGCCGGCCACGTCTACACGCCGACCGGCGAGGGCTCCGCCCCACTCGGCTGGCCCGTTGTGGCCTGCGCAGACGGCTGTCGCCGGGAGGGAGGGCGATGAGTACCGGCGACCGGCTCACGGCGCAGCGGCTTGCGATCACCCCGGTGCAGCTCAGGCCGACCCACGGGCCCCACCGGGAGATCCGGGTGACCCCTGAGCAGTGGCATGGCGAGGCCTGCGTGATCGGCACGCGGTGCACCGGGGATCCGGTGTTCATCGGGGACATGTACGACCTGTCCGCCACCCCCGGCAGCCTGGCGTACAGCCGCGCCGCCTACGCCCACCCCGGCTGCGCGCGCCCCCTCGAGACCTGGCGGCGGCCCACACACAGCCGATGCCGGCCGACTACCCCGCAGGACGACCGGTGATCGCCGGCGGCGGGACACCGGCCGGGGACGGAGTCGAACTGGGACGCTGCCGGTACTGCGGCGCGTGGGTGCGGGGCCGGTGGATCGAGGACCTCACCGCACACACCTCCATCGTCGAACACTGCCCCGAACCGGAGCGCGGGCCGACCGAGGCCGACGCGGACGGCTGCGAAGCCTGAAGGTCCGGCCCCGGCACCTCGTTCGCGTCCTCCCCGCACCCGCGGGGGTCAGCCGTACGCCGTGGGTTTCTCGGAAAAGCCGTGCGCGTCCTCCCCGCACCCGCGGGGGTAACCCAGCCGCTACATGTGGCGGACAGTCCCCCGTACGGAGGCTGCTACTTGACGGCTTTCGAGAGCGGAGTTGCCAGCTGCATGAGGCGCGGCAGGCGGCCCAGAATGTCGTCGCCGCTGAGGAACAGGACGCGGTCGCCGATCCGGGTCACGAGGATCTCTTCGCTGTGGTACGGGCCCTGGGGCACCTTCTTCATGTCGAGGGCCTCGTCGCCGAGGCCCGGCACGGGCTGCTGGGTGACGGTCAGCGGGACCGGTTTGCCGTCGATCCCCTTCCCCGTGAAGGACTTGCAGCGCTCCGCGTAGGCTCGGATCTCGCCGAGTAGCTTGGCCGCGTCGCCGGCGTGGTAGGCGGCCAGGTAGACCTGGGCCATGTTCTCGCCGTCGTAGACCTCTTTCATCGCGCCCGACGCCTTGAGGTCCTGGGAGAGGATCGTTCCGCTGAGGCGCATCTGGGTGCACGGCTCTTGTGGCAGCGTCGGTGCGACCGGATCGTCCACGATGGAGGTGCCGGTGTCGGTCTCGTTTCCGTTGCCCTTGATCGTCCACCCGGCGGGGAGGGTGGCGGTGGTCGGCAGCAGGGCGCGAAGGGCCGGTCCGGTGGGGATCGGAGGGCCGGTCGGTGTGCTGCTGGGAGAGCCGAACGCCGGGCTTCCCGAGGTCCGGAGCGTCGGCGTGGCGGTGGGGGCGGCGCCCGGGGTCGTGGTGCTGTCGTGCGGGGTGATGACCGGCTTGGCGGGGGTGGGCCCGGGCTCGGGGGAACATCCGGTGACGACGACGGCGGCCAGCACGGCCGAACCGGCCATGAGGGGCAGTCGGCTGACGGCTCGGGCGGTGGGCACGGGGACCTCCATGGGAATCGTCGGGTGGGGCGGCCATAACGGTCGCCGGAGTCCGGGGTACGGCCGCGGCACGTCTGCGGCTCGCTGCCGTGGTTCTCCGTGTGCCGCTTGGGGACTCGACGTCGGCCGGCCACGCTTTCGCGTACGACCTCCGTCGTGCTCTGAATCGTGTCCGATCCACCTGGGCGGTGACTTGAGTACCCGTACTCAAGTGGCATCCGTCGCAGTACCCGATGCGTTGAGCCTGTCGGATCGCTCCGCTGCGGCGGATCGACGGCGCCCACCACCGGCCGCCCGTCGCGGCGGCTGCCAGAAAACCGGGGCCGAGGCCGGGCGGGCTCGAAAGCACCGGACTTCGCTTGCGAGGTCGTTCTGTGAGAAGCCGAGCGTGTCGGCGGGTGCGCGTCTGGCGGTTCGGAGGGATCGTGGTGGTCGTGCAGCGGTTACCGGGGATGGTGGGTCTGATGCGTCGTGTGGTCGTGCTGGCGTGGGGTCTGCCCCTGGTCGCGCTGGCGGTGGGATGTTCGAACGGGCAGTCGGTCGTCACCTCGCCGCAGAGTGGTCCGGTGACGTCGGCACCGTTCGGGACAGCGTCGACGCCACCAGGGCAGGCGACGCCGTCGACGCCTGCCGTCGCCACTGCGGTAGCTGCTTCCGTCGGGAGCACTCTCACGCTCCCCGGTCAGAAGCCGGAGGAGAGCGAAGAGGTCACGGTCGTCAAGGTCGTCGACCCCGCACGGGCGAAGGAGACGTTCGAGTCGCCCGCGGCCGGCACGCGGTTGGTCGCCGTCCAGTTCCGGCTCCACAACACCGGAACGGCGGTCTACAAGGACAGCCCCAGCAACGGCGCGCGGCTCGTCGACAGTGAGGGACAGCAGTTCACCGCCAGCGTCGCGACTGAGACATCCGCCGGCCCCGGGTTTCCCGGCAGCGTCACCGTGCCGCCCGGCGATACGGCCCTCGGCTACATCACGTTCGCCGTTCCGGCCTCGTCGACAATCGCGAAGATCCAGTTCACCTTGGACAGCGGGTTCGCTCCCAGCACCGGTCAGTGGACCGTCTCCTGAGCCCGGAGCGACACCGGCCATCCTTCGTCACGCGTACCGCTGCGCCGGTGAACCGGTCCTGAAGAGCTCTCGGGACAGGGCGGGTGGCTTTATACGTGAGTTGTGGTTCTGGCTCAACTTCCGTGGCCTGCATACCGTGAGTGACGGTTCGGCGGTGTTATCGACGTTGGGAAGTTGCCTGAAAATCGCCAGCGGCTGAGCCGCAGTGGCTGACAGTGCGGAACCGTGGACGATCTGGTGCCCCACTTGGAGGGGCTGCTGTTTCCGTCGGTCGCGGGTGTCGCGGTGCTGTCGGTCGACGTGGACGTCGAGTCGGTGAACCTGAGGGTTCAGTCTTCGGCGGCGGGTTACAGCTGCCCGGGGTGCGGGGGCTGGTCGACCCGGGTGCACAGCTGCTACCTGCGGTTTCCCGTCGACGGGCCGGTCGGGGGGAGACGGGTGCGGTTGAGCCTGCGGGTACGGCGCTTCGTGTGTGGGAACTCGTCATGCGGGCGGCGGACCTTCGCCGAGCAGATCGCGGGGCTGACCCGGCGCCACGGCCGATGGACCGAGCGACTGCGGTCGACGCTCGCCGCGGTCGGCCTGGCGATGGCCGGGCGGGCCGGCGCCCGCCTGGCCGAGGTGTTCGGGGTGTCGGTGAGCCGGAGCACGGTGCTGCGGATGGTCGAGGAGCTTCCCGATCCGGAGCCTCCGTGCCCGCGGGTGGTGGGCGTCGACGAGTACGCGACGCGCAAGGGCCGTGCCTACGGGACAGTGCTGGTTGACGCCGAGACCCGTCGGCCGGTGGACCTGCTGCCCGACCGGGAGGCATCGAGTCTGGCGGCCTGGCTGGCCGAGCGGCCGGGCATCGAGGTCGTCTGCCGTGACCGCGCCCCGTTCTTCGCCGAGGGTGCCACCGTCGGAGCGCCCCAAGCCGTGCAGGTCGCGGACCGCTGGCACCTGTGGCACAACCTCAGCGAGGCGGCTGAGCGAGCCGTCGCCCGCCACCGCCAGTGTCTCCGCACGGTAACTTCAGCTCCGAGTCCGAACGTTACCGCCGAACCCGTTCTCCAGGAGGAGAACGCCGACCAGCCCTGGCCGACGGGCTTCCGGTTCGCAGACCGCACTCGGGCCCGGCACGCCGCGGTGCACGCCCTGCTGGCGGCGGGGCACAGCCGGCGCGCCGTCCAACGGCAGCTCGGCATGACCTACCGCACGGTCAAGGTTCTGGCCGACGCCGTGACTCCAGAGGTTCTCTTTCAAGGCCAGTGGCAGAATCGTCCGTCCGTCCTCGACGACTACAAGCCGTACCTCGACGACCGCTGGAGCGAGGGCTGCACCAACGCCTGGAAGCTCTGGGAAGAGATCGTCCCGCTCGGCTACAAGGGCAGCTACCAGCGCGTCCGGGCCTACATCCGGCTCAAACGCACCTCGCCGCAGCCGGTTACCGCACCGACGCCATCGCCCCGCACCGTCGCCAGCTGGATTCTCCGGCGCCCCACGGCGCTGTCCGAGGCCGAGCAGCTCCAGCTCAAGACCATCCTGGCCCACTGCCCCGAGCTCGACGCCCTGACCCGGCACGTCCGCTCCTTCGCCGTCATGCTGACGGAACGCCAAGGAGAGCGGCTTCCGGAGTGGCTCGACGCGGTCCGCCAGGACGACCTGCCAAGCCTCCACACCCTCGCCGCCGGCATCGACCGCGACCGGGACGCCGTCATCGCAGGACTCACCCTCCCCTGGAACTCCGGCGTCGTCGAAGGCCACGTCAACCGGATCAAGATGCTCAAGCGCCAGATGTTCGGCCGTGCAGGCTTCGCGCTTCTCCGCAAGAGGGTGCTGCTGGCGTAACGCGTGAAGGTAGTCGAGGCCGGGATCCAGCGGGGCCTACTCAGGACGCCGATCGCGCGCCACGCGTGCGGCTACCGCCTGCACCGCCTCATACTCCCGCTGGTTCGGTCCACGATCGGACCTCGGGCGCCCCGGCGGCGCCTGTTGAAGCGACCTGGTGAGTCTTCCACATCCGGACCGGCGGAGACCAGGCCGATCCCCGTACACCACCGCCCCTCTCGGGGTGACTGACTGTCACCACGTCACGGAAGTTGAGCCAGAACCTGAGTTGTGACAGCACCTGGTCGGGAGGTCAGCCCACGAGCACCCGCCGCACGTGCTCAAGACGCGCACGGTGATCCTCGATCCAGCCGGCCGGCGGCGCGAGAGGAAGGCTGACCGTCACCTGTGACGACGGACCGTCATGGATCGACACTCCGATTACACCAGACCGCAACGGCTTGATCCCGAGCTGGACCGACCTGCCGGAGTTCAGCCACGAGACCAACCGATCACCAGCGAGCTTGTCGAGGGCTTCCTCCCACGCGTCGAGGTCATCGGACGTGATGCCGACAGGGAAGCTGCCGCTGATGGTCTCGGTCTCCACAACGAACTCGCAGTCGAGGAAGTCGCTGCCCGGGACCCGCTCCAGCACCCGGAGAGAGACCACGTGGCCGCTCGTTCCCGGCGGATCAGCGAGGTGAATCAGGTCGCCAAGGTCGTCATCCATCGCAGTCCTCTCGTCGGCCTCGAATAAGGGGCATCATTCCGGAGGCCACCGACACACGTGCCTCCGGCCGGGGTGCTGTCAGGTCTGGCCGATATTCCGCAGCCTGTTGATCACCACCTGCTGCCCAAACTCACCGACAAAAGCTGCCAGCTCTCACCTACTCAGCCAGGCGGGTGTCGCCGCCGGAGCCGCGACGTCAAGACGGGGCCGCAGAGCGCCCACGGGGTGCCGCCTTCGGGGCGGTGGCGCCCGCCTGGCACGTTACCGACCGCATGCGGCACGTGGGCGGATGAGACCGGTCCACCGCCCGCTCGGGGGTTCGGACGGGGACCGGTCCTCCCCAGTGTGCGCGGGAGGTTACGGCGGGGCCGCCGGGGCTGGTCCAGGAGTGTTGCGCGGAAGCACACCGGGCTTCGGCATGTCACGGCCACTGCACACGACGGATCGTGTGTTCGTACAGGACCGATGATCACACCCGGACGGAACCCTGGCCGCAACCGATCGCGGGGCACGGCGGCCCCGGAGGCGGGTGCAGGTCGCCGCGCCCTCGGGGGTTCGGCGATAGCGTGCTCCGGGTCAGGCCGGTGGCGTCCCGTTAGGCCAGACGCAGGGGGAGCTGACCCGGATGGAGAGGTCGTGGCTGGAGTCGGAGATCCCGTCCAGGGTGGCGAGGAAGTTGTCCTTGGGGTTCATCATTCTGATCCAGTCAGGGCGTGATCCGGCGGCGTCCTTGTCCGGTTCGAAACCTTGGCTGGTCAGGAAGTCGCGGAAGGCCTTTACGGCCTCGGCCTTGGGCGCGGCAGGGACGTCACCGTAGTCGTATTCTCTCTTGCTCTGTGTTCTCCCGTGCGGGCCGACGTCGTTGGCGTCGCATTCCAGGTCGCGGAAATCACCCGAGCTCTTCACAGGTTTGACCGGTAGCTTTGCCTGAATGTCCGTGAGGTAGGCGTCTATCTGCTTCTTGGCCTGGTCCAAGGTGATGGTGGGCTTCGAGCGCTCACTCAGGGTCGCTGCTCCGCAGGCGTTCAGGGCCAGCATGGCGATCAGCATCGTGGCGGTGGCAGTGATTCGTTTGAGCCGAAGGGGTCCGGCTCGTTCGGGACCGGTGCGGCCGGGTTCCGCATCGTCGAGTGAATGTCCCTTCTCGACCTGGCGGTAGTAGGTGGCCGTCGTGGCGAGCTTGGCGCCGACATCTCCCATGTCACCGGCGAGCTTGTCCAGCAGCGTCTTCCAGTTGGTACCGCAGTCGCGTACCGCGGCGGCCGTGAGCCAGCCCTGCAGGGTGCCGGCGGCCTGGTTGCACGGCTCCGAGAGCTTCGACGTCTCGCCCGGTATCAGGCCCCCTATGTGTTGGGCACTCTGCCCGCAACCGTCCAGCTGGGCCGGGCTGACCTTGAACTCCAAAGCCGCGTCAGGATCGGCCACGCTCGATTCCCCTCTGGTTCCGGACCCGGTGTCCCCCCGAGGTCCGCATTCATCTGACAAGTTGTCGCCGGATAGTAACTGATTGCTCGTTGCGGTGATCAGTGGTCGAAGCAACATGAACTAGCCGCGATCAAGCGATTAGCCCGCACTATCGGTGCCGCGCTGACAGTTCGAGGAAATCGGCTGTCAGCCACCGTAGGTGACTGGCCCGACCGGCACCTGAGTATCCGTACTCAAATGAGCGCCGACAGGGACACCGGGTTTGCTGGCAGGGTCCCGCCGACTGTCGGCTCGCGTGGGACCTGGAACCCGGCCCGGCTCGCCAGCCACCGGGCTCACCGTGCCGGGTGGGACGAAGGGGACGAGCCCCGGCCTGACGCAGGTGGGGCGGCCGCCTCGTCAGGGGGGTGAGCGGCGGTTCGGACCAGCCTCAACCTGCCCGGTTCGCCTGAAGCCCGGCCGTCAGTCGTGCCCCCTTCGCATGGGGAACCCCGACCACACGATCAGTCAGTCACGCGTGCTGTACTACGTGCCCATCCTTGTGCACGCCGTGCATCACCTCCGGAGCCTCTCGATGAGCGTCACCTGCCCCACGTGTGCCGCGGCGGACGAAACCGTCGCCGTGGGCAAAGCCCTGCTGGACTCCGACCGGCCTCTCGACCCCACGACGCGAGAGCTGCTGTCGATGCCGCCCGAACCCGGAGGTTCGACCGGGGCCGCGATCACCCTCCTCGTCCTGGCCGGCCTCTTCGGTCTGCTCGGGGTACGCGCCCTGTTCTCCGACGACGACGGCGGCAGCTCCGACGCCGCCTACCGGTTCGGCTACCACTACGGTCCGCTCCTGGTCGCCGTGGTCCTGCTGGGGATCGGACTCACCCTCCATACCGATCACCGAAGCCGTCGCACTGGTACGGCCGACCAATGGCCGCACACCTTCGAACAGTGGCAGCAGCTGCAACGGGTCTGGCGGGAGACCTGGCTGTGCCGACGCTGCCGCGTCGCCTTCCTACACGCCACCTCGCTACGCCCCGACTCCAGCCCTTCGCCTGCGGTACCCCTGCCGCAGTTCCCGCAGTGGGTGGTGACCGTCGCCAGCCAGAACGACCGCCCCGCCACCCCGCCGCCCCCGAACTGACCTGCGATAGTCCAGGCCCACCACGGATCCGACGTGACACGCCTTGGCCGTCGATCCTCCCCGCCTTCGCGAGGGGCGGCCGGCGACGTCGTTCTCGTCGGCGGCGTGCCACATTCGCTCTTCTTTCTCGCCGAGGTCGTCCACAGCGGCGGCGCGGCACGCTGCGCCGCCGGACTACCCGAGCCCCTTCCCGGCCCGGACGACCCGCTTTCCCCCGGGGCGGGCTGGCCGCCTCGGGGGCCTGACTCCCGACGCCCCGGCGTGGTCCCCCGTCAGTCGCGCTGACTACCCTGACGGCCATGGACTGGCTCGATCGGGTGGCGCGGCTGAGGCGTTGGACGAGCAACGGCGTCCGCGCCCCGCACAAGCCGTTGCTGCTGCTGTACGCCCTCGGCAGCTACCAGCGCGACGCCGACGCCGAACTGCGCTACAGCGCGGTGGAGGAGGAACTGAAGCGGCTGCTCGCCGAGTACGGACCGTCGAACCCGACGACGCCTGCCTACCCGTTCCACCACCTGGTCAGCGACGGCGTGTGGGAGGTCAGGACCGACCAGGGCCCGGGAAGCCCCGGCAGCGGCATCGGGCTCCTACGCTCCAGCGGAGCCACCGGTCGCCTCGCGCCCGGACTGCGGGCCGCGCTCGACCAGGAGCCGCCCCTGCTGGGCCGAATGGCCAGGGTGCTGCTGGACGCCCACTTCCCGGCGTCGCTGCACGCCGACCTCTGCGAAACCGTCGGCCTCGACCTGGAACGCGCCGAGACCGGCTCCGTCCACGGCGCCGGCACCGTCGCAGCCCGCAGACAGCGGGACCGGCGGATGCGGGACCTCATACTCACCGCCTACGAGTTCCAGTGCGCGTTCTGCGGCTACGACGGAGCCCTCGGCGCCAGTACCGTCGGGCTGGAGGCCGCGCACGTGCGCTGGTGGTCGCACGACGGACCCGACGAGGTCGACAACGGCCTATGCCTGTGCTCACTGCACCACAAGCTCTTCGACAAGGGCGTCCTCGGCGTGGGACAGGACCACCGCATCCTCGTCTCCCAACGCTTCATCGGCCGCAGCGAGGCCAGCCACCGGCACGTCCTCGCCCTCGCCGGCCGCCCCGTCATCGGCCCCCAGCCCGGCCTCCCAACGGTCGCCCCTCGGCACCGCGAGTGGCACGTCCGGCAGGTCTTCCACGGCGCACCCCGTCCCCCCGCAGACCAGGCGGACCCCAGGTGACGGCCACTGCTTCCGACGGACCGGAACCCGCTCAGCTGCGCCACTGGTGGGCTTGTCGAGCCCGCGCCGCAAGCACCCGGCAGAGTGTGGTCATCACGACCTCGAGGGTCCGGCCGCCCTGGGGCACCTGCACGGATACCCGGACACCTCTCAAACCCTATGAGACCTTTACTGCTTGGACGCATGAGAAGCTTGCACAGCAAGTCACCATCATTGCAAAGAAACAGCAAAGCCCCCGCATCACACCAGGTAGCGAAGGGTCCTCCCCGCATACGCGGGGGTCAGCCGGCGGAGACGACGGCCCGTCAGGCGGTGGCAGAGTCCTCCCCGCATACGCGGAGGTCAGCCGCCGCCCGCCACCCGAGGGCGGCCTCCACCCCGGTCCTCCCCGCATACGCGGGGGTCAGCCCCGGACGATGAAGTCCAGTTTGATCCATGTATCGTCCTCACCCGCGTACGCGGGGGTCAGGCGGCCCGAGGGGGCGAAGTCGGTGAAAGCGGTGTTCGTCAGCGGACTGCTGTCGGGGAAGCGTTCACCTGAAGATCGAGGTGTCGGGACGGCTGTTCGAGCATGCTCCTGTGATAGCCGCACCCGACCACCGTCCCGCTAGGAGACGCTCGGATCGCTGCGTTCGGCGTTCGTGCCCGAATGGCGGGAGCCGGCTCTGTGCCGAGAGGAGTTCGTGGCCTGGGGGCCGCGAACCACGCGTTTCCGCAGCCCTACCGGACCTCTTCACAATGGAATGGGGGAGCCGATATGGCGCTGACGTTGGATGAGGCCGTGGCGCAGCTCCGTCATCGGCTCTCGGCCAAGCGGCGGTCCGCTGCGGCACGGCTGTGTCGGCTCGGCGATCCCGCGGCGGGTCCGTCGTTGCTGGAGGCCCTTCGGCGGGAGGTTCAGGACTCCCGGACGTGGGAGACCCAGTATCAGATGGTCATGGCTCTGGGGATGTGCGGTCATCGGCCCGCGCTCGGGCTGCTCCGGGAGCTCGCCCGGCGTCCTTTCGAAGCGACCATGGTGTACGTCGCGCTCGGCGACGCCATCGTCCGGCTGAGCGGTCCCGAGGGCACCGCCGATTCTCTGCGGTGGTGCCTCGGCAGCGGCACGCCGATGCTCGCCGACGGGGCGCTGCGCGCGGTCGCGATGCAGCGGCTCCGGCTGGACGCGGCCACGGTCGACTACGTGCTCGACGTCCTCGGCCCGTTGGAGCCGCACGACGGCCTCCGGTTCTGGGCCGCTGCCGCGGCGGCGGGATGGTCGGGGCCTCGGGTCCGGGGGTTCCTTCGGGACTGCGCGGCCGGCCCCCGGGCCGACGTGGCCACCGCGGCCGCCTCGTCCCTGCGAGGCGAGTACCGAACCCATTCCCCCTGGTAGAGGCCCACGTCGGCCCATCGCCGGGGGAGGCGTCACCGCAAAGGTGTGACCCAGGGACGCTCTGCGACCTGGCAGTGGTAGCAACGCGCCACCGCGCCGTCGTGGTTGTACCACTCATGGGCTCCGCAGTCCTGGCTGCCCTTGTCGGCGAGCCCTCGCGCGACGAGGAACCAGGGCAGGTGCCTGCGCAGACGGGTACGCCACCGATATCGACCGGTCCGAGTCATTCCGCGAGGCTAACCCGATCCCGCTGACCCTGGAGATCATTTACCGGGCCGAGGGTCTGGGCCGAGCCGCTCGTGGGCCGGGCGAGATGTCGTGGGAGGCGTCCGTCATGTGCGTGACGGGACGGTGGGCGTCCGCGCGTCGACCTCGCGCCCGCTGTGCCCCGCCCGACGGTAATTCCTTGTCTCTTGCTGTCCGGTACTGGGATACTCGGCGATCATTGAAGTTCGCCGTCGACCGATGTGTGTCGGTGGCGGGTTCGGCATGAGTGGTTCGGCCGTGACGGGGTCCGGTCGGTCATCGGGGGAGTGGTTCGGGGTGGCGACCGGTGCCGTGTGGGGGGACTTGGAGGCGTACTGGCCCGCCGAGGAGCTGGTGCGCAACCGGCTGGGGCTGGTCGAGAAGATCGAGCGGTGCTACCGGGAGGCTCATCCCGAGGGGAAGGACCCGTCGACGGGCGATGTGACGTCGTGGCGGGAGAGTCTGTACGAGCTGGCGACCGTCCTGACCGACCTCGGGCGCGGCCAGGTGTGGATGTTCGTCGAGTACCGCGTCGCCCCCGGGATGAGCCCGATCGACGTCGTGCTCGCCGGCGACCACCCGTCGGGCGGGTTGAGCTTCGCCGCGTTCGAACTCAAGCAGTGGGACGTCGTCGAGCGCCCCCGGGCGGACAAGCCCAAGGGTCTGTGCGCGTCGTGCCGGTCCGGGGGCGGGAGCGGGCTGTGTGCCGGGTGCGCGGTCGACCGCGTCTTCGTGCCGGGGTACGACAAGCACAAGAAGCATCCGGCCGTTCAGGTGCGGGACAACATGGTGGCGCTCAGGAAGCACCACAGCATGTTCGACAGCCGCTACGTCAACCTCGCCGGCGCCTCCTACCTGCACAACCTCAAGCGCCCGGACGCGCAGTGGATCGGCAACGTGGCGCCCTGCCCCGGCATCCCGACGTTCACCGCCCGCCGGCCCGCCGACCTGCGGACGTTCCTCGAGGCGAATTTCGCCCCGGCCTCCGGTGCCGAGGCGGCCCAGACCCTCCTGGACCGCCGCCGCTCGGAGACGCTCCTCACCGACGAGATCGGCGCGATCATCGACGGCCACACCCGCTTCAGCCTGGTGGAGAACCAGCTGCGCGCGGTGAACGACGTGATGGACTCCGTCCGTGCCACGTCCGCCCCGGGCACCAAGAAGGTCTACGTGGTGAGCGGCCGGGCGGGCAGCGGCAAGTCGCTGGTGGCGCTGACCCTGCTGGGAGACGCGCTGTCCGAGGGCTACCGGGCCGCCTTCGTCTCCGGGGGGATCGCCTCGCGCGACACCTTCCGCCGCGCGGCACCGGGCCGGCGCAGCGCGTTCACGACGCTGAACAGGGTCGCCGACGACCTGGCGGTGGACGAACTCGACGTCATCCTGTGCGACGAGGCGCACCGGTTGTCGGAGCGCCCGATGCGGGGCTCCTTCCACATGCGTCCCGGTGAGTCGTCGGTCGAGGTGATCGTCTCCCGGGCGCGGGTGCCGGTGTTCTTCATCGACGGTGACCAGCGCCTGTTCGCCGAGGAGGTGTGGTCTCCGCAGGCGCTCGTCGAGGAGATCCAGCGTCTCGGGGCGGAGGTCGTCCCGATCACCCTGGACCGGGTGCTGCGTGCCGTGGGCAGCGCGACGTACGACGCCTGGGTCCAGCCGCTCATGGCCGGCGCTCCGATCGTGTGGAACCCCGACGACGGTCCGGACCCGGAGCCGTTCCAGCTCTACTACGCCGAGAGCGCCGGCGAGATGGAGGGGTTCCTGCGGGAACGGCTGGAGGCGGGTGCCAGTGCCCGGATGAGCGCCGGCATGTGCTGGCCGTGGACCGACTCGAGCGGCACGGTGCCGGAGGTGGCGCCGGAGGCGGGGTGGGCCCGTCCGTGGAACGCCGGTGACGATCACAGGACTCCCGGTGTCCCGAAGCGGAAGTACTGGGCGACGGACCCGGGGGGTTTCGGGCAGATCGGCTGCGTGCACACCGCGCAGGGGCTGGAGTACGAGTGGGGCGGCGTGATCATGGGGCCCGACCTCACGTGGGAGCACGGCGCTTGGGCCGTGCACCGCGAGCACGTGCTCAGCAAGGCCGACCGGATACGGTCCGACGAGGAGCTCGCGCGGGCGATCCGCAACGCCTACGGCGTCCTCATGACGCGTTCCATCCGCGGCACGGTGCTGTACTCGGTCGACCCGGCGACCAGGCGGCTGTTCGCCGATCTCGGTCTCCAGAAGATCTGAACCCCCGATGACCGACGGTGCCCGCCGGGCCGCCCCCGGACGGACCAGGACGGGAGGCGAGAACCGGTTGTCCCCCGCTCTGCCGCTGCCGCCCGGCTGGGCCCTGCGCAGGATCGACGCGATCGCCACGGTCCAGCCTGGCCGGGGCGCCACCCGTGCCCGGGTCCCCGGCACACTCACGCGGCGCCAGCTGAGGTGCTCCAACCTCGGCTGGGGCGTCCTGGACCTCGCGAACGTCTCGACCACGGAACTGACCCGGGAACAGGCCCGCCGATACGACCTGCGCCCCGGCGACGTCCTGCTGGCCGAGGCCTCCGGAAGCGTCGAGCGCATCGGCCGTCCCGTGCTGTGGAACGGCGAGATCGAGGACTGCTCCTTCCACAGCGGTCTCATCCGCGTCCGGCCGGTCCCCGGGACGGACCCCCGCTACCTCTGTCACGCCCTCTCCTACGACGCTTTGCGCGGCGAGTTCGGCCGCCGTGCCAGGGGCGCCACCGGGCTCAAGCACCTGGGCTCCGACGCCGTCCGGGAGTGGCGCGTCCCGGTACCGCCGCCGGCCGAGCAACGGCGCGTCGCCGACGCCCTGGACGAGCTGCTGGGCCGTCTCGACGCCGGCGAGGCGGCCCACGATGCCGCGTATCAGGGGCTTCCCCGCCTGTGGGACAGCGTCCTGAACGCCGTCGTCACCGGACGTCTCACCGACGACGTCACCGCCGACGGCCCGACCGAGGCCCCAGCCACCGGACCGCTGTCACCGATCGGCGAGGTCGCCGAGGTCACCGCGGGGCTGCGCACGCCCGAAGCCGCGGAGACCGGATCCTCGCATCCGTACCTCGGCGTCGCGAACGTCGCGCGCGAGGCCCTGACGCTCGGTGACGTCCGCCGGGTCACCATCCCCGTGCACGCCCGCGACTCCGTGCGCCGCCACCTCGTCGAAGCCGGCGACCTCCTGGTCGTCCGGCAGAACGGCAGCCTCGAGCGCATCGGCCAGGCCGCCCTCTGGCACGGCGAGCCCGCCGGTGCCCTGTACCAGAACCATCTCGTCCGCATCCGGCCCGGCTCGCGGCTCCTTCCGCGGTTCCTCGAGCTCGTCTGGAACGCCCCGGCCACCCGCCGCCGCCTCCAGGACCAGGTCAGGGGCACGACGGGCAGCCTCTCCGTCCGCCTCGAGGACGTCAGGGCCGTCACCGTCCCCGTTCCCGCCCTCCCCGTCCAGGAACGGCTCGTCCGGGCGGCGGAGGTCTGGAGGGAGCACGTGAACGCCACCCGCGCGCTCGTCGCCGACGCCCGACGATCCGCTCCGGAGCTGCGGCTGGCCGTCCTCGCCCACGCGTTGTCCGGCCGGCTCACCGGCCACGGGACCGCCGACGATCCCACCCAGGCCGACGAGCCGACGAGGTGCCCCGAGACCGGCTACGAGCAGCAGGAGTTCGACTTCCGATGAGCAGCGGCCGCCCCACCGACCTGCCCCTGCCGCTTGAGGAGGCGGAACCGCCGAAGGCTCTGGCCGACCGGCTATGGAGCCGGTACGAGCGGCTGCGCGAGGACGGCGTCCCCGGCTGGATGTTCCTCGAGACGATGTCCCACCTCCTCCTGCTCAAGCGGGCCGACCGACCGACGACACCCCGTCCCGGGCGCCCGGCCCACCCGGAACTCGCCGCCGCGTCAGGCGCCTGGACCGCCCTCCGCGCCGCTCCGGACGGCGACCTGCCCGAGGTGTACGAGCGGATCCTGAAAGACCTCGGCAACCGGCCCGACACCGCGCTCGGCCGCGCGCTCGTCGGCGAGCGCGCGGCCGTCACCGACCCGCTCCTGCTCCGGGAGCTGATCGACGACCTGGAGGAGGGCCTCACCCCGGGTCCCGACGGGAGTGAGGAGGAGGGCGATGTCCTGGAGGCCCTGTTCGACCTCGCCGCCCAGGACACCCGCAGAAGCAGCCCGCACCACATCCCGCGCTCCCTCGTCGACACCCTCGTGCGCCTCGCGGGACCGGGCCCGGCGGACGGCATCGCCGATCCCGCGTGCGGAACAGGCGGCTTCCTCGTCGCCGCGCTACGCCACATCCGCGAGCGGCACCCCGGCCCCGTGTTGCCGCCGTCGACCCGACGCCGCCTCGCGGGCAACGAGCCGTCGCCCGCGAGCCGCCTGGCCGGCGCGAACCTGCTCCTGCGGGACACCGGCTGGTACGGCGGCCCGGTCCACGTCACCAGCACCGACCCGTTCGACGCGCGCCGCTTCACCCAGGCCGACGTCGTGCTCAGCAATCCGCCGTTCGGAACGCTGGGCACCCCGCCGGAACGCCCCGACTTCGCCGTCCGGACACGCGACAAGGCCCTCAACCACCTCCAGCACGTCATGTCGGTCCTGGCCCCCGGCGGCCGGGCGGCGGTGATACTGCCGGACGGCGTCCTGTTCGGAAGCGGCCCCGCGGAGGCGGTACGGCGGCTGCTGCTGCGCGACTTCGACCTCCACACGCTCATCAGGCTGCCCACGGGGATCTTCCACAGCGCGCCAGGGGTCCGTACCAACGTCCTCCACTTCACCAAGCCGCAGTCGCCCTCGGGCACACCCGCCACCACACACCTGTGGGTCTACGACCTGCGCACCGGCCACTCGTTCCACCCGACACAGCGCCCGCTGCGAGCGGACGACCTGACCGGCGTCCTCGAAGCCCTGCGCCCCGGCGACCGCGCCTCCCGCACGGAGACCCCGGACGGCCGCTTCGCACGCTTCACCTACGAGGAGCTGATCAACCGTGACGACGCCAACCTCGACCTGATCTGCCCGATCGCCCAGCCGACCCCGCCGAACGACAGCCCGCCCGAGGTGATCGCAGCCGAGATCGCGCAGAACCTGCGGGCGGCGCTCGCCGAGTTCGAGGCCATCACCCGCACGCTCGGCCAGGCGCCACCGGCGTCCCTGCCGTCGGCTTCGGCGGACATCGCTTTGACACCTCAACAGTTGACGTGCGACGTTGGGGCCACTCGAGCGGGGACACATACGAGGTCGGCAAACAAATAGCAAAGCCGCCGCATCGCCCCAGGTCGCGAAGGGTCCTCCCCGCACCCGCGGGGGTCAGCCGATCGTCAGCGGCGAGCTGGCCCACGGCGACGCGTCCTCCCCGCACCCGCGGGGGTCAGCCGACGGCGACCTCGGCGCTGATCCCCACCCGGTCGTCCTCCCCGCACCCGCGGGGGTCAGCCGAAGCTCGCCACCCAGGGGTTCGAGGTGGAGGCGTCCTCCCCGCACCCGCGGGGGTCAGCCGTGGACGGCGAACCGGCGGCCGGCCTGGTAGGCGTCCTCCCCGCACCCGCGGGGGTCAGCCGCTGGTGCTGGCGAGGTAGCCGAGCACCTGCTCGTCCTCCCCGCACCCGCGGGGTCAGCCGGCCGGACGGGGGTGGAACCGGGGGTTGCCCTCGTCCTCCCCGCACCCGCGGGGTCAGCCGCGTGGGACTGCCGGGATCACGGCTGCGGCTGTGTCCTCCCCGCACCCGCGGGGGTCAGCCGATCGAGACTACGTCCCTGGCTGTTGGTCAGCTGTCCTCCCCGCACCCGCGGGGGTCAGCCGCTGTCGACGCAGCTGCTCTGGCACGCCGACTTGTCCTCCCCGCACCCGCGGGGGTCAGCCTCCACCGGTTTCGACCGGACCAGGCTCTGTTCGCGAGAACGAACAGATGTTCACCACTTTGGGAGTCACCTGAGAAGGCGTGGAAATCGAACTCCTCGCTTGCCTGGCGCAGCTGGGGAAGCGGCTTCGAAGCCCGCTGTCTCGGTCTCGCCGGGCGGACCCGCCAGGGCCTCGGCCAGTCCAGGTCCGGCGTCGAACAGCGTGGTGAGCCGGCGCGGTGCCGACCGGCACCGCACCGACGGAGCGTCAGCCGATCAACTTCGCGTAGGCGGCGGCGTCGAGCAGATTGTCGATAGAGGCGTCGTCCGCCAGCTTGATCTTGAACAGCCAGGTGTCATAGGCGTCGGAGTTCACTTCCTCGGGAGTGTCGATGGCGTCGCCGTTGACGGCGACGACCTCGCCGGTCGCCGGGCTGTAGAAGTCGCTGGCGGCCTTGACCGACTCCACGATGCCGATGGCGTCACCGGCCTTGACCTGCTTGCCCACCGCGGGCAGTTCAAGGAACACGATGTCCCCGAGCGTGCTCTGGGCATGATCCGTGATGCCTACCGTCAGCGTTCCGTCGGCTTCGACGCGCACCCACTCGTGCTCGTCGGTGTACTTGAGCTCAGCAGGGACATTCGGCATGGCAGGGTTCCTCCAGGGCGTGGCGTGATCGACCGATGACACAGTGCCATGTCGATGGTGCTCCCGTGATGGATTCCGGGGGATCCCGCGCGAAGTCATGACCACTCGGTGCGCGACTACCTCGCTGAGGCCTTGGCGATGCTCGGACCCGGCGGGCACCGCTTCGCCACCCCCGACGCGCGGGCTGGACTGGAGGCCGAGATCGGCATTTGCTTCCCCGAGGACTACAAAGCGGTCGTCGACGCCTACGCCCCGGTACAGATCAACGGGCACCTGTACCTCTCGTATCCGGCCACCGAGCGCTGGAACCTCGGAAAGGAGATCCGCGAGACCTCCGGGATCTGGCCCGGACTCGACTGGGAACTGGAGGACTGGCTGGAGTCGGAGGAGAATCGAGCGTGCTGCTGAACCTGATCCTCGCCGCCGAGTCCTCCCCGCGCCCGCGGGGGTCGGCCGATCCGCAAGGCCACCGACCCGGAGACCGGTCAGTCCTCCCCGCACCCGGCGGGGTCAGCGGCTCGGCCCACGGTCGCGTGGTCAGCGCATAGTCGACGGCGGGCATATCGACTCCGCGCGAGCAAGCGACGACGGGGATGGGCGATGCGGTCGGACAGGGCCATCCGGTCAGACAGAGCGCAACTGACCGCGAGAACGGCTGTACGGCCGCGCCGTGTGCTCGCGCAGGGTTGCCAGACAGACTCGTGCTGGCAGGCCGCCTGGGCAGGCCACATGCGCAAGTCACCGCCGACGTGGAGGCCGCTGTCGAGGACCGGGTGCAGTCCCAGTACGTTCGCCTCAGCGAGCGGGCGCCGGCCCTGCTGTCCGAACTCTTCCGGGCTGTCGACAGTGCACCGGGTGGTGAGCGGGAACAGGCGGCGCACCTACTGGCCCTGACGGTCCGCTCAGCGAACGCCGTGGCCTACAAGGACGGGTACCTCGCCCTCAGCGTCCGGCTCGTGGAACTGATGCGGTGGGCAGCGACGATCGCAGCCTCGCCGGCGCTCGACGCGGCGGCGGCGTACGTGCGTATGGAGACGTTCTTTGCGACCCGGCATCTTGGCCCTGGGCTGCGGTCACTGCGAGCCGTACTCCACCCCCGGCAGCCTGACGTCGGTGCCGTTCGCAAAAAAGCCGTGCGTGCTGCTCGGATGAATGATCATAATGACCGTACTCGTCCCGGCCTGTGCGGAGGCTGTCGTCCGACGGGGAACGGGAGATCAGGAGACACCCCTTTGACGCGGTTCGTCGTCCGTGTGGCGCCGGTGACGCTGGCGATGACCGGTCTGTTGGCGGGTTGTTCCTCGGCATCGGCCCCGGGGCCTTCGTCTCCGGTCGGTCCTGACCATGGTGCCGCTGCGTCTCCGTCGGCTCCACCAGCTGCGCCCCTGCCGACCTCGTCGGCCGTGCCGTGGAAGGCGCTCGCGCCTCTGTCCCGCGAGCAGCTGGACGCCTCGCTCCTACAGGTTGCCGACCTGCCCCCGGGCAGTACGACCGAGCCCGCCAAGGCCGCGCCCGGCACACCGGCCGACCTGGCCGACCAGGTCCAGCGGTACCCGGCGTGCGGGCCGGTCCTCACCGCGGTTTCCGAGCAACTGCCGAACTCCGCCCGTCGCTGGTACGTCACGGGCGACAACGTGCTCGGCAACCGAACCCTGGCGGACATCGGGACCGTTCCCGACGGTCGGTCCCGGGAACGCTTCGACGCGCTGGAGCACGCCGTGTACAGCGGCGGCTGCACCGGCTTCCGGGCGGACGGCGGGCCGCAGCTGCGGGTCGAGGCGGTTCCCGTCGAGGGGTTGGAGGTTCCGGCCGTGGGCTTCCGCGTCGTCGCACCGACCGGCGCGGTGGCGTCCCCGGGCGGGTTCACGCGTGTCTACCTCTACGCGGCCGTCGGCGACAACCGCGTCCTTCTCCTCACCGCCGACGACACCGCTCACACTCCTGCCCTGCGCAGAGACCTGGTGACCGCCCAGGTCCACCGCCTCGCGACCGCCTCCGGCTGATCCGGACCGGGGCGACGAGAAGGGGTACAACCGAGGGGCCCGCCGACCTCGCCCTACTCCGGGACGCCGAGGAATGGGAAGCCCATGGGGCCACACGACGGCTGGCGGTACCCAGTCCCGTCACTGCGTTACTTGCTGGGGACCGGGGCAAACGGGGGTCCGCTGTGCCTGGCAAGCCCCCCAGCGGCGCTCTGAGCGGCACCTGACGGTCCGGGACGGAAGGGTCCACTCGGCAGAGTGAGCGGTAATGGATGAGCACGGAAAGGGCCGTCAGGGCCCGAGTCCGGCGGCAGCCGGACTTCCGTGATCGGCGCAGTGAGGGCAGCCCGACGGCACGTCCAGGAAACGACGAAGACCGACCCGGGTGGCGGAAGCGAAACGGACCGCAAGTCCCTCCGCCGGAGGCGGCCGCTTCCTGTCTTCGAGTGCCCAGTCCGACGTCGTGGTCATGTCGGTCCCGCTGCTTACTCTGGCTGCTCATGGGCTACGACGTGCACATCACGCGGCGTGAGAACTGGTGGGACGAAGCGGGCCGAGACATCGAGGCGGCGGAATGGGAAGCGGTGGTGGCCGCTGATCCCGACCTCAGGGTGGCTCCGATGTGGTGGAGCGCAGGTCGGATCGTGTCCAAGGCCCCGAGCGATGCGGTGATCGCGACGATGGGAGAGGTGGCGAAAGTCCTGGAGGCAAGGGTTCAGGGGGACGACGGCGAGTACTACGCCGCCTGTTGAACGCGGGCTCCGAACGGACGCAGGGGCCGCCTCGTCCGCCGCGCTGCCGTTTCGACCTCGGGTTCCCCTGAGGAGCAGTGGGCTGCCGGCGATGTCCAGGCCGTGCCGCTAGCCAAGGATGCGTCGAGTCCGCCCAGGCCCGCCGGCACGCGAGCGCGCGGCGACGACCTGCCCATCCGCTGGCGGCGGAGCCCTGCTTCCGCCAGCAGCGCTCGACACTCCGCTGCGACGCTCCTGGCCGTCGGCGGGCTCCCCGTTGTCAGCCTCGGTTCGCCGTCGGCACCGACGCATAGGATGCGGTTCAGACTCTTTGACACCTCAACAGTTGCCGTGCGACGTTGGGGCCAATCGAGCGCGGGCACATACGAGCTTGGCAAAGAAATACCAAAGCCGCCGCATCGCCCCAGGTCGCGGAGGGTCCTCCCCGCACCCGCGGGGGTCAGCCGGTATCGTCACTCCGCTGACGATACGGCCGCCTGTCCTCCCCGCACCCGCGGGGGTCAGCCGGACTGGATCGAGCTGTCCGTCAGCTACGAGGCGTCCTCCCCGCACCCGCGGGGGTCAGCCGCACCGCGTCCTGCACCAGCCGGCATCCCTCGAGTCCTCCCCGCACCCGCGGGGGTCAGCCGACCTACTACTCCCTGGGGACGCGCCACCTTGAGTCCTCCCCGCACCCGCGGGGGTCAGCCGGTCTTCATACGGCGGTTCCTGCCGCCCTTGTTGGTCCTCCCCGCGCCCGCGGGGGCCAGCCGATCGCCACGCACATGATGGTGTCGCCCGAATAGCCCTTCCCGCACCCGCGCTCGTCCACCGCAAAGCACACGGCCGCCTGATGTACCCGCTCAATAATCCGTGACTGGGCCCGTGAGAGTCTCAATGAGGGGTGAACACGCATCACGCTTCCATGTGAGACTCACCAGCTCGTCCGGAGGCCGCACCCCACCCGACACCGCAGACACGAACACCTCGAGATGGAACGTTGAACGACTGGCCGAAGCGTTCATCACGATCGCCACTGCTCTTCAGTCCGCAGGCAAGTAGAGCGCGGGCCGCGGTCTGCGACCCTGTGCGTTCACCCGCTCGGTGGGCATGCGCCCGGCAATCGTGGGGACAGCCCACCTCCATCGCGGCAACCTCGACCAGGGCCTGGAAGCGATCAGCCGGCCCGCTACCGAACGACGCGGATTTCCGGCAGCGGCAACCGTTATCTCGGGTGCCAAGGGGCCGTCGGGCATGTAAGGCAAGTGGGCCTGATCGGTCCGTGCCTTACAGATATCCGGGGGTTCGTCAGGCACGTACGGCACGTCAGCGGGGAAAGTGCTCGGCGGCCTGGGCAAGGTCTGTCGCGAAGTCTGGGTTCTCCCGGCTCCAGCTCGGAGCGCGGCCTCCCAGTCGGCCCGGGTCCGCCGGAGCGCCTGGTGGAGGCGTTCGGCCGGTACCTCAAAGCTCGCAGGCTGAGAAGGGCCACACCCCTGGCGTGGGCTTTTCGCCGGGCGAAGTCTGTCGGCGGCGGTCCGTAGGGTGCGTGCGTGAACATTGATGATCTTTCTTGGCAGGCGAGCCACCAGGGTGGTATCTACCCGCAGCTGGCGCGGACCCTCATCGACCTGGGGCAGCTGGAGCTGCTGATTCGGGTGGCGCGGGAGCGCGGCGACTGGAACGGCACGGAGGCGGCAGCCCGGGGGCTGTGCGCGGCCGGAGATGCCGACCGGGCGGTAAGCCTGGTGGCTCCGTTCAGGGAGATCGGATGGCGGGAGGCCGAGTGGTTCACCGCGGAAATCATGATCGGTCGGGGCGATGGCGACGAAGCGCTCGCGATGGTGCGCCCGGACGCGGCCGGGCTCGGTGACGGCCACGTGTGCGCCCGCTACGCCGGGCTGGCGGCGAAGGCAGGGCGGGCCGGCGAGGCGATCGACGTGCTCACACCCCATCTCGGGGAGTACTGGCTCCGCTCCCGCCTGGTCGAGGTGACCGAGGGTCAGGGGTGTGACGACCAGGTGCTCCAGGTGCTCACCCAGGAAGCGGAGCACATGGAGCGCAAGGACAGCGCGGGGTGTGGGCGGTGCGGTCAGGAGTGCCAGGGGTCCCGGACGGACCGGTGGCACGTGCTGCTCCTGATCTCCCAGGTGCTGGAACGGGCCGGGCGGGCGGAGGAGGCCGTCGAGGTCCTACGCACCGAGATGGCCTCGGGTCGGCGCCATTCCCTCAACTTCCCCGAGTACTACGCGGAGCTCCTTGCCCGGCAGGGGCTGATCGAGGAACTGAGGGCCCTCGCCGCGGTGGAGCACCGCGCCGCCTTCGACGTGTACGCGAAGGCGCTGGAGGACACGGGGCGGGTCTGCGAGGCGGAGGCCCTGCTGCGCGAGGCGATCGGGGCCCACGACGACCCGAACGACCGTGCGGCGCTGATGCACCTCCTGGTGCGCCAGGGCAGGATCGACGAGGCGGTGGAGGTTGGGCGGCCGACCTACGACTACTACGACTGCTGGAACTTCGTGTATTGGGCGCTGGAGTTGCTCGTCAGCGACGGCCGGCCCGGCCGGGCTCTCGAACTCCTGGGCGGGCTCACCGGTGCGTGGGCCGAGGGGCACCCGGACCAGGTCCTCGGCCTGCGACTGTGGCTCCTGGGCGAGGCGGGCCGATGTGCGGAGGGCATCGCGGAGGCCACCGCCCTCAACGAGAAGGAGCCGGGCGAGTGGGACCTCAGCCTGGCACGCCTGTTGGAGTGGGACGGCCGGCTGGAGGAGGCCCTGGCCCTGCTTCGCTCGTCCACTCAGCACCTGGCCACCTATGACCTGGTCGACATGCTGGTCAAGCACGGCCGCCCGGCCGAGGCTCTCGCCTGCATCCCCACGATCGCCGAGAAGCGCGCGGCCCACGAGCAGCGGGAGCGGGAGTCGGCGGCACGACGGCCGCAGGACGATCCCTGGGCCGTGCCGGACTGGTTCACCTCGGAGCCTCCGTCGTAGGAAATGGGGCCATGTGCCTTACGTGCCTGACAACTCCCCATGCCCGCTTACCTGCTGAGCCGGTCCCGCAACCCCAGATGACGCAGGCCACTCCCCCGCCACCTCGACGAGTACGCGCCGAGCCAGCTCGAGGGCTTCGCCCCAACCCGGATCAGCCGCCAGAGACTCCCTGCTCCACCGATCCGAGTTCTCCCGGCCCCTCATCCCAGCGAAGACCGCATCGATCGCCCGCAGCGCAGAAAGCACCTCGCGGCTGACCTCCCCGTCCTCGGCCGGGCTCTCGGCCATGCGGAAGGCGTGGTCGAAGTCCAGGGCGATCTCGTCCGTCGGAACCCCGTGCTCGTCCACCCACGACAGCTGCGCCGACGGATCAGCCGCCACCACGGTCAGCGACTCGACAAGCAATCGCGCTCGACGTGCAGGATCAGGAATCCCCATCCGGCGATCGTCGCACGCTCCGGCGCCAGATGGATACCGACTTCCTCGCGCTACGGCCGATCGCGCTCATCTACCGAAACCGGTTGAACAGAGCCGGGCTTTTCGCGGCCCGCCAATCACGTCGGGTGTCTCGCCCGGGCGCGAGTCCGGACGACGTCGGGCCGAGCACGTGATCGGGACGCCCACGCGGGCTCGCAGGGCGTGACGGATTGCGTCGCCCGGCCACCACGACGGACCGGGCACCGGAGTCCACCGCCGGTGCCCGTCCACCCCGGTCGCGTCGACCGCCCAAAAGATGGCGTCTCCGGATCACCTGCGGGCCGGCCGGTCCCGGGCAGGCCTCAGGCGGGACAAAGGGACCGGGTGGGACCCGGCCCGGCGGGCTGTCGTGGGCTCGAAGCCGTCCGGGCTGCGAGGACGGCCGCCCGGACGCGGGCGGCTCCGGCAACCGCCAGGGCCACCGTGCCCATCGAGCCGTCCGGCCTGGCACGTTGCCCGCTGAGACCCGAACAGGCGGCGCAGATACCGGGCTGCGGCACGGGGTCGTGGCACTGGACGCACTCGGCGTAGCGGGGCCGGGGTTGGCCGGAGGGCCGGTGCGGGTCCGGAGTGGGCGGCAGTTTGTGCTGGAGACGGTGGCGGAGCACGCCGGCCGGTGAGTGCACGGGTGTGGGCAGGCCGGGCAGGAGTGCCTGGGCCAGGTCGGCCGTGGTGGCGCCGCGCTGGAGCCATCGGCTGACGAGCGGGGCCAGTTCCGCCGCCTCGGCCTCGCCGAGGCGCAGGCGCGGTTCGGGGCGGATCACCCGGAACAGGGTCGCGACGGCCTCGCGGGTCTGTTCGTCGGGCGGTGCGGGGGCTTTCCGGTCGCTGTCGAGGTGTTCTTCCCGCCGGTCGGGCGGAGCAGGCCGGTCAGGCCCGTCGGCCGGTTCGGTGGGGTGGGAGGGTTCTTGGCACCGGTTCTTTGAAGGGGCGCCTGTGGCGCCGGTCGCCGGTGGACCGGGCGCCGGACGGGGGACACCCGGTGCGGCCGGTCCGAGCTGCGGGGTGTCGTAGACGTGGGCCTCCGAGCGGACGGTGCCGTCGGGCATGCGGACGACGTCGACCCGGTAGTACCCGGCCTGGGTCAGCTCCTTGAGGGCCCTTCGGACCGCCCCGCGTCCCTGGGGGCTGGTGTCCGCCGTGTGCCGTCCGTCCTCGCGCCGGCCGTCGGGGCGGGAGAGGAGGTCGGCGAGGAGGCCGCGGGCGGTGTAGCTCAGCCGCCGGTCCTGCAGCAGGGCGTTGGGCAGCACGGTGAAGTTGCGCGCGTGGGCGCTACGATGGTTCCGCATCGGGAGTGTGTGCTCCTGGTGCCGGACCCCGGAGCGTTGGCGCGCTGCCGGGGTCGACTGTTTTCGGTTGGGTTACGGAACGTACCACGTCGCTCACCGGGGCAGGGGGTCTTCGCCGAAACGGGCGGGGTCGCAACTCCTCTCCAGAGAAGGTGCGTTCGAGCGTCGGCCGGTCAGTTTCCGTCCGTAGAGAAAGGATCCGATAAAATTCGGTGTCAAATGATCTCGGACCTCGGGGGGACACCAGGTCCGGAACCAAGGGGGAAGAGAACGTGGCAGATCCTGACGCTGCATTGGAATTCAAGGTCAATCCGGCCGAGCTGGACGGCTGCGGGCAGAGCGCCCAGCACATCGGGGGTCTGATACCGGGCGAGACGTCGAAGCTCTCGGAGCCGTGCAACCAGGCCGCCGGCACCCTGCGGGGCTGGCTCACGGCCGCCGCGGTGCGCGACTGCGGCACCAACTGGAAGACGCTGCTGGACAAGCTCGCCGGTGACATGGGCGACGTCGGCACCAAGCTCGCCACGACCGCCGCCTACTACCGCCAGGTCGAGAAGGACATCCACGCGAACCTGCGGAACCCGGCCGCACCGGTCCCGAACGAGCCGGACCCCTTCGGCACGGTGGTCGTCCCGGGCCCGGTGAAGCCCGCCGGCGCGAAGGCCGCGGAGTAGCCCCGTGGACATCAAGACCCTCTATGACGCGAACATCAACAACATCACCATCGCGAAGAACGCCTTCGACGCGCTCTACTCGGCCTTCGGCCGGCACATCGAGTCCTGGCAGCACGAGGTCGCCGACCGGCTCACCAACTCCCACTGGACCGGCACCGCGTCCAACCACGCCCAGGCCCGGATCCAGTTCCTCGGCACCGAACTCCAGTCCGCGCACAGCGAGCTCGACTTCGTCGGCAAGGCGCTCGCGAAGGCGGCCGAGCAGTTCGCGCTGGCCCAGTCCCACCTGGTGTCCGCCCTGGACGACGCCAAGGCCGCGAAGCTCAACGTGGCCCCCGACGGCACCATCACCTGGGACAAGGAGCCCACGTCCGCGAACTACGCGGGCGCCGGCGCCGAGACGACGGCCATCGCCATCAGCAACCGCATCACCGCCGCGCTCAACGAGGCCGCCCACGCCGACCAGGAGATCAGCGCCCGGCTGAACCACTTCGCGACCAACGCGAGCAACGGCACCGGCCTCGACGCCGCCACCGTGGCCAAGGACCAGGCCGCCGAGAACGCCCGCGAACAGATCCCGCCCGCCGGCACCGACCCGGCGAGCGTCAAGAAGTGGTGGGACGGCCTCACCGACACCGAGCGGCAGAAGTTCATCCAGGACGACCCCGCCCAGGTCGGCAACCTCGACGGCGTCCCGGCCGCCGCCCGCGACCAGGCCAACCGGATCAATCTCACCCGCACCCGGGCCGACCTCCAGAAGCAGCTCAGCGACCTCGACAAGTCCGAGCCGCTGTCGGTCACGGGCACCCCGTACGGGGCCACTGAGAGCCCGGACCACATCGTCTGGAAGGCCGAACGCGACGCGCTGCAGGGCAAGCTGAAGGGCCTCCAGGCCATCCAGGACCGCCTCGACAAGCCGGTCACCGACCAGGACCCGCGCCCCTACCTGCTCGGCCTCGACGCCGCTGCGCCGGGCGGCCGCGCGATCCTCGCCCTGAACGACCCGGACACCGCCGACCACGTGGCCACCTTCGTCCCCGGCACCGAGTCCAAGCTCGCCGGCGTCGGCGGCACCATGGACAAGGCGAAGGAGATGTACCGCAGCGCCGTCGACGCGAGCCCCGGCAGCAAGGTCTCCACGATCGCCTACGTGAACTACACGGCACCGCAGTCGGCCAAGCCCAGTTTCCCGCAACCGATCCCGGACGCGGCCTACGAGGGGTACGCCAAGGACGCCGAGCAGAACCTCTACAGCTTCCAGTCCGGTCTGCGGGCCACCCACCAGGGGTCCCCGTCCCACAACACGATCATCGGACACAGCTACGGCAGCACCGTCGTCGGCTACGCCATGCGCGACAAGGGGCTCCCCGTCGACACCGTGGTCTTCGCCGGAAGCCCCGGCGTCGGCGTCGACAGAGCGGCCGACCTCAACACCGACCTCGCGAAGGGGACGAAGATGGACCCGTCCCACGTCTACGCGGTGCTCGGCGGCGACGACTCGATCACGGACTGGACGCCCGACCCCCTCTCCGCCGACAACTACAACCCCGCCAGCGACGACTACCACCTCCGATTCGGACGCGACCCGATGAACCCCGCCTTCGGCGCCCAGCACCTGCCGTCCCAGAACACCGACCACGACCACTACTGGAACAAGGGCACACCGTCCTGGAAGGCCTTCGGCCAGGTCATCGCGGGAAGGCCGGTCTCATGAGCCGCCCCGCGCAGGTGATGCAGCAGAACGGAGGGAGCGTCGGCCGCGGCCGGCCCGCACGGCGCGTCGCCGTCCTGGGCCTGCTGACCGGGGGCGTCCTCGCCCTGGCCGCCTGCGGGAGCGACGCCCCGTCCATGAACCTCGGACAGGCCGAGGAGAAGGTCAGGGCCTACGCGTCCGCCGCGCTCGAGGCGCTCCCGGACAAGGCCACCGTGAAGATCCCCGATCCGCTGGTCGACAAGGACGAATGCGAGTCCGGGCCGGCCGACTCGCCCACCCGGTACATGCCGTACGTCTCCTACAAACTGCGCGGGATCCCCGGACCGAAGGTCCCGGGCGTCTTCGACGCGGTGAAGCAGCGGCTGAAGCAGGACGGCTTCTCCGTCGAACGACGTGACGACAAACGGCTGGACCTGTCCAACGACGCGAACAAGTTCACCGCCTCGGTCGTGGTCGGTGACCCCGAAACCGCGCCGGACACCCTGGACCTGACCGTCCTCGCCCCCTGCGTCCCACGCGCCAGCAGCCCCGGCGCCCCCGCCCACGGCTGACCGCGCACCCGCCCGGCACGGTGGAGACCGCCCGCGCGGTGCGCGGCGCCGGACCACCGTCCCCGGCGGTGGAGCCCTGCTTCCGCCGCCGACGCCCGACACTCCTGGCCACCGGCGTGCCCCGCGCTGTCGGCGTCGGGCCGCCGTCGGCACCGGCACATAGCGTGCGGCTCAGGCTCTTTGACACCTCAACAGTTCACGTGCGACGTTGGGCCAATCAAGCGGGGGCGCATTCGAGCTTGGCAAAGAAGTAGCAAACCCGCCCCATCGCCCCAGGTCGCGAAGGGTCCTCCCCGCACTCGCGGGGGTCAGCCGCCGCCCACGTCATCAACCAACTCCTCGACGACGTCCTCCCCGCACTCGCGGGGGTCAGCCAGCCTCTGCTGTCGTCAACGGCGTCAAGGACATCGTCCTCCCCGCACTCGCGGGGGTCAGCCATATCGGAGATCAACTCTCCCAGACCCTCTCCCGTCCTCCCCGCACTCGCGGGGGTCAGCCGTGCGAGGGGTGCGCTGGGTAGCACGTCACGCAGTCCTCCCCGCACTCGCGGGGGTCAGCCATCAGCTTCGGTCACCGGCTCATCGTAGGTCGCAGTCCTCCCCGCACTCGCGGGGGTCAGCCGGACGTCGTCCACGGCCGGACCCGCCGCTGGGGCGTCCTCCCCGCACTCGCGGGGGTCAGCCGTCCAGGGCCAGCCCGAAACTGCCGCGGAACCCGTCCTCCCCGCACTCGCGGGGGTCAGCCGGCAGCCACGCCGAGGCCGGCCAGTGCGGCCTTGTCCTCCCCGCACTCGCGGGGGTCAGCCGTTGTTGTTGGTCGTCTGCATCCAGGTGAGCCAGTCCTCCCCGCACCCGCGGGGGTCAGCCGCCGCCCACGAGTGCTGGCGGGCCGGGCACGTCGTCCTCCCAGCACCCGCGGGGGTCAGCCGAGCGTGGCGGCCGCGCAGGCGGCCCCGGCCGGGTCCTCCCCGCACCCGCGGGGGTCAGCCGTTCGTCCGGGCGTTGCGGCGAACGTCGACCAGGTCCTCCCCGCACCCGCGGGGGTCAGCCGCCGGGTTCTCCGCCCGCGCCGGAGATGTGGCGGTCCTCCCCGCACCCGCGGGGGTCAGCCGATCGAGAGCTACGGCCAGTGGGTCCTGGTCGAGTCCTCCCCGCACCCGCAGGGGTCGGCCCGGGCGCGGCTGCTGCCGCTGCGGGCGGGGGACGTCCTCCCCGCACCTGCAGGGGTCAGCCGCAGTCCCGATCCAGAAGAAGCCGACGGGTGCGGATCTTCTGGGAGGGAAGGGCTGAGCTGGGAGAACGCTGATCGGGGCTGTGCGTGGGGCTGTTCGTCTCTACCGTGGAAGCGGGAGAGAGGTGACGGACAGGCTCGCTGTTCGAGGAGCTGGCCACCCGCGAGGCGACTGCCCGGGTGCGGGTCAAGGAGCTGGCAGCCGAACTCGCCGTCGTGTCCGGGAGGTCGGAAGAGTCCAGGTTGGCTCTGGAGCGGTTGCGGATCACGCGGAAGACTGGACTTCGTCCACGTCGCCGAGTACGTCTGGGACGCCGCCCACGCCTTCCACGGCGCCGAAGCCTGGGCCGCCGACCACCTGACCGCGATCCTCGCAGGCCACGCCGCCCGTACCGCCGGCGAGAGGACCGCCCAGGCCTACCGGGAAGGACCGCTGTCCGCCCGGCGCGAGGCCGTCGATGCCTGCCACCGTTACCTGACCGGCCATCTCAAACAGCTCCGCTACGACACCGCCCTCGTCAACGGCCGGCCGATCGCGACGGGCGCGGTCGAAGCTGCCTGCCGCCATCTGATCGCCGACCGCCTCGACATCACCAGTGCCCGCTGGGGCCTGCCCGGGGCCGAAGCCGTCCTCCGGCTCCGCACCCTGGTTGCCAACGGCGCTCTCGCCTCCTACTGGGGCTTCCACACCGCCCCGGGAGCACGAGCGCCTCTACCCCACCCCCGACCAGCAGAGCTTCGAACTCACCGCTTGATCACGGGCCCGGTTGCGGACAGACTGCGACCCATGAGGTTCACAGGAATACCCGCCGACGCACCTGCCGGCGTCGAGGCGGACCTCTCCATGCACCGGCAGGCTCATCAGTGAGTGCCAGCCTGCCCCACTTCCGCTACCACTCCGACCCCGTCGCAAGCGGGTCCGTCGGCGAGAGCGCCGAGACCTGCGCCTGCTGCAACCGCAGCACAGGGTGGATCTACACCGCGACCTTCTACAGCACCCACGACGTCAGCGGGAGATTCTGCCCCTGGTGCATCGCCGACGGCAGCGCCGCCGAACGATTCGAAGGCGAATTCACCGACGCGTACGGCCTCGACGGCGTCAGCGCGGAGACCCTGGAGCAGGTCACACGCCGCACTCCCGGCTTCCACGCCTGGCAGGATCCGCACTGGCTTGTCCACTGCAACGACGCCGCGGCATTCATCGGCGAGGTCGGATACACCGAACTGGCGGCACACCCCGAGGCACTCGACCAGCTCCGATGCGACCTGCGCATGAGCGGATGGCACGACGCGTCCGAGCTCGAGAACTTCCTGACCCACCTCGGGCGGGGGGCCAGCGCCATGCTCTTCCGCTGCACCGTTTGCGGCACCCACCTCGCCTACGCCGACGCTTCGTAGCCATGGCCCAGCTCAGCGCGCGCCTTTCCCTTCAAAAGATCTACACCCGAAGCCGACCTCGGGCCCCACGCTGGGGTTGAGGATCGTGGAGGTGCTGGGGGTGCGGGCGGCCAGCAGCATCGCGGTGACGTCGCACCCAGGCTCGGCCCCCGCGCGCGGGTCTCGGTGTCGGTGACGAACGGCAGGCGCTTGCCGGTGAAGCGGGCCCGCGCCCGCAGCAGGTTCACCTCGGCCTCGGCGCCGCTCCCCTCGTCGCACGGCTGGGTCCTCGTGGACGAGCCGCCTCCGTCACGGTCGACGCTCCGGGACGAGAGGTTCGGGCACGCGAAATCGGCTGTCTTCGAATCGGTGTCTAATCCATGATCACGAGACGGAGGCCGTTCTGTCGCCTCAGCCTTTCAATGACCAGGAGCCTGTATGTGGGTCGAGCTCGACATCCCGGAATTTCCCGACGAGGAGCCTCCGGGCGGGATCGCTTGTCGGCAGAAGCCTTGGAACGGTGTGCTCGTACGGGTGGACCGGATTCCCGGCAAGGCCGGGGACACGGTCACCTTCAACGTCACCGTCTGCACCGACATCGCGGGGCAGACACCGGCCGTGGCGATACAGGACATCGTGAGCGTCACCGCTGACACCACCACGGTCGATTACACCATCCCGTGGAACGGCGTCCTGGACGCCGTAGACGAAGGTTCCATCACGGTCTTCTACAGCCTGACGCCCGCCGACGGCAGCAAGCCGACGAGCTCCGAGGACGCCATGGTCCGGTACTCCCGTCGGCAGCCGGGCCGCGCCATCTGCGGTCCGGGCATCTGAACGGTCACCCGTCGGCAGGCTGGTGGACGGCTCGCCAGACCGTTGCATCCCGCAGTTCGGCGAGGTCGGCGGCGCCGCCCCGGCCGGTCCCGCGATGGGCGGAGGTGTCGTCGGCGGGGCTCACCAGCCACCGGGTCACCGGCGTCGTGAAGGCGGCAAAAGCGAAGCTGGATCCGGTGAGGAAGTCGCGGCGGTTCACCGAACTCCAGAACGAAGCGGCGACGCGCACGGCGTCGGCGGGTCTCGCGGGAATCCCACCCCACCGCGGCGTCTGGTGTCTCGGCGTCCGCCATACCGATCTCCGCCAAGTGCACGGGTCGGCCGAGCCGTTCGCCGATCGCCTGGGCCAGCAGCCTGGGCACCGGCCACTCGGGGACCATGCCCCGACGGCACCAGTTCGCGATCGAGGTGTGCGTATATGTAGTAGTCAGCCCGGCTTCTCGGGCCAGCTGGTTCACGCGGAAAGCCAGCGATTTGTGGCTGGCTCCCTCACTTTTCGATCATCCGGGCCAGCGCGTCGTTCGGCGGCTTGGCCCGGCGGGTGGTCGACGCCACAGCGTTCCCCTCAATCGGTCCCCGGGTGGGCACGGGGAGTCGTACTCGACTGGGCAATCGGGGACCCGGGGTGCGGGCCATCTGCCCCGGCCGAGGCCCGGCCGGGGCGTTGACCGCCGTTCCGCCGTCCAGCCGGTCGAGCTGGAATCCCGCGTCGGCGAACTGCCCCGGAGGACGGCTGACCCCCGCAGGTGCGGGGAAGGAGCAGGACGCTGTCGAGAGCCTGACGGAACCACATAGCCTCGGCCGCAATTCGCCCAGCGCCGCGCCGGAGGCCAGCTCGCATAGCGCATTCACAAGCGGCACACCAGGATCCCGCCGAGACATTCGATCTTGAATGAGCCCCTACTCGCGATCGTGCTGCCAGCAACTGCGGCCGCTCGGCTTACGGTCTCATGGAAGGGAACCCCGCATTCGTCGGCCCACGCTTCATAGGAGGCGAGGTGGGCTACGACCGGCGCGGGGTCGGTGATCTCGATCGTTCCGGGTAGTTCCCTCACCCGAATGTCTCCGAATGCCGCGCCGAGGTAGCCGCGGGCCTTCTCCAAGGAGAAGCGGGAGCTGAGGGAGACCCGCGCCGGCCCCTCGGCAATGCCGAGGACGTCGCCGGCCGCCTCGGCCCAGAGCTGGTCCAGCTCCCGCTTGTCGGTTTCGCTGTTGGTCGAGGCGATGAGCATGCCGCCAGGCCGGAGGACGCGGGCCAGTTCCTTGATCGCGGCCTCGATGTCGCTGACGTGGTACAGCATGTGCAGGGCCAGCACAGCGTCGGCGCTGTTGTCGGCGAAGGGCAGGGACTGGGTGTCGGCCACCAGGACCGGCTTCTCGACCTCAGCGAGGATTCCCGCCGAGATGTCCACCCCGATGACCCGAAGGTCTGGGCGGTCCCTGTGGAGACGGCTGACGAACTTACCGTTGCCGCAGCCGATGTCGAGGACGGTCCCCCTCGTGCCGACCAGCTCTTCGACAACGATTCCGGGCAGGTCGTACTGCGGCTGCTGCCACTGGTAGATGGACTGGCGGGCGGCCAGATGGCGTCCGTCCGCGTAGGCGCTGTTCGCGAGGATCGACTTGTCGGCGACTGCGGCGTCCTGTTGTGCGGTGTTTCTCGTCACTGGGGCAGCTCCGGAGAGTTCGTGAACGCGGGTCGAGAGCAGGCTTCTCTGACATTCTCACGGAGACTCAGGACGACCGGAGAGCCTGCGTAGGCGGGCTCGCCGAGACGAGCGCCCAGCGCCCGAAGGCGGCTGGAGATGCTCGCTGTTCGTCGGCCCGGAGCGGCCTCCAGCACCATCGAGAGCTTCTCCCGCACGCCGTCGAGGTCACCGTGGGCGAGATGGGCGTTGGCGAGGTCGAGGCGGGCGGCCAGCAGGTCCCCGGAGGACTGTTCCCGCTGCGGTCCGGACTCGTACATGGCGATGGCCCGGGAGGACGCCTCGATGGCACGGTTCACATGCGACCGGGCGGCCAGAGCGAGAAGGGCAGTGCCGGCATAGGCCCACTGCTTGGCCTCGGGAAACGTGAACACCCCAGGAAGATCCACGGCGGCTACGGCGCTCCGCGCCGCCTCGGCGGCTTCCACGGCCCGTAGCGCGCTCACGCTGTCGCCGAGCGCGGCAGTGGCCCGCGCTTCCAGGCTGAGCAGCCGAGCTGCGATCGTCCCACCGTCCGCGTACGGCAGTCCGGCTCTCGCCAGCTCGGCGGCCCGGTGGTGGTCCTGCTGCCAGTAGGCGATCAGGGACTGGACGGATCGGATCCAGGCCCGAAGACCGTCGTGCCCGGCTGACTCCGCGCAGCGCCAGGCCGTTCGCGAATGCGTCGCCGCAGCTGCGTAGTGGCCGAGGTCGAGGGCGCTATGAGTGGCCAGGCCGCAGAGGCGCCCGGCCTGCAGGTAGAGGTGGCGTGTTTGATAAGGGTGTTGGCGGCCTCGGAGCAAGTCGAACACTCCACGCCGGAGGGTTCCGATGTCGTAGAAGAGCTCGGACACCGGCATGCTCACGTAGTCCCGTGCCAGCCTCGCGATGTCCGCGTCGATCTGCTCGAGCAGCATGTCGTCCACGTTGGACACGCTCGCGAAGCGGAGGAAGAACGCGGACTCGGCCGAGTCGGCTGCCACGGCCGCTTCGAGATCGTTGCCGTGGTCGGTGCGTCGACCGGGCACCGGTGGCGAGGTGTAGCCGACACCGCTGGTCAGTGTGACTGCTTCGGCGCCCACCGAGGGCACTGTCAGCAATTCGGCCAGCTGCTCGACCGAGAGTCCCAGCACACGGGCAAGCTTCGGCCGCATCCAGGGCTGCGGGGCACCCCTGCCGCTCTCCCACCGTCCTACGGTCGTGCGGTCCACGGCGAGGGCTTCAGCCAAGGATTCCTGCGTATGGCCGACCGCCTTCCTGCGCTGGATCAGCCGGGACCTGCTGGATTCCATCCCGTGTCCTCCAGAGGTACGTCGGTTCGCCTGCGGCTACAACAGTCCAGGTCATGCCTGGCCCTGCAGCACGAACGCCTCATTGCCGCATCAATTCTGCTCTGGTTCAACGCCGTTGGAAGCGGTTCCGTAGATATCCGCCGGGTGAATCCCGGCGCGAATCTGCCCGCTGCCGACCTCGTCCCGGTGAAAGGTCCGCGATCATGTCCGTCGCCACCCGGCAGGCCACTGTCCCCGCCCCGTTCAGCTTTCGCGTGCTGCCCAGTGCCAAGGCCGTACCGAACGCGCGGCGGCGGGTGATACGGATCGTGCGCGGTTGGGGCCTGCCGCTGGCGAAGAGCGCGCTCCGCGACGTCGAGTTGCTGTCCAGCGAGCTGATCACCAACGCCGTGTCCCACACCCGCGCCCCGTGCGTCGTGTGCGTGTCCTGGGACGGTCACCGGCTGCGCGTCGAGGTGACGGACGTCGGCCACGACCTGCCGACCGCCGGCGGGATCGATCTCGACGCCACCGGCGGGCGAGGGCTGCACTTGGTGGCTGCGCTCGCGACGAACTGGGGCGCCGAGCCGGACCCCGCCGGAAAACGCATCTGGTTTGAGATCGGCACCACCGCCGCTGTCTCGGGCGACGAACGACTCACCGCGCTGGTGAAGGCCGCTGCCCCGAACGCACGGCGCATCGTGCCGCCCGGCGCCTGACACGACTTCCTCCCGTCCCAACGAGGGCTGGGGGATCCGGGTGGCCGCGCGGACCAGCAGCCACGCGGCACAGCACCCGAGGTTCCCTGTCGGCGGCTTGCCCTGGCAACGGATCCATCGCTGCACCCACGACGGGGCCGGGCAGTCGGCCCACCCCATGAAACCGAAGGAGTGCTTCATGACCGAGAACCTGACGACCGGCACCGAGCCGGAGGACGACGGCCTGCTGGTCGCCCGTACGAAGGTCGCCGCGGCCCGCTCGCGTGGCGAGCAGCCGTCGGACGGCGGCTCCACCGGCCGAACCGACACCAACGACTGACGGCTGTATCACGATGACCGCCGAGCACTTCTCGGTGGTTGAGCGTCTGGGCGGGGATGACTTCCTCGCCCAGACGCTCGGCCGCAGCTTCAAGGTCGCACGCGGTGAAGCCGCGTCGCTCGCCGGGCTGATGAGCTGGGATGACCTCAACGCCATCCTGACCCACCACCGGTTCGAACCCCCACGCTTCCGCCTCGCCGCCAAGGGAGAACAGGTGCCCGCGCACACCTACTCCCGGCCGATCACCACCCGACGCAGCACCGTGTGGCACCAGCTCCAACCCTCCGAGATGCACCAGCGGCTCGCCGAGGGTGCCACGCTGGTGCTGGACGCCGTCGACGAACTCGACCCCGGCATCGGTGCTCTGGCCGGCCAGCTGGAGCGCTGGCTGCGTACCGGCGTGCAGGTCAACCTGTACGCCTCCTGGACCGACACCGAGGGCTTCGGCGTCCACTGGGACGATCACGACGTGGTCGTCGTCCAGCTCGATGGTGCGAAGCGCTGGCGCATCCACGGCCCGACCCGCACGGTGCCGATGCATCGCGACGTCGAGACGCCCGAGCCGCCGCCCGAGGAGCCGGTCGCCGATCTGGTCCTCACCGCCGGCGATGTGC
Organism: Kitasatospora sp. NPDC053308; assembly: GCF_055585785.1. Lineage (NCBI taxonomy): Bacteria > Bacillati > Actinomycetota > Actinomycetes > Kitasatosporales > Streptomycetaceae > Kitasatospora > Kitasatospora sp. NPDC053308. The sequence continues at coordinate 163,514 of NZ_JBVJJY010000013.1, read as the reverse complement.
TCTATCTGCCTCGGGGCTGGTGGCACGCCGTGGCTGCCTCTGAGGGCCAACACTCGCTGCACGTCACGTGCGGGCTGCAGAGCACGACCGGCGCCGATCTCATCACCTGGCTGTCGGAGATGCTGCGCGTCCACGAGGCCGTTCGAGCGGACATTCCGCGCTTCGGGGCCGCCGAGGAGCAGCGTGCCTTCCTCTACACGATCGGCAAGCTCCTCGCGGCCGAGCTCGAAAGTGACGACCTGCTCGCCCGCTTCTCCGCTGCTCGCGACGCCACCGAGCGAGCCCGGCTCGCGACGTCGCTGCCCCACATCACGGCGGCCCCGCCGGATGCCGACCTGCACGTACGTCTGCTCACCACGCGGCCCGCGCTCACGGTCGTGTCCGACGGCACGGTCCGGCTGACCGCAGGCGGCGAGGAGTGGACGTTTGCCGCCAAGGCCGAGCCGATGCTCGCGCTCCTCGCCGACGGGGAACCTCACCGGTTGGCCGATCTCGCACAGGCCGCAGGCGTCACCCTCGGGCAGGCGGCCGGTGTCGTGACGGAGCTGGTCGACGGCCAAGCCGCCGCGATCGGAAGCCCACGATGACCGCCCGACTGGGCCTCGGCACCTATCGTTGCCCCGATGTGGCCGAGGCCTCGTTGATGGCCGCCTCCCGTGGTGCGGACTGGGTGGACACCGCGCCCAACTACGCGGGCGGCCGGGCGGAGGCGTCACTTGCGGTGGTTCTGGCTGCCTACCCCGAGCTGTGCGTCTCCACGAAGGTGGGCTTCGTCCCGACCGGCGCCGGGCACATCGGTGTGCGGGCCGGTGCCCTTTCCACGGCGGACGCCGAACGCGGGCACTGCCTCGCCCCCGACTACATCGCCTGGCAGCTCGCGCGGAGCAGGCTCATGCTCGGCCGGGTGCCCGACCTGGTGTTCGTACACAACCCCGAGCACGCCTGCCCGGGCGGCGAGATCACCGGCAGGCTCTACAACGCCTTCCTGGCTCTCGAGGAGGCGTGCAGCCAACAGATCATCAGCGCCTATGGAGTGGCGACCTGGTGCGGCTTCAGTAGCGGCCTGTTCGACGTACCCACGCTGCTCGAACTCGCGACCAAGGCGGGCGGGCCGAATCACCACCTGGGTGCCGTCCAGCTCCCGGTCTCCCTCGTCCGCCTCTCGCCCGTCGCCCAGGCCCTCGACGGACACGGCCCGTTGGCCGATGCCCTGGCGGCGGGACTGGAGGTATTCGCCTCCGCTCCGCTCCACGGCGGCGAGGTCCCCGGTCTGGTGACCCCCGAACTGTCCGAGCTGATCACCCCTGGCAGGACCCCTGCCGATGCCGCCCTCGCCGTCGTGGCGTCAATCCCAGGGGTGAAGCGCGTGCTCCTGTCGACGGGACACCCGGAACACTGGACACGGGCCGCCGAAGCCGTCGGCCGATCGCCGTTGTCTCCGGACGTACTTCGAAGGGTCGTTGATGTACTCGGAACCTGAGCCGGACACCGCCAGGCGGATGCGCGGGATGCACGCAGCGGCAACGACGGCTCTCGGCGCGGCGCCGATCGGCTCGCGCGAAGCATGGGGTTGGCGTGGGCGTACGCTCAGCCGCCCGGTCGCCACAGCGTCCGGTGAGGGATGGCTCCGCCTGGTGTCCGCCCCGGCCGACAAGGCCGGCGGAAAGCTCTGGGAGGGGCCGCAGGAGGCCGAACGGCTCATGCCTCCTGCGGTACCCCGGCCGCGCCTGCGGGAGCGACGCACGTGGACCGAGGGCGAGCACGGCTACCTGGCGGAGTTGTACGACAGGATCACCGCCTCCACCATCACCACCCACGATCCGGTCCTCCGGGAAGCCCCTGATCTGGACGATGCCTGGTGGGACGAACTCGGCACCGCCCTCGACGCCATCGCAGCCGTCCCCAGCGACCGGGTGGCGGTCCGGCAGGAGTACCTGGACCGCGCCATGCCCCAGTACCTGGGAATCCCGATCGACACCAAGGTGACGGCCTGGACGACGGCCCACGGCGATCTGCACTGGGCCAACCTCACGGGCCCGACGCTCACCGTGCTCGACTGGGAAGGCTGGGGCACCGCGCCCGCTGGCTACGACGCGGCCCTCCTGTACGCCTACAGCCTCCTCGTCCCGGAGACCGCCGCCGAAGTCCGTCGCCGTCTCGCTCACGTCCTCACCACCCCAGCCGGGCGCTTCGCTGGACTGGTCGTCATCACCGAACTACTCCAAACCGCCACGCGAGGCGACAATCTCGACCTCGAAGGGCCCCTGCGTACGTGGCTCTCGGAGATCACCAGATGAGAACGCCTCTGCGAGCGGCGCCACGACGGCGGTCCTTCTCGGCCTCGCGGGATCGGCTCTCCCTGCCGGTGAGCCTGGCCACGGGTACCAGGTCTTTCCCGCAGCTCGGAACGTCGGAACCGTGCTGCCCCCCGCCGGGAGCTGATCTCACGGGTCGGCGGCAGGCGAGTCTGCGGGGTCGGTGAGGTTGAGGACGGCACCTGTGAGCCCGCCCCGTGGTCACCGCGCCGATCCCGGACGTAGGGCTCGCGGAGTGGCCAGGCGTGCGGCGACCGGCGGGCGCGCGCGGTGCACGGCGCGCGCCCGCCGGAAGGGATCAGCCGCTGACCTCGAGGGTCGTGGGCCAGCCCCGGGCGTCGAGCTTGGCGAACAGCGCCTTGATGTGGTCGGGGTGCAGCTTGATGCAGCCGAACGAGCGGTAGTCCTGGTCGCCGTCCCAGCGCGTGGGCTCGGGCTCCTGGGGCGTGCCCTGGGTGCCGTCCGCCTTCATCTCGCTGTGGATGAAGAGGTCGGACCGCAGGGTGCCGTCGGAGCACTTCTTGTCCGCGAGGGCGATGGCGAGGCCCTTGATGACGCTGTCCCGGTGGCGCTCGTGCCCTTCGATCCGGTAGGTGCCGTTGGGCAGCCAGCCCTTGTTGGTCCGGCAGCTGTCACGGCCCTCGGCACTGGCTCCGATACCGGATCCGGCCCGGTAGGAGGCGATGGTCTCGCCGCCGACGCGGACCGAGAGGGTGGAGCGGTCGGGGTGCTCGTGGTTCTTGACGAAGGTCAGCCGGACGCCGTTGTCCGCCGCCTGCGCGGTGGGCGCGGTGCCGGCCGCGACCGCGGCCGTCAGGCCCGCGGCGAGCAGCAGCGCCGTGAGAGGCCGCTGCCGGGAGGTGCCGTGGTGGGAGGTGCCGCGGTGGGAGTACGAGGGGATCGTCCGCATGTCCTGCTCCTGTCCTGCTTTCGGTTCGGGCTTGCCGTTCTGGTTCCTGGCGGGGGCCGCCATGGCCCGGGGACGGGCGGCGCCGACGCGCGGCGTGCCACCCGTTACGCGGTGTGCGCGCCGACCGGCCGCGTGCCACCAGCGCCCTGACCACCGCTGCCGCTACCGCTTCCGCTTCCGCTTCCGCTTCCGCTTCCGCTTCCGCTTCCGCCGCCAACGAGCTTCGCGGCCGACGGGATTGGCCGTCCATCAGGCGCGGAACAGTGCAACTTGCACTCTGTCTTGCACCGCGCTGACCTGCGCCCGAACGGCCCGCGGTGCACACCGAACCACCCCGGAGGACGCCTGTGGAGCATCGGCAGAAGGCTTTCGAGGACGCCACCGGCGAGCTCGCCCGGGCACTGGACGACTGGGCCAGGTGCCTGTCCGACGTCACCGACCGCGCCCAGCGGCCGTCCCGCAAGGCCCTCGTACGGCGGCTGCGCCTCGCCGGACACCGGATCGACGAACCCTTGCTCTCGTACTGGCTGAAGGGACACCGCCAGCTGCTCGTCGCGAAGTCCAACCGGATGCCGTCACAGGCCGACACCGCCGCTCTCGCCCAGGCCCTGCGCCCGGACGCCGCGGCGGCGGCCGAGCTGCTGGTCGGGCACGGCGAGGAGATCGCCGTACTCCGGTCACGCCTGGCGGAGCTCGGCGGCGCCGGGTGGCGGCGGAAGGCGGTCGCCCAGATCGATGGCGGACGCGGCGGCCCTGGTGGGGACGGCACGGGCGAGGACGGCACGGTGCCGGCCCCCCTCGATGGGACCGGCGAGGGGGGCCGGCGCTCCGACGGAGACGGCGCGAGCGCCACGCTCGAGAACGCCGCCCCGGCGCGCGCCAGGAGCACACACCCCGTCAACACGACTGTGCGCCGATCGCTGCCCGTCGCCGCGGCCGTCCTCGTCCCGGCCGCCGTCCTGCCCTTGGTCCTGCTGGCGGGGCGCAGCGGTGCGGGTATGGACGCGGCCGCCCCCGCACCGCCGCCCCCGTCGGCCGCGAGCCCCGCGAGCCCCGCGAGCCCCGCGAGCGAACCGCCGGCCGCCACTCCCGAGCATGCGGACCTGCCGCTGTTCTCCCCGGTCCCCGGGGCCCGCACCGAGATCGGCGGCAACCACCGGTGCGGACGGATCCGCTACGTCGAGGGCCTCGCCTGGACGGCGTGCACCCGGGTGGACGAGTCGGGCCTGAGCTTCGCGGTCCGGCTGACCAACACCGGTCCCGACGCGGTGACGGTGCGGGCCAAGGTCGGCTGGGTCCGCACCCGCGCCAGCCATCCGTGCCCCGGCTCCTGGGGCACGGGAGTGCGGATCGTCGTGGCGCCGGGCCAGACGCTGCTGAGCCCGCCGGAACTGTGCGTCCAACCCCTGTTCCCGGCCACCGCGTTCCAGGCCCGCGCCGAGGTCGGCGAACTGGACGCGGTCTCCCTCTACCGCGAGATGTCGATGACCGTCCACATCCAGCCCGACGGCCGCACGGCCATCTGGGCGGACGAGGCCTGAGAAGGACTTTGCATCAAGGCCCCCTGTGTACGGGGGCTTCATCTCGTGGCAGGACGGCAGCGGCGGTCTCCCCCCGACCTTCGGGCGTCGGCTACCGCGCGCCTATGGCTTGGTGGACCCCGGAGGTCCTCCCCGCGCCTGCGGGGATCAGCCGCAGTCCTTCTCGGGCGTCGCGCTGGTGAGCGGATTCTCCCCGTGCCCGCGGGGGACCGGAGCACCGAGGAGAGGAGCGCCGCCACGCGCCGGCCCGCACAAGCTGATCCCCCGGCCCGACCGGAGTCCGGCCGCGCTCAAGGCCGCCCTGGCAGTCGTCGCCGCGGACCGCCTCCCGGAGATGATCGACGGGCAGACGCGCGCCATGGCTGAGGCCATCGAGACCGGGAGCGTGCAGCCGGTCCGCTCGTTCGTCGCGCACTGGGCCGCCGTCGTCGAGATCGAGCGGCACCCGCAGTCCATGAGCACCGGCCTTCCCCGAATGTGCCAGAGAACCAGCCACCTGATGGTCGCCGCCCTTGTGACCGTCGGCAAACCGCTGGATGACCGTACGTGCCCCCCGTGCTCGTCGAGGCGCCGCCCGGCGTTAGAGGGAGTCCCGTCCCCTGCGCCCCGCCCCGAACGCAGTCATGTGCTCCCCGCCAAGCTGCGCGAAGAGTTGAAGACGACCGAGGAACAGCTGGCCGAAGCGATCTTGGAGATCTAGCGCCTTCAGAGCGACGTCGACATGTTCGCCCGCGTGGTCAACGTCCCCGAAGTCGAGAACGACCAGCTTCGCTGCCAGCGAGGCCGTACGTGGGCATCGGTGGCACTGTTACCCACTGCACCCGAATCCGGCAACTGACTTCGGCTGGGAGCGGGTGCCGCGCCCCCCTGTCGCCCGGCTCATCGGAGCCGGGCGACAAGAGTGGCCCGTGGTCGAGCCCAGCTGAGTACACGTGGACGTACTCAGCCATCAGGCCGCGACGCCGAGTTCCTGGCGGGTCCGGTGCAGGAAGTCCCGAACCGCCGTCTCGCGCCGCCAGGGAGTGAGGGCGGCGTTGAGCTCGCTTACGTAGTCCTTGGCCCGGCTGGACTGGACGCGGGCGAGGATGTCGACGGCCTGGTTGCCGTGCGCGAGGCCCTGGTCGAGGTCACCGCGGTGGAGGTGGGCCGTCCCCACGATTGCCAGGCGCATGCCGACCGAACGGGTGAACACACCTGGTTGCATGGCAGCAGCCTGCGCGTTCCAGGTGAGCGCCTCCTTCGGCCTCCGCAGGTCGCGGAAGACCTCGGCGGCGTCGGCGGCGAGCCGAGCGTGGTGGTAGAAGTCGATCCACGCCGGCTCGTCGCCGCCGCCGCGAGCCTGGTCGAGCAGGCTTTCGGAGGCGGTCAGCGCGGTTGAGGCGGCCTTGGCGTTGTTGTCGCGGGCATGGGCGCGGGCCTCGATGAGCTTGGTGAAGGCCAGCACCCTGGGGGCGGCCTGGCCCTTGGCCCGTTCAAAGGCGCCCTGGGTCATGTCGATGGCCTCACCCGCGAAGCCCCGTAGAAGCGTCTGCATCGCCATCGTGGTGAGCACATAGCAGCCGAGCTGCACGTCACCGCCGGCCCGCGCGAGGCGGAGAGCCTGGATGAAATGCCGCTGGGCGACGTCGTGCTGACCGACGTCGAAGGCGGTCCAGCCGGCCAGGCGGGACAGCTCGGCGGTCACCGAGAACAGCTCGCGTCCCACCTCGTCGCTGAACGAGCCGGTCAGCAGCGGCACGGCCCGCTCCTGCAGGCAGGCCGTCACGGAGTTGGCCTTCCAGTTCCCGCCGCCATACTTCGAGTCCCACCGCCGAGCGTCGTCGGCCGCATCCCGCAGTTCGGCGAGGTCTGCGGCGCCGACCCGGCCGGTCCCGCGATGGGCGGAGGTGTCATCGGCGGGGCTCACCAGCCACCGGGTCACCGGCGTCGTGAACGCGGCAACGGCGAAGCTGGATCCGGTGAGGAAGTCGCGGCGGTTCACGGAACTCCAGAACGAAGTGGCGACGCGCACGGCGTCGGCGGGGTCTCGCGGGAAATCCAACCCCACCGCAGCATCCGGTGTCTCGGCGTCCGCCATACCGATCTCCGCCAAGTGCACAGGTCGGCCGAGCCGCTCGCCGATCGCCTGGGCCAGCAGCCTGGGCACCGGCCACTCGGGGACCATGCCCCGACGGCACCAGTTGGCGATCGAGGTATGCGTATATGTCGTGGTCAGCCCGGCTTCGCGGGCCAGCTGGTTCACGCGCAGGGCCAGCGATTTGTGGCTGGCTCCCTCACACTTGTCGATCATCCGGGCCAGCGCGTCGTTCGGCGGCTTGGCCCGGCGGGTGGTCGACGCCACAGCGTCCCCCTCAATCGGTCCCCGGCTGGGCACGGGGAGTCGTACTCGACTGGGCACGAGAACTCGTACGCCCGGCACCTGACGCCGGATCACCGAGGGTATTGCCTCCACCGCTCGCAGTGAACCGCTTTCACGAGTTGTGAGCCCCCCTGCGAGCCCTGCCCCCGCGAGCCCCCAGGCGGTTGTCTGGTGTTCCGGGCCTCCGCCGGGACCTGGGGAAACTCCTCCCGGCGGGGGCCATCACCGATTTCACGCTCGGGGGTGACAACCAGATGTGCGGAATCGCAGGACTGGCCGGCGCGGATGCCGCCCGGCACCAGACCACCGTCGCCGCGATGGGCCTGGCCCAGCACCACCGCGGACCGGACGGCACCCGGCACCTCACCTCGGCCGACGGCCGGGCGGTGCTGTCCATGAACACCCTGCTGATCATCGACACCGCCGCCGACCCCGGCCCCTACAAGGACCCGGCCAGCGGCATCGTCCTCTCCTTCAACGGCGAGATCTACAACTACCGGCAGGTCGCCGCGGCCTGGGGCATCCAGCTGGAGCCCGGCGAGACCGACGCCCACCTGGTCCTGAGGGCCTGGGCCAAGCTCGGCCCCGGCTGCCTCGCCGCCCTCGACGGCATGTTCGCCCTGGCCGCCTACGACCCGCGCGAGGGCCGACTGTTCCTGGCCCGGGACCGGCTCGGCGAGAAACCCCTCTACTGGCGTCTGGACGGCAGCCGGCTCGCGTTCGCCTCCGAGGTCACCACCCTGACCGGCTACGGCACCGCCCCGCTGGTCGTCCGCCCCGAGATGCTGAGCATCGAGACGCCGACCGGCGCCGACACCCCGTTCCAGGGCATCCAGCTCCTCCCGCCCGCCCGTCTCCTGGCCTTCGACGTCGCCACCGGCTCCGTGGCCCAGCGGACCTGGTGGCAGCTGGAGGGCCTGGAGCCCTGGCAGGGCGACTACCAGGCCGCGCTCGCACGGTTCTCGGTCCTGTTGGCCGACCGGATCCCGATGCGAGTTCCAGCCGGCGACTTCGCGCTGCTGCTGTCGGGCGAGCTGGACTCCTCGATGCTGGCCTACCTGATGCGTCCCCAGCTCTGCGTAACGGTCCGCTACCCCGGCCAGGACCGCCTGGACGAGTCCGCGACGGCGGCCGTCGTCGCCCGCGACATCGGCGCCGAGTTGGTCGCCATCGAGCCGACCATCGAGGACTTCACCCACTCGCTGCCGCAGATCATGCACGCGCTGGACTACCCGATGGGCAACGCGTCCACGTTCTCCGAGCACATGGCCTACCGGGCGGTCGCCGAACGCGGCATCCGCGTCGTCGTCGGCGGGCTCGGGCCGGACGAGTTCCTGATGGGCTACGTCCGCCACGCGCTCGTCCTCTTCGGTCCGGAAGCCGTGCTGGGCGCCGGCCTGGAGGCCTACCGGCCGCTGGCTGCCAAGCTCCTCGGCTCCACCGGGGAGCCGTTGGAGCCTGCCGAAGCGATCGTGAAGCTGATCCTGCGCGGGCAGGACCCGGACGGCCGCCTACGGGAGCTGGCCGCCGACGCCCTCCGTCGAGCCGGCGGCGACCTGGCGCGGGGGCTGACGCTGGCAGACCTGGCGACGGCCTGGCGCCCGCTGGTGATGACCTCGGACAAGCTCGCCTCCGCCTTCGCGCTGGAACGGCGGTCGCCGTTCCTCGCGCGCGACCTCGTCGAGTTCGCCTACCGGCTGCCGGTCGAGCACAAGATCGCCGACCCGGCGGCCGGGAAGCGGATCCTGCGGGACGCCGCGAAAGCCCTCGGCCTGCCCCGGGAGGTCTGGGGCAGCTGTGACAAGCTCGGGTTCGCCTCTCCGGTCCCGAGCTGGCTCTGCGGCCCGTTGGAGCCCTGGGCGACCGCCCAGATCAGCTCGGTACTCGACCAGGCGCCCAGGGGACTGCGGCCGCTGCTGGTCGGCGGCCTGAAGCCAGGCGGCCGGTTCGACCGCACCCGCATGCAGGCCCTCATGGCCGCAGCCTGGTTCACCGACCACGCTCTGACGACCGCGGCATGACGACCAGTCGGCTCACTACGGTGAGCACATGGACACCCATCCCCAGAACCCGGCCGCCGCCCAGCCGCGCGGAGCGGTCGCGATCATCATCAACCACCGCGGTGAACTCCTCCTGCACCTGCGCGACGACCTCGACGGCATCGCCTGGCCCGGCCACTGGAGCCTCCTCGGAGGCGGCTGCGAGCGCGGTGAGACCGCGGCGGAGGCGATCGTCCGCGAGCTCGACGAGGAGGCCGGTCTCACGGTCGGCGGCCTGACCGAGCTCTTCGAAATCAAGGACTCCGACGGCTCCGGGCAGATCATCACCTTCTTCGCCGCCTCCTGGGACGGCGACGAGACCGCGCTGCCGCTGGCTGAGGGCGTCAAGCTCCAGTTCTTCGCGCCTGAACACCTGCCCGTCCTGACCATCCCGCCGTTCATCCGCGACGGCATCCATCACTGTCTCGCCGCCCGGCCCGGCACCTGACGCCTCCGTCCTCAGGGGAGGCGGGCCCCGCCGGGCGGCAACCCCGCCCCCTTGGAAGGACACGTTCGTGAAGCTCACCGTGATCGGCTGCGGCTACCTCGGCGCGACCCACGCCGCCGCGATGGCCGAACTCGGCCACCAGGTCCTCGGCATGGACACCGACATCGACAAGGTCGACGCCCTGAACAAGGGCCAGGCCCCATTTGTCGAGCGCGGCCTGGACGACCTGCTCGCCGAGCACACCGCCACCGGACAGCTCAGCTTCACCGCCTCCTACGCGGAGGCCGCCGCCTTCGCCGACGTCCACTTCCTGGGCGTCGGCACCCCCCAGCAGGACGGCACCGGCGCCTACGACCTCACCCACCTCCACACCGCCGTCCGCCAGCTGGCCCCCAGGCTCGGGGATGGCGCGCTGATCATCGGCAAGTCCACCGTCCCGGTCGGCACCGTCGCGAAGCTGCGGCAGACCCTCGACGAGCACGTCCGCTCCGGGGCGAGCGCCCGCCTGGCCTGGTCGCCGGAGTTCCTGCGCGAGTCCTTCGCCGTCCTGGACACTCTGGAGCCCGACCGGATCGTGCTCGGCATCGAGGACGGCGACACCAGCAGCGAGGCCGTCTTCCGGGACGTGTATGCCGACGTCCTGGCCACCGGCTCCCCGCTGATCGTCACCGACATTCCGACCGCCGAGCTGATCAAGGGCGCCGCGAACGCCTTCCTCGCCACCAAGATCTCCTTCATCAACGCAATGGCGGAGCTCTGCGAGCTGGCCGGCACCGACGTCCAGCAGATCGCCCTCGCCTTGGGCTATGACCACCGGATCGGGGCCAAGGGCATGCGGCCCGGCCTCGGGTTCGGCGGCGGCTGCCTGCCCAAGGACTTGGCCGGGTTCACCCACCGCGCCGAGGAACTCGGCGCCGACGCCGGCCTTCTCCGCCAGGTCGCGGCGATCAACCGGCGCCGGCGCGAGCACACCGTCGCCCTCGCCCGCGAGGCGCTCGGCGGCACGATGATCGGCAAGCGGATCGCCGTCTGGGGCGCCGCCTTCAAGGCTCACACCGACGACATCCGCGACTCCCCGGCCCTCGCGGTCGCCGACGCCCTCCATCGGGCCGGCGCCGAGGTCACCGTCCACGACCCCGCCGCGTTGGAGAACGCCCGCCGGGCCTACCCCCACCTCGACTACGCCGACGACCTCACCCAAGCCGTCATCGGCGCCGGCCTGCTGCTGCACCTGACCGACTGGCCCCACTACTCCGACGCCGACCCCGCCGACCTCGCCAGCCACATCGCCGCCCCCCACGTCATCGACGCCCGCGGCACCCTGAGCGCCAACCGCTGGCGCGAAGCCGGCTGGACCTTCCGCGCGCTCGGCCGGCCCTGACCGCACCGCCACACGGCACACCTACAGACTCCTCGGCCGGCAACGACTGCAAGTCCGTCGCCCCCTGCATCGGCAACGGTGTCGGCGCCGCGTTCGAGCCGATGCTCTGACCCACCACACCCGAGTGCCCCGAGCCGTCCGGACGGCTCGGGGCACTCGGGCATCTGGCGCCTCGGGCCCCAAGGGCCCGGCCGCTTGGCCCACTACCTGTGCCTGAACATCCACACCATGCGGTCGCTGCTCCAGGTCCGACCGACCTTGCTCCTCGCGATGTTGGATAGCGGGCAGGTGCCGCGGCACATTCGCCGCGAGCTGGAGAGCACCCGTTACGCGATTCGCCTCGTCGAGGCGTGGGAGCAGTAAAACGGTGGCCGACGACCTGTCCACGGTGGCGCGGTTCCTGTTCGAAGCGGGAACCCTCAAGCACAGCAAGCGCACCGGTTGGTCGATGGCCGGTGTCCGCGACCCCGAGTCGATCGCCGAGCATTCCTGGAGGACATCCCTACTGTGCGAGGGCTTACGGCGCCGGGGGCCTCCCCGCACCCGCTGGGGTCAGCCAATCCCGCACACGAATTCCCGCGACGGCCCTGTCGTCCTCAGCACACCCGCGGGGGTCCGCCGTAGCCACTCCTTTCGGCGGTGCGTTTTCAGCGTCCTCCTGCACCCGCGAAGGTCAGCTAGTGCCGTGACCAGGATGGTTCGCCGGGTTGGTGCTGCGGGCGGTCGGATGTGCGGTGACGTCCGTGGGTCCGACCCTTGGGGGTGTGGTGGCTGAGCCTGTCCGTGTGCGCAGGTTGACCGACCAGGAGGGGCAGAAGCTGCAGCAGATCGTGCGGCGGGGCAGCACCAGTTCAGTGCGATTCCGACGGGCGATGATGCTGTTGGCCTCGGCCGGCGGGAGCCGGGTCCCGGTGATCGCGCAGCTGGTGCAGGCCGACGAGGACACCGTCCGCGACGTGATCCATCGGTTCAACGAGATCGGCCTGGCCGCTCTGGACCCTCGGTGGGCGGGAGGCCGTCCCCGCCTGCTGAGTCCTGACGACGAGGACTTCGTCGTCTCGACGGCCACCACCCGCCCGACCAAGCTCGGCCAGCCCTTCACTCGCTGGTCGATCCGCAAACTCGCCGCCTACCTGCGGAAAGTCCACGGCCGCGTGATCCGGATCGGCCGCGAGGCATTACGGTGCCTGCTCGCCCGCCGCAGCATCACCTTCCAGCGCACCAAGACCTGGAAGGAGTCACCCGACCCCGACCGCGACACGAAGGTCGATCGAATCGAGTACGTTATGGCCCGTTTCCCGGACCGGGTGTTCGCGTTCGACGAGTTCGGCCCGCTCGGCATCCGTCCCACCGGTGGCTCCGTCTGGGCCCCCGCCGGCCAGCCCGAGCGGCCCCCCGCGACCTACCATCGCACTCACGGCGTCCGGTACTTCCACGGCTGCTACTCGGTCGGCGACGACAAGCTGTGGGGCGTCAACCGGCGCAAGAAGGGCGCCGCGAACACCCTGGCCGCACTGAGGTCGATCCGGGCGGCCCGCCCGGACGGCGCCCCGATCTATGTCATCCTGGACAACCTGTCGGCTCACAAGGGCCAGCAGACCTGGCGCTGGGGGTCCAAGAACCTCGAGTTGTGCTTCACGCCGACCTACGCGTCCTGGGCCAACCCGTTCGAGGCCCACTTCGGGCCCTTGCGGCAGTTCACGATCGCGAACTCGAACCACCGCAACCACACCGTCCGGACCCGGGCCCTGCATGCTTACCTGCGCTGGCGCAATACCAACGCGCGCCACCCCGACGTCCTGGCCGCCCAACGGCGCGAGCGGGCACGCGTCCGCAGTGAGAAGGGCGTCCGCTGGGGCGGACGCCCAGCCACCGGAGTGGCCTGAACGAACCGGGATTTCTGTTCTCTGGAGTTCCTAGTCGTCGAACTCGAAGCCCGAAGTCTCCGCCTGGGCGATGATGTCGCCGACCGTGTCGGGGCTCGCGATGACTGGCTCAAGGGCCGTCTTGAGTTGCGCGAGGTCACTCGGACTACCGACCGCGCAGAACATGCCGGCCTCGCTGTCGAAGTTGAGGCGCTCGGCAATGTCCGGCCAGGCGAACTGCACGAGACCTTCCCAGAAGTACCCGTTCGGCTCGTGCCCTGCATCGGCTACCGCCGCGTCAGCAGCCAGGCCACCGACGTCCAACGTCAGCGAGTGTTCGCCATCGAAGTCATGAAGCGAGATGGTCACGGCCGCGATCTTCTCACGCCAAGCTCCCACCCCGGTGATCCTTTCCGGTCACGGCACTAGATGCGCGCCTTACGCACCGAGTGCAACGTCGCCCCGGCCAGAGCCAACGTCGACCGGACAAGCGACAGCCGCTCATGGTCGCGGTAGAGCTTCCAGTTGTGCTCCACCAGCGACAGCTTGTTCGAGGACAGTGATCCCGCCCGCCCGGACCTGTAGACCGCCAGAGGTTCCTGCAGCCCCCGAGCGGGGTGTCCCTCCCGCATGATGCTCAGCCACAGCGCGGAGTCCTGGCGCTTGCGCATGTCCGGCATCAGTCGCGTGCCCAGCAACGACCAGTCGTACATGGCGGTCAGGGCCCCGATGTGGTCCTGCACCAGCATGTCCCGGTACGTCACGCGCTCCCGCGCCGCGACCACGCGCCCGTTCGACGTGAAGGTCTCCGCCTCGCCCACGTAGTCGCCGTCGACCTTGTAGTAGGAGGTGAACGTCAGCGGAGCATCCCCGGCCTCGGCGAAGGCGAGCTGCCGCTCCACCTTCTCCGGAAGCCACATGTCGTCGGCGTCGAGGAAGGCCACGTACTTCCCCCGCGCCCGCGCCATAGCGAGGTTGCGGGCCTTGGCCGCACCTCCCTGCTCGGGTGCCGGCTGCGGACGAACACGCTCGTCCTGGCGGGCCAGGTCCTGAAGCACGTCCATGGAGCCGTCGGTGGACGCGTCGTCGGTGACCAGCAGTTCCACGCCGGCATGGGTTTGCGCGAGAACGGAGCGCACCGACGCGCCCACGGTGGCGACGGAGTTGTGTACCGGCATCACCACAGAAACCAGGGGCCCGGCCGTGCTCCTTACCCGGGTTGGAGTCGTCATGGATGTCGTTGTCGCAGGTCAAGGCTATGTGGGGCTGCCGCTCGCCGTGCGCGCCGCCGAGGTGGGCCATCGCGTCGTCGGCTACGACGTGGACCTGCACCGTATCAAGCAGCTCACCGCCGGCGACTCGTACGTGGAGGGCGTGACCTCCTCGCGGCTCCGCGCGGTGCTGGACTCCGGGGCGTACGGCGCGACCGCCGACGCCGCCGAGCTGGCCGGCTTCGACATCGCGGTGATCACCGTGCCGACACCGCTGCGGGACGGCGTGCCCGACGTGACCTACATCGAGTCCAGCGCCCGGACGCTCGGCGAGCACCTTTGCCCCGGCGCGACGGTGATCCTGGAGTCCACGAGCCACCCCGGCACCACCGAGGAACTGCTCGTGCCGATCCTGGAACAGGCATCGGGCCTCAAGGCCGGGGTGGACTTCCTGGTCGGCTTCAGCCCCGAACGCATGGCTCCGGGCAGCCCACGCTGGTCGTTCGAAGGCACGCCCACGGTGGTATCCGGGATCGACGCCACCTCACTCGACGTGATCAAGGGCTTCTACGGTGGCATCTTCCAGACCCTGGTTCCGGTGTCCGGGACCAGGGTCGCCGAGATGGCGAAGCTGATCGAGAACGTGGTCCGTCTGGTCAACATCTCCCTGGTCAACGAGCTGGCGATGTTGGCCCCGGGCCTCGGCGTGAACAACTGGAAGGCGATCGACGCCGCCGCGACTGTGAACGGTCACCGCGCGTGCCCTGTCCGAGCACCGAGAGACGGTGTGAATCGTGGGTGCCGAAGAAGGACTCCCGAAACTCGCTCTCGGAGGGCAGCTGGCAACCGCTACCGTGGACCGACCGGGGAGTGCGTCCACTCCGTAGCTCCCCACATATGGCAGCTGAGGGAGGTCCGCACGTGGCGTCATCGGCGCACGAGCGCGAGCACGGGATTGAGCCCGAGCCCGAGCGCCAGTACCTGCACCAACACGAGCCTCCGCACGTCGACGTCGACAACACCGTGAGCGGCAGCACGATCAACGGGCCCCTGATCCAGGCCGGAGTCGTTCACGTCCACGTCTCCGAACCGCCCACCCCCCGAGGCCCTGCGGGCCTACCCGTGCGCTCACTCACCGATCCGACGGCGCTCAACGTCCGTCGGAGCATCACCACCGGCCAGGGCGACAACGGTGAACTCCCGACGTACGTCACACGAGCCCACGACGCCGCGCTGCGTGCCGTAGTGCGGCGGGCCGCCCAGGGCACGAGCGCCACGGCCGTGCTGGTCGGCGACTCATCGACCGGAAAGACCCGGGCGTGCTGGGAGGCCCTGCGAGAACTGCCACCGCACTGGCGGGTATGGCATCCGCTGACGTTACGCCGACTCCTCACCGCGCTCCGAACCCCCGGCGAGATCGGGCCGTACACCGTGGTCTGGCTCGACGAGGCGCAGTCCTATCTCCTCCAGTCCTCCAGCCCTCTCGGCGAGGAAGCCGCGGCCGCCCTCCGCGAACAACAGACCACCCCCGGGCACGGGCCGGTCCTCATTCTGGCCACCCTGTGGCCCGAATACTGGCTGCGCCTCGACGAGGACCGCCACCGGCACGCCAGGGCCCTGTTCGAGGGTCGCAGCATCCGGGTACCGAACGCCTTCACCCGGCAGGACCTGGCCGAACTGGCCCGCATGGCCGAGGCGGACCCAAAGCTCACCGAGGCGGCCGAGCAAGCGCAGGACGGCGAAATCACCCAGTACCTCGGGGCTGCGCCCCTGCTGTGGGAACGGTACGAGACGGCCTCGTCGGGCGCCCGCGCCCTGATAGAGACGGCCATGGACCTGCGGCGCCTCGGACACGGCGCGGACCTGCCGTGGTCCCTGCTGGCGGGTGCCGCGACCGCCTACCTACCACGCAGCCAGCTGAAGGCGGCCGACGCCGACCTCTGGGAACAGGCCATCGTCGCCGCCACCACACCGTGCCGCGGCGTCCCAGGACCGCTCGCAGTTGTCCCGGCTCCTGACCCGGACGGCGCGAGCGGGGTTGACCGTGCGGGCAGCGCCACCCCGCTCATCCCTGCCGGCGGCACGATCGCGTCCATCCGTGCAGGCGGTGCGATCGCGTCCACCCGCACGAAGGTCACGAACGCGTTCCATCACGCGAACCGCGTGGCTGCGCCCGACCAGCCATGGTTCCGGTTGGCCGACTATCTGGAGCAGCACGGCCGACGCACCCGGAGTCACGAGGTCCCGGGCGCCGCCTTCTGGGAGACGGCCGTGGACCATTGCTCATCCACCGACGACGCTGTCGCCCTCGGCAGGGCGGCCCTGATACGCCTGCGGCTGCGGCACGCCGAGCCGCTCTACCGGAAGGCCCACGAGGCCGGGAACCCCGACGCGGTGAACGGACTCGCCGAAATCCACGAGCGGATCGGCCGTTTGACGGAGGCGGAACATCTCGCCCGGCAGGCGGCAAGCCGACGGAACATGTCGGTCTTCCAGCGTCTGGCCCGCATGCGTGCACGGGCCGGGGCACCACAGGAGGCGGCACGCCTGTACCAGGCGAACGCAGAGGCCGGAAGCCTCTTCGCCCCCTGGGATCTGGCATGGCTGGCGGAACGCAACGGCGACCCCTCCGCGATGGACCGGCTTCTGGCCAAAGGGCGAACGTCAGGTGACCACGACATTCAGATCGTCGTCCCATGGATGCGGATGGGCCGAAACAAGCACCCCACGCTGGACGAGCTGGTCCACGACGCTGCGGCACGTGGAAGCACCGTCGCCCTGTGGGCAATCACGACGGACAATTACGAGAGCGACCTCGCCGAGCAGGAGCCGGAGCAACCCGAGGAATCCTGCCGCCGCGCCGCAGACGCCGGGCGCAGCGAGGCCCTTGAAGCGCTGGCCACCCGCCGGGCCGCCAGCGACCCACAGTGGGCCCGGCTGCTGCGCTACGGCCTGGAGCCGGACGGCCGAACGTCCCCGCCCTGGAGCTGATCGGCAGACACTCGACGACACCTACCGCCCACCGCATCGTCCGGTTCGCGAAGGGTCCTCCCCGCACCCGCGGGGGTCAGCCCTTCATGGTGACGGGGGCCTGCCCGTGGTGGTCGTCCTCCCCGCACCCGCAGGGATCAGCCGTAGCCGCAGCTTTCGGCGGTGCGTTTTTCGGCGTCCTCCTGCACCCGCGAAGGTCAGCTAGCCAACACCAGCGACGGTCGCGAACCACCGGCGTTCTTCCCGCACCCGCGGGCGTAGGCTGCCGCGTACCTACGGCATGATGGAGATCCCATAGGTCCTCCCCGCACCCGCGGGGATCAGCCATAATCCTTCTCGGGCATCGCACTGGTGAGCGGCTCCTCCGCGCGCCTGCGGAGGTCGGCCGCAGCAGGCGCGCCGCGGTCTACCGCCAGCGCTTCGCCTCGCGCCCGCGGGGGTCGGTCGGAGGGCCGGGGACCGGAGCATCGAGGAGAGGAGCGCCGTCATGAGCCAGCCCGCGCACGACGGGATCGAGCTGATTCCCCGGCCCGACCGGAGTCCGGCCGCGCTCAAGGCAGCCCTGGCCATCGTGGCCGCGGACCGCCTCCCCGAGATGATCGACGGGCAGACGCGGGCCATGGCCGAGGCCATCGAGACCGGGAGCGTGCAGCCGATCCGCTCGTTCGTCGCGCACTGGGCCGCCGTCGTCGAGATCGAGCGCCACCCGGCCACCGCCCGGGACTACCACCGGGCCAACTACCTCGCCAACCACGCCGCGACCTCCGACGAGTGCCGAGAGCACGCCATCACCGTCGCCGAGCTGTACCGCGCCGCCTACAGGGCGGTGAACGCGTGACCTGGAGCTGGGAGTACCTCCCCAGCGAAGAGCACGTCACGGCCGGAGCCCCGGCCGACTTCCTCGCCGCCGTCGAGCACCGGGCCGCCGAACTCGTCCGGGCCGCCGCGGCGCTCTACCTGGACGGCACCTCCTACCAGGGCAGCGGCGAGCCGATGCGTTACCTCGACGTCGCCGGCGGCCTGCTCGCCTACTACGTCGTCCCACGTCTGGAACTCGTCGTCGTCTGCCAGGTCACCCCGCCGCCCGCTCTCTGATCCGCCCTACGAGCACGGTAAGGATGTCCAGTGCTGCCGAGGGCTGGCTGCCTTCGACGATCCGGGGCTCCGACAACGCCGTCACCTGACGAATCCGCCGTCCTGGTCTCCTCCGTGGGCGTTCTCGAGGGCCGGACGTGCACGGCGTTCGGGAGCGAGCACTCGGGCTCCTCCGGCCGGCAGCGTGCAGGAGCGGGGGTGTGCGGGCGGCTGCGCCTTGTGGAGGGCCCCGCCTGCCGCACGAAAGACAGCGGCCGGGCATCATGACGGATGAGCGCGGAAAGGGCCGTCAAGGCCCGGGTCCGGCGGCAGCCGGACTTTCGCGATCGGCGCGGTGACCCCCACCCGGCACAGCGTGGCTGCTGACGACCGCGACCGGCCCCGGGCGGCGGAAGCGGCACGGATGGTCAGCCCGCCGGAGGCCCCTGCGGCAGAGCGTCGTCGCGGGTCTCGCTCCGTCCTCGGTCATTCATGGTCAGCCCATCGGGCTGTGAGCACGGCCTGGCCAGGCCGGCGTCCACCGTCACGCCCGAACCCTCCTGTACTGGGTGGCTTGCGCCTGGGAGGTGCCGTGCCCCACACTCGGTGTGGCCCTTCAGGAGGCCACCTCTGATCCCGCGTCGCCCCTTCGCGGGATCACTCAGAGGTCAAGGAGCCTTAGCCCCACCTGTGCGTGCACCGCGCGACGCTGACCATCATGCCCTCAAAGAGCAGGGCACTCAGATCAGTTGTCGGATGCCTTGGGGCGACGGTATCCGAGGACGGATCGCACATGACCAGCGGTGGGCGTCTCCCCAAGCTCGCACGAACCCGGCAGCTCTACACCGGTGAGCTCTTCCACGTCGCGAAAGCGGCACTGCGCGGTGGGGACAACCGCTCCCCTCTTCCCGCAGGCCCCACGCTGCAGGCCCGTATCGAGGCCGAGGTCTTGAACAAGATCTGCACCGGCGGGCAATGGTGGGCTCACCCTCTCGGCGTCGCCTCCGTGGAAGCGACCGTACGGGTGGCTGTCGTACACCTCGACAGCCACACCACGTTCCGCAAGGGATTCTCATACCCTCGCAGTGCCCATGTCCTGGACAGCCTGTTGCCTGAAGGCGAGGCCGATGGGCAGGTCAGCGGCGTCATCGGCCTGCGCGTCGCAGGCATCGACGGCCCTGACCTCCGACTGACCCTCGCCGGCGGGGGATGCGACCTCGTGCTGCGCGGCGTCCCGGGCACGAACTGGGTTGGCGAGCTCGAACACCGCCGGCAACGCTTCGAAAAGTCGGGAACGACCCCACTGTGGGATGCGCCCCAGCTGACGACCCACGAGGAGCAACACATTCGGGAATTCCCGGGCGACTGGAGCTCCCGCAGACATCTGGACTGGATCGGATCAGCACTGCTTCGCCGCATCGCGATCTTTCACACGTCGAGCACCGCGCACTCAACTCACGCGTGGATCCATGACGATGAGTGGATCTTCGAGTTGGACACGGTGCGGGGAATGGAAATCGACCACGATATCTTCCTCAGCAGACTCATGGACCCCGTGTGGGGGATCCCACTTCGGATTCGCGGCCAGTACTGCTCGTGCAATCCCCGTCACCGGCGGGGTCACAGCCTTTACACCACCCAATGCACCTATCACCTCGAGCATACCGATGGTCCCGGTCGCGGCGGCCTGCAACTGCGCTTCCGCCATGGGGCGGACGCCAACCTCAGCAGTACACGAAGGACACTTGCAAGCGTGGGCGCGCCGCCCGACTGGCTCGGTCGCGTCCTTCCAACGACCAGCCCGGATCTCTCGCCACCCGCACGCCACGAGGGGCCGTCAGGGTTCTCCGGCGAGGAGGGCCGCCCGTGAACTGGGACGCCATCTCGCTGTTCTTTCTCGCGGCGTTCGGAGCCGCCAGCTTGCTCGTTTCGCAGCTTCACGAGCTGGTGGGAAAGCTGCCGGCACTCATCCGCGCTTGGCGTGAAGTCCGTCGCAGCTGGCGCGAGGAGGGGAGTGACGGGCAATAGGGAGGGCCGCCCTGTCTCGCGGATCCAGAACCCCTCTTCCCGTGTGCGACCGACAGTTTGCCCGGTCCTACCAAAAATTATTCTGAACACGGAGCGCCCGTCAAAGGAGGTCGTCAGCGGCCTTTTGACAGCAGATCGCGCAGTCCCTTTTCAAACGCAGGGTGCGGATACCGATCGGTGCCGCAACCCGGCATCTCAAGCTTCTTGAGCTGCCCGCCGACGATATGGGATACCAGCGGGACGGGCAATCCGTCAGGCCAGAGGCCGGTCCGCTGACCCTCGGAGAGCACCCGCCTGAACGCGCCGGTGGATCCTCGCAGGCTCCGACCGTTGGCCCTCAACTCCTCGGCGGCGCATTCGCCCTCGCCTTCGACGACCTGGAGCAGGATCTGCTGCGCGCGGGGCGGCAGGCGGTCGTAGTACGAGCGCGCCCGCTCCGGCGTCCAGCGGTCGTCGGGCACCGCGGTCACGACGGCGGCCGGCATGGCGGCGAGGGCGAGCAGCTTCTGGAGCGCCTCGGGGGTCGGATTCTCCACGGTGATCGTGATCTTCATGGCAGACACCATCGCATCGCAGGCGCCTGAACACAAATAACCACCACAGACGGCCTGGAAACGGATGGCTGAGTCCGAGCGCCTCTTATGTATCAATATCTGTATCGCGTCCTCTAACTGGATTTAGAGGACGCAATACATGGGCTGGTACAGATAGGCTGTCCCGGACGGATCATCAGCCCGCGCGTGGGAAGGAGCACCTGTGGACGAGGACACGGACAACCTGCCGGCTCTGGCAGGAGCCACCGCCGAGATCGTGCTCGGCGAACTGGTTGACGAAGGCCAGGCACTCGTCCCCTTCAGCCGCGACGGGCTCGACCCGAACGAGACGCTGACCGAGGACGCGGCCGACGACCTCGCCACCGCCCGGCCGGCGCGCACCAGCCAGACCTACGCCGAACAATGGCGCTACTTCGCCCGCTGGTGCGCCGCCAACGGCCGCCACCCGGGCCCGCGCACCAGCGAGGCGAACATGGTCTCCTACATTTCCAACCTGCGCCGCCGCGGCGGCCGCGACGGAACCGGCGCGCCGGTCAGCTCGCTGCGTCTCGCGATGGCCGCGATCCGCGATGCCAACGCCCGCGCGGGGTACGAGAACTGGCCGCCGAAGAAGGCGAGCGCCGAACTGATCCGCAAGCAGGCCGCCGACCACGCCCGCGCCCGCCGCACCCCGAAGTCCAGCCCGCCCATTGACGCCGCCCGCATCGCCCACCTCCAGCAGGGGGTGACCGCCGACATCCCGCTCGCCCGCTGGCGCGACCTGACGATCCTGCACCTCGGCTACCGCACCCGGGCCCGCCGCTCCGAACAAGCCGCCTACCGGATCGACTCCATCGCCTTCGAACGCCTCAAAGACGGCGCCGAGCAGATGGTCGTCGGCAAGCGAACCAGCAAGAACGACCACTGGTCCACCGGCCGCGAGTACGTCATCCGCGACCCGGTATCGATTACCGTCGTGCGCACCTACATCTCCCTGCTCGCCGAACTAGGCCAAGCGGAGCCACAGTTGCCCCTGCTACGCGGCATCACCCGCTGGGGCAAGCTCATGCCCGTATCTGCCTCCGGCACCGGCATGACTGGCCATGCCGTAAACTGCGCTTTCAAACGCATGATCACCCGCGCCCCGGGCTTCGACGCCGAGAATGCCACCAGTCACGGTCTTCGCGCTGGCGTCCCCGCCGACCTCGCTGCCCAAGGCTTTAGCCCCGCCGAGATCTTGGTCATCACGGAGGACTGGAAGTCCACTGCCATGGTCGAGAAGTACGCGAAGGCTGGCCTGCGCCGTGCAGGAAAGGACAGCCTCGGCCGGGCCCAGAGAGCCCTCGATGCTCTCTCCGTCCCCTCACCGACCGACCCCACGGATTGGCGATCTCCCGCCTGCCCTGGCTCTTTTCACGAGCGAGAAGTCGGATCCGAGACCCCTGACGTCCCGCCACGTGCGGAACCCGTCCGTTGACGTCGCCGTCCTCGCATCAGCAGCCAGCCCCCACGTGCCGACGTGGCTGGCGGTGGAATGCCGGAAGGACGGTTCGATGGCGTCCGCCGTGGCAACGGCCACGTCTTCGGCCTCGTCGAGGCGGCGCTGGCGCAGTAACAGCCAGCACAATGAGACCACGTTCGGCCCGGTCGAGGGCCCGGCTCAGCGCCTGATAGGCGAGACGAGCGCCGCCCACCCGCGTTGCCGCCAACAGCCGACAGGGCCTCGCCAGCAATATCCGGCGAGGCCCTGCCTATTTCACGTTTCCTTACGGCTCTGCAGCTGCCTCATGGACTTTTCCTGAATTTGATGCCAGGAGTGATGAGAAAATATCTCCAATGCGCGAGTCGGAGTTCCAGGATTTCCGGCAATCGAAGACAGTACCGCTTCATGGTCATCGCGAGAGAGGATCTCCAGGATATCACCAGGAGCGTCCTTCCTGCTCTCCGCCTTGTCCCTGACACGCCAGTCGGAGTCGCTCGCTAAGGGCTGTCCCGTAATTGATCTTTGAGTGGTTCGCGGTACGGTCGGGCGACCGACGGTGCGTGGGTTTATGTGCCCTGGAGCAGGTTGTGCAGGCGGGCGATGCCGAGCATGGCGTGGTGGACGCCGTCGCCCTTGAGGCGGCAGTCGCGGAGGACCTTCCAGGTCTTCATCCGGGCGAAGACGTGCTCGACGCGGGCGCGGACTTGTTTGTGCTCCCGGTTGTGCTCAGCCTGCCAGTCGGTGAGCTCGCCGCCCTTGGGGCGGCGGTGCGGGATGACCAGGCCGGTGCCCGGGCAGCCGCCGTCGGCGATCGTTGTCGTCTGTCCGACGGCCGCTTTGGCGCCGGATTCCTCCCATGCCTTGCAGTCGTTTCGGTTGCCCGGCAGAGGTCTGCCGACCGCCACGACCAGCCGGGAGTGGGCGTCTATGACCACCTGGTGGTTGGTGGAGTACCTGTAATTCTTGGACTGCTCGGCGATGGTGTGGTCGCGGGTGGGGACCAGGGTGCCGTCGACGATCAGCACGGTGTCCTTTCGGAACCGCCGACGGGGCTTGAGCGCCAGGAGCGGGCCGGTGTGCTCGATGATCCTGCCAGCCGCCGACTTGGACACCCCGAACAGCGGCGCGACTGCCGCAGCGTCAGGTTGGTGCGCCAGTATGCAGCGACCAGCAGGACCCGGTCCTCCAGCGGGAGGTTCCACGGTCGGCCAAGGCGGACCGTGCCGGCACCCTCAGCGCGAAGCATCGTGATCAGCTTCTTGAACTCGCGCGGGCCCAGGCCGGTGAACGGGGCTATCCAGGACGGTTCCGATGCCGTGATCACTCCAGTCACGGCAAGATCATGGCACCAAGCCGAGCCCCCGCGGCACCTGACGGTGGGAGTGCCGCCCGCCCGGGGTACCAGTAGCCGGAGGATGGCCTGAGGGCGGGCGCGAGATCTGAGGAGGAGCAGGGCGTGGGAGGTCTGTTGAGGAGCGTCTCCGGAGTCCGATGGGCGGACCTTCACGACGCGACGGGCGCGCTGGCTGGCGGTATTCCCCCTCTGCTGTCCCGGATCGCGTACGGGGATGAGGATGCGGCCCGCACCGCGATCGATGAACTGGGCGATGCCGTCTGTGCACTGGGGTTCGTCGTCGGCGAGGCCACAGCCCCCGCAGTTCCGTTCCTTGTAGAGCTGGCAGGAGCTCCGCACGTGGCTTGCAAGGCCGAGTTGCTGGACCTGCTGGGAAGCATCTGCAAGACCGACCAGTGGCACTCCACCGCTGCGGCGGCCGGGGGCAGCAGGCGCGACACGAGCTACTGGCAGCAATCCGGCTGGGAGGCAGCCGCACGGACAGCCGTCTATGCAGGTCGGGCAGTCATCGAAGGTGTGGCTTCCTCCGTACGGCCGGAGGAGGCCGCAGCTGCAACGAGGTTGTTGCAGCTGATGGACCACGTCCCGCCGTTTCCGGAGCTGTGACCGGTCATTGCGGGACAGCTTTTAGGACTCTCCGACTGAGCGCACTGTTCGAACTCGCCCTGCGTACCGGACTGCGCAAGGGCGAACTCCTCGGCCTGCGCTGGGAAGACCTCGACCTGGCCGGCGGAATGGCCAGCACCCGTCGTACCCTCCAGCGCACCAACTCCGGCGGCCTGACCGCACTGCCGACCAAGACCCAGAGTTCCGAGCGGCGCATCGCCCTGCCCACGCCGTGCCTGCACTCCCTCGAACAGCACCGCAATCACCAACGCCGGGACCGCGAAGCGGCGGGCGCGGGCTGGAAGGCGAGCGGCTACGTGTTCACCCTCACCCGGCACTTCAACGCTCTGCTCCGCCGCGCCAGGCTCCGCCGCATCCGGTTCCACGACCTCCGGCCCTCGGCGGCGACGCTGCTGCTGGCACAGGGCGTCGAACTCCTCGTCGTCAAGGAACTTGTCGGCCACGCCCACATCGGCGTGACCGCGACCGTGCACGCCCACGTCCGCCT
Source organism: Kitasatospora sp. NPDC053308 (assembly GCF_055585785.1). Classification (NCBI taxonomy): domain Bacteria; kingdom Bacillati; phylum Actinomycetota; class Actinomycetes; order Kitasatosporales; family Streptomycetaceae; genus Kitasatospora; species Kitasatospora sp. NPDC053308. Next base: position 138,868 of record NZ_JBVJJY010000013.1, on the reverse strand, counting down.
CCAGCGCCAAGCCATCGAGACCCTTCGCGACCCCGCCAGCCGATCCGAGACGGCGCCGAACCACCACTTTGTGCAGCACCCGTCCGCTGACCCTGCCGCCAAGGCGGGCATAAGCCCCGCCAAAATCACATTGGCGGGGCTTCTTATTGACAGTCGTTCAGTACTCTATTTCAAAAATAGAGAGCGATTGTCATGACAGCCAGATGGGTATCGAATTCATTCCCAGATTCGCTCGAAGCCCACTAGAGCCTGCTGGGCCGCGAGGCGTAGTTCATCCCATTCGGATGCCTCTGAAAGCGATTCATCATTCCAAAGATTTTCTTTGCTGTCGGTCATTTCTTTCAGCTGAAAATCGATCGGCAAGAGCAGCTCCAGAATCTCGGGGCTCAGCGACCCTTCGTCCACTGCTCCCCGAACTAGGTTGAGAGCATCGTCAAATTGAAGAGCAATTTCATCGACGCCCACGCGCTCGGCCTTAATGTATTCAAGCTGCTGAGCCGGGGAGCAACCAACCAACTCCACGACACGAACTACCCAGTTCCTGACCGCCTTCAAGTCCCGACCGCCACTCATTGGATCACCCCTCCAAGATCCCCGTTCACGCCAACAACCCTCCAGTATGGGAGTTCGCCATGGTGTCCCCCGCCCGGATGCCAACGAATCATTCGACCGGTCGGGCCGCCTTGTACACCGTACTCACGAAGAACATAACCCTGGCCCGCACGACTCCCATGCGCCAAGGTCTCCTCCCTCCAACCTGGAGCACCGCTCACCACACCTCGAATCTGGTCGGGAGTGGCACCTCGCAGCACAGACGGCGTGTCGAAGATATCGTCCATCGTTCGGATCGAGCTCAGCTGCCCGGCCTCGGCGCTGAGCTGCTGACGCAGGCGCTCAGCATTTGCTGCACTCGAAGCTCCTCCGGGGATGTCGCAGTTGTGAACCAGGACCGGAGTATCCCCGGCGAGTACATAGTACGTGTGAAGGCCTGCGACCGTGAGATTATAGGTGATTACTTCCTGATGGTAGTTACGTACATCTGCGATGGCGACTGCAGCGCCGTCAGGCGCTCGAAGCTTTTCTCCCGACTGAAGATCGCTTGCTTCAGTCCAGCGCCCGTTGGTGATGCTCCAGAAGGGGTGGTGCCATGTGGTCGTAAGCGTCGCTTCTCCAGCAGCGTTCGAAGACTCTCCAGGTTGTGTCCCCTGGAACGACAGGTCAGTGAAGTCCTCGTCATTCGGGGTCTCTATGACAGCCGTTACAGCCTTGTGGCTGTTTTCTCCAGCCTGAGGGTCTGTGGCTAGGACCGAGTCTCCAACTTTGACTTGTTCGATGGGCTCGCTCTGGCCGTCCGCCATGACAACCAGAGTTCCAGCGACAAAGCTCTGGCACAGACGTGCTCTAGCTCCGGCGGAAAGGCCGTTGAGTTCGCCTGGTTTACCGGCCCCGCCCCTGGCGCCGAGGGCCATCATCGAACCGGCGACCGAGTTCGCAGTCTTTTCGGTAGGCGATGGCCCGAAAGGCGTCTCGAGGGGCGCGCCTATTGCCCCGTGTCCGCTCGTTTGACCTTCCAGGCTGCAGTCGATGTAGAGGCAGTAGTTGGCGCGGAAGTAGTCGGCCTCCTCTTCGCTGGCCCCGTACTCCCACATCTGCAGAGCGGCCCAGTCGATGGTGCTTGAACCGAAGTTGTACTTTTTCAGTACGCGGTTTATCTCCGCCTCGCTGGTATTGCTGCTGTTCCTGACGATGTCCTGCTTCTGAGACATCTTCGCCGTGCGCAGGAAGGCGCTCATGGTGCGGTCTGCGAGGGTTACCGCGCACGAGTTGTCGTGGCGGCAGTCGGTGGAGCCATATCCCTTGGTGCCGGTGTAGACGGTCTTTTCGATGTCGACTGACCAGTCACCGTGATCGCTGGTCCAGGTTTCCTTGATGGGGTTGCCTGCCGGGTCGTTGCAGGAGCCGAAGCCTCCGCATGTGCCGTCCGGGCGCAGCCCGCTGGGGTCTGCGAGGTTGACGGGGTTGTTGTTGCTGTATGCGTAGCCGTTCCATTGCTGGGGGTCGGCTCCGTCCAGGATGGGGTCGGGGCTGATGAAGCGTCCGCTGGTGGGGTCGTACTGGCGGGCGCCGAGGTTGGTGAATCCGGTGGTGTCGTCCTTGGTGCCTCCGACGAAGCCCTTGGTTCCGGCCCACTGGGTGGACGTCGGCTGGGTGCCGCGGGGGTTTCCGAACGGGTCGGTGAGGCGCCGGGTGACGGTCTGGGCCGTGTCGGTGTTGATCTGGACGCCGTTGGTGCCGTGCGGGTCGGCGGCCTGGATGAGGACGGTGCCTCCGCCGATGGCGGCGGTGACGCGGGTGTAGGTGAGGCCGCCGGGGGCGGCGATGGAGCGGACGTTGGTTGTGGAGCCTGTCGCCGTGTCGAGGGTGAGCTCGTCGGTCGGCAGGTTGAGGGTGGTCTTGCCGGGGTTGCGGCGGATGAGCTGGTTGCCGTCGGCGTCGTAGAGGTACGTGGTGAGGCCGGCTTGGCCGGTCTTGGTGACGGAGTTGAGCTTGTCCTCGCCGTTCCAGGTCAGGGTCGTGGTGCCGCTGGTGTCGGTGATGGCGGTGGTGTTGCCCTTGGCGTCGTACTGGTAGCTGACGGCCTTGGTGCCGGCGGGTCCGCTGGTGGTGGAGGTCAGCAGGGCGTGGGGCCCGCCGGTTCCGCCGCCGGTGTTGGGGGCGTTGGTGGCGGTGTTGGTGGTCTTGGCGGCTCCGAAGGTCTGGGTGGTGGTGGTGTCGTTGAGGCTGTTGCCGGTGATGTCGTGCTGGATGAGGCCGGTACGGTTTCCGGTCGTGTCGTAGGTGTAGGTGTTCCAGTAAGGTGCCGGGCCTCCGACGGTGCGTCCGCCAGGGCTCAGGGTTGCGGGACCGTCCTTGTTGATGCAGGCGCCGATGCCTGGGACCGTGCTGGAGCTGCCGGTTCCGTGGATTTCACCGGAGGAGTCGGTCCAGTCGGCGGTGGTGGTGACACGGCCGGTGTCGGTCCAGGCGCCCGTCAGACGGTTGAGGTGGTCATAGGTGAAGCACTGGGTGTCTGTGGCGGCGGCGTCCTGGATGTCGGTGACCGACGTGATCCGGCCGGAGGGCGTGTAGGTGTAGCTGGTCTGGTCGGTGGCGACCGTGCTGGTCTGGCGGTCGAGGAAGGAGTTGATGACCCGGCCGGTAGCCCAGTCGTACTGCTGGGTGGAGACCACCTGCTTGCCGTATTCGCCGGCTGTCGTGCGTACGGGGCGTGCGAGGGCGTCGTACGCGACTTGGGTGATGACGGACTTGCTCCGGCTGGTGGCCGATGTGAGCAGCCCGGTGATGGTCCGGCCGTAGCTGACCGTTTCGGCCGGCAGTCCGCCGGCGGCGGGGATGCTGACCTTCGTCAGTGATCCGATGACGGCGCTGTAGGTGTTGGTGGTGGTGTAGGTGCCGGCAAGCTCCCTTTCCACGGACGGGATCGTGAGGGAGGTTCCGAGCGGCCGGTAGGAGGTGTCGTAGTCGGTGACCGCCGTGGTGTAGGCCGCTCCGCCGGCGCCGCCCACGTAGCGGGTGGATGAGGTGGGCTGGCCCTTGAGGATCGTGTCGTAGGTCCAGGACGCGAGCTGGTTCGCGGGCGTGGCGCTGCCACTGTACAGACCGGTCTTGCGGCCGATCAGGTCGTAGCTGTAGGTGAGCGTGTTGTTCGTGGCGTCGACCGTGTGGTCGATGCGGGAGTTGGCGTCGTAGAAGGTCCGCGTGGTGCCGGTGTCCGGGTCGTTGACCGCTGTTTGGCGTCCGCGCAGGTCGTAGTTGTAGCTCCAGGTGTTGCCGCTGCTGTCGGTCCGCGATGCCACCGAACCGCTCGGTGCGTAGTTGTAGGTGGTGACGTCCGCGTCGGCGGGGTTGCCCGTCGGCGTCGGAGTCCGGTACTGCCAGAGAGCGGTGGTGCGTCCTCGGGCGTCGGTCAGGGTCGAGGACGGTGCCGCGCCCGAAGGCGGTGTGACGTCGGTGCGGTCGACGCCGGGGTAGGCGGTGGTGGTGGCCCATTGGAGGTTGCCGTTGGAACGGAACTCGGAGCGCACGACGCGGCCGGTGCCGTCGTAGGTGTTCCATGTCTGGCCGGGGACCTGGCCGTCGGCAACGGGGATGAAGACGGACTCGGTGGGGAAGGAGCCCTTCTCGTAGTACGGGGCGGAGGTCTTGATCACCCAGCCGTGGCTGTCGTAGATGTTCTCAGTGATCAGGCGTCCGGTGGGCTTGGCGGCGCTGGTGCTCTGGGTCTGCCGGGGCCGCGCCAGGCCGTCGAAGATGTCGATGCTCGCGGAGTAGGAGAGCGCGTCGTCGTTGATCGACTCGGTTGTGATCGCGGAGGGTGCCTTGGTGCCGTTCAGCGAGTAGGTGAACCTGCGGCTCGGCAGTTCCGAGGTCGGCCGGTCGGGTGCCCAGACCGCGGTGAGGCGGCCGAGCGCGTCGTACTGGGCGGTGGTGACGCGGTCGTTGATGTCCTTGCTGGTCAGCGGCGAGCCGCGGGCTGGGTCCTGGGTGACGACGGTGGTCCAGCCTGCTCCCATCGGCCCGGTGGTGCGGATCTCGGTCGGGAGCTGGCCGGAGGCCGGGGTGACGGCGATAGACGTGACGGCGGGCGTGACCGTCGGTCCGGTCAGCTGCGCGCCGTTGCGGTCGTAGGTCGACCCGTCGGTCGTCGCGGTGGTGAGCGGCCTTCCGTAGACGTCGAAGGTGCCGCTGCCGCCGTGGACGTAGACCGGGTTGCCGTTCTGGTCGAAGTGGTCGAGGGTCTGGCCGCTTGTGGCGTCTCCGGCGGCACCGGCTTTGGTGAGGGGCTTGCCGTCATAGAGGACGCGGCTGCCGGACAGTGTGTTGGATGCGGTGGCCGCTGTGGAGCACGACCCCTGGTAGGTGGTCTTCTCCGACACCAGGGTCAGGATCTGGGGGTTGTCGCTGGTGGCGTAGCTGGTGGTCGTACAGATCTCGGGGGTGGCGGCGGTGCCGTCACCCTTGTCGTCGACCTTGACGGTGCGGTTGCCGTTGGCCGGCTCGGTGGTCGTCACGGCCGTGGTCGTACGCCAGCTGCCGTCGGCGAGCTTGGTCTTGGCGATTGAGGTGGTCTCGGAGTCCGGACGCCAGGCGTAGATTTTGGGCATGCCCGCGCTCTGGCTGTGGGTGGCGGAGGCCTGTTGTCCGTTGTAGGTGCTTCCGGAGATCGCGGTGACCGTTCCGCCAGCCTGGTCGTAGATCTCGGCGGCCACGGTCCGGCCGAAGAGCTGGGCGCTGTCGGTGATGGTGCCGCCGAGGGGGCTGGGGATCTGGACGGCGCGCTGGGTCTTGCCGTCGGCGAGGTAGTCGCCGTTCATGCCCCGCAGGTAGGTGACCGTCTTCTGGGTCTTCGGGGCCTCGCCGGGGCTGGCGTCGCCGGTGGTGGTGGTCACCGTCTGGTAGCCGCGGAACTGGTCCCAGGTGCGGACCTTGGGGTCGGTGAATTCGGAGTCGTTGCGGTGCCAGGCGGCCGCGCCGTTGTAGGTGTACTCGGTGGTCTTGGAGACGGCGGGAGTACTGACGAGGTCCTGCTCGGTCACCACCTTGACGAGGGGCTTGTCGAACCAGTCGTTGACCGGGTCCTTGGACGACCAGAAGTCCGGGTACCACTTGACCGGCATGCACGCCATTGTGTTGCCGTCCTCGGAGGCCGGCATACGGTTGTTGACCCGGGAGCACTGGGGGTCGGCGTAGATGACGTTGATGCGGCCGCCGGTCTCGGTCGTGACGCCCGTGAGGCGCGGGCGCATGTACATCTTCTCTGCCGGGACCAGGCCGTCGATGCGGTTGGCCCGCATCTTGTACTGGAACAGGACGGGAGGCAGGTCCTTGATCTCCGCCTGGCCGTTGCTCGGCACGCGCTGGATGGAGTCGAGCTGGAGGAGGCGCTTGGTGCCGTCACCGGGGTCGGCCAGTTCCTGGTTGAGGTTCCAGGTGTCGACCGTACGGGGCGCGGAGCCGACGAAGACCTGGGTGCTGATCGTGGTCAGGCGCTTGGTCGTGAAGAATGTGGGCGCCGAGTTCACGCAGGAGCTGTCGGTGCAGATCTGGTCGATCGGGGTGTCCGGCCAGGCGTCGGCGTTCGCGGCGGTGCGCTGGCTCTCGGAGCAGGTGATCGCGCCGTTGGGGACGCAGCGTTCTGCGACGGTGAAGACGACCTTCGCCGCGGGGTTGGCTCCGCCCTTGGCCGCCTTCTGCTCGTCCAGGCGCTGGCCGTAGGCGATCTCCTTGAGGTAGCCGGCCCGCTGGTAGTCCGTGAGGGTGCCGGTGCCGCCGCTCTGGACGCGGCCGCGGTTGTACTTGTTGCCCTCCGTGGCGTACTTGTACGTGGTCAGGTTGCCGTGCGGATCGACGACGTAGTCGAGCTGCCAGCGCCAGGCCATCTGGCACCACGAGCTGTTCCCGCTGCCGGAGTTGTAGCAGGGGTCTCCGCTGTTGGGCGAGTAGACCGGGGTGGTGAGGACGGAGTTCGCGGCGGGATCGCTTCCGTCTCCGCCTGGCAGGTGGTTGAGGCCGAAGTAGTACTGGACACCGTCAGGCGTGGTGATCCGCCAGTACTCCATGCCCTGGTAGTCGATGTCGCCCGCAGACTTCGTGGCGCCGGTGAGCTGCTCGACCTTGGAGCCGTCGTCGACCGCGAGGTGCCAGGTGCCGGAGGCATCGTCGCGCACGATCGCGCCGGAGTGTCCCGGCAGGGAGAGAGTGGCGTTCTGTCCGCCCCAGCACAGGTCCGTGGACCCGGTGATCCCCGCCTTGTCACAGCCGCGGTAGGAGCGTTCGATGAAGCCGGGCTCATAGCCCCAGCCGTCACCGATCCACGAGGGCTGCGCGTTCGAAGCGGACGTCTTGCCGTCCACGTCCGCCGAGTTGTACCCCAGCGCCACAACAGGAGAGCCCCCGGCAAGGGCCGGAGGCACCTCGACCGGGTAGTTGTAGGAGAAGCTGCCCGTGTTGGATCCCGCTGTCCAGGCCGCCGACGGCGACAGCGATGTCGCGGTGTAGTTACCCAGCGGGCCGGCGGGAGCGGGTGTCGGCGCCAGGACGACCGGCCCGCCGGTGGGCCCGGTGCCTGCGCCACCGGATGCCGAGGCGGGTTCCAGCGCCTTGGTGTACGACGCCTTCACCGCTCCGGTGTGCTTGTCGTCGGGCACCGCGGCGGGGGGAAGGGTGATGTCCGCAGTGAGCGTGCCGTTGCCGTCGGTCTTGGCCGTCACCGGTGTCTGCGTCCGGCACTCGGGGCGCTCCGGTGTCGTCAGGGAGCAGGCCGGAAGCGCGACGAGACCCGCGCGGTCCGACCATCCGCCGGCCTGCAGGGCCTTCAGGTCCAGGGTGACCTGGGCCCCGCGGCCGTTGCCGCCGGTCGGGGCCTCGGCGTCCTTGACCGCGATCAGCGGGCCGCTGACGCCTGCGGCCTTGCCCTTGTCCTGTCCGGCGACCTCGACGACGGCGGCGTGGACGCTCTCACCGCGCCCGGTCCCGGGGGCTACCCGGACGGCCAGGTTCCCGGCTTTGGAGCCGGTCTGGCCGCCGGAGGCGGGCGATGCCCCGCCTGTGGCCTTGCGCGCGGCCTCCGACTCGGCGCTGTCGGCTCCGACGGCGACCGTTGCCGTCCCGGTGACGACCGGGGCTGCGACCTCGGGCTTCCAGTCTGCGGCCTTTCCCGGGGCCGGAGCGCCCGGCGGCCGGGCGTCATGGCCCCTGACAGAAACGCCCGCGCTTCCCAGGGGGGTGTTCGGGGGAGTCCAGACCTCGCCCGCCGGCTCGGGGTAGGTCCACGCCACCGCCGGCGGCACGGTCACCCCGGTCAGTGCGAGCGCTACCGCGGTTGCCACCGCCGGCGAGCGCCAACGCCCGCCTATTCGTCTCCCGGCCCGTTTCCGGGCAGGCCAAACCACCACGTGCGATCTCTCCTCACCATTGTCGACACAGCGTCATATAGGCATGGCTGCGTCAGGATCCAGGTGACAATATGTGAGCTGACGATCACGTCGCTAGATTGTTCGAGTGCCATGCATGAGATTTTTATTAAGTCTTGACCTCACAATCCCTGCTTGTCAGGACATGTCCGTGCGGGTGGGAATCGGGGTTGACCAAGGCGCAGTTCAGGCCGCATCGTTCCCACCCGAACGCTCCCCTTGAAAGGGCAGCCGACCGGGAGGGATCTCACAGCTTCACCATGTCCAGCACTCCACGCGCCACCGCGCACACACCACCAGCACGACTGATACGCGAGCGCATCCTCGCGCTCACCGCCCTCGGCACCGGCTGCGCACTCAGCCTCGCCCTGCTCAGCGCCCCGGCAGCGCTTGCCGACACCACCCCCGTACCGCCGCCCCACGGTCCCGTGGGAGGCGTGAAGTTCCCCGCGCCCACCTCGCCCGCACCGGCCCGCACGCCCGAGCAGCAGGCAATGCTCGACGCGATCGCCAAGGCCAAGTCGACCGGCAAACCGGTCCCTGTGGAGACGCTGACCAACGAGCTCTCCAAGACCGTCGCCAACCCGAACGGCACGCTGACCACCACCGACAACGCCCAGGCCGTGCGCACCAAGCGCAGCGGCACCTGGACCGACATCGACCCGACGCTGCGCGCCAACGGCAACGGCACGCTCAGCCCGGCCGTGGCTACGACCGGTCTGAGGTTCTCGGGCGGCGGGGCCGGCCCGATGGCGACCGTGACCACCGACGACGGGAAAAGCCTGGCGGTGAATGCCCCGTTCCCGCTGCCCAAGCCGTCGGTGGCCGGTGCCAACGCCACCTACGCCGACGTCCTTCCCGGGGTGGACCTGCAGCTGACCGCGCTGCCCCAGGGCGGCTGGCGGGACGTCATCATCGTGCGCACCAAGGAGGCCGCGGAGAGCGCGGCTCTGAAGTCGCTGACCTTCCCGGTCTCCGCGCAGGGCCTGTCTGTCGTGTCGGACCGGTCTGGTGCGATCAGCGTCGTCGACGACAAGGGTGCCACCCGCTTCCGGGCCCCGGCACCTCTGCAGTGGGACTCCAGCAAGCCCGCGAGTCCTCCCACCGCCGCGGTCCGCGCTTCCAGGTCGGAGCAGCGCGCCGCGCTGGCCGCCGCTCCGTCCCCGTCGCCTGCGGAGGGCGCGACTGGGATCCCGTCGAGCGCCGAGGCGCCGGGCGACGGCGCGAACGTCGCCGCGATCAGCACCAAGGTCACCCCCTCGGCGATCGAGCTGACGCCGGACCAGGACGCCCTCGGCGCTGGCGACGGCCCGTGGTTCATCGATCCCGCCTTCGTCGCGGCCACCAGCTACTCGCAGGGCTCCGTCGAGGTCCAGGAGAACCACAAGGAGGCTCAGAACTACAATCTGAAGTCCAACGTCGCCACCGGCTACTGCGGGTACCACAGCAGCGACCCCAGCCTCGACTGCGGCAAGGAGGGACGCCAGCGCGCGTACTTCCAGTTCGGCATCAACCCGGCCATCTACACGGTCCCCGCAGGCGCCCAGTCCGCTCCGACCATCCTCGGTGCGGCCTTCAACGGCCAGGTCACCGGCGCATCGAACATGGCGACCGACACGCCGTTCGTCATCTATTCCGCCCCGCCCGGCAAGAACATCGGAACCACCACCAACTGGTTGGTGCAGCCCTGCGGGGACAACGGGTACGTCGTCATGGAGGGCTGCGCCCCGGTCAACGGCCAGCGGCTCAAGGGCACCGGCCCGCTGGCCATCGACGTGACGGACACCATGAAGCGCGCCGCGGCTGAGAAGTGGCAGGTCTGGACGGTCGGCGTCGCGCCTCAGACCTCCGAGTGGAACCTGGACTTCCGCCACTTCCTGGCGAACAACCCGTCCATCACTACCACCTACGACATCACGCCCACTGTCTGGTGGCCGCGCACCACCCCGACCCCGGGCTTCGCCGGCACCAACAGCACGGCGGAGTGCACCAGCGGGGGGGCCAACCCCTGGGACAACCCCGGGTGGGTCGGAAACAACCAGAACATCTATCTCACCGCCAACAGCTGGTCGCCGACCGGGCAGAACCTCTACACGGGCTACCAGATGTGGGACGACAACGATCCCAACTTCGGTGCGGCGGAAGGGGACTGGGGAGGCAGCTACAACGACCCCGGGCCCATGAAGGGCGTGGGGTCGCTGTCAGACGGCCACCAGTACGGCTGGGTCGCCCGCGCCGACGACACCACTCTGACCTCGCCCAACAGCGCTTGGTGCTACTTCCGTGTCGACAAGACCAACCCGCGCGTCAGCATCAAGTCGACCGACTTCCCACCCTCGGGCACGCCTAACCCCAACCCGGGCAAATACGTCAACGACCAGGGCGCCTTCACGATCAGCGCCGAGGACCCCGCCCCCGGCGCCGGTCTGCAGGCCTCGGGCGTCGCGTGCGTGCGGGTGAGCACCGATCCGACCCCGGTCGTCGGGTGGAAGTGCGGCCAGGACACCCTGGCCCCTGGCCAGCCCTACACGTACAAGCCCAAGGACTGGGGCACCAACACCCTGTACGCATGGGCCATGGACAACGCCGGGAACTACAGCCAGCCGGCCGTCTACAACTTCTACGTCCCCTGGAAGCCCGACACCCAGCCGCTGTTCGGCGACGTCGACAACGACCAGAAGCCCGACATGGTCACCGTCGACAAGAACGGCGACCTGCGCGTCATCGGCGGCACCACCGACCCGACCACATCCCTGGCCGCCCCCGCTGCAGCGGCGCCCAACAACCGGGACTACGGAACAACCTGGGCTGACTACCAGGTCAGCCACCATGGCACGTTTGTCATCGGCCGGGCAGTCGACGAGATCCTCGCCCACTACAACAAGGACACGACCTCCAAGCTGCGCGAGGCCCTGTACCTGATCCCCAACGACGGCACTGGACGCTTCGACACACTGACCCCCACCGCCCTCAACCGGCCCGCTTGCACAACCTACGAGACCGGAAAGCCCTGCCTCGGCTACAAGCAGGCGAACTGGAGCAACGCGGCTCAGGTCATCGCGATCGGCACTCCAGAGGGTGAGGCGGTGGGCGGCGAGCCGGGCAACGCGAACCACAAGGTCATCATGACCCAGACCTCCATCCTCTCTCTGGAGAACAACAACCTCTACCTCTTCCAGTCCAACGGCCTCGCCGACGCCCTCGACGCCGCCACCTACCTCCCTGCCGCCTCCGGCAGCTGGGCCGATCTGGAACTGATCAACCCGGGCGCGGCCAACGGACCGACCACCGTCCCCGGAACCACCGACCCGACCAACCAGGCAACCGTCTGGGCGCGAAACCGCACAACCGGCGACGTCTACGCCTACCCGCTGGGCTGGAAGGCCGACGGCACCGTCGACTACAGCGCCCTCACCAAGCCCGACCAGGGGATCAAGCTCGTCGTCGGCCAGCCGCTCAAGGCGTCCGACTACCCGCGCATCGGCGCCGGCGACCTCAACAACGACGGCACCCCCGACCTGTGGGTCATGGACGGCACCAACTCGATCTCCATCTACCCCGGCAAGAGCACCACCGGCGTCAAGGGCAAGGTCGACGGCTTCGACCACTCGGCGTTCGCCGGCTACTCCGACTCCAGCGTCACCGTCCACCCCCAGCTCGTCGACTGGCAGTGCATGGACTCCATCGGGGGGCCCAACGAGGGCACCGACGTCGCCGTCTACGCCTGCTGGCAGACCGTCAACCAGCGGTTCAACTTCGCCATCGACGGCACCGTCCGGTCGGGAAGCTGGTGCGTGTCCACCAAGGGCAACGCCCTCGCCAACGGCACCGGCCTGATGCTCTCCCGCTGCGTCGGCAACACCGGCCAGAAGTGGGCCGTCCGCCCCGACGGCCGGATCTACCTGCCCGCCACCGTCACCGCGGACAACCCCGGCGGCCGCTGCCTCGAGCTGCCCGGGTGGCACACCGAGCAGGGGACCCGCCTCGGCATCTGGGACTGCCCCGGCATACAGGCCAATCAGCAGTGGAACCTCACCTACGAGAAGCACGCACCGTAGTCACTCCGCTAGCGGACTGCTCGACGCGGTCTGGCTGACACCCGAGGGCGGGTCCCGGCGAACGCGCCGGGACCCGCCCTGTGCGTCCGGCACGAAGACCATCGCCGAGTGGAACAGCTGCCGGACGGGACCCGTAGCCCGCCGGGGAAACAGTGCGGCACTACCTGGGCACACCGGTCTCAGGGCGCGACCCCGGGCCTCCGTATTCCACCAAGTCCTATGCTGGGACGCATGTTTAGAGGAGTCATCAGTCGCGAGTCGGTGCTCAGCGCTGTAGAGGAGTACGACCGCGTCGGCCAGGACGCCTTCCTCTCCCAGTACGGGTTCGGCCAGGCTCGCACCTACCTGCTCGTGTATGAGGGTAGGGAGTACGACTCCAAGGCCATCGCGGGCGTGGCTCACCAGTACGAGCACGGCACGGCGCTGCTGCCCACCGAGTTCCATGGTGGTACCGGGGAGGCCGTCGTGTGGCTGAAGCGGCTCGGTTTCACGGTCAAGTCGGTCCGCAATCCCGACTGGGCCTGGGACGAGGTCGTCCTCGCCTGTGACGTCACCGCGGAGAACGGCTGGAGAGGACTGGCCGCAACCGACCCCCGCGTGGTTGAGCTGTCCCGCCTGCTCCAGCTGCTCCCGATCCATGACGTCTCATCCAGGAACGACACGTTCCGAAACGCCAACGGGGTGGCGCGCAAGACCTTCGACATCGCTACGCGCCATCCGGACTACAAGGGCAAGCCCACCAACGGCGGCGCTACGGACCGCGCTGTCCTGCAGGCGTTCCTGGACAGTCCGGTGGAAATGGCTGCTGCCGCTCAGCTCATCCGGGCCGGGGTCCTTACCGGCGGCTTTCAGGCGCCAGTGGCACCAGGTGAGGACCCGGAGGACTTCGATGCACCGGAGGGCCGTCTCCTGCTGCGGCAGCACCTCGCCCGGGAACGCAGTCCGGAACTGCGCCGACGGAAGATCGACTCAGTGGTGCGGCAAGGCCGCCGCCTTTCCTGCGAGGTCTGCAGTTTCGACTTCCAGCAGGCCTACGGTGACCGCGGCGCCGGGTACATCGAGTGTCACCACGTGGTCCCTTTGCACGCGGCAGGAGAAAGCAGGACGAAGCTGTCGGACCTTGCCCTGATATGCGCAAACTGTCACCGGATGATCCATCGCCGCGCCCCGTGGCCGACGCCTTCGGAACTGCGGCGACTGATGTCGGAGGCCAAGACAGGCTCTCAGGAGACCAGGACCTGACCTTGCGCTGCTGCCGGATGTGATTCGGCGTGGCTGGTGTGACGGCTGGGTCGTTGGATTCGTCATGGGATTGACGGGTGCGGTTGGAGCGTTTCTGGCGGCACGGTGTTCCCCGGTGGGCCGTTGACACGGCCCACCGGGGAACGTCTCGCCTGACCGGTACCGGCTGTGTTCAGCGGGTCTGGAGCAGCTCGATGATCTGCATGGGGCTCTTCTCCAGCGTGAACCAGTCGGCGACGATGACCCGGTCGGCGTCCTGTGTGAACGAAAGGGCGGCGTCCAGGGCAGGCCGGAGGTCGTCGCTCACCAGTTCCTCCTCGCACATGTGGAGCGGATGCTTCGCCACCACCGCGTGGGGCAGGCCGCTGCGGGAGGTGAAGGTCACCCCGGGCAGGTTGCCTTCCAGGAAGGTGCCCTTGTGCATCTTCTGGAGGCCGGCCAGGGACTGGCGGGCACGGTCGTCCGAGGTGCTCGCGAACCCTCCGGAGAGGACGGTCAGCAGGTCGCCGGCCAGGCGCCAGTCGAGCAGGGGGTGGTAGGCCATGTTGGAGTAGTCGCGCAGGCAGCCTGGGCACGAAGAGGTGCAGACGGCGGAGTGCTCGGTCTCCCTCAGCGAGTCCAGGTACGCGTGGGTGGCCCGCATGTAGTCGCCGATGACCTGAGGGCTGCCGAGGTGAGTGCTGAACCCTGCTCCGTTCTCCAGGGCGTCCGCCAGGAAGGTGTAGGCGACATGGCCGTCCGGATGCGCTCCCGGGTGGATCCCGGCCAGGAGTTCCTGCCGGCCGACGTCGAGGAACTTGGCGGCCGCGCTGCGCAGCAGGAATGCGAGCGAGTACCAGGCGGCCCGGCGGCCCTGGCTGATGTCGCTGCCGTAGGCGGGAGGAGCCGGGGAGAGGTTGAGCCGATACCCGTGGGTCTCGTCGACGGCGGATACGGGGCCGAGGAAGAAGAAGTCCGTGGGCAGGACCGCCCCGAGAGCCACCTGGACTTCCTCATCGCTTCCCGGTCCGTTGCCCTTGACAGCGGTGTACCCGCCCCAGCTGCCCGAGGTGCGGCGCAGTCTGAACAGGTCGCCGTTGTTGTCGTTGATGATGTAGCGCTCGCCCGGGCCGGAGTAGACGTGTGCGCCCTCCCAGGAGGTGAACTGGAGGGCTGAGAGGTTGGCGGCGGCCCGGGACGAGACGGTGCGCGGGGCCCAGGCGAATACCCCGTCGAAGTCGCGCGGCTCGCTGGCGCGGAAGCCTGCGGGCTCCCGCAGTTCTACGACACTGTAGTTCTCCGAGCTGCACTGCGGGCAGGGGCCCTCGCCGGACGGTGCCGTCTCGACGTGGTTGCAGACCCGGCACAGTCCTACGGCCTGGGGGTTCTCCAGGGGGTCCGCTACGGGCCTGGGGCTCCTGGCTGTGGGCTCGAAGTCGGTGATCCCCTTGACGGTGAACACCTGGCCGTCCTTGACGACCTCGCTGCCCGGGGCGAACTGGGAGACGGACATGGCAATGTCGCGGTCGATCGTGTGGTCAGGCGGCCATGGAGACCTCCTCTGCGGGACCTTCAGGTAGAGCTGCCTGACCCGGGTGGGGAACCCGAACATGGGCAGCACGCCCGCGTGCGCGAGCCGCTCGCTGAGTTCCTCGGAGCCGGTGGGCTGGGCAGCCACCTCTGTGACCTTCTTCAGTAGCTTCTCCAGCCACTGGCTGGTGAGGATCTCAGTCGGCTGGAGCGGGGTGAAGGCGCTCAGCGCCTGTGCTGCCGCGGCTAGTACGCCGTCCTGCTGGTTGAGCCACTCCCGGACGGCTGGCTGGGCCGCGGGCCAGTCCCGGGCTTTGCCGAACTCTCCGTGCACGCTGCCTGAGCCGCCGTGGGCATCGAGGTTGCGGAACGCGAGCCGCAGGACCTCGGCGGCCAGGGCGCGTTCCAGGATCTCCGGCCGTTGGAGGGTCAGGTAGGGAGGCGGGGTTGGGTCGTTGGTGATCGATGACGGGTTCGCGAAGTAGTGCTCGTCGTGGCTGCGTCCCCGGCAGACAGTCAGCGCGACCGCGACCGGCGAGGCCCGGCGGCCGGCCCGCCCGACGCGCTGCTGGTAGTTGAAGCGGCTGGGCGGCATGTTGGCCATCAGGACGGCGGACAGCGGTCCGATGTCGACGCCGGCCTCCATGGTGGTGGTGACCGCAAGGAGGTCGATCCCGTGCACGAGCGGGACCTCGGGCGGGTCGTTCAGGAAGACGTGCTGGAAGCGGGCCTGACGGGACTGGGCATCGAGACGGTCCGTCTGGCCCGTCAGCTCGGCGCAGTTGAGGCGGAAGGCGGCGCGGTCACTGGCTGCCTTCCACGCGTAGTAGTCGCCTGCTTCCGGGTTCCTGTCAGGTTCCGGCTGCGCGGGGAGGGTGCTGTGGCACCGCGTGCAGGTACCGGCGCTCGGGGTGAGGTGCCGGCGCCCGCACTGGCCGCACCGCCACGAGTGGCTGGGGGAAGGCTGGACGGCCGCCTTCCTCGGGTCGATGAGGTACTCCCGTACCGTATCGCCCCACGCGGCCTCGGCGGCGATCTGCACATCGTCGGGGTGCTTGTCCTGGTGCTGTGCGACGGCTTTCCAGTACTCCCGGAGCTGCGCCGGAGGCTGGTCCCTGCCGTCGCGGAGGTCCTGGAAGCGGCGTAGTTCGGCGAGGATCCGCAGGCTGGCGCGGCCGAGGCCGTCAGGGTCGGGGACAGCTGGTGAGGGGGCGACAGAGCCCAGTCCGAGCGATTCGATATCGCGTCCGGCACCGGAGAAGAGGGCTTCGAGGGTGTTCTCCAGGAGCCCGTTCTCGGAGCTCAGGGCAGCCCTCTGGGCGTCTGAGGTTCCCAGCTGAAGCGCGGGGGGCTGCTGTTCCCAGTCGAAGAGCTCGTGCCAGGGCAGGTCATTGACGTGCTGCACGCTCGGCTTCGGGCCCGCGGGGTTGACTCCCAGGGAGAGCAGGCGCTTGTTGACGTGCACCTTGGCCAGAGCCTCGAGGGCTGGCGGGGATGCGAGCCGTGCTTCCGATGCGGCCGCGTCGGCTTCATTCTGGAGCAGTAGTGCCAGGCGCAGGGCGTTCAGGTCGTCTTTGTTCTGCGCGCTGAGGCGTTCGACGGCAGCGGTACCGGCCTCGGACTGCCCTTGCGGATCGGCGCGAACGGCAGCCACGTCTTCAGCGGCTCGGGCAGACCGTCCCAGCTCGTCCAGGGCGAGCAGCCGGATGAGGTCCTGGTAGTGCCGCAGGGCGATGCCTGCGGAGAGCTTGGCGGCGTCCTGCCGGCTGTCCGTGAAGACGATCAGCTTGCGCTCGGCAGGGTCGGTGAACTGCTCGGCGAGCTCGTCCGACAGCACCTGGTTGATCTTCTCGAAACCGGTCCTCATCGTCCGCACGGACGATGCCAGCCGCGCGGGGTCGGTGATGGGCCTGCGTGTGCCGTGCTTGGTGTAGAGGCGCTCCCAGTCGGCTCCGCAGCACGGGCTGCGGGTGGGGAAGGGCGGGAACGAGGAGAGCGCGTGCTTGGGCCGGCCGGTGTTCTTGTCGACAGGCGTGCTCACATGGAAGCTCCAGCCGGTGGCCTTGGCTGCCCCGTTGGACAGCAGCCCGGTAGCCGGATCGTAGGCACTGCGACGGAAGGCGAACGTGACACTGCTGTTGTCGGCGCTCCACTCAGCGTCGTCGTCAGCGCGCTGCGGGCCCTTGGAGGGCCAGTAGACGATGTAGTTCTCCGCTGACCGGTCCTTGCCGGCCTGGTCGGGGGCACGGGACAGGTCAGGGCTGTCAGGCAGCAGGACGGACTTGAAGACTCCGCGTCCGGTAGCGCTCTGCGGCACGTAGCCGCCCAGCATGGCCTCGCCGCAGGACTGGCAGTAGAGCAGTTCCAGGACGCGGGCGCCGCAGTCGCAGAAGGTGCGGGGGACGGAGTAGATCCTGCCGACGGACCGTGACGGGTCCTGGAAGGGGGCAGGGACCTCCGGGCACCGGGGGTCCGAGCAGGCCCACATGCCGGCCACGTTGCGGAAGAAGAGGTGGATGCGGATCCTGGGCAGGCCGTCGACCCCGGCCTCGGCAGCAGCACGGATGGCGGCCGCCGTCCCCTGCAGGGCCTTGCCGGCTTCCTCGCTGCTGCTGGAGGGGAACAGCTTCCTGGCGAGGGCCGCAGAGGCCATGGCCGGGGCGGAGGGACCGGCCGACCCGGCACCGAGCGCGCTGGCCAGCGCCTGCGCCGCACCGGTCGCGGAGAGCAGCTCGGCGGCCTCAGCGGGACCGGGCTCAGTCCCGGCGTACCGTGCCAGCCCAGGGGCGGCTGCGGAGATGTCCTCCGGGCCCGCGGCACGGGGAGCAGCCTCTCCGGAGATGAAGTGGAAGGACTTCTCCCCTGCAGCGAAGAACTCCTGGAGGAAGCGGCGGTCCTTCTCACGGGTCTCGTCCAGTGATGCGGAAGCGGCGAGGATCCTGAGCTTCTCTGGGCGCTGGTTCAGGCCGAGCCGGTGGAGGAGGTTGCGGACCAGGTAGGCGGTCTCGGTGCCCTGCGTGCCCCGGTACATGTGGAGTTCGTCGAGCACCAGGGTGAACCGGGCGTCGTCGTGCGAGTCCAGCCACTGCGCGGTGCGGAGGAAGAAGTCCTCGTCGCGGCTGCGCCGGAGCATCACGTTGAGCATGGAGTAGTTGGTGATCAGGATGTCGGGGGACGAGTGGTACATGTCCCACCTGCTGCGCATCTCCGCCCCGTCCAGGCGGGGGGCGAAGTAGCGGATGTCCTCTCTGCAGCTCTCCTCGGCGGCCGCACGGGCGCGCTCGCCGCGGGCAGCGGTTGCCTTCAGGTAGCTGCGCAGCTCGTCGACGGCGTAGCGCTGCTCCTGGCTGCCGGTCACGGGGGTGCTGCCGGTGAAGCGCCCGAAGTAGAAGCGGTGGCCGCCGCGGTGGGCGCGAAGCCACGTGCGGGCCCGGTCGCTGTCCAGGGCCCGCCTGAGCCTGACGAGCTGGTCGTCCACGAGTGCGTTCATGGGGTAGAGGATCATCGCCCGGACTGCGGGCGTGTGCCCGGTCTCGCCCTGCCGCTGGGGGCAGTAGTCCGCTGAAGACCGCTCCCACCACGGGTTGGGCACTGCGGGCTCGCCCTTCCAGTCCTGTGACTCGCGCAGCAGGTCGGCCAGGATGGGCAGGAGGAATGCTTCAGTCTTCCCTGACCCGGTGCCGGCTGTGATCACTGCGTTCCGGCCGGCGGCCATGGTGCTGGCCAGGGTCCGTTCCTGGTGGGTGTAGAGCTCCATCCCCTTCTCGAAGAGCCCGCACTCGGCGAAGTCGGCCAGTTCGGGGGGAGCTCCGGCTGCCGTGGCTGATTCGGCGATGCTGCGCCCTGTGAGGGCGTAGTCCGGCCGGAGTTCGACGAAGGGGTCGGCGAAGACGCCGCCGGGCTGGTCGAGCAGAGCCCGGCGTTCCGCTTGGAGGCTGTTGTTGCGAAGCCGGAAGGCGGTGTCGTAGTAGCGCAGGTAGGCCTCGGCCAAGGCGTTGTGCGTCGTGAAGGCGTCCAGGCCGGGCAGGGGTGTGCTCATTCAGTCTCCAGACGGCGGTGCAGGGTGCGGGCAATGCGGTCGGCGATGAAGAAGGGGACCCCGTCGTAGTGCTCCGTGCCTGCTGTGCGCAGGCTCGCCAGCCCTGTGCACAGGACCGCTGCCCGTTCGTGGGCCAGCGGCAGGGGCGCCCTGCGGTCAACGGTCATGCGTCCCAGCGTGCCGGCGCTTCGGCTGCCTGTTCGGTCGGCTTTCCAGCGCAGGGGGAACGCTGCCGGCGGGATGACGTGGTGGATGCCTGCCCTCCGGTCGACGCTGTGCCAGGTCTGCTCCGGGAACGGGTCGGGAGTGTGCAGACGGCCGGGAGCCGAGGGCAGCCTGGGCCGGTGGAGCAGGGAGTAGCGCTGCAGGCGGTTGTACTGCGTGAACCGGTACAGGCCGGGGGCGGGCCAGCTGCCGCCGAGGGCGACGGGGACGAACCGGCCGGCGACGGGGTCGAACCGTTCGGCTGGGCTGTCGCGCGCCGGGGGAGCCGCCGCAGGCCCCAGGGTGAACGGACGTAGGGACCTGGCGGCGGACTCAGCCGCGCACGGGACGGCCGCGGAGCCGGTGGACGCCGCGAACTCATGGAGGCGGGAGCGCTCCGAGTACTGCAGCCATACGGCCGTCGGCAGGGGTATCCCGGACTCTTCAGGTTCCTGGGGTACGGCCGTCACCGCTCCGTGCTCCTGGTAGAAGCCCGGCCCGACGGGCCGCGCACCGGTGAGGACGGCGGTCTGGGTGTTCCCGGGCAGGTCCGTGATCTCGCAGGCGTTCGCGCTCCACCGGCCGGTTCGCCAGTCGATCGTGACGGCGCCGAGGGCTTCGATGCGGCTGAGCCACTGGGTGGCGGGCCGCCTGTCGCAGCCGGCGGCCCATGATGTGTGGCGGATGAGCGCGGCCAGGGGGCCGCTGCCCTGCTGTGCCATCCAGGAGATGAAGTGGTCCGGGTCAAACACGTGTGAATCCCCCTCGCGGGAACTGGCTGAGGGCTGCCTCCCTGTAGCGCTTCCACAGGGTCGAGTGGGCTGTGCCGGCCAGGTCGAGCAGGACGAGCCGGCTCCAGTAGTCCTTGGCAGCCCGGCTGAGGGAGCCGAAGTCCGGCTCCTGCGGCTGCAGCAGGGTGACGGCGGGCTCGCCGGCGCCGGAAGCAGCCACCAGCCAGACAGCGCCGGGCGGAACCGGTATGCGGGCTGTCCCGCCGCCGCAGAGCGCGGGGGCGCGGTCCCTCCACCACGCGGGCTCCTGAGGCCGCCGGGCCGCGAGGAAGTGGCCTTGGGCGGTGAGGAAGCGCACGTCGCCGCCCAGGGGAACGGCGACGGTTCCCGGCGGGGCACCGGGCACGGGGCCGCCCGGAGCGTCGGCCAGGGGCTCCGGCGCCGATGCGAGGTAGAAGTCAGCGGCGGTGCCGCCGGCTGCCAGTACGTGCCGCCCGGGGGCGAGGCCCTTCCCCCGCAGCACCGTCAGGCCGTCCGGCGGGACGGCCAGCGGCTGGCCGTCCAGTGTCACCAGGCCGGGCCGGCGGTAGGCCTCGGGGACCATGGCATCGGGCTCCCCGCCCAGTAGGAAGAGCGAGCGGTGCCGCCACCCGCGTTCGACGAGCAGCCCGTTGCGAAGGCTCAGGCGCTGCTGCGGATGGTGGCGGACGCTCCCGACAGCGGACCGGGACAGAGCCGCGGCCAGGGCCTGCTCGTCGTCGAACCGCAGCTCGGGAGTGACCTGCCAGCCCGGAACCGGGACGGGCTCAGGGCGGCGCCACTGATGGCCTGCATCGGCCAGGAGGCTCTGCAGCGGACCCTGGCCGGACGGGTTGAACAGGAACACATAGGGCTCGAGGGCTGTCAGCACATCGGTTTCCGTCCAGCCGCCGGCGAGAGGGTCCTCGCGCAGCGCCAGGACACTGCGTCCGCCTTCGACGCAGGCTTCGGCCACCGCCCCGCGTGCACAGAGCCCGTGCTGCAGGGCCTGGGCCAGGTCAGGTATCGCCCCGGAGAGTTCGTACACCTGGTCCGCGAGCGCGATTTCCAGCGCTCCGGCGGGATGCCGGAGTAGGTCGTGCTCCACACCGGACACGGCCTCCGCGTGCCAGCGCGCTTCCCATCCTGTGAATTCGTCCTCGAGGACGACGCGCAGGCGCACCTGGGGCAGGCCGCTGCTGCCGTGTCCCAGGTTCGTGCTCCCGTCCCAGCCCTCGAACAGGGTGACCAGCAAAGGCTCCAGGAGCGGACCCTCTGCATGGGAGCCGAGCGCCTGGCGAAGCCGCTGGGACAGGCCCCCTGGATTGACGGAGCTCCACATCTGGAGCTTCTCCAGCAGCCGCCTTCCGTGGACTTCCTGGCCTGGCGACAGGTTCTCCGAGCGGAAGAACCGCCGCAGGGCCGCGTGGTCGGACGCCCTGACCAGAGCCTGGGACTGGGCGTAGCCGATCTTCCGTAGGGCCGGGTTCCTCCTGATAGTGCTGAGGCCGCGTGCCCCGCCCTGCTCCCGGAGCCATTCATCCAGGCACAGCCACTGGCCGACGACGGCCTCGTAGTTGCTCTCAAGCGGCTTCCGGTGCCGCTCCCCGCCCCAAGAAGGACAGAGCACCTCGGCAAGGCGCGCGTAGTACGCGGGAGCGCCGGGCCCCGCTTCAGTCCGCTGCATCCTGGCAGCTGCCAGCACAGCTGTCGCGAGGAGCGGGAGGCAGGGCGGAGGATCCTCGCGCTTTCCGCGCCTCCATACGCGGCAGCGGTCCGAGACCGGTTGGTACGGGTCCCCATGCCAGGCGAGCACGGAACTGACGGCTGTGCTGAGGCCCTGGACCTCGGCGTTGCCCTGGAGCTCGCGTAGCTCGTTGTCATTGATGAAGAAGAGGACCGGTGTGTCTTTGCGGTGCCCGCCGAAGAACGCCTCGGCAAGGCGGGTCTGCCACCACTCGTATGCGGCCCAGCGGCTGCCCGGCCCGTCGCCGGACTCATCCCTCACCTGTCGGTTCCATGTCCGCGACCAGTCCCGGCAGCCCGGACCTCGGCCTGGCCGCGCGCAGGCAGTGCAGCGGCCGCGCTCACATGCATGAATAGCCCCCCAGCTCAGGAACATGCTGATGATCAGTCAGCACTGCTCAGATTTATCATCTTGGCCGGGCTGTTCATAACCAGCAGCTTCATGGAAGGAGACGAGGCTAGGCTGGCTCGGAGGTTTCTTCAAAGGGCACACGAACGCGTCTGCCTGAATGTAGGGTTGAAGATTGTCCAGCCCTGGGCGAACTGGTTGGCCTCGCCTTCCTGCGGTGACGACGCCGCCCCAAGGCGGTGTGCACCCGGCGGACTTCAGCTGTACGGCAGGAGCCGGGACGGTCCTGGGGCCCGGACTGGTTCGGCAGGCGCCGGATGGACACGTCCCGCGGGGCCTTCGCTGCCTGTCACAGCAGCCTGGGGTCGACCGAGACTGTAGCCAGGCCGGCGGGACCGTAGAGATGGATCACCAGACCGGTAGTGCCCCTGTCCACGGCGATGCCGTGGACAGGGGCACCTGTCAGGACGGTGTGGACGAGATCGCCGGTGCGCGGGTCCCAGATCCTCACGCCGCTGGTGCCGCCTGAGACGAGCAGCGTCCGGCCGCCGGGGAGGGGCAGGCCCGTCATGGCGAAGGTGTCCGGGGACTTCCACACGGTGGTCTGCGTCAGGGTGGCCACGTCCCAGACGCCGATGTCCGTGCCGTTGGACATCGCCAGCAGCAGGCCCCTGCCGCCGGGCAGAGTGCACAGGACACTGCCGTGGCCGCCCTTGTGGTCCCAGTCGGACAGCGTGCCGGCAAGCCGCCCGGAGGCGGCATCGATGAGCACCGTCTCCAGGCCGACCCCTGCCACGACAGCGACAGCACCGGACGGGGAAGGGGGCAGGGCTCCCAGGAGGCGGACGGCTGATCCGCCCGTGTCGGCGCTGAGCGGGAGCGTCCTGAAGACGGGCTGCCCGTTCTCGTAGTCAAGGACGACGGTGGTGAGGTTCGGGCCGCTGCCAGTGGCGGCCAGGGAGACAGACATCGGCAGTCCGTCTGCATTCCATGCGACGCATGAGGACAGGGTGGACTGGGACAGCTCCTTCCGGACCGTCATCACCTTCTGTCCCGACGGGAGGTCCCAGACAGACAGGTTGCCATCCGGGTCGCTGACAGCCACCCGTGCCTCCGTACGGGCGAGCGGCAGGACCTGCCCGACAAGACCCGTACCGATCCGCTTGAGCAGGAGGCCCGTCGTTGCGCTGTGGATGTCGAGTCCGCTCCGGGTCGCGAGGACGAGGACGTCGCTTCCCGGGGACTCACCGTCGGCGGGCAGGAACGACCTGCACATAGACCAGGTGGGCGCACTCCGTCGGCGCCTGTCCAGCGAGGGGCCCCGGTAGGCCGACTCGTCCAGCCCGTCCTCGTACAGCGGCCCGCCGAGCCCGGGATCCCAGACCCGGATGCCTTCCGGGCCGGCCGACATCACTCGCGGCCCTGCCGGGTCCTCCGCAACCGCGAGGGCGTCTACGGCCGGGATTTCAGCGTCGAACGTGCGGACTGTGCCCTCGTCAAGGCTCTGCAGGACGATGCGGTTGCGTGCGACGTAGGCGAACGCCGTCCCGCGGGCACCGGCCACTGCCGTGCTGCCGCCTTCCCGGCTGGACGCCACCTGCTCGAAGGTGAAGGGGTTCCACACCCGCAGGGGTACCAGGGGATTGGGGGACTCGGCAATCAGGAGGTCGTCCCCCTCCAGCCGGGTGACGCCCACCAGTCCGGCGACCTGGCTGCCTCCGAAGGGAGCGCTCACGGTCGTTCCCGACACGGGGTCCCACAGACGGATCCCGTCCTCACAGCAGACAGCGACGACGGCCTTGCCGTCCCTGGAGCGGACCACTGCTGTCAGTGACGGCTGTCGCCGGGAGGGTTCCTGGACCTGGCCGTACCTCTGCGTGATCCCGTCCGGGAAGCCGGGAGCTTCGAACAGCCTGTTAGCCCGCGGCCTCCACAGGAATGCGCCCTTGCGGGTCAGGACGAGCAGTTTCCACAGAGCCGGGCCGTCTGCCAGGACGTGCACATCGTATGTCCGCGGGACCGGCGTCTGGGCGATGGGCTGTCCGGAGACCGGGTCGTAGATCCGCACCTCGTACTGACCGCTGTCCGACCGTCCCGCTGTCACGAGGAAGGTGCGCCCGCCTGTGGCCATGATGGTGCACATGCGGTGGACTGTCCCGGTAGCCAGGTCCGCGACAGGCCTGCCCGTCCTCGCGTCCCAGACCCGGACACCGCCGGCATCGGCCGCCAGCGCAGCCAGTTGGCGCCCGTCCGGTGTCGGCACCACGCACATGGCCTTCGTGTGCCCCGGTGCAGGCGCCAGTACGTTCACACGTGCCGCCCACCGGCCCCACAACGGCTTTACCGGCAGCCGGTCAAGCACGTCGGGCCGAATGCCGCCCTCCCCGTCCAGGCCTCGGACAGCACGGTGGAAGGCAATGCTGCCCAGGCGCGAGGCGTAGTCCGCGCCCGCACCGGCGAACGGCTCGATCAGGGCCGCCGCCGTCAGGTTCCGCCGCCCGGGGTCTCCGGCCGGAAGCGGCAGAGCGAGGCGGGCGCGCAGCGTCCCGGAGGACTCCTGCGCGAGGAGCTCCACTGGCACCTCGGAGTCGGTCAGAACGCCGCCGGCGTCGGCATGGTGCAGCAGGTGCCTGCGCACGTACGGATGGGCCAGATGCGGCGTAGTCCGCTCCACCAGCCCCGCTAGCGCACGGGAGATCGCAGCCTGCGCAGCCGTGAGCGCCTGCGGATCGTCGCGGTCCTCCCGGCCAGCAGCCGCAGCTGTCGGCTCCAGCAGGCGGGTGCAGCCGGTCAGCAGGAGGTCGGTCAGCCGCTGGTGGACAGGCCGGTAGACAGCTCGGCCATCCTCCTCAGCGCTGGCGAGGTACCCGGTGAGACGGCCGGAACGGAGGATGCGGATGGCGTGGTCGGCCGCCTCGACGTCCGTGAAGCCGGGACCGTATGCCTCCGAGGCCAGTGCGACGGTGACCGCGGGCCAGACCTCAGCCCACGGCAGCCCGGCCCCTGGTGCGAACGCAGTCGCGCGAAGCGCGGCGACCAGGAGGCTGCTCTCCACCCCCGCCGCAGAGGCCACAGCCCGGATGTCCTCGCGCAGGAGCCCGGTAGTGCCGTCAGCGAGGCGCTTCAGCCACCCGGTCTCCTCCAGGTCCTGGCAGGCACCGGCCGTCCTGAGCTGCTCGGCAGCGATCCGGGCATCGAGGAAGGAGGGAGCGACCGCCTCAGCGACGTGGAGCGCCGCTGCGTCCGCAGCCTCCGGCTCTCCGTGGTACGGGCTAGCCTGCGGGGCGCCCAGCAGCGCAGCGGTGTACGCGGCGATGTCACTCGTGCAGTCAGGCCCGTCGGTGCGCAGGATCTGCGAAGCGACGCCCTCTGTACGGAGGGCGTCGGCCAGCCGCTGCAGCAGCTGGTCCGCCCGCTCGTCCCTCAGGGCCCCTCCCGACGCGTACTCACCGCTCGAGGGCGAGCTGCGGACACCTACCACGAGCCGGACGGCCCGCCTCTCCCCGAGCCGGGACAGCGGGACGATGACATCGCCGACACAGGCCAGCGGATCCTCGGCCTCATCCAGTGCGTCGATGACCACGTTGACGGGTCCACCGGAGCCGGAGGCCCTCGCGGCCAGGAGGCCGAGCAGGCTCTGCAGCGGGAGCTCGCCGTTGCTCGGGGCGCCGCCGAGCGCGGCCAGCAGCTCCTCCACGACCACCCGGGCCGACTTGTTGCGGGCCAGGACGGCTACGTCGACCGCTCCCGGGTCCGGCCGCAGTTCGCCAGGGATGCCTGCCACCACGTCGGCATACCTCGGGTCGGCTGCGAACCCGGTGTCCGCCAGGGTCACCAGACGCGCCAGAAGGGCGGACTTCCCGGACCCGGCAGCTCCGGTGACGACAAGGACACCCGTGCCGTTCCGGATGAAGGCGACCATGCGCCCCATCGGCTCAGCACGCCCGCTGAAGTACCAGCCGGGATCGTCAGCTCCTGTCCGCCCCGAAGCCCGCTCCAGCCAGAACTCATCCAGCGGCCCGGAACCGAGTGCGAGCTGGCGCAGCGCGGGGCCGGCCACGCTCTCCACCGGCCGGAAACGCGGATTGGGCAGGCACGCGCTCGGAGCACTGCCGCGTGAACTCGGCACGACCCACTCGGCGCTGACCAGCCCCTTGTCCGCACCGTCTTCATCCAGGCCTACCTGGTGCAGGAGCTGCTCCCACTCCGCGAACGACAAGTGGGAGCCGGTGTAGCCGGCGGCCTCGTCGCGCATCCGCTCCCAAGCCAGGGCGACGCGCCGGGTGAAGGAACCCACCAGGGGCTTCTCGTAGTGGTGGCCGGCGGTGACGACCGCGGCCCCTTTGTGGCTGTGGCGTTCGTCGGACAAATCCTGGAACAGGCTTGCGAGTTCGGCGTGGAGCGTTCCGGAGTGGCATGAGTCGACGAGCACCAGGACGTGCTCGGACTGGCTGTCCAGGACTGTGGTGATGAGCTCGCTCGTCGGGAACGCGGTTGCCAGTAGGCGTTCCTCCTCCGTAGCCGGAAGCGTCAGGTAGTGGCGCGGGGAATTGCGGCGCAGCCCGTGGCCGGTGATATACACCACCACCGCCTCCTTGTAGCTGGCCGCTGCCAGCTTCTGGTCGTGCAGGAAGGCGCGCAGATCGTCCACTGAGCGGGGCGAGTGCTCGGCCTTCACCACCTCGAAGCGGCGGTCGTCGCCGAGCGCGGGGTCGGCCAGCCATCCGGTGATCCGCTCCACCTGCGCGGCGACGGCCTCGGTGAAGCCTTCCTGCCCGTCCTCGTAGCTGTCGACCGCGACGACAACCAGCCGCCTGCGGACGATGCCGTCCAGTCCCTCTGTGCTCAAACCCGCCCCCCTCTGTCTGGCCTTGCCAGCCTAGCCTGGCCTGTACCGGCTGCCGCGAGCCTGGCTACCATCAGCCGTCTACAGGCTGCTGAGGCAGCGGATGGGGGGATTCATGAGCGCGCTGCAGATCGTCGGGGTGCACGGAATCAGGCAGGGGGCGGGGGCGACCACGACCGGGCTGAGCTCAAGATGGCAGACCAGCATCGACGGTGCGCTGGCTGCCGTCTCGCCCGCCGCCCCCGGGGTCGCTGTGACCGTTCCCTCCTACCAGGCGGTCTTCCCCCGGACGCCTACCCGGTTCATCCGGCTCGGCGGCCCGGAGGCGGGCTCCCCCTCCCAGGACGGGCCTGTCGGCGAGGAGGAAGAGGCCTTCATCCTCGAGGCGCTGGCGGCTTATGCCCCGTCGGCTGTCGAAGACGCTTCGCCCGGGGCGGGCCTGACGCTCGGGGAGAACGCCCTCACACCACGGATCGTGCGCAGGATCCAGGCGGTGGACAGGAAGGTGGGCAGAGGAGTCACGAGCCGCCTGCTGTGGCTCGTCCGTGAGGCCTACACCTATCTGCGTCATGAGGAGACGGCCTACGCCGTGCGCGCAGAAGTCGCCAGGGTTCTGGCAGCGACAGGTGCGCGTTTGGTCATTGCCCACTCCCTCGGCAGTGTAGTCGTCTACGACTTGCTCAGCCGCGGTGAAGCTCCCGGTGTGACAAGGCTGGTGACGTGCGGCTCCCCGCTCAGCTGGCTCGCGGGCCGCAAGGGAATCCATTCAGAGGGCGAACCGCTCGCAGTCCCCGCCGGAGTGGAGTGGACGAACCTGTACGCGTCGAAGGACTTCGTGACCGGGTGCGCCGGCCTGTCCCGGCTCGCCACCGGCATCACGGACATCGAGGTGAACAACGGCGGTTTCCCCTCCTCCCACGACGTCCACCGCTACCTCGACAAGCCGGACCTAGCCGCTCTCATCCTCAAGAGCTGCACCGCCTGAGGAGTACGGCCCGGCCTGCGGCATACCCCGCGCCCCGCCACGGTCCGAATCTGTACCAGGGCGCGGGGATACGCGTCGGACGCAGATCAGCCGGCGTGCTCCGCGAGGACGGCGGCTACCGCCTCCTTCTCCTGCTCGGACGCCTTCTTGTCCCGGAGGTTGTTCTTGATGATCGTGGGGATCAGCGAGGTGTCGAGCTCGAGCGACCTCAGGGTGTAGACCTCGCTGCCGCCCTCATGGCTGGTCGCGATGTCGAGGCCCAGCTCCCGCAGTTCCCGGGTGCGGCGCTCCGTGTGGACGGAGTCCCTGGTGACCACGCGCAGGAGGGCCGCACTCACCGGCTGCCCGAGCCTGCGCAGGAGCATGGAGAACAGCTGCTCGTGGGTACGGCTGCCGTAGGGCACGGTGAGGTAGCGCTCCGGGATCCGCTCCCCGTACTCCTCGGCCATCCGCTCGGCGAGTTGCGCACGGAGGTCCCGGAAGGTGTCGCACTCTGGGGGCAGGTCGGTCCGTACGAGGGCCTGCATGGACTCGGCCAGCAGGCGCTTGGCGTAGAGGTAGGCGTCGAGGAGGTTCTGGGCGTCGGCCTCGGCACCGTCCTTCTTCAGCAGGTCGAGGACGCCCTCGACCGCGAGGGCGGTGTCCGGCTTGAGCCGGTGCCAGTCGGCGGCGGGGTCGGTGGGGTGGTCGGCCATGTTCAGGGAGTCCTATCGTTTCGCCGCAGCCGTGATCGAGCTGTCGGGTGGGTAGCGGAGGATGTGCACGTCCTCTCCGGCGTCCTCGACCGCTTCGAGGTCGTCGAGCCATTCGCGGAGGAACTGCTCGCCCTCCTGGTCCGCGCGGTTGGCCCGCATGAACCTGACCTCGCTGCCGATCGTCACCCGGGGGTCGCGGGCAGCGCCGCCCCGGGTGCTGAGCGAGTCCTGGAGGCTCAGGCCCGCGGCGAAGCGGCGGATGTCGGAGACGAAGTCCAGGACGACGACCTTCTCCTTGCCGGGGGCCAGGCGCAGTCCGCGGCCGAGCTGCTGGACGAAGATCCGGCGGCTGTGGGTGACCCGCTGGAAGACCACGATGTTGACGTCCGGGACGTCGACGCCCTCGTTGAGGACGTCGACCGCGCAGAGGATGCCGGTGCGGCCGTCGGCGAAGTCCCACAGGAGGCGGTTGCGGGTGGCTGCGTCCACCGCCCTGCCGTCTCCCGTGCGCGAGGCGATCACCTCGGCGCTGGTGAACCCGAGCGCGTTGATCCGGCCTGCCATCCGCTCCGCGTGGTCGATGGTCCCGCAGAAGACGATGCCCCTCGGGCTCTTCTGCTCGGCCCATGCCTCGGCGAGGCGGTCGACGACTGCGTCGTCCCACTCGTCGATGAAGACGGTCCGGTTGATCCCCCGGGGTGTGAGCGCGGGGGCGGTCTCGGCGAGCCCGGCTGCCAGAGCGTCCCAGTCGATGTTGTCGGTGAACATCCGGTAGTCGACATTGGCGAGGTACCCCTCGCGCAGTCCGCGCACCATGTCGATGTCCACGACGGGGAAGTCGAACCAGGTGTGCAGGGACTTCCCGTCGGGCCGCCAGGGGGTCGCGGTCATCCCGAGGAGGAACGCGCCGCCGTCGGCGGCCGACAGCTCGCCGAGCACGGCGTTGTAGGCGGTGGTTCCGAGGTGGTGGCACTCGTCGACGACGACCAGGCCGAACTCCGGCAGGTCGCGCCCGGCCTCGACGGCGGTGGCGACGCTGTCCACGCAGGCGAACACGACGTCCAGGTCGTTGAGCGCGTCCTTGTCCGGGCGCTCGTAGCCGTTCCACACCCCGGTCGCCGCAGAAGCGGGCAGCAGGGGCCAGAACGCGCGCTCGAGCTGGTAGACGAGCTCGTTCCGGTGGGCGAGGACGAGGGTCTTCGCCCCGGGCCGCAGGGCGCGGGCGCGCCGGTGGAACTCGGCGGCCACGAAGGTCTTGCCGAGTCCGGTCGCGAGGACGACGAGTGCGCTGCGGGCACCGTTCACCAGCTCGTTCATCAGCCCGTCCACCGCGCGCTCCTGGTAGGGGCGGAGCTGGAAGCGGTCCGGGTCCTGCAGCGCCGGCGGCGTGTCCGGGACGCGCTCCGCCTGCTTGCGGAGCGTGCGCCGGTCCCACAGCTGCAGGGGGATCCCCCTGGCCGCGAGCTGCTCCTGCTGGGCCCGGACGGAGGCCTCGAACCCGTTCAGGCTGACGACGACCGGGATCTGCGCGTCGTAGCGCCGGCAGGCGTCGACAGTCTGTGCGATGACCTCGGGCCCTACCGGGGACCGCCACCGCTTCATCTGGAACAGCCAGCGCCGCCCGTTGAGGCTGCCGATGACGTCCGCTCCGCCGTCGCCGGAGGCTCCTGCCAGCTGCACCCCGGTGTACCCGCGCGCCATGACGAGGCGCTGCACGGTCCGCTCGAAGGACTGCCAGCCCGTCCCGGCCAGGTTGAGGTCGGTGACGATGCGCTGGGTCATGCGAGCTTCCCGGCCAGGAAGTCGACGGCGGCCCGCGCACGGACGACGATGAGCCGTTCGGGCTGGTCGTAGCGGAGGTAGGAGGCGCAGTCCTCGAGGCAGCGCAGGTACTTGACCCGGAGGTCCTCCTGGAGCTTCCGTGCGATCAGGGGGCCCGCCTCGTTCTCGCTGGGCCACGGGTCCTCCCAGACCAGGCCGTTGAACCAGCCCTCGGGGTGGCGGCCGAAGAAGGCGCTGACCGTGTCGCGGTCGCAGTAGCGGAGGTAGCCGCCCGTGGACTTGAGGCGTCCGAGCTCCGCGAGGTCGGCACCGGATTTGATCATCGACTCGGCGAGCGCGAGCTGCTGCGCCTCGTCGAGCTCGTCGTAGAAGCGGTCCGCGTGCGGCGCCCTGAGGATCCGCTCCGTGATCTGGTCGAACAGCGACTTGATGTCGTTCCGGACGCCGTCGGCGCTGTCCGTCACCGCGTCGCCCCAGCCCTT
Source organism: Kitasatospora sp. NPDC053308 (assembly GCF_055585785.1). Classification (NCBI taxonomy): domain Bacteria; kingdom Bacillati; phylum Actinomycetota; class Actinomycetes; order Kitasatosporales; family Streptomycetaceae; genus Kitasatospora; species Kitasatospora sp. NPDC053308. Next base: position 108,209 of record NZ_JBVJJY010000013.1, on the reverse strand, counting down.
CTTGAGGACTTCAGCGGTCAGTACGGCGGCCGTGTGCCCGGGCCGGCCCTGGAGGTTGCGGTGGAGGGAGTGGAGGAACTGGGCGACCTCGGTCGCGACCAGGAACTCCGGCCGCAGCCCCATCGCCGTGAACACGGGGTGGGTGGGGTCGATGTAGACGGTGATCTGCCGGGTGTCCGCACTGGTGACGAGCGGCACCGCCGGCTGCCCGAAGGCCGGGAGGATCGGCCGGTGCGTCGCACGGACCCGGACGTCCAGCGGGCTGCTCGGCTTCCCGTCCGCCAGCACGACGGCGAGCTGCTCCGCGCTGAGCTCCTCGACGTCCGCGGACGCGGAGCCCAGGGCGGCGGGGCTGGCCGGGTGCGGCGCGTCCTTGACGTGCCCGCACTGCTCGCAGCGCTCCGTCCCCGCCTTGTTCTCCTGGGCGCAGAACGTGCACTTCCAGGGCAGCTGGACCCTGGGCACCTGGGACATGCCGCAGTGCGGGCAGACCGTCGCGGAGCGCAGGATCTGCTTGCCGCACCCCGCGTCCAGGCACGGCTTCCCGTCGAGCACCTCTCCGCAGCCTCCGCACTCCTCGGCCGTCGGCGTGTTCTGGAAGCCGCACTCCGGGCACTCGGGGAGCACCTGGATCGGAGGCTCTGCGGCCGTCTCGACGAGCTCCCACCACTTCGCGTCGTCGTAGTAGCCGGGTTCGCGGTTGAGGAAGCGCCGGTAGTACTCCTCCTCGACGCTCCGCGGGATCCGGTCGGCCTTGCCCTTGGCCGGGTTGTACTTCCCCATGTACATGTCGCCGCGGCCGAAGTTGCGGACCTTCCGGTACCCCTGGAAGAGCAGCGACACCGGCGAGTCGTTCACCTCGCCGTCGGTCCAGTTGTTGGGCAGCAGCGAACCCCCGCGCAGGAAGCCGATGGCCTCCTGCCACTCGTCGGAGGCCAGCTGGAAGTGCTGCTTCTGGAAGTCGACCGGCACCTGGTCGAGGTGGACCTCGCCGACGATCCGGCCGTACTGCTGGTCCACCGGGTACTCACGCTCGACGCGCCCGGTGGTCTCGTCGGCGAACTCGAAGAACGCCGCCTTCTCCGCCTGGCGGATAGCCCGCCCGTTGCGGATCAGGTCGATCCCGAAGTCGTTCTGGTCGTCGAAGCGCTGGATGCCCACCCAGCCGCGCACCCGGTGCCTTATCTCCCGGCTCTCCGTCCCGCCGCACCGGGGGCAGGCGTCGTGCTCGCCGAAGTCGGTGCCGTCGTGGAGGCAGCGCCTCGCACTGCTGATGACCCGGTCAAAGCTGATCTGGGCGGGGATCTTGCCGTGGGACTTCCGCTCGACGAAGCGTTCCGGCGACCACACGCAGTGCTCGAAGGCCTGGCAGCGCTCGTTGTTGACCGTGATGACCACCGGCTCGGCCGCGCCCGGCCGCAGCAGGGTGGCGTACCGCCGCCCCAGCCGGCTGCGCAGCGTCTTCTTCGGCATCCTCGCGAGCTCGCGGATGAAGCCGCTGTTGGCGTCCCCCTCAGGCCACCAGCTCCGGACCTCCACGACGGTGCCATGGCGCAGGCCCTGCGGCTTCTCGATCTGCTCGGCGCGCGCAGTGAAGGTCTGGGACTGCATGAGCTCGGGCAGGTCGAGCGTGACCTGGACGGCGTGGTCGTCCTCCTCGCGCGCGGAGACCACCCGCGTGATGCGCCCGAGCTTCCCGGTGGCGATGTTGAATCCCATGCCGAACAGGCCCAGGGTGTCGAAGTGGTTCTTGGAGGTGTAGCCGGCCCGCATCGAATCGGCGATCTGCCCCTCGGTGAGGCCCGGCCCGGTGTCGCGGACGCGGACCACCCCCTCGCCCCGCGCGACCTCGGCGGATCCCGGAACCTCGATGATCACCTGGCGGACCGACGAGGGGGCTCCCGAGGTGGCAGCGGTCCGGAAGGAGTCGACGGCATTGTCGATGAGCTCGCTGAGCGCGTCGATCGGAAGGATCGGGGTGCGCGTGAGCGCCACGAGCACCTTGGGGTCGGGGGTGATGTCGATCGGCTTGTGCGCCATCTTCTGGTCGGCTCCGTGTCCAAAATCCGAGTAGTGGGTCCGCCTCCTCGCGAGCGCACCGGCCCTCAACGGGCCGTCCGCACGAGCACCGGCGGTCAGGCCTTCGGCTGCACCTGGCGCGCGGCCAGCCTCTGCAGCGGCAGCCGGTCGGTCTCGCCGGCGTCCTGCACCAGCTGGACGAACCAGGGCGCCACCCAGGTGTCGCTGCGGTACGGCCACTCGCCCTGGGCGAGGGCGGACCCGGGATACCACTCCGGAGCGGGCCTGGTCTCCGACCGGACTGCTGCGCAGAGCTCCACGAGGGGCTCGTCGTCGTCAGGCACACGGAATCCGAGCTCGGCCGTCACTCCGATCAGCCACCACTGGAAGTGCCGGCGCCGTTCCGACTCCGCGAGCTGCCTCACCGTACGGGTCGTGAGGCCCGCCGCACGGTAGGCCTCCAGCGCCAGCCCGTCCGGCGGCGCGATGACATGGGCGTTGTCGTCCGTCACCGAGAAGTCCGCCTCGGCGCCGCGCTGCGCCACCGCCCCCGCCGCCCGGTCGATCTCGTCGTAGGCGGCGGTGGTGAGCTCGGTGCCCGGTGCGAGGAACTCCTCGATGCCCTGGAAGAACTGCCCCGGCTGCTCGATGCGCAGCTCGGCGCCCGTCCGCTGCCGCAGCTCCTCGAAGAGCTGCGGCCACGGGCGCTTCCCGCCCTTGCCGTCGAGCTCCTCGTACCAGTCCTTCTTCGAATCAGCGGACACGAGCAGGACCCGTTTCACTGCCGGGTCAGCCGCCCTGTCCAGGATCTCGGCCCAGACGAGGTAGTCGCCGACCCGGTCCAGGGGCTTGCCCTTCCCGTCGTCAGCGAATCCAGGAGGGATCTCGTTCGGGAACCGGAAGGACAGGGCCTCCTCCAGCCTGCGCTGCACCACCGCATACTCGGTCGGCGGGGCGAGGCGGTCCCCGAAAAGCGCCGCCACCTCCGGCAGGACGGGATCGTCGGACTCGACAGCAGCGGGCAGGAGGTCGTGGCCGGACTTGAGCTGCTTGGCGTGGTCCCTCAGGAGGTCCTGCCACCCGGCCAGCAGGGCCTTGACGGACGCCTGGTTGATCGTCTCGTCCAGACCGCTCTGCGCCGCGTCGTCATTGGCGTACTTCTTCAGAAGCCGCTTCACGTGCGCGCTGGCAGCCAGCACCGATTTGTAGGCCTGCTGCAGGTGCCGGTCGATCACGGCCGGGGCGTCGCCGAGCTCCTTGCTGCGCTCGATGATCACACGGCGCCGGCCCCGCACAAACTCCTGCCCGACCTGGTACGGAAGCCAGAGGCGCCCGGAAATCTGCGCCAGGAGCGACAGAACCTGGTTGCGCACGGCAGGGTTGTACTCGTACAGGCTGAGGAGCACGTTGGTGTCGAGCACGACGAGGGCGTCCTCGAAGAACGCCTTCCGGTCGGCTGCTGCCACACCGCTGTCGGGGAGGATCCAGGATCGGAACTGCTCCACCAGCGGCAGGTCTGCCTGGTCCACGCTTTCTTGCTCCCTCCCCAGCTGCGGGTTCACCATCCTGTCGAGGCAAGCGGAACCCGTCAAGGCACAATTACGGAGCGCAGTCGCGTTAACGGTCCTGAGCCCTTCCCCCGGCTGTGCAGCGGGTCCTCTGTGCCCGGTGCGACCCCGCCCGGGAGCACCAGACCGGGGCGGCACCGCCCCCCTGCCCGGAGGCGAGCAGCGACCCGGGCGCCGGAGCGCGGCGTTTTGGGCTGTGTCACAGGTGTCGCCTACTCTTCAGGTTCTGCTGGTGCCACCTGTCACAGGGAAGCCTGCAAGCACATCCGGCCCGGATACCGGGCACATGCTCGCGAGGCGGCCGCCAGCAGCGGCAGCAGAGCAGGCGGCTGCCACTGGCAGAGGAATACGTCGGCGTCCGCTTCGAGGGCGGCGCCACCGAGAGGAGGTCTCATGGCACCTGAGCGCCTTGAGGTGGTAGAGATCTGCGCCGGCGCGGGCGGACAGTCCCTCGGCCTGCACAATGCGGGATTCACGCACAGGCTCGCCCTGGAGCTCGACCAGAACGCCGCCGCAACCCTCCGCCACAACCTCGCCCGGCTCATGGAGGCCGAGGGCGCGAGCCCCGAGGACGCCGCACTCCACGCGGAGGCCGTCGTCAAGATCGGGGACGTCGCCGATCCCTTGCTCTGGGACCCCAGCGCACACAAGGACGTCGACCTCCTCGCCGGGGGCGTCCCCTGCCCTCCGTTCAGCATCGCCGGCAACCAGCTCGGCGCGACGGACGAGCGGGACCTCTTCGCCTGGGCCGTGCACCTGTGCAGGGACATCCAGCCGAAGGCGCTGCTCCTGGAGAACGTCAAGGGCCTGAGCGGCAACCGGTTCTCCGCCTACCGCCAGCACATCCTCGAGCTCCTCCACGGCGCCGGATACGTCGGGGAATGGCGCCTGCTGGAGGCCCACCAGTTCGGCGTCTCCCAGCTCCGGCCGCGGTTCGTCCTGGTTGCCCTGCAGAAGGAGTTCGCCGAGTACTTCCACTGGCCCGAGCCCTCCAAGGAACCGGCTCCCACTGTGGGCGAGCTGCTCAAGGACCTCATGGGTGCCAACGGCTGGGCCGAAGAGCACGTGGAGGCGTGGGCCGAGAAGGCCTCCGCCATTGCGCCCACCATCGTCGGGGGCTCCAAGAAGCACGGCGGCGCCGACCTCGGCCCTACCCGGGCCAAGGCCGCGTGGCGTGCGCTGGGGGTCGACGCCATGGGCGTCGCCGACTCCGCCCCCGGGCCGGACACAGACGGCGACCACCTCCCGAAGCTCACCACCGCCATGGTCGCCCGCATCCAGGGCTGGTACGGCAAGGACTACCACTGGGAGTTCCAGGGCCGTAAGACCACGGTCTACCGCCAGATCGGCAACGCATTCCCACCGCCCGTCGCGGAGGCGCTCGGCAAGGCGATCGCCAGCGCCCTGCGCAAGGAGGAGAAGCGGCCCGACTCGGTCGAATGGGAGCACCCGGAACTCGACCCGGTCTACCTGCTGCTCCGCCACCACCCGGTCAAGACCCTCACCGCCCAGAAGATGGCCGACCTCATCGCCAGGTCCGGCGCGAAGAAGCTCCCGCCGCCAGAGATCGAGCGGCGCATCGCCCACATCGAGCGCGACTTCCACGTGGAGAAGACAGCGCGGAAGAACGGAGAGCTGGTGTACCGGCTCGGTGAGTTCAAGGCCTTCGTCGGCCAGCAGGACCACGCCCGCCACGACTACTTCGCCCAGCACCGGGGGAAGGTCAGCTGACGGTACCGCCTGCGCGCCGCTGCCGGACCTGGTCCACCACCATCGGCGCGCAGGCCGCCGGGGACTCGTGCTCCCAGAAGCGCAGTACGAGCCATCCCTCGGCCGCGAGCCGGGCGTCGGTGTCACGGTCCCGCTGGACGTTGCGGCCGATCTTCTCCCGCCAGTAGTCGGGGTTCGTCTTGGGCGGGACGAAATGCTCTGGGCACCCGTGCCAGAAGCAGCCGTCGACGAACACTGCGACCCGGGTCTGCCGGAACACCAGGTCGGCACTGCGACGCATGCCCTGCAGGGGCTTCGCAGCCACGCGGTACCGGAGCCCCGCAGCGTGGACGAGACGCCGGAGCGCGAGCTCCGGCTGGGTGTCCCGGCTGCGGTTGCCCAGCATGCTCCGCCGGTTGGCCGCCGACGACGCCCAGGACCCGGGCGGCGGGGCCCACTCCTGCGGTGTCTCCCCCGGTGTGCCAGTGGCCACGACACAGGCTCCTGTTGCTCGGGAGGACCGGGCGTCCGCCGCCGACGGGCGCCGGAAAGTCCTCGCTGCTGTTCCCCAATCGGGCGGTAGCCAGCCTAGTACTCCGCCACGACTTCGATGTCCTGCCTGTTCAGAAGGCTGCGCGGCGCTGAGGGCGCGGGCGCGCCGGGCTCCGTGCCGTGACCACACTCGGGATGCTATCGACGCCGCACCGTGCGCGGGCGGGATCGTCCTGGCGGCCACGGCTTCCTGGCTCCAGCCCGCCCCATGCCGGCATAGGAGGCAGCCCGGTGGGGATGGGCTCTGGCATGGCAGGAAGTCCCGACACGGTGCTGGTGGTGGTACGCGGCCCGGGCGGCGCGGGGAAGTCGAGCGTCGCCGCACGGCTGCGCGCCGCCTACGGGCGCGGCATCGCCGTCGTCGCCCAGGACCTGCTGCGGCGCACCGTACTGCGCGAGCGCGACGTCCCGGAAGGAGCAAACATCGGGCTTATCGACCTGGTGGCGCGCCACGCTCTCGACCACGGCTTCCACGTTGTCGTCGAGGGCATCCTCGACGCCGAGCGCTACGGGGGGATGCTGGCCCGGCTCACCGCCGACCACCGCGGGCGCAACCACCTCTACTACCTCGACGTCGACTTCGACGAGACCGTACGCCGGCACGCCACCCGCCCCCAGGCCGCCGAGTTCTCCCCCGACGACATGGCCGGGTGGTACCGGGCTCACGACCTCCTCCCCCACGGCACCGAACACGTCATCAGCCGGCACAGCACCCTCGACGAGACCGTCCAGCGGATCCTCATCGACACCGCCCTCACCCCGACCGGCTGGACTCCCCGCCCCTGACCGCGCACTCCGACCGGAACGCCGCTCGCGGGATACGCGTGGGGAACGGCTCGGCCGACGCCGCCCTGTGCGCAGCAGCCGCTGAAGCTGATCGGCGGTGGGGACTTTCAGAGTGCCGCACGCGGAGGACGTCCGAGCGCAGGGCAATGGTCGAGCCGTTCGGCAGGCTGCGCCGCACGGGAAGGCAGTCCGTCCCGGCGAGGACGGCTCGGCCGGTTCGACGGCACCGCCCTGGTTGTCGTTGTCGTCGGGCAGGGCGCGTTCTGACGGGTGCCCACGGTCGTCGTCGGGCTGGCTGCCTCGCGGGATATCCGGTGTTCCTGGCAGCCTCCAAGCCGCCACGACCGGTGCAGGTCGCCTTCGACGTCGGCCTGCGCGAGCAGGGGCGGTGAAGAACCGCTCCCAGGTTCCGTCGATCGCCCAGTACCGGAGCCGGGTGTAGGCCCCTTCTACAAGCCGTACTTCGCGGGCAGGAACCAGGGACGCTACGCCCAGCAAGATGTCGAGGGCCGTGCAGACCGCTCTCAGACTGCCGCCGCTACCGCGGGTCGCGGCTGAGGCAGGCCGAATGCCGCAGCAGCGACGTGTGCGGCAAGCAGAGGCGGCACGGCGTTGCCCGCCTGCTCGTACTGCTTCGTCTGGGTTCCCTGCCACGGATAGCCTGCGGGGAAGGACTGCAGCAGGCCCGCCTCCTGGACCGTGATGCGCGCTGTGTCGGGTGCGGCGGTGCGGCCCTTCCACAAGCCTCGGTCGCGGGACTCGGCAAGAGCGCGGCGGGCCTGGGTCGGGAAGGGCTCGGCACCGCCGGTCTTCCCCCCTCCGGCAGTGACTGTGGGGGCCGGCCGGTCGGTGGCACCCCAGCCGATGCCCTCCGCCATGGAGACCCAGCGGGCGCGCGCCTCCCCGAAGAGGCTGCCTTCCTCCCCGTATTCGGTGTGGGTGGGCTCGGGAGGCTGTGCGGTGCGCAGCCTCGACGCGATAAGGATGGCGCGGCGTCGGCTCTGCGGGACGCCGTAGTCGGCCGCGTTCAGGTTGCCGCACCAGGTGCTGTAGCCCCAGCTGCGGAGCACCTCCGCATAGTGGCGGAACAGGGGGAGGGCGTCGGGGACCTCCTCCATCACCACGTCCTCGGGGCGCAGACCGCTGAGGTAGCGCATGGGCTCAGCAGCGAGGAGGGAACGGGGGTCCTTGCAAGCGGCCAGCAGCTCCGCCCGTGTATCACGGTCGCGGGCAAGGTCATCGATAGCTTGGTGAACTAGGGGTTGGTCCTCGAGTCCGAGCTGCTTGCCTGCCCGCGACCAAGCCTGGCAGGGCGGAGACGCGATGAGACGACGGATACGGCCGGCCATTGGCGCAGTCGCGATCTGGGCGACGTCCGCACGAACAGTCCGGTGTCGCGCACTCGCTCGCGTCTGGCAGGCCGCGGCATCCCATTCGACCCCGATGTCAGTGATGCCGTGAAAGGCGCGCAGCCCCTCAGACCAGCCGCCGGGCCCGGCGAAGAGGTCCAGGGTGTCAGGGGCATCAGGGGCAGGCATTAGGTCTCTCCGAAGCAAGTGCGGTGGCAGAATGGCGCGGTCAGGCCCAATTTGCCGCACCGTGTGGGGCTGATGGTGCGGAAACGACCGGCAGCCGACTCGAACGACCATACAGGCGCGGACCGTCAATGCGGCTGCCGGGACGGAGCAGCCGCCTCCACGGGGCCCTTCATGCACAGACCCGCTGGTCCAGGCTTGCGGGCCTTCCTGCACCGAGCAAGTTCCGCACCGAACACCGGGCCCTCTGCTGACCGCTTTCACTCGCGTGTCCGCTGCCCCTCATGGCTCACCCATTCCGAAGCACTCATCATGAGCGCACTTCCCTAATGTGCTTGTGCGCGCAAGCACATACCCAGCCTCAGAATCGCACGGCTGGCCCGGCACCGGGGTGGCAACCGCGGCCAGGTCCTCCCGCGGGCCGCCGCCTCGCGGCCGGACCGCATCAGGGCCGCATGGACCAGGCGGGCGCCACGCCGCCGACGGCCCCGTGCAGACCCGTGAGGTACGCCTAGAGGTTTTTCTGCGCGGACCGGAACGGCTCGTCCTCCCAGACAGCCTCCCCCAGCAGGTCTGTGAAGACGGTAGGCATCGGGGTGGCCGTCAGCTGTCATCTACGGGGTACCCGAGGGCGCGGGCTTCGCCGGCGATGGTGGCGAAGTCGCCGCGGGCCGAGAGCGCGGTGACCGTGCGGCGGTCGAGCGGGGCGCCGTTGAGGACGGCCGCGACGGCATCCTCGTCGACGGTGCGCGTGTAGTAGTCCTGGGCGTAGTCGGCGAAGGCCCGAGTGCCGTCAGGCGCGGTGAGGAGGTCGAAGAGCCAGTCGGCACCGTCCGTGTCGCCGTCGGCGAACTCGACCGGCCCGCATCGCCAGGCGGTGGATCCGGTCTCGTACCAGGCGCACACGGTCGCGTCGAAGAAGCCGTCGAACAGGAATTCCTCCGCCTGTGCGTAGGGCGCGAGTGAGGCGGGCAGCCCGTCGAGCAGTCCGGGCCAGTGGGCGCGGTCCTCCTCGCGCCATGGCGTGGCGTCGCTCTCGTGGTCGAAGCCATAGAGGAACACGCCGGCCGGGTCGAATACGACGGCGTACTGGTCACCGGAGCCGGTGTCCATGAAGGCCAGGTCGACGCCCGAGCGCCAGTCGACGGTGAAGGTGTGGCCGGGGGCGTACGGCACGGAGACGATCGCGTCGAGCAGTGCCACAGCGCGGCAGCGGGCCCGCAGGTCGTCAGGTCGGGGCAAGGCGGCGATGAGGTCGTGGACAGTCATAACGCTACCCAACACGACGCCACCGACAAGCCGCCCTCGGAGACCTTCGGGGCCGCAGTGGGACCGGTGCCGGTCGTTGGGTCAGGTCGGGCGGCCTGAGCCGCTGGCGGCGGTACCCGCTCCGAGCGCCGGTTCAGCTCGTTCATCGTGGGCCTGTTCGTCGGGGCGGAATGCTGTGCACGGCTGGGGCTCGGGGGCGTGCTGGTGCCCGGTGGTGCGGGCCGCGGCGTGCAGTGGACAAGCTGTGATGTCGAACGGCGTGAACGGACCCGCGCCGAACACCTGGGCCAGCCAGGAGGCGGAGGCCTTCGCCGCCCACCTGCGGCGCACCCGCCGCGCGTCCTGTGGCTGACCGACCCGCTGGAACGGGCCTCGGCCTCCTGCAGGGTGCGGCACGACGGAGTGCCGCGGACGGTCAGTCCCGGGACCGATCCGAACGGCCTGCTGGCCGCGCTCGGCGCCGGCCGGCTGCCTGTCGACCCGGGCCGGGGCCGGGGCCGGGGCCGGGTGCGGCTCACGGTCCGAGGGGTCGGCCCCCGGGGGGCTCGCCGCGTCAGGTGCCGGGGAGCAGGGAGGCGAGGTAGGCCTGGGTCTCGGGGTCGGTGGAGTAGAGGCGGGTGCCGCGGGTGGCCCGGGTGGCGAGGACGCGGTAGGTGTTCAGGGCGTAGAACCGGTAGCGCTCGGGCGGGAGGGTGCGCAGCTGTCGGGCGTCGTGGCTGGCTTCGGGGTGGGCCTGCCAGCGGTCGCGGCGGCGGACGAGGTCGGGGCCGAGGATGACGGCGCCGAAGGCGTATTCGAGGCCTTGGGCGGTGTAGATGCAGCCGACCTGGTCGTGGCCGCCGCGGTCGGTCGCCCAGTAGGGGCGGGCCGGGACGTCGGGGAAGCCGGGGACGGGCTGTTCGGCGCGCAGGTTCCAGGGGCGGGCCCAGGAGCGTTCGTCGTGGTCCGGGCCGTGCCAGCGGATGGCGACCTCCGGCTCGAGCGGGGGGACGTCGGTCGCGTTCCAGGGCCAGCAGAAGCCCGCGGTGATCCGGGCGCTGTGGCCGCGCGCGGTGTGGCCGTCGACCCAGGAGGCGAGCGTCTCGGGGTCGGCGGCCAGGGCGAGGTCGTAGCCGGCGCCGCTCCATGGGAGTGGGGTGCCGGTCTCGGAGAACAGGGTGTCGACCCAGTGGTGGTAGGCCTGGGAGCCGTTGCAGCGGAACTGGGTGTCGAGGTCGATACGCCGGAACGCCGCCCCGGCGGCGTGCGCGTGGTGTTCCAGTTCGTCGGCCTTGAGGCCTTCGGTGGGGCGCACGATCTGGCGCTCGTCGAGGAACAGGACGAGGACGGCGACCTGTTCGAGGAGCTTGCGCAGGACGATGGGGAAGCCGGGGCCGCGCTGGTCCGGGTAGGTGGCGGCGCGGTGGGCCTCGTCGAGGAGGACGACGCTGCTCTTGTCCAGGCCGCCTGGATTCTTGTTCTTGAACGTCGCGACGAGGCCGCGGGCGTCCTCGCTGAGCAGCCGCTGGAGCTGGCGGGTGAGGGTGCCGGAGGGGGTCAGCAGGCGGGGGTTGCTGCCGGATGTGCCGCACAGGTCGCCCATGACGCGGGCGGCGATGGCCGTCTTGCCGGTCCCCGGGCCGCCGGTGACGACGACCATGGCGCCCGGCCGCGCTTCCCCGTCGGTGGGGGTCCGGTGAGCGGCCGCCTGTGTGACGGCGTCGAGGATCGCCAGACGGGCCCGGTCCTGTTCGCCGATGAGGAAGAACTGGCGGCGGCGCTCGATGTTGGCCGCCAGCCGCTCCAGGACGCGCTCGGAGGGCCGGTGGCGGCCTTCGAGGAAGCGGTCGACGGCGTCCTGCGGTGCGGGCCCGAGGCCGGCGCAGCCGAGGCGTCGCGCGAGTTCCTCGGCGGGCACACTGCTCGCGAGGTCGTCGCGGCCGAGGAGGGGGAACTCGGCGCTCGGCCCACCGGCGGAGGCCATGCCCCGCAGGCGGTCGATCAGGTCGGCGGGGGCGTTGTGAAGGACCACCGTGCCCTTGGCCCGTACGCCGCTGCCGCCGTCGGCCCAGTCCCGCAGGTAGTGGACGTAGCCGCCGACCTGGCGGGCGGGATGGGGGACGGTCCGCCCACCGACCTCCAGCGACGCGGAGAGTCCCGGTGACGGCCGGGCCCACGTCCACTGCTTCAGCTCGACCACCACGACGGTCAGGATGCCGTCCGCGTCCTGGCCGACGACCGCGGCGTCGACGCGCTCGCCCGTCCCCGGGAGGGAGAGCTCCAGCAGGACGTCGAGGTCCCCGAGTCCCGCGCGCACCAACGCGTCGAGGAGGACCGGCCAGCTGCGCTGCCAGCTGGCGATCTCCTGCGGCCCCGGCTCCGCGCCGTGCAGGGCTTCGAACCGCTTCGTGCACTCGCCGATGAACGCCGGCTGCGCGGCTCGCCGCGCGACGTCGCCGATGACCCCCCGGTGTACGTACATGACCGATGCATATCACCGGTGTCTGACAGGACGTCACGGGAGGGTGCCGTCGGAGGTGAGGGCCTCGAGGGGGCTGCGCCCTCGCATGGTGTTCAGAGGACGGGTGCGGCGGGTCCGGTCAGGGCGGGTTCGGGGGCCGGCGGCGCGGCGGAGTTGTTCCGGTGCCAGTCGAAGTACACGGCGCTCTCCGGTGTGTGGGCGGTGCAGCGGCGGCCTTCGAGGGTCTTGGCGACGGTGAGGAGGTCGGCGGAGGCGGCGCCCTTGGGGGAGACCTCCACGATGCCCTCGGGGGACACCCGGATGAAGCCGTCCTCGAACAGGGCGTCGCAGCCGAGCAGGCAGGCGGCCATCAGGTTCGCGAGGTGGGAGCGCTGTTCGAGGTTGCAGCGTGACCTCTTGCGCACGTGGGCCGCGCGGACGAGCCGGGAGGGCAGCGTCCGCCCACAGAGGTCGCAGCGGATGGAGCCGGCCCCGTTGAACTTCTCGCGGCGGAGCCGGGCCTGCTCTCGGCGGGCGAAGGTGACCACGGCCCGGTCCAGGTTGTCGCCCAGGTCGAGGTAGCGGTCCTGGTTCTGGGCGGAGGTCGGGCCGTGCCAGGAGACGGGGAGCGGCGGCTGCTCGGCGGCGGCTTCCTCAGGGGATGCCGGCTGGTGCTCGATGGAGTCGACCAGCCTGGTCATGACGTCGGGGTCGGCGACGGGGACCGGGGCGCCCTGCTTGTTCGCGGAGAGGCGGAAGGCCTCCATGGCGGCGGCGCCGAGCTGTGCTCCGGCGACGGCGGACTCGAGGTCCAGGACGTCCAGGGGGACGCGCACCGGGTAGACGTCGTCGGGCCAGACCTCGCTCTGGTCGGGGTAGACGGTCCCGGTGACCTGGGCGACGGCCAGTTCGCGCAGGACCGCGTCGGCCCAGTCGCCGGCGGGGACACGGGCGTTCGGTCCCCGGTGGCCGAACAGGATGTAGTCGCCGGGCTTCAGCGCGGCCAGGACTCGCGGGGTGTCGGCCTTGTCGGCGGTATCGCGCTTCCAGCCCCATAGGGACTCGCGCAGGCCGATCTGGAAGTTCCGCTTCGACGGAGCGGGGACGTACACGGCGACGACGGACACGTCGTGGTCCTCCACGGCTCGACTCTCCGCCGCGAAGCGGTGAGTTCGGTGGTTGCGGTCTGACGGTGACGCGGGTCCCGCCGGGCGGGAGATGGCGTCACCGGGGCCAGGTCTACCAGACGGGGCTGACGGTGCGGAAGCGGTTTCCCTGACGACGGAACACCGGACCTGCGTGCCGTGGCTTCGGTCGCTTGGGTCGCTTCGGTGGCTGCGCGGCTCACGGACGTCGGACAGGTCCGTACCTGGGTCGCTTGGGTCGCTTCCGTCGCTGGGAACCGCCCGTCAGGGGAGACGGTCGGCCGGGCTCGGAGGTGGTACGGCCGCTCCTGGAGCTCAGCCGCAGCGACCGAAGCGACGCACTCGTCCCTGTCGGGGGGTGGGTGCTGCGTGCCGGCCGCCTCGAGGGACCTCGCCAGTGCCGGTTCTCCTGCGGTACGCACGGGCGAACCGGAGCCACCGAAGCGACTCAAGCGACCGAAGCAGCGGCTTTTCCGGACAGAAGTCCGTAGATCGAACTGCGGTTCCAGGGGGCAGGGGGCTGCCTTCCGGTCCGGGGCTGAGCTACTGAAGCGACCCAAGCGACCGACAACGGGGTCTTCCAAGCAGCTCCGACACGCGCGACACGCCGAGCGACCGGGCGGGAGAGACTCGGTAGCTTCGGTCGCTGAGCTTCAGTCGCTGGACAAAACCGCAGGTCAGAGGCTGTTAACCTACCTCCGCAGCGACTGAAGCGACTCAAGTTCGGGTATATGAAGACATTCCCGTGTGCGTGTGCGCGTTATAGACCCGGGCTTGAGTCGCTTCAGTCGCTGTTCGGCTGGAAAAAACGGCTTCCACCTGCGGAAACGCCGACAGACCGAGAACAGCGACCGAAGTGGCTCGGTCGCTGCCCCAGGGTTCGGTCGCTCAGTTCCCCCGCGAGGTCCGCCACTCCGCGTGCGCACGTCCTCGCTCGGATAGTCTGTGTGAGCTATCTTCTGGACTTCGGTCGCTTCAGTCGCTGATTCGGCGCTCACCGGTGCCCTGACCTGGGTTTTTGCCCTCAGCGACTGAACGAGCGACCGAACGTCGGACAGCTACCGAGCGACCGAAGCAAGCTGAAGCAGCTACTGAACCGAGGGGGAGGGACCCGCGTGACGGCGCCGCAGGCCGTGGGGAGCGACCGAACGGGCCGCCAGCCGGACACGCTGGCCGTCGCCCGCTGGTGCGCCGCCCAGGGCTGGCCCGTCCATCCGCTGGCCCCCGGCCGCAAGACCCCGCCCGCGAACTGCCAGGCCTGCCAGGACTCCCCCCACTCCCCCACCGAGTGCCCGTGCCCCGGGGCCGGCCGCTGGTGCCACGGCTTCCACGCCGCCACCCTCGACCAGGACGTCATCACCGCCTGGTGGCGGACCAACCCCGACTTCGGCACCGGCGTCGCCTGCGGCCCGGCCGACCTGGTCGTCATCGACGTCGACAGCCACCCCGCCACCGTCCCCGCCAGGGACCGCATCCTGCCCGGCATCCCGATCCACGACCACGTCGACCTCGGCGGGCTGGAGAACGGCTACCACACCCTCGCCCTGCTGGCCGCCCTGCGCCACTGCCCCGACCCGGCCGAGGACACCGGCACCTTGCGCGTGCGCACCCCCTCCGGCGGCCTGCACATCTGGTACCTGGACGACACCCGCCACCGCTTCACCTGCTCCACCGGCTCCTCCACCGGGCGGGCCCTGGCCTGGCAGGTCGACGTCCGCGCCCACGGAGGCTACATCGTCGCCCCCGGCACGACCACGGCCGCCGGCACCTACACGCCCCTGCCCGGTGCGAGAACCCCCGCCCCACTCCCCCGGTGGCTCGCCGAAGAACTCGTCCGCACCGGGCACCTGAAGGTCAGGCAGGACATCCAGCGCCCCGTCCCGGCCCCCGTCCCCGACCGCGCCCGCCAGGCCGTGGTGGCCGCCGGCGGCGGCAAGCGCGGAGCCGAACGCGTCCTCGACACCGTCCTGCAGGACGTCACCGACTGCGCCACCACCCCCGAGGGAGCCGGATTCACCGGCAAGCTCAACCGCGCCGCCTACACCGTCGGAGGCCTCGTCTCCGCCGGGCACCTGACCCACGCCGCCGCCGAGCAGCTCCTCCTCGACGCGGCCCGCACCGCCCGGCCCGCCCAGGACCGGCACAGCTCCGCCGTCATCCGTTCCGGCCTCGCCGCCGGCGCCCGGCAGCCCCTGCACATCGGGAAGGCCCGCGGATGACCGACAGCACCCGCAAGAGGACGGTCTTCGACCCCGTGGCCGCAGCCCAGCAGATCCTGGAGTACCCGCCGGTCCCAGGCCCCTCCCAAGCCCCCTGGCACGGCGCCGTCGTCCAGGACAGCCTCCTCGACGAGCCCGCCGAGGAGACCGTCCAGGGACCCGCGCAGCCCTTCCACACCGCGGCACCGAGCGCACCGGCCGCCCGGGCCCACACCGCCCCCCACGCCGCCCCCCACGCGGGCCCACAGGCCAGCGCCCACGGCCTGCTGCCCGACTCCCTCTCCGACCGCGGCAACGCCAAGCTCTTCGTCCACCTCTACGGACGCGACTACCGCCACGTCCCCGGCATCGGCTGGTACCGCTGGTCCACCCACCGCTGGCAGCTCGACGAGGACGACACCGTCCTGTGGGCCGCCGGCGAGATGGCCGAGAGCATCGCCACCCACGACCCCCGCGGCCTCTACACCAACACCGACCTGCGCCGGCACCGCCGCCGCGCCCTGTCCACCTCCGGCATGAACGCCATGCTCGCCCAGGCCAAGTCCGCGCCCGGCATGGTCCTCAACGCCGCCCTCCTGGACGCCGACGCCTACGCCCTGTGCACCCCCGGCGGCGTGGTCGACCTGCGCACCGGCGCCATCGTGCCGCCGGACCCGAAGGTCCACCACCACTCCCGCTCCACCACCCTCGCCCCCGCCCGGATGCCCACCCCGCGCTGGGACCGCTTCCTTACCGACACCTTCGGCGACGACAAGGAAGGCCGCCAGACCCGCGACTTCCTCCACCTGCTGCTCGGCTACTCGATCAGCGGCGACGTCGGCGCCCAGGTCATGCCCTTCCTCTACGGCCAGGGCAAGAACGGCAAGTCCGTCCTCCTCGACGTCATGATCCAGCTGCTCGGCGACTACGCCGACGCGGCCCCGCCCGGCTTCCTCATGGCCAAGACCTTCGACGGCCACCCCACCGACCTCGCCGAGCTCCACGGCCGGCGCATCATCGTCTGCTCCGAGCTCAAGCCCGGCGACCGCTTCGACGAGGCCCGGGTCAAGCTGCTCACCGGCGGCGACAAGATCAAGGCCCGCCGGATGCGCCAGGACTTCTTCTCCTTCGAGCCCACCCACAAGCTCTGGCTGCTCGGCAACCACCGCCCCGAGGTCGGCACCGGCGGCTTCGCCTTCTGGCGGCGCATGCGCCTGATCCCCTTCGAACGGGTCGTCCCCGAGGAACGCAAGATCGACAACCTCGCCCACGTCCTGGTCGCCGAGGAAGGCCCGGGCATCCTCGCCTGGCTCATCGACGGCGCCCGCCGCTACTTCGCCGGGGAGAAGGACCTCGCCGGCCCGCAGGCCGTCCAGACCGCCACCACCGCCTACGCGGAGACCGAGGACCACGTCGGCCGCTTCCTCAAGGAGGCCTGCGTCACCGGCGAGGGCATGCGCGCCGAACAGGCCCAGCTCTTCGGCGCCTACACCCGGTGGTGCGGATTCGAGGGGGCCAATCCCGTATCCGGGCGGGCCTTCGCCGCACGAGTCCGCGAGACACTGGGTATGACCTCTCCCAAGGAGATGGTCCTGTCCAACAGCCGCAAGTACTACCCGGGCATCGGCCTGATCACTGACGACACAGAGGAGCACACCGCGTGAGCGCGCTGATCGACCCGGCCGAGCTCGCCCACGAAACCGACCTCGTCTGGCTGGAGGACACCTCCGACCTCGACTACGTCCGTCAGTCGCTGGACCGGCTCACCACCCGCCGCGGCCGCCCCGCCTACCACCGCGACGGCCGCATGGTCGGCTACGCGATCCTCGGCCCCGACGCCAAGTCCTCCCGCGCCTCCGGCACCTTCCGCCGCCGCGTCTTCTGGCTGCTCCCCCACGACCGCGACCAGGACCCGGACGGCCTGTACTCCACCGGCGCCCCGTCGGAGGCCGTCGACCCGCGCACCGTGGCCCCCGGGGTCAAGGGCTACAAGACCGAGCGCTCCGAGGGCGGCCCGGCCTCCCCGGCGATGCTCGAGCTGGGGATAACGCTTCCGAAGGCCTGAGCGCGTCGGTCGACGGCGGTGGGGTGCCACCCGAGTCCCGGGTGGCACCCCCTCCGTTGTACTGGCGGCTTTCGCGGCACGGGTTCATCCCGGTGAAGCCCTCACCAGCCCGCCTGAGAACTCATGACGGAGTGACCGCTCGGGGCCGGTTCCTCGTGGTGGAGTGCCGTCGGGCAGCATGGGGCCATGCACGTCGATCAGCCCCTGCCACGCGAGATGAAGGCCGTCGATTCGGCGTCCCTGTTCGGACTTGAGAGGCGGGCGTGTGACCTCGGTCTGAACCAGCGGTTGGACCCGACGTGGTTGCAGGCGAATGCGGCACCCGACGGAACTCACTACCTGCGACCGGCTCTCTGGCACGGCCTCTCCCACCGCCCGGGCGTTCCGCACCAGTTGCGGTGCGAGCTGCTGATCGTTGTGCGGACGGGAGAGCAGGTGATGAGCCTGTTGGACGTGCTCCCCGACGATTTCGCCCCGTTGCCGCGGGTGACCTCACGGGAAGAAGCCATACAGGTCAGCCGGCTCCTCGACCGTGCCCCTTCGGTTGCCGAGTGGCTGCTGAAGGAGAGCGAGGGCTCGGGCGGACTGTGACAGGCGCCCCCGGCAGATGAGTGCGCTACCCGGAGCGAGGAGGGCTCCGTGGATGTCGTCGGGTGCGCGATGCGCCGGTCGGCGGCACTGTGCGGGCCCGTCGGGCCCCGGGGAGCGTTGTCGCTGTCGACGGCTCGACTGTCCGAGCCGCGCACTACGATCCCCCGGTGACCGATGACGAGATCGTCGAAGCCTGCCGGAGGATCGCCCGGGACCGGCACGCTCCCCCACCCGCCCCGCACGAGGCCGTGGCCGAGGCGGAACGCGTCATCGGATTCGCCTTCCCACCGCTCCTGCGGCGTCTGTACACCGAGGTGTCCAACGGCGGCTTCGGCACCCTGGACGGAGTGCTGCCGGTCGACGTGGGGCAGCGGGACGAGCACGTCGCGGAGTCCTACGAGCACGGACCCGACCCCACCGGCGGGGTACCGGACGGCGTGGTGCCTCTCTACGACTGGGGCTGCGCGATGTGGTCGCTGATCGACTTCCGCGAGCCGGACGGTGCGATGTGGTCCGCCTCGGACGGGGACTGCCGACCGCTGGGGATCGGCCTCAACCAGTGGCTGGCGGCCGCGATGGCCGGCGAGCTGCGGTTCGCCTGACCCGGGGGCTTGCCTCCGGGCGGCGAGTGGACTCGGGGGCAGAAACGTTGACCGGGCCGGCCCGTCAGACCACCAGACGTGCCCAGTCCGACAGGAGAACGAAGTCCTCCGCCGTCAGCCCGGTCTTCGGATCGACGCGGTGGAGGAGCGCCGGACCTGGTGGTGGGCCCGGCCCCAGTCGCGGTCCGCGTCCGTGATCAGGTCGTCGACCCAGGCGAACGGGCGGCCCTGTGCCCACTCCACGATCGCCGGGGTCTTCCAGAACACGCCGCCGCCGGGCTGCGGACGCGGATCGGGCCACGTGATGACCGGCAGCGTCGGCAGTCCGAGGACGGGTGAGAGGAAGGTGTTGGCCTCCTCCTCCCACGTCGTCGCCCACACCAGGTCGAAGGGCAGGGCGGCGAGAGCCGGACCATGCGCCGGGTTGAGCCAGACCCGCAGCGGCTTCGGCGCCTTGTGGGCCAGGCCCCACTCCCGGAGCCTGCGGCGTTCGGCCGCCTCCCACCGCGGTGTCATCAGCCGGTGCGTCTCGTAGCCCTCGGGACGGCGGTACGGCTTCGCCGCGTTCGGGTTCAGCGGTCCGTCCACGTCCACCAACAGCATCGGCCGCACCAGGTCACCCCCCGAAGATCGTTCCCGTACCGTACCGGCTGTTCAGCGGCGGACCCAGCGGTTTTCCGGCCCGTAGCCGTCGGCGACCGAGCGAAGGTGCGACCCGCCCAGCACACGGCGTCGGACTCCCAGTGTTGCTGTTCCCTGGGGCCAACTCCCCCGCCTCGCGGATCGTGAACGGTCTCCAGCCGGACGATTTTCCGCGGAAAATTCGGTGGCCCCGGACGGCCGACCGGGGTGGGAGCGGTCCCTGATCGAGTGCCACTGGAGGCGGACCACTCCGCGGTTCGTGCCACCGAACCGCGACCGCCCCGGTCAGACCGGTTCCGGGCCGGTCGAGGGCTTCGTGCCGCCGGACGGCTCCCGGGATTCGCAGTGCCGGGGGCCGAACCGCTCACCGATGTTGTTCCACATGAAGCGGTCCCGCCAGCCCGGCTTCGCACCGGCCCAGCCGAGCAGCGCCCCGAGGACCTTCTCCTGAGAGATCGTCAGCGTCTGGTAGTGCAGCTCGACCACACCGTCCCTGTACTCGAGCTGGAAGACGTTGTCCTCGCGGAGCCGGACCTGGATGTACCGATCTCCGGGCCGCTCCTCCTCCACCCGCTCGAGGATCAGGTGGGCGTTCCCCCGCCCCAGGTCGGCCAGCATCCTTTCGATGGCCGGCGTGGACGGGCGCTTCACCAGGTGGCCGCGCTCGTCAGTCGCAATCAGCATGGCCGAACGATCCAGCACGGCGCTGACACCGCTCGGCGAGATCCCGATCAGGGCTGGCGGCGCCGATGGCACCAACCGGGCCGCAGTCCGCCTTCCGTGGCAGTCCGGTACGGACCGGGGGCACAGGACGAACCCGTGGGCTCCCGAGGGGGAGTCGGGCTCCTCTCCCCTGGGCCCGTGCGTCCCGCCCCTTGAATGAGCCTTGACCGGTGCGGACCCGCAGCCCAGGTCTTCGGCTCGAAGCCCTCCTGGCATCCTGGCCGCATGGACGCTGACGCCCTGACTCCGGTCCACCTCGACATGGTGATGGAGGGGTTGGCACTGAACCCCGCCCTTCCGGCTTCCATGGTCCGGCGACTGTTCGCATGGCGGCAGGGCTACGGGAAAGTGGCGAGCCGGCCGGACCTGACCGACGACATGATCGCCGAGATCATCGCGATCGACGATCCCTGGCTCCTGCACAGCCTGGCGCTCAACGACCGCCTGCCGGACCGGTTCCGCATCCGTCTGGCCGCGCACCGGGACAGCGCGGTGCGGTCCGCGCTCGCTATGCGCGCCGCGACCGCGCCGCGGGAGATGCTGGAGCAGCTCCTCGACGATCCGGATCCCCGGGTCCGCGCGTACCTGGCCCAAAGCCATCACACGCCGTCCGACCTCCGGGCCCGCCTCGCCGTCGACTCCGACGCCAAGGTCCGAGCCGCGCTGGCGAAGTACTGGACACAGGCGCCCGAAGCCGTCCGCAGGAGCCTGCTGACCGATCCCGAAGCTGAGGTCCGCGCCGCGGCCTGTTCCACCTCCTTCGCGCACCGGCCGCATCCGATACCGCCCTCGGACCTGCTGCCGGCCCTGCTGTCCGATCCCGTGACTCGGGCGGGGGCGGTGGTCCACGCCGTTCTCGACACAGACACGCTCCAGCGGCTCGTCGCAGACCCGGACAGCGACGTACGCGCCGAACTCGCCCGGCACCCCGGCTTGCCGCCGTCGGTCCGCGAGGTCCTGGCCGTCGATCCGGCCTTGAGTGTCCGGGTGAAGGTCTTCGCCCGACCCGACACGCCGGAGCCCCTGCGCGCACAGATCCACGCCTCGGTCCACGAAATCTCGCGTTCGATGCCCGATCCGGCCCCTGAAGCCGACGACGGGACAGTCCTTCAGCGGTATCGGAACGCCTTCGCACCCACGGAACTGCGGATCCTGCGCCTGCCATGGGTGACGGCCGATCCGCTGCCGCACATCGACTCGCCCTATGTCAGCTTCCGAGTCTCGGCGGCTGCCGGCAGAACCCTTCCCCTCGACGCAGTGGCCCGACTGCTCGAGGATGAGGAGGAGATCGTCCGCCTCACCATGGCCCACACCGCCCCGCACCTGGTCGACCCCAAGACCGCCGAAAGCATCGAGCGCCGCTACCGCCCTCGGCGGGTCACGTTCTGGTGGGACAAGGCGGAGGTCCTGACGTTCCCGCCGGCAACCCTGCGCCGTTTCGCCACCGACCCCGAGTCCCGGCTCCGCTCGTTCGCGCCCCGCGACCCGGACCTGCCCCCGGACCTCGCCGAGAAGCTTGCCGCCGACCCCGACGACCGCGTCCGCCACGCGGTCGCGGCCCACCGAAACCTCCCGCTCTCCTCCCTGCACCGCCTCATCGCCGACTCCTCGGAGCGCGTCGCGGAGGCCGCCAGCGCCTCGCCGTTCCTTCCCGCTGAGTGCATGGAGCACCTGCTCACCCAGGCGGGCCTTTAGCTAGTGGCACGACGGACGTAGCGACCGTGTGGACGTACTGATGCCGGCCGTCCGCCAGACTGATCCGATGATCTCCTCTCCCCTCACCGAGGCCCGGCTGCGCGGCGCGGCCGCCAACCCGGCCGCGCCCTCCGAGGTGTTGCTGCGGTTGCTCGCACCGCAGGGCCGGGCGGCATGGGCCGTACTGTGCGGGCAGCGGGCGCTACCGGCCGAGGTGGTCGAGGCGGTACTCGCGCATCCGGACCGGGTGGTGCGGCGGCACTTCGCCCGCAACCGGTACGCGGCGCCCGAGGAGCGCGGGCGGCTGGCGCGCGACCCGCACGCCATGGTGCGCGCCGCCCTCGCGGGCGGACCGAGGCCCCTCTGGCCCGGGGCGGTCGCGCCGCTGCCGGACGCCGCGCTGGAGGCGCTGCTGACGGCCCGGGACGAGGACTTCCCCGACGGGCAGTTGCTCACGACGGCCGAGGTCGCCTCGGAGCCGGCCGGCTCCGGGCAGATCCCGCCGGCCTTCCGCCGCCGGATGGCCACCCACCCCGACCCCGAACTGCGGCGCCAGGCCGGCCCGCCCTGGATCTGGCTGACGCCCGAGCAGCGCGCCGCCCTGCTCGCCGACCCGGACCCGGCCGCCGCCGACGAGGCACGCGAGCGCAGCCTCGTGCTCGACCCGGCCGTCATGGAGGCCCGCCTCCCGGAGAAGACATCTCAGGGAGCTAGGGCGTCAAGCGGTACCCCGAGTTGACCGTGCGGCGTGCGGACTTTTGACCGCCTGTCGGTGATGGGGTTTAGGGTGCGGTGCCGTGGACGCTGCTGATCTTGATCGTCAGGCCAGGACTCGGTCCGGCTGTATCCCACCTCCGCTGGTCGCCCAGCTTCTTGAACGTGGCCACGAACGAGAGGTGAAATCACAGGCCGGCCTGGGCGAGTGGTTCTGCGCACGGGCGTGGGCCCAACTCCTTGATGAGCGCGGCCAGCGGGACGACGCGCTGGAGGTCCTCGCTCCGTACGTCGCCACCGGATGGTGGCCGGCTGCCCGGGCCCAGGCGGAGCTGTTGGAGAGCTGGGGGCGGGCGCAGGAGGCGATTGCACTGAGTCGCCCATACGCGGCGGCCGGGGGACAGGCGCTTGAGTTCCTCGCGCGCTTGCTGGCCCGTAACGGCAGTGCCTCGGAGGCGTTCGAGCTGTTGAGCACCGGAATCGAGGACTGGGTCCTCGCCACCGCCTTGGTCGATGTCGCCGATGTCGCCGGCCTGGACGAAGACGCCGCCCTCCTGCTGTCCGACCGCATCCCGGCCGATCACCGCTGCGATTCCCCGTGGTGCTGCCGCAGCGGCCTGGACGCCGACACCGCACTCGGCCTGCTCGCCAAAATCCGGGAGCGTCAAGGCCGGACAGACGAGGCGATCGCCCTGCTGCGCACCCGGCATGTCACCTCCGTCAACGGCCGGGACCAGCTCGCCGATCTGCTGGCTAGACACGGCCGGCTCGACGAACTGCGCGAGTACGCGGCGTCCGACGACCACGGGCACGCCACGCAGCGCCTGGCAGAGGTATTGGAGGAGCGAGGCAACGTCGAAGGCGCGGTCGCGCTCTACCGGCAGGCAGACGGTGCCGCAGCTGACGATCCGAACGCTGCGTACGAGCTCGCGCAGCTCCTGGTCCGACACGGCCGCGGTGACGAGGCGATCGACGTGATGCGTGCCCAGGCCGACACCCGCCCCGGCGAGGACTGGATCCTCCACACCCTGGCCGACCTCTGCCTTGACCAAGGCCGTCCTCACGACGGCCTGGCCCACCTCGACGACCTGAAGGCCAGCCGCGGCGGCGAGGAAGAGTGGGACCTGTTCTGGATCCGCCTGCCGCTGATCGCCGCCAGCGCCGGGGCCGACGCGGCGGTCGAGCAGGCACGGGCTCATCCCGAGGGCGACACCTCGTACGCCGTCGGTCACATCGCCAGGGTGCTGCACGGCGCCGGGCGCACGGAAGAGGCCGTCGTCCTCCTTGACAGGCACATCTCGGCCAACCGCACGGACCTGGCCGGCTACCTCATCGACCTCGGCCGCATCGACGACGCCGTGGCACTCCTCCAGCAGCACGACCCCCGTCCTCCCGCCCGATGGAGCGGCCCTTGGTGCAGCGAGCCTCCATTCTGACGTTGCTCCGCATCTCCATCCGTGGCTACGCCGCCGCTGCGGCAGGTTCCTGTGAGACGTGGAAGGCGAGCTGTTCGTCGAACGGCTGGCGCTTCTGAAGGCAGTGGAAGAGCTGGCCCAGCACGCGGTTGAGGAGGTTGCGCTGGGCGGCGGCGTGCCAACCGCCGTGGTCGCGTCGGCGGCGGTAGTGGGCGTTGGTGCCAGGCGAGGCCCGGAGGGATGAGAGAGCCCAAAGGAATCCTGCGTGCATGAGCCGGTCGTTCTTCACCATGCGCCGGCCCACGTAGCTCTTCTTGCCGGAGGCACGGGTGATGGGCGCTGATCCGGCGTAGGCCTTGAGGCCGCGGGCGTCGGCGAAGCGGGTCCGGTCGTCACCGATCTCTGCCATGACCCGGGCGGCGAGCTGAACGCCGAGACCGGGGAAACTGAGATAGATCTCGGCGTCCGGGTGCTCACGGAAGGCAGCCTCGACCGCCTCGGCGAGATCGTCACCGGACCGTGGCGGGACACGTGTGAGCCTGGCCCTCGATCCCGCAGTCGTCGGAGCCGGCTTCGCCTTTCCCTCGGACCTGTCGGCCTGAATCTCCGCGACCTGGATTGTCACGTCCCGCCGGACGTGACCGGCCCACGTCAGCG
Organism: Kitasatospora sp. NPDC053308; assembly: GCF_055585785.1. NCBI lineage: Bacteria > Bacillati > Actinomycetota > Actinomycetes > Kitasatosporales > Streptomycetaceae > Kitasatospora > Kitasatospora sp. NPDC053308. The sequence goes on along the minus strand of NZ_JBVJJY010000013.1, from coordinate 83,883 downwards.
CTCTTCGGATTTTCCGCGGAAAATTCCCGCTACGCCGGATCGTGGACGACTCCGCGATCCGGGCCGGTGCGGCATTCCAGTGGGGCCGTCGGGCTCCGCCCGGCGCGGGGCCACAGTCGACCGAATTTTCCGCGGAAAATCGGAGCCCGAAGACGAAGGGTTTGTCGGCTCGGCTGATCGGAGTCCGGGCCGTCAAGCCGTGTCGGCAGCAGGTTGTCACGATGAGCGACTTCCCCGGCCCGGCGGCGTAGCGTTCGACGCGGACGAACTGGATGTGCCTGTTGGGCGGAGGCGTGGCGGCCGGAGAAGGTCGCGCAGCACTTGGACGGAGTCGGTGCGACGTCATGCGTCGCGGCGGGCTGGGCACTGGACCAGACGCGTCCGCACGGCGAGTTCGAGATCGCCGTTCCGGCGGCGGCGTTCCGGATCTCCGGGAAAGCTTTCTCGACTACGTCTTCGACGCGTTGGGTTCGGCAGTGGTCTGGCCGGCAGCCGAAGCTGAAGGCCTGGCCGCCACGCATCAGACCTCGGCGCGCGACCCGGCAAGCGGCCGGCTCCTCTTCGATGTCTTCCGCGAGCCGCACCAAGGCGGCACCTGGACCTACCGACGGGGCGAGAGGCGCCCCGGCTGCCGTACGACACGATCATCGAGCGGACAGTCGACCGGATCCCGTGCCTGGCGCCGGAGCTGGTGCTGCCGTTCAAGCCGAGGCGGCCCCGGCCCAAGGACCAGCCGGACTTCGACGGTGTGCTGCCCCTACGGGGCCGGGAACGGCGGAACCTCCTTGGTGACTGGCTGACGCGCGTGCACCCCGGACATCCGTGGCTGGCGGAGCTCGCGGGGTCGTACGAGGGCACGGGGCTACTCCCGAGTCCATCCCGGCGGGCTCGGAATTTTCCGCAGAAAACTCTCGGCGGGGATCACGGTCAGTCCCGGCGGACCCGCGTCGGCACCGAGAGGTCTGCCAGGTGCTCCGGCTTGCCCTCGAAGTCCACAGCTGTGTCGTCGAGGTAGTGAGCGCACTCCGCGTGCGCCTCGATGGTGAAGAAGCCGCTCCGGTCGTAGTAGTCGACGAAGACGGTGTCGGAGACGCCGCCAGGACCGACGGTCGGGGGAGTCAGCTTCAGTTGGATGTCGCCATGGAGGTCACGGAAGCCGACCGTCCAGCCCTGCCCGGTCAGGGATCCGTCGGCCCGGTCCATCGCCTCGGCGGCCTGTTGGTGCGTGAGCCCGGTGAGCGTGAAGCCCGCGCTGACCGCGGCCGTGCGGGGCTCGTGCGGAGGGGTGTCCTCCAGGTTGTCGACGAAGTGGGCGAGGCCCCGCCGGTGGCAGTCGTAGACGTCGGCCTGCACCCCGAGGCTGTGCCGTAGATCGAGCGACAGCCCGTCGGGCAGGCCGAGCGCGTCGTAGACGGCCAGCGTCCGGTCGTTCAGATGCTCGGCGGTGGCGGCCGGATCGGCCGCCGGGAACGGGTCCCCCTCCCAGGCTCCGGTGACCCTCACCCCGCCGACCGCCGTCGCACCCACCACCACGAAGCCCGCGAGCGCGAGCGCCGCCCCGCGTCCCCGACCACCCTGCCGAAAGCCGATTCCCATGGTTCGTATCGTGGCCGGGGTGGTCCGGCCTCTTCCTGAGTACCCGTACTCAACTCGGCGTCCTGTACTCAACGCTTCGCCTTCCGCCCACTCCCCCCGCCTGCTTCCTCGCTGGCTTCGGTACCGGTACGGCGGCGATGGCGTCCGGAAAGGATCTGGAATGCCGACGCGCGGACCGGCCAGTCGATCGTGTCCACCTCTCCGGGTGCTCTTCCGCCGTGGACTTCAGGCGCTGACTGGCACTTCCATAGGCACGGGGCGGGATCCTACGCGGGCGGTGAGCGGTGGTCTGACGTCCGGGCCGGCGGGCGCAGGTTGCGCGCCGCGGACGATTTTCCGCAGAAAATTCCACGCACCCGGGTGGTTGCCCAGGTGTGTTCCCGTGAGATCGATGGGGCGACGATGTCGCCGACGGCTCGTTGCGTGGCTTACGGCGGCACGAAATTTTCTGCGGAAAATTTCCGAGTCCGGACGACGGACGATCCTGCGGCGGCGGGGGAGCGGCATGGCGCGCAGGGGGCAGCTGGGTCGGCCGATGTTCCGCCGATGTCCCGGCGGCCGGCCGACGATGCCGGCTCTCAGGTGACGGGACGGATGTCAGTGCCCTCGGGCATGCTCGATCCCTTCCGTCATCGATCAGGGGGTTCACAGATGCCGATCCATATCGCCAGCCGGCGCCGCTCGACGGCGTCACTGACCGACGCCTTCCCTGGCGCCGTGACCTCCAAAGGACCGGACCCGTGGGTGCGGCTGAGCCCGTTCTATCCGCACGGAGGCATCCCGGTCCCCTTCAGCGAGGGAGTGACCAGCCAGTCCGTCGAAGGGATCTGGCAAGCCCTCAAGGTCTTCCAGGACGCCGACGTCGACCCCACGAGGCTTGAGATCACCACGATGCGAGGGCTGAAGCGGACGGTGCGCCGACACGGACCGGTCCAGGGCCACCGGGCCGGCCTGGACGGCGACCGGCTCCTGGCCTACGAGACGGCTCGGCGCCGGATCTACTTGCCGTCCTATCGGTGGATCCTTGAGCACCGCGTCGCCGACCTGGTCGAGCTGATCCGGGCCAAGGACGACGTCGTGCTCCTCGACTACACCACCAACGGGGACGTCGCCGACCCCGCTCGCCCGCTCTCGCACGCGGCGCTCATTCAGCGGCACGTGGAGGGACGCTGGCCCCGTGAGGACGAGCTCGGGGAGTCCGGCGGGACTGCTGATCGGATGCCATGAGTGCCCCTGGGGCGCGGGGAGGCGGCTGACGGGCAGGGACCCGCAGATGTCGAGCCGAGGCCGGGGGAGGCCTGCTCGCTGATTTTCTGCGGAAAATTCCTGAGGTCGCCGGTGACGGCGCGGGGCCGGAGTCCATCCACCGGCGGCCTCGCGCCGTGCCACCCGAATCAGCGCCGTCTCGAATTTTCCGCGGAAAATCTCGCGCGTCCGGTGCGGGAACGCGTCGGCCGGTCCCCGGCCCGGAGACCGGAAGCTCAGGTCTCAGACGTCGCGGCGCCAACGATCACCGACGAAGCGGGTCAGCGCGCGTTCCAGCTCGGGCGGCATCAGCTCGGTGGAACCCAGCTCCCAGACCCGGACCCAGCCGCGCGCATCGGTGAGGTGCCGAGGGGTGGCCAGCCCGGACACCGGCTTCATCACCAGACAGTAGGAGACGTTCACACTGGGAGCGCCGTCCTCCGCGTTCCGGCTGAACCGGATCCGCCGCACCTGGACCTCTGTCACCTGGTCCCATCGCAGCCGCAGTCGACGGCCACCGTTGAGCTGCACGCCCTCGCCGTCGATGCGCAGCCGCGTCGCAACCACCCGCAAAGCCAGTCCGCCCAGGACGAGGACACCGATTCCGGCCAGCAGCAGAGGCCACCAGCGCAGCAGCAGGAGCCGGCTCTGGTGCAGATCGGCACGGAACTCCGGCCCCGAAGCCATCGGGGAGACCACCAGAAGGAAGACGGCGGTCAGCGCCGACAGGTCGGATGCCAGCGCCCGCAGGGCCCTGACGGTGCTCACGCTGCTCCTGAGGACCACCTCGCGTGGAGCCTCGGGGCTGTCGGCCGTCCCGCCTGGTGCCGCACCCGCGAGCCTGTCCCTGAGCGCGGCGTGCCGGAACTGGTAGACCGTGCCGACCTGCCGGAGCACGCCCAGCCGGCGCCCCTCCTCGAGGAAGCCGAGGACATCCCGTGGCAGACGTCGCCGTCCCGCCAGGTAGAGGCGTGTGGCGTACCAGCGGCCCCATCGGCTGAGAGCCACCAGCACCGCGGCCGAGCACGACCAGGCGATGGCGAGCCCGCCGGTGATGAGCAGCGGATCACCGTAGAGCCAGTGGAAGAACGCCATGGACGTCCCCGCGACGGCCGGAGCGACCACCACGGCCTCGACCCGGGCGATCCTGCGTTCGCCGCGCAGCAGCTGTGTCGGTCCGGTCGCCAGATCGGACTCGGACGAGCGGGTCAGCAGCACACCGGACAGCAGGGGGAGGACGAAGACGCACAGGTACGCCGCTGTGCTGCCGGGCAGGGACACACCGACTGCCGCCGTGGCCAGCGCGGCCGTCGCCAGGAGGACCGGTCCGCTGGTACCGGGCGCCGGCTGCCGCGGTCGGTCGTCGAAGCCGGCGAACAGGTGCCTCGTCAGCACTCGTCCGAACGCCGTGGTGATGATGGCGACCGAGGCGACGGCACCGAGTGCCTGGCCCACGCCCGAGATCCCGAGTCCGGGCCGTGGGGGAGGGGCTCCGAAGAAGGCGGCGAGCCCTGCGAACGCGTAGCTCGCCGATGTGCCGCAGACTGCCACTGCGACGATGACGACGGCGCCCCAGACACCCGGTTCGGTCAGCCGGCTCCGCAGCTGCCACCACGCGATGGTGTGGGTGCGCCGGCGGTGGAGCTCGGCCGCGAGGAAGCGGCAGTACCCGGGTGCCCTGGTGGGCCTCCAGCGGCGCACCACTGGACCGGGCAGGTCGGACGGCCGTGGTCCCAGTGCGCAGACGGCGGGGACCAATCCGTCCACCAGGTGTCCCTCGACGTCGAGCCGCGTGGGAAGCCGCTCCGTGTCGAGCAGCTCACGCGGATCGGCTTCCTGCGGTGTGTAGACCGCCGCCGCGAGCGCCAGCATCAGGGGCGAGGAGAGGGCTTGGGCGACCGGGCTCTCGGGATCGTTCTCCAACGCCTCGAAGACCGGCTTCCAGGACTCGAGGCGTTCTTGATCGCAGGATCGGGCGAGATAGCTCCTCCCGGCCTCGGGCGGAACCGGCAGGACGCGTAGCACCGGAACACGCCTCAGGAGGGGGACCTTCGTGACGGCACGCTGATAGGCCTCCGGTCGGGAGGTCAGGACCAGAGTCTCCCCGGTGTCGAACAACAGGCTCAGCGCTTTCGCCGCGTCCTGACGGGCGAGCGGCGGTAGCTCGTCGAAGCCGTCCAGGACCGGCACGATCCGGCGTCCGCGGACCAGCGATCTCACCGAGCCGGGGTCGAGACCTTCGACGTGCTCCCTGTAGTCCTCGCACACCCGCTTGATGACCCAGTCCCAGAAGTGCACCTCCGGGTCCCAGTCCGACAGTGACAGGATGACGGGGACGTTCTCCACGGAGGCCCGTTTACCCTCCCCCAGCAGTTCGAGGACGAGCAGGACGGCGATGGAGGACTTACCTGCCCCGGGCGGCCCGGTGATCACCAGTTGATGCGGCGAGAGCGCCTTGGCACGCGTGACCAGAGCGTCGAGCCCGACCGACTCGGCCCGTACCCCGTCGGGCCCGTCTTCGTGCCCCTGCTCCAGCTCCCACGCAAGCGCCAGCGGAACCTGCACCTGCCCCCGCAGACCACGGACGTTGGCCTCCTCCCGCCACTGGTCCTGGACCACACTGGCCAGCCCGTCCAGCAGATCGATCTCGGCTGCGGCGGCGGTGGAGCGTGGGAGGAAGGAGGAGCCGATGTGGATGGTGCCGACGCTGTCTGCCTGGATCAGGTTCCGGACCGAACCGCTGTTGCTGTTGTGTACCTCACCAGTCATCTCGACATGCTGTCAGGCGGGGCGGGCATGTGGAGGGGCTTCCGGCGGGCTGGCTGGAGCGCACCTGCGGCTGACGGAGTGTGACGGGGGAGGAGGTCTTCACTGGAACGCGAGTTCTGCTAATCGACGGTCTGTGTTTCACGCCTCTTGACATAAAAGACACTCATAAACCTCTTCTAGACATGCTGCGGTCAGGACACGCGTTGCGACGAAGTCGATCATGGGAATGAGCGCAGCCTGACCTAGCGAGGTCCGGATCTCCCGGTGCGGCTGACCCCCGCGGGTGCGGGGAGGACCCGGCCGTGTCTGCGGCGACGTCGTCGGCCTTCGGCTGACCCCCGCAGGTTCGGGGAGGACGGCGCGAAGAGCTCGGCCTGTCCATGGCACAGCGGCTGACCCCCGCGGGTGCGGGGAGGACAGGCGGCCGCACCCCCGGCGGATCCGCCGGCTCGGCTGACCCCCGCGGGTGCGGGGAGGACTCCAGGCCGAACCCGGCCGTGCCAGCGCCGTCCGGCTGACCCCCGCGGGTGCGGGGAGGACAGATCCGCCCCGGCCTCGATGGCGGCGCGCATCGGCTGACCCCCGCGGGTGCGGGGAGGGCGGACCAGGTCAACGCGGTGTCGTCGTTCGCGTCGGCTGACCCCCGCGGGTGCGGGGAGGACGGCACCGGCCGCACCTGAAGGCGGACAAGCACCGGCTGACCCCGCGGGTGCGGGGAGGACAAGCGCAGCCCGGGCGGCAGCCAGTTCGTCCACGGCTGACCCCGCGGGTGCGGGGAGGACTCTCGCTCACTCGCAGTCCCCCACTCCGTTGTCGGCTGACCCCCGCGGGTGCGGGGAGGACTTGCTGGCACCCGGTGTCGTTCTGCGTAGACACGGCTGACCCCCGCGGGTGCGGGGAGGACTCGGCGGTCACCTGGTCGAGCCACTGCCGTGCCGGCTGACCCCCGCGGGTGCGGGGAGGACGAGGCGGTGCGCATGAGGAACAGGACGCCGACCGGCTGACCCCCGCAGGTGCGGGGAGGACGATCTTCTGGGGGATTCGGGTCACGTGGGTTCCGGCTGACCCCCGCGGGTGCGGGGAGGACCCGATCTGGATCGCCAGCGCACCCGCGCTCGCCGGCTGACCCCCGCGGGTGCGGGAGGACGCCACCTTCAGGACTTGGACCTGAGGCTCGCTGGGCTGACCCCCGCGGGTGCGGGGAGGACCCGCCGCCGCGGTTGGCGAACGCGGCGACGTCCGGCTGACCCCCGCGGGTGCGGGGAGGACCCGCCGCCGCGGTTGGCGAACGCGGCGACGTCCGGCTGACCCCCGCGGGTGCGGGGAGGACCGCGCCGCCCGGAAGCTCATCGCCTTGAGTGACGGCTGACCCCCGCGGGTGCGGGGAGGACGAGGCCGCCGCCGCCCGGGTCGCGGGCAAGCACGGCTGACCCCCACGGGTGCGGGGAGGACAGGACGACGGCCAGCGCGAGCCAGCCGGCCACTGGCTGACCCCCGCGGGTGCGGGGAGGACCGCTCAAGGGCTGCAAGCGAGGCGACGGACAGCGGCTGACCCCCGCGGGTGCGGGGAGGACCTGGCGGGAGCTGCCTGCGGCGCGGTGGCCGACGGCTGACCCCCGCGGGTGCGGGGAGGACGTCAGAGACGAAACCGAGTCGACGCGGTACACCGGCTGACCCCCGCGGGTGCGGGGAGGACGGGCCGAGCGTGACGGCCGCATCCGGGCGGAGCGGCTGACCCCCGCGGGTGCGGGGAGGACGACCAGCGGTGGTACAGGACGTCCTCCAGGTCCGGCTGACCCCCGCGGGTGCGGGGAGGACCCGTTGTAGCCGTACCAGCGGCACAGGAACTCGGGCTGACCCCCGCGGGTGCGGGGAGGACTCGGTCCCGCGCTCCCGCTGGCACTGCTCCCGCGGCTGACCCCCGCGGGTGCGGGGAGGACGGTTCGGGTTGGCCTGCTGCACACGGCTGATGCGGCTGACCCCCGCGGGTGCGGGGAGGACGTAGAACCGACCGCCGCCGCTGTAGCGCTTCGCGGCTGACCCCCGCGGGTGCGGGGAGGACCGCGCGGTGAAGCACAGTGGGGCGGGAGGCCGACGGCTGACCCCCGCGGGTGCGGGGAGGACCATGCAGGTCTGGATTTTCAGGCGGGCTTGGTCGGCTGACCCCCGCGGGTGCGGGGAGGACCCGTACGGAAGAAGTCGGCGCCCCGCGGACCCCGGCTGACCCCCGCGGGTGCGGGGAGGACCGGTCGTCCACGGCGGGCGCGGTGAGGAGTTGCGGCTGACCCCCGCGGGTGCGGGGAGGACCCGGCGCCGAGGACGACGAGCTGACGTTCTGACGGCTGCCCCCCGCGGGTGCGGGGAGGACCGAAGCCGACAGCAATCTCACCAGCCTTGATGCGGCTGACCCCCGCGGGTGCGGGGAGGACGAGCCCGTACGCGGTGGCACGGGCCTGCGAGGCGGCTGACCCCCGCGGGTGCGGGGAGGACGACCAGCCGCGCGGTGTCGTCCGACTCGCCGTCGGCTGACCCCCGCGGGTGCGGGGAGGACTCCTCCCAGGTGTCGCCGTAGACGGTCTTGCGCGGCTGACCCCCGCGGGTGCGGGGAGGACTGGACCTCGCTCTACGCGAAGGCCACACGCCACGGCTGACCCCCGCGGGTGCGGGGAGGACGGATGGTGGTGGGGTCGGGGATTGCGGTGCCGTGGCTGACCCCCGCGGGTGCGGGGAGGACGTGTCCGCCGTGAGGCGGGGCCGGTCGGCGGGTGGCTGACCCCCGCGGGTGCGGGGAGGACACTTCGTGACCTGGAGCGTTGTGGAGGCTTTGCGATTTCTTGACCATGCGGGCGGTGAGTCTGATGCCCAGTATCGAGGCGTCGAGGAGCGCTCACATGATGCCATGGGCGCTGGGGGACAAGTGGCCGACCGGTGGCGATGGATGGTGGTTGTTCAGAGGCGCCCGGCTTGGGTCGCAGGGCGCCCTTTGCTATGCGGTGAGCGGGCAGGGGTCGGTGACAGGCGGCGGCCTCCCGCAGAGTAGGGAGTCAGCCTGATCGCGGATGCTCCCCGCTGTGATGCCGGACCCGCGAGTGGCCAAAAGCTCCAACGTAAAGGGTGGTTGGGCCTGGCTGGCGGTGTCTGAATCGTTACACGAAGTACCGCGCACGCATCCTCGGATGCCAGGGACCTCGGACGATGCGTCGAGGGTCCCCCAGCCAGGCCCTTGCCTGCCCTCGAATCCGGTGTGAGGGCCATGAGGATTGTCAGTGCTGGCTGATATGTCATCAGACATGAACGAAAGCAAGTCCGTTGACGGATTCGGGTCGGTCGATCCCGACTCCCGCCTGTGGGGCAAGAGTGCCGGCCTGCCCGGTCCCTACCCCGTGATCTGCCACCTTCTGGACACTGCCGCCGTCGCCGGCGCGTTGTGGGACGCGATCCTCAGTGAGCGTGTGCGGGCGCGGATCGCCGGGGCCATGGGTGTCAGCGAGGGCGAGGCCCGACAGATGGTGATGTTGTGGGCCGGGCTCCACGACGTCGGGAAGATCTCGCTGCACTTCCAGCGGCAGGTCACCGAGGAGTTCGCGAAGCTGGCGGGGGATCCGGCGTACGCGGAGGACAACCCGGCTGCCAAGCGCAGCGGGAATCTGAGGCACGAGACGGCCACGCACTGGGGGCTGGTCGAGTTCTTCAAGCAGTGCGGCTATCCGCTCCACAAGCCCGTCAGGAAGTCGCCGGCGCACCAGATCGCCCAGCTGCTCGGCGGTCATCACGGATGCTTCGCCGCCACGCTGCAGGTGAAGGAGATCAACAATCCGTCGGGCTACCAGCCGGCTCTCGGCACCGCCGCGGTCTGGCGGGAGCAGCGGCTGGCGCACGCCCACGCGGTCCGTCGGACGGTCGAGGCCGGCACGCCCCTGGAGTCCGTGCTGCCCGGTGAGCTGGCGGTGGTGGTCACCGGGCTGGTCGTGGTGGCCGACTGGCTGGCCAGCCAGGTCGACGTCATCGAGCCGCGGATGCCCGGGGAGGACTGGAAGACTGGAGACGCGGAGCTCGCCGAGCACTTCGAGGCGGCGGCCGAGGCCGCGCCGCAGTGGGTCCGGGACGCGGGCCTCGGGCGGGCGGCGTTCCCGGGCAGGCCCTTCACGCGGCAGTTCCCGTTTCCCCCGAACAAGCTCCAGGCCGACGTCGCGGAGCACCTGCCCGCCGTGGTGAAGGGGCCCGGCCTGCTTCTGGTCACCGCCCCGACCGGGGACGGCAAGACCGAGACCGCCCTGCACGCGGCCTCCGTGATCGCGCGGGCCTCAGGCGCTTCCGGCGTCTACTTCGCGCTGCCGACGATGGCCACGGCGGACGCGATGTTCACCAGGTTCCGCAGGTTCGCGGAGGACAACGTCGAGGGCGATCGCGCGCTCACGCTGCTGCACAGCATGGCCTGGTTGAGCCCGGACTACGCCCCGGGTGAGGGGGTGACGGACGGGCCGGCCGTTCTCGCGGACACCGAGGCCGGTCAGTGGCTGCGGACGGGGCGGCGGGGTCTGCTGGCGCCGCTCGCCAACGGCACGGTCGACCAGGCGCTCACCGGTGTCCTGCCGGTCCGCTACGGCTTCCTGCGGCTGTTCGGCCTGTCGAACAAGGTGCTGGTGGTGGACGAGGCGCACGCCTACGGCCCGTGGATGCACAGCCTGCTGGTGCGGCTGCTGGAGTGGCTCGGCGCGTTCGGCGCCCCGGTCGTGCTTCTGTCGGCGACCCTGACCGGCGAGGCGGCCTCGTCGCTCGTCGACGCCTACCGGCGCGGCGCGGGCTTCCGTGAGCCGTCCGCGGTGGAGCCCTGCTATCCGGGCTGGCTCTTCGTGGACGCGGGCAGCGGAGAGGTGTCCACGCCGCGCGAGGTCGGCAGCAGTCGCAGGCGGACCCTGCGTGTGGAGACCCGGAGGGTGCACTGGGACGTCCGTGACCAGGACGTCGTCAAGAGCCCGGACGTGCAGGGGCGCCGTGACGCCCTGCGCGAGATCCTCGAACCGGTCACCGCCGAGGGCGGCTGCGTCCTCGTCTGCTGCACCACCGTGGACGAGGCCCAGCGCACCTACCGCTACCTGGCGTCGGCCCTGCCCGAGCTCGCCGCGCGCGAGGGCGGTCTGCGGCTGCTCCACTCCCGCTACCCCGCCCACGAGCGCCAGCGCATCACCACCGCGTGCGAGGCCGCGTACGGGAAGCCCGCGAACGTCGCGGCGGCGGCCACCCCGCGCGAAGGCTCGATCCTGGTGGCCACCCAGATCGTCGAACAGTCCCTCGACCTGGACTTCGACCTGATCGTCTCGGACCTCGCCCCGCTGGCACAGCTCCTGCAGCGGGCCGGCCGCGGCAAGCGCCACGACCGCCCCAACCGTCCGGTCTGGACGGGCCCGCCCACCGAGCCGCGCATGATCGTGCTGGAGCCGACCGACGAGAAGGGACGCGTGGCCGCCCCCCGCTCCTGGGGCACCGTCTACGACGCGTCCCTGCTGCGCCGGACCAGCCTGCTGCTCGAAAGGCAGTCCGGCGGTGCGATCGAGGTCCCGGGAGACGTCCAGGAGCTCGTGGACGAGGTCTACGCAGACGACTTCGGGGCCGGCCTGGACAAGGCCGCCTCGGCGGAACTCGACCGGATGGACGCCGAGCGCATCGCCTCGGCTGCCGCCGAGGAGCAGCTGGCGGAGATCACCGTCATCCCCGCACCGTACGACGTGGTCGACGACCTCTCCCGACTCAGCGAGCGTGGCTTCGCCGTCTCGGACGATCTGCTGACCACCCGCCTCGGCGCGGACAGCGGCCGCGCCGTGTGCGTCTTCGAACGGGAGGACGGATGGAGCCTCGACCCCGACCGCGACGTCCCGCTGCCCAGGGCTGCGGCGAACCGGGACGAGATCGCGCTGATCATGCGGCACACCGTGCCGCTGCCCGGCCGCTGGCTCGCCGGCCGCACGGAGGAGAACGCCGTGCCGAAGGCGTGGGACGACAGGCCCTTGCTCGCGGGCCTGGCGCTGCTGCGCATGCGCCCTGACGGTGACCGGTGGACGGGCCGGCTGGGGGAGCGGCTGCTCATGTACTCGAACGTGGGAATTTCCGAGAACTAGCGTCATAGGCACCGCACTTGACGATACGTTGGCTACGCCGGTCCCAGAGAGGGTTGTCGCCCCTCCAGGGACCGGCGTGACCCCCGCTTGCGCGGGGACAGGTCTGCCGACACGGCCGTTTCCTAGGCACCGCACGGCTCACCCCCGGCTCATGCCCGGGGACCGGGCAGAGCCTACCCACCTTGTGATCACCCGTACCCGCACTCGCCTCGCCGGAGGCCGCATGCCGTCCGCACCCCCCGCCTACGACCTCCTCGACGAACCGTGGATCCCCGTCCGCTGGATCCCCCGTCAGGAGACGAACGACACGGTGGACTCCACCACGGCCCGTCCACCCGAAGTCGGCCTGCGCGAACTCCTCCTGCGCGCCCACGAGATCGCGCAGATCGCGGTCGCCGATCCGCCGGCGCTCTCCGCGCTGTACCGCGTCCTGTACGCGATCACCGCCCGGGTCGCGGAGCTCGACGAAGCCGGTCCGGGCGACTGGTCCACGCGCCGCGAGGATCTGGTCACCCGGGGAAGCCTCAGCGAAGAACAGGTCGCCCGCTACCTGACGCCGATCCGCAGCCGCTTCGACCTCTTCGACCCCGCGCGGCCCTTCCTGCAGGACCCGAGGCTCGCCGAGCAGTGCGACCCGGCGAACAGCGCCGGTGTCGACAAGCTCATCACCACCCGCCCCTCGGGCAACAACCACTCCTGGTTCCAGCACGTCAACAGCGCCGACCCTGAGCTGCCCACCCCCGACCAGGCCGTCCTGCACCTGCTCGTCTGGCACTACTACGGCCCCTCCGGACGCTGCTCCAGCCGTACCGTCGGCGGCGTCAAGGCGGCCAGCAGCAAGGCAGGACCCCTGCGAAGCACGCTCTCCTACCATCCGGAGGGCGAGACCCTGTTCGAGACCCTCCTGGCCGGCCTGCCCGAGCCAGGCAGGGACGTCTCCCGTGACAGTGACCAGTGCCCGTGGGAGCGGGACGAGCTGCCCGACCCCGTGGCCGCCCCGCCACCTCTGAAAGGCCCGTGCTCCGCGCTCACGGCCCGCTCCCAGCACGCGCTGCTGCTCGTGCCCGACGCCACCGGCCAGTACGTGCGGGACGCGTTCATCACCTGGGCGAACCAACACAAGATCTCCCGCGAGGGCGACCCGTACCTGATCTGGCAGACCAGCAAAGAGGGCAACCCCTACCCCCGTCCCGCCGACTCCCAGCGCGCGCTCTGGCGCGATCTGGACGCGCTGCTGCTCAAGAATCCCGCAGGCAGCACCCGACCGCGCCGCCCGGACGTGTTCCGCACCGCGCTGGAGGTCTCGGAGGACCTGAGGGTCCGTGCGCTGGGATTCGAGCAGGACGGACAGGCCAAGGACATCCAGTTCGTCGACGCGGCCACCCCGCCGGTACTCGGGCTCGCAGAGGACAACGAACCCGCGGTCGCGGTCGCGGTCGCGGTCGCGGTCGAGATCGGCCGCCTGCGCGTCCTGGGGGAGCGGTACGGCAACCGGCTCGACCGGGCCGTCAAGAAGGCCTGGGCCGACTTCACCACCGCCCCCAAGATCCGCGACTGCACCTGGGCCGTCGACGCCGCCGCCCGCTACTGGCCCGCCGCCGAGGCCGAGTTCTGGAAGCGCCTGAACACACGCGACTTCGACGGCGCCGCCGCGGCGTTCCGCATCCTCGCCGAGCAGGCCTACGACACCGTCACCTACGGCGCGCTCGGGACCATGCGCGGAGCCAAGGCCTGCACCACCGCCCGCCTCGAGCTGTACGGCGGGCCGGTGAAGCGCCCCGCCAAGACCGGCGCGGCCGGCACCACCGGCCGCGGCGACACCCGTACGGAGGACACATGAGCACGACCGGTACCATCCCCGGGCCCGCCAAACCGGCGGACGACGCGGTCACCCCGCCGAGGGAACCCTCCCTGATCCCCTCGCTGGCACGGGCACGCGCCTTCACCGCCAGGATCGACAAGCGCAGCCACGAGGACCCCGGCGTCCGCGCGGCCCTTCGCCGCGGCGTCGGCAAGGACCTGGACTCCGTACCCTTCATGCACCGCTACGTGGCCTCCTGGCTCACCGAGGAGCAGACCCGCAGCCGCGACGTCCAGCGCGCCTTCTACACCGTCGCCTCCCTGATCGCCGCGCAGCGCCGCGACCAGTACGCCGCCGCGAAGGCCGAGACCTCGAAGAAGAACGGGTCGAAGGACCAGCCGGCGGGCGAGGAGGCGACGGCCGCCGGGGCGGCACCGGCCGCGCCCGGCCACCCGGCGGACCGTCCGGAGGACGCGGAGGCCGCCACCGCCAAGCGGATCCCCCCGCGCAGCCTCGGCCACGCCTTCGCCGACGGCGTCATCAAGGGCGGCCAGGCGGGCGGTCTGCGCGAGACCTCGGCCGAGACCCGCCTCAATCTCCTGAGCCGGCAGAGCGTCGACGGCCTGCACCGCCACCTGCCCGGCGCGGTCCGCCAACTGCGCGGCAGCGATGTCGAGGTCGACTGGGCCCAGCTGCTCATCGACCTCTGCCAGTGGCGGCGCCGCTCCGGCACCGTCAAGCGCATCTGGCTCCAGGACTACCACCGGGCCCTGCAGAAAGACGGCGAGCGCCGGGCCCGCGAGCACGACGACGAGCAGAACGACGTGACGGACACCCCCGACGCCGGCACCCCCGACGCCCATGCCACGGACGGCGCCGCGCCCGAGGCCTGAGAGCCCCGACCCCGTACAGACCACCGCACACACCGACCCCCAGGAGCAGAGCATGCCCGGCCCCGACCGCACCACCGCCCGCTACCTCGACATCCACGTCGTCCAGAGCGTCCCGTTCGCCAACCTCAACCGCGACGACAACAACTCCGTCAAGACCGTCCGCTACGGCGACACCGAGCGCACCCGGGTCAGCAGCCAGTCCTGGAAGCGCGCCGTCCGCGAGTACTTCCAGGACAGCTTCGGCGAGCGGGCCCTGCGCACCCGCCGCATCGGGGCCCGCGTCACGCGCCTCCTCGAGGACCAGCACGGCTGGCCCGCCGAACTCGCCCAGCGCGCAGGCCAGCACGTCGCCGCCGGCAGCAGCATCAAGTTCGAGACGGCCAAGGACTCGCCCGTCATCACCACCAACGCCATGGTCTACGTGCCCGAGAGCGCCGTCGCCGAACTCGCCGCCCTCGCCGAGGAGCACCGCGCCGAACTCGAGAGCGCCAAGGACATCAAGAAGGCCGGAGACAAGAGCGTCCTGCCCAAGGAGGCCATCGACGCCGTCCTGCGCGGCCGCAACGGCGTCATCAACCTCTTCGGCCGCATGCTCGCCGAAGTCGACGACGCCGGCGTCGACGGCGCCGTGCAGGTCGCCCACGCCCTGACCACCCACGGCACCGACGTCGAACTCGACTACTTCTCCGCGGTCGACGACGTCACCTCCGCCTGGGGCGACACCACCGGCAGCGCCCACATGGGCCACGCCGAATTCAGCGCCGGCGTCTTCTACCGCTACGCCACCGTCGACCTCGCCGACCTGGCGACCAACCTCGGCGGCGACCGCGAAGCCGCCCGCGAACTCGCCGCCGGGTTCGCCGAGGCGTTCATCCTCTCCCTCCCCCGCGCGAAGAAGACCGCCACCGCCCCGCACACCATCCCCGACCTCGTCCACATCGCCGTCCGCAGCGACCGCCCGCTCTCCTACGCCGCCGCCTTCGAACAGCCCGTCGCCTCCCACGAGAGCGGCGGCTACGGCCCCGCCTCCCGCACGGCCCTGGCCCGCTATGCCACGGCCGCCCACAAGCTCCTCGGTGGCCGCGGCACCGTCACCGCCGCCTGGGCCAGCCTGGAGGACAAGGAACTCGAGGGCCTCGGCACCCGCGTCGACTCCTTCCCCCAGCTCATCGACACCGCCATCGACGCGGCCTTCACCACCGGCTCCACGTCCGCTTCCGTCACCGCCGGGGCCGGCGCATGAGCACCCCCACCGCCCCCACTCGAGGACTGCTGCTGCGCCTGGCCGCGCCACTGCAGTCCTGGGGCGAGACCGGCCGGTTCAACGAGCGCGACACCGCGCCGTTCCCCACCCGCTCCGGCGTCATCGGCCTGCTCGCCGCGGCCCTCGGCCGCAAACGGGGAGAGGACATCGACGACCTCGCCGCCCTCTCGCTGACCGTCCGCACCGACCGGGCGGGCGTCATCCTGCGCGACCTGCACACCGTCGGCGGCGGCCTACCCGCCGCCCGCACGGTCACCACCGCCGAGGGCAAGAAGCGCACCGGCGCCACCGCCACCCTGCTGTCCCACCGCTACTACCTCGCCGACGCCGCCTTCACCGCCGTCGTCACCGCGCCCCCCGAGCACCTCGACGAGTGGGCCCAGGCGCTGCGCGACCCGCACTGGCCCCCCTACCTGGGACGCCGCTCCTGCCCGCCCGAAGGCCCCCTCCTGCTCGGCCTGGTCGACGACCCGCTGCACCACCTCGTCCACCTGCCGCTCTCCCGGAGGGCCCGCGCGGGCAGCAGGACCGTCGACGTCGTCTTCCACGGCGACCAGCCGCTCGACCGCCTCGGCGACCACCCCCAGCCCGGGGACGACGACGGCAGCACCCCCGCCGGCGAGGTCACCGACGACCCCATCGACTTCCACCCACGGAGCCGGGCCTACCGCGCCCGCCCCCGCTACCAGCGCACCCTCACGCTGCCCGCCGACCGCTGCAAGGGCCTCGCCGCCGGCTACCTGACCGCCCTCGGCGACTACCTGACCCGGTACACCACCCGCCCGGAAAGCATCCCCGCATGACCCTCTGGCTCACCCGCATCGTCCCCGACCCGCGCAGCCGCGAGGCCCGCCGCGACACCGCCGGCGCCGTCGACCTGCACCACCGCATGATGTCGCTCTTCCCCGACCAGGTGGCCGACGAGGAACCACGCCGCCGCCTCGGCGTTC
Source organism: Kitasatospora sp. NPDC053308 (assembly GCF_055585785.1). Taxonomy (NCBI): domain Bacteria; kingdom Bacillati; phylum Actinomycetota; class Actinomycetes; order Kitasatosporales; family Streptomycetaceae; genus Kitasatospora; species Kitasatospora sp. NPDC053308. The sequence continues at coordinate 67,249 of NZ_JBVJJY010000013.1, read as the reverse complement.
TCTTCCGCGCCGAATCGACGCCCGCCGGGGACCAGATCCTCCTCCAGAGCGCCGAGCGACCCGACCTCGAGCGCCTCCCCGCCGGCTACGGGCAGGCGGTGACCAAGGACCTCACCCCGCTCCTGGACGCCCTGCGCCCCGGTCTCCACATCCGCTACCGCATCGCCGCCAACCCCATCCGCAAGCCCAGCCGGGCCACCCGCGAGCTCTACCGGCTCAAAGCCGTCGTCCCCCTCCAAGGCGCGGCCGCCGACGAATGGTGGGCCCGCCAGGCCCAGTCCTCCGGCCTCGACCTCGGCACCCTCCACTCCAGCCCCCTCGAAGCCGCCAAGGGCAACCGCCGCAGCGACCAACGACCCATCAAGCACGACCGCGTCCTCTTCGAAGGAACCGCCGCCATCACCGACCCCGACCTCCTGCGCACCCGCCTCACCCACGGCATCGGCAAGGGCAAGGCCTACGGCTGCGGCCTGCTCAGCATCGCCCCCCACCGGGGGCCCCAGTGACCGCCCGCCGCCCCGACCCCGGCGGGGCCCGGCGCAAACTCGCCGCCCCCACCGTCGCCATGCTGCCCCGCATCGCCGACTCCCTCTCCTTCCTGTACCTCGACATCGTCCGCATCGTCCAGGACGACACCGGCGTCTGCGCCGAGGTCACCAGCCCCCACCGCGGCACCGAAACCGTCTATCTGCCCACCGCCGCCCTCAGCTGCGTCCTCCTCGGCCCCGGCACCTCCATCACCGCCCGCGCCCTGTCGACCCTCGCCCGCCACGGCACCACCGTCGTCATCGCCGGATCCGGCGGCGTCCGCTGCTACGCCGCCGCCGTCCCCGAGTCCCTCAGCACCACCTGGCTCGAACGCCAGGCCCGCGCCTGGGCGGACGACGCCACCCGTCTCGCCGTGGCCACCGCCATGTACGAGCAGCGCTTCGGCCGCGGCACCGCCCCGGCCGGCAGCGGCCTCACCCAGCTCCGAGGGCTGGAAGGCCAACGGGTCAAGGCCCACTACCGCCTCCTCGCCCAGCAGCACCGCATCGGCCGCTTCCGCCGCACCTACGACCCGAACGCCTGGGACACCCAGGACCCCGTCAACCAGGCCCTCTCCGCGGCCAACACCTGTCTCTACGGCATCGTCCACGCGGCCGTCCTCGCCCTCGGCTGCTCACCCGCCCTCGGCTTCGTCCACAGCGGCAACCAGCAGGCCTTCGTCTACGACATCGCCGACCTGTACAAGGCCGAACTGACCATCCCGCTCGCCTTCTCCCTCCACGCCTCCCCACAGCCCGAAGCCGACGCCCGCCGCGGCTTCCGCGACGGTCTGCGTCTGTTCCGCCTGTTGCCGCGCATCGTCACGGACATCCAGCGCCTCCTCGCCCCGGACCAGGACATCGCCCTCCCTGATCCGGAGGAGCAGCTCGTGGACCTGTGGGACCCGGTCTCCGGCCCCGTCCCGGGCGGGGTCAACTACGCCGGAGAGTAACTGCTGTGAGGCCCGGCCGGCCCGCACACCACCCGAACGGGGTGCACCCATGGCAGCCATGACCGTCATCTCCGCCACAGCGGTCCCCGACCACCTGCGCGGCGCCCTCACCCGCTGGCTCCTCGAGGTCACCCCCCAGCTCTACGTCGGAACCATCTCCGCCAAGGTCCGCGAGGAACTCTGGCAGGCCGTCAGCGGCTGCGTCGGCGACGGGGTGGCCGTTCTCGTCCACACTGCGGCCAACGAACAGGGCTTCGAACTGCGGACCGCCGGCGAGCAGCGTCGCCAGCCCATCGACTTCGACGGCCTGACCTTGGTCGCGATGAAAGGTCTTCAGCCCATGGACGCTCTGATCACGATCGAAGCGTAGGAACGGTGCTGTCGGATGGATCGACCCGGCATCATCGACAGCTGGCTCGTGCCAGGGGTGCAGCCGAAGCATTAGCGGCTGCACCCGGTCAAGCCAACGTTTGAATGGACCAGCGTGCTGCCAGAGACCAGCACCCGGCGCCGGGATTAAGGCTCCTCGAGGCACCGCCGACACATCGAAACTCAAGGTAGGCTCGCACGCTGTCGTTGCTTGGCGACGTGGATCACTGAGAGCTCGTGCTCCGCGCATACTTTGTCCAGCACGGATTCCTAGCGGGGGTCCCTTCCGGTTTGACCTGCATTCAGGTTGCCACTTACGGTAACCAAACCGATGTGCCGTCCGCCGGTCGTCCCTGAGGTTGGTTGCAAGACCTCCCGCCACTCGCAGGTGGGGGCACTGGTTCTGTGAGTGGCTCGCTTGAGGAGAGCGTTGGCGCCGTGGGCCAGATGACCCCCGTTGGTGCGCGGAGGACTGGAACTCGATCATGCGCAGGAGTTCATCGTTCGGCTGACCCCCGCGGGTGCGGGGAGGACCCGCCACACATGAGTCCCACAGCTCCATCCGGCGGGACCCCCGCGGGGGGCGAGGAGGACGCGGCCCCTCGTCCCGGGATTCACCCCGGCTGACCCCCGCGGGTGCGGGGAGGACGCCGACCGCGTCGACCCGGCGCGCGATCCCGAAGTCCCAGACCGGCTGACCCCCGCGGGTGCGGGGAGGACGCTGCGATGAGGGTGGTGTTGAGGACATCTCGCGCGGCAGGATCCCGGCCCGCGTAGAGCGGCTGACCCCCGCGGGTGCGGGGAGGACCCCGTCCGCGACGCGATCGCCTACGCTGGCGCCGGCTGACCCCCACGGGTGCGGGGAGGACCCCGGCGGCTCACCCTCGGTGACCAGCCACGCCGGCTGACCCCGCGGGTGCGGGGGGGGCACTAATGGGCCATCACGTTATGAAGCGCCCAACGGCTGACCGCCGCGGGTGCGGGGAGGACGGTGGCCACGGCTCTGACGTGCACGCCTACCCCGGCTGACCCCCGCGGGTGCGGGGAGGACTCGTCCATCGGGATCTCGGGCATGCGGTGCTGCGGCTGACCCCCGCGGGTGCGGGGAGGACGAGGGGATCCGGATCGCCACGATCGCGATCGCCGGCTGACCCCCGCGGGTGCGGGGAGGACTCCTTGCTCTCTTGCGGGGTCGGTGCGTCCGGCGGCTGGCCCCCGCGGGTGCGGGGAGGACCACAGCTCGGCGTCGGTGAACTCGGGGACGGGCGGCTGACCCCCGCGGGTGCGGGGAGGACGTCCTCCTCAACGAAGAAGGCGTGGCGGATGTAGGCTGACCCCCGCGGGTGCGGGGAGGACGAGCATGATGCCGCTGATGTCGGCGGTGCGCTGGGCTGACCCCCGCGGGTGCGGGGAGGACGTCCTGGTCTACGTCGGCATCCGGGGTGTCGACGGCTGACCCCCGCGGGTGCGGGGAGGACACTTCGTGACCTGCGGCGGAGTAGCGACTTTGCCACTTCTTGACCGGTCTGCAGTGCTGCGCCCGGGGTTTGCGGGCGACCGCTGACAGGCACGCACGCTGTTGAGGTGTCACGGATCTGCGTCCATCGTGTCACGGTCAGCTTGGTGCGAGCCACTGCCGAACCGGAGCCCGTGGTACTTCGACACAGTGTCAGATCCGCGCGGAGCTGAAGAACGGCATCGAGACCGCGTGGCGGGAACGCGGCTACAAGCAGGTCAAGCCGATGTGGACCGGGCGCCGCTCATTCCGCTCGACGGAGTAGCCCGCGTCGCTGAGCACAAGGCCGCGCTCAGGCCGCCACCGTGTCCCGGACCGCCTGCTCGCTGCGCTCACGGAACTCCTCCGCGGTGAGGCGGACACGCTCAGGCTCGGGAGCGGACGGGTGCGCCTCGTCGTAGGCGATCCACCACCACGCGACCACATTGAGCAGGAGCATTGCCCCGACCAGGCTGGCGAGGCCCAGCACAGTCCCCAGGCACCCCTTCGCCAGCCCCTTGTCGAACACTTCCTCCGCCCTGCTCCGTCCCGCCACCGTAGGCGCGCGGCCAGGACCTGTGCTTGAGTACTCGTACTCAAGCGCAGGTCACAGAGCGAACGCCTGAGCGGTCCGGCAAGCACCCCGGCCGCATCGTTCCGACCGCGAAGGCCCAACGCTGGGAGCCCGCCGAGATCGTGCGGGCCCTGCTCGCAAAAGAAGCGGCCGCCGCGGCGCAGCCGACCTCCGCACCGGTCGCACCCGCGCGGCCTTCCGCAGTCCGGGTGCCCGGTCCGCGTGCCGGCGGCGGTGGCTATCGCCCCGGCCGTCCGGTCACGGACGCGTCGTGGGACGCGCGGCCAGGGGGGCGCGTCAGGTCGCTGCCACCCGACTGCGCCTCCCGATTACCGTCCCACCTCAGCCCCGTAGCTCCCCGCGCAGCGCCGGGTAGCGCAGTTCCAGGCCGAGGACGGCGGCCGGGGGCCGCTGGTGGTAGCGGATCCAGAAGGGGGCGGCGCCCTGTTCGGCCTGGGGGCGGCAGCGGTGGCAGAGCAGGCCGCGGGTGAGGCCGGTGTGGGGGTCGTGGTCCTCGGTGTGGGCGGGGCGCCCGGCCTGGGGGAGCACGCCGCAGACGGCGCAGCGGCCGCGGTGGTAGGCGAGGAGGCGTTCGGCGGGGCGCTGGCGGTGGTCGTAGGTGGGCAGGGGCCAGGGGAGGTAGGCGGGGTCGGAGGTGTTCCAGCGCTGCTCCCACCGCGCCCAGAGGCGCTTGCGGACGGCGCAGCGCTCGCAGTCGGTCGGGCAGCCGCCGGAGGCCGGGGGGCAGAGCGGGGCGGCGTCGAGTGCGTGGCGCAGGTCGAGGCGCAGGCGTTCGAGGGGCGGGGCGTCCGGCGGGGCCCAGCCGTCGGGGGCGGGTGGGGGCAGGGGGTGGTCGAGGAGGACGGCGGGGGCCATGGCGAGGCGGTCGGGGGTGACGGTGTTGGGCTCGAAGATGAGCTCCGGGACCCGTGCGGCGACGGCCTTGACGATGCGTCCGGGCATGGTGTTGGAGTCCAGGCGCCGGCCGTTGCGGCTGGTCAGCAGCGGGCGGCGGCCGGTTTCGGGGTCGCGGCCGTCCACGCGGTGCGGCAGGTAGTCGGCGATGGCCTGCCAGACCTCGCGGGAGGGCTGGTGGGTGATGGTGCCGTCGCCCTTGGGCGCGGGGCAGGAGAGGGTGCGGATCCGGCGGTGCGGGTCCTCCTCGTGCAGGTCCTCCAGGTCGATGCCGACGGCCTGCCGGGGGCGCAGGCCGTCCAGGAGGAGGTGGACGAGCAGGCGGTCGCGGTGCGGGGCGGTGTCGTGGGGGCCGCGGCGGTGGCGGCCGGGCAGGAGGTCGTCGGCCGCGTACTGCATCGCGGCGGCCTGTTCGAGGGTGAGCGGTGCGGTGCGGGGCAGCGCGGTGGGGGAGGGGCGCAGTGCGGCGGCGTTGAACGGGGGTTCGGGGATGTGGCCGGCGCCGGCGGCGTAGGCGTAGAACGCTGCGAGGGCGGCGAGGCGCCGGGCGGGGTTGTGCAGGGAGACGCGCGGTGCGAGCGGGCGGCGTGAGGGCCGGTCGGGGTTGGGGCGGCGAAGTGCGGGGGCGTAGGCCCAGGTGGAGGCGGTCGAGGCGTCGGCGTTCCAGGCGCCGATGCCGGTGGTCTCCTCGGTGAAGTACAGCCAGTCCCGCAGGTCGGCCTCGTAGCGGGTGGGCGTGGTGCCCTGCAGGGCGCGGCCGTGCTTGCCGAGGCCGGCGGCGAGCCACTGGGCGAGGACGTCGTACGGGTCGGGCCTGGTCACCGGGAAACTCTATGCGCGGGGCGGCCGGGGACGGGCCGGCCCCCGGACACCGGTCCCGCCGGACCGCGCCCGACCGGGCCGTGGTGCGCGGGGAACGGGCGCTTCCGGCCGGGCCGACGGCCCTCTTTTCGCCCACGCACGGGACGGACGGGCGACCTCGAGTAGTCTCTGCGGATCGGATTGCGAACATCGCACGAAAGCCGCCGCGAACGGGGATCAGGGGTGGACCGTCAGGCACTGGTGGTCGGCGTGGAGGGGACGGCCGGGAGCCTCGAGGACGAGTTGCCGCCGTCATCGCGTCGACGGGCGCGCGCGTGGTGATCGCCCACTCGCTCGGCAGCGTCGTCGCCTACGAGGCCCTGCACGCCCACCCGGAACTCGAGGTCGGCCTGCTCCTGACCCTCGGGTCACCCCTGGGACTGCCCCACGGGGTCTTCGACCGTCTGTCGCCGGCACCCGCCGACGGCACCGGACAGCGGCCCCCGGGCGTCCGCCGCTGGGTCAACCTCTGCGACCACGGCGACCTCGTCGCGATCCCGCGTCCGCTCACCCGGCGCTTCCCCACCGTGGACCTCGACCTGGTCGACAGCATCGCGCCCTTCGACTTCCACAAGGTGGCCCCGTACCTCCGCTCTCCCGTGGTGGCCGCCACCCTCGCCCCGCTCCTACGGGGAACCGGCTGACCGACGTCGTCGGCGCACCTGGCGTGACAGGGCGCCGTCGGTGTCTCGGGGCACGGCTCGGCGTGGCGGGCCCACACGGCACCAGGGGCCGGGCGCCTTCGGCCAGGGCCGCCACGCGAGGCCCGGGGTCATGCCACCGCCGCCTCCGCGAGTACGCGGGACGGCGGGCAGTGAACCATATGGTGCACTGCCCCTCCCGCGAGCGCGCGGTCCCCGCCCACCGGATCCGGTGGATCCGGTGGGCGGGGCGAAGAGCACGCGGACAGGGAGGATCGGCGCGGCCGGAAAGGCCACCGGATGCCGCGCCCGATCCTCGGCCGTCGACCGCAGCTCCTCGACGCCGGAAGGACCCGGGTACCGGAAGGAGACGTCGACGGGGGACACTGGTACCGGTCCCGCCCGCACCAGACGCCCGGAGGACACGGTGAGCGCAGCGCCCCTGCACGGCCATCACGACGGCCGGCGGCCCATCCCCCGAACCCAGGACGCCGTCGCCAACGCCCTGCCGCCCGCGCAGCGGATGGAGTTCTACCGGGAGATGGGCGAGGCCGACGTCGAGACGATCGGGGGCGTGCTGAAGCGGTGGTGGCTGCGCGCCGAGCTCTACCGCGATCCCGAGGGCGACCGGATCCACGACGCCGTCCAGGCCGGCACCGCCCCCGGTACCCCCGCGTCCGCGGTCCTGCGCCGGCTCGGCGCCCAGTGACGGACTTCAGCGACTCCCCGGACGACGAGCACGACCCGCTCACCCTCTCGCCGGCCGTCGAGGAGTTCCTCGGCGACCCGGACACGCCGGCCGACGTGTTCTCCGCCCTGGTGGCGTTCCTCGTCGACCTGCGCGAGAACCCCTTCCCCCACCTGAGCATGCCCGTGCCGGGCCGCCCCGGGATGCACTCCGCGCCGCTGCGCCGGGATCTGGGGCTGGTGGAGTACGCGGTGAACGAGGCCGCCGACCCGCCCCGGATCTACGTCTCGCGGATCCTGCGAGCGGACTGAGCGGCAGGCCCGCCTCCGCGGGAATGGGGATGAGCCCTGTCGTCAGCCCGCGCGAGGCGGCGGGCGGAGCGGATGGTACCGGGCTGTCGCGGACTGTGGCGGTCTGGTCCGCCGCCCGGGTTGGGCGGTCTTCCAGTGCTGACGCCATGGGCCCGGCTGACCCCCGCGGGTGCGGGGAGGACGTTCATGATCCGTTCGATGCGGCCCGCCTCGGCGGCTGACCCCCGCGGGTGCGGGGAGGACGGCGCGCACCAGCACGTCGACTTCCGCTTCGCCGGCTGACCCCCGCGGGCGCGGGGAGGACATCCTGGGAGGAGGCCCTTGGCCACCCCGAGAAATCCTTGAGTCTGAGACGTGACGTCGGGGGATGATGGGGCGATGTTCGTCCGCACGGAGAGCCTGCCGCACACCCCGCAGCAGCCCATGACGGTCCGGGTTCACACCGCCGTCGGGTCCGCTGTGGTGCTCTGGCGCGGTGATCCGCGAGACGCCGACGGCCAGCATGTCATCGAATGGACAGTCGACGAGGACATCCACTGGGGCCAGAACACCCGGGCGGCCTCCGCCGTCGATCCGGAGCTTCGGCAGGAAGGCGACCGGGTGGTCATGAGCGGCCGCCTCCACCTGACCGACGACGGCGCCGCCTACCTCCAGATGGGTCATTGGCCCGTGCAGTTCGATCTGGCATCAGCCGTCCCCGGCAGCCTGGACGGTTCCTGGGTGCAGATCGGCGTCGGATCGGACAGAGTCGCCCTGCATCCCTACCGAACCTGACCGGGCCACCCTCGGGTTCGCGGCCGCCCTTGACTGCCAAGTAGGAGCATCAGGCGTCGTACGAGGAACGGCAGGGGGGAGCCGGGCCGGCCACCGCGCTCGGGCGCCTGAGGGGACCGGGAAGGCCGCGCTGCGCCGGGTTGTGGAGGAACCTGGGTATCCGGTCCGTCCCGGTTGAGTAGTCGCGCCGATGTGCCGTCCTGATCGGCACGGTGGGATCGGTCCATGGACAACCAGCCCGCCGTATCCGCGTCGCGGTCGCATGACCGTGGCGCCTGGAAGTTCCCGCTCGTCGCGACGGTTCTGCTGCCGATCTCCCAGGTTCTCTTCTGCTACGTCGCCCTCGTGCGCGCGGTCACCGTCGACCAGTGCGTGCCGCGGGGAGCCTGCGGGCGGGACTGGGGCCCGCAGTACGACGCCGCCCACGGCCTGACGGGTGTACAGGTCGTGCTCATCGCGGCCGCCTGGATGCTGCCGCGCCGGACGCGGTGGGCTCCTTGGCGCTTCGTCGCGTCCGCTGTGAGCGTGCTGTGCGGCCTGGCGTGCAGCGTGGTGATCCAGGACTTGGGTTGAGGGCGAGCGAGGTGTGCGGACGAGCGCGGCGCGACGCCCGGTGGGACCGCCCGGCGCCTCGTGCGGCCCCGCACCGCGGAGGAGCCGGTACGAGCGGGGCGGTCGCGATGCCGGGCCGCGACCAGGAGGAGCCGCAGCAGTTCCGGCGGGCCGATCGCGACCGGAGCCGCGCCGGCCGCCGTCCACACACCCGTGCGCCGTTCCTCCGGTCCGTGCCAGCCGGTCGACGCCGCCACCGCCTGCCCGGCCTGACGCGGGCGTCGCGCGCGCCCACCCTCCGAGGACCGGTCCCGGCGGGCCGGGCGGGCGACCTGCTGCCGTGGGACGTGGTGTGCCTGCCGCGCGCCGGGGCCGCGGCCGGCCACGCGTGCCCCGGCCGCGCGAATGTCACGCCGGGTGATTCGTGGTCAGACGGGCTACAACCGTGGAATGGTCCGATTCCCCGCCCCCGCTCCCGCCCTCTCCCGGGTGGCCCCGCCGCCCCCGTCCGCCCCGCGGCCCCGCGCGGCACGCCGGACACGGCCCCTGGTGGCCGGCCTGCTCGCGCTGGCCGTCGCCGGCGCCGCGCCGGCCGCCCACGCCCGATCCGACGACGGCACCGCCGCGAGCGTCGTCCCGGCCAGCGCGCTGGTCCTGCAACGCCAGTTCACCGCGGCGGCCGAGGAGTTCGGCGTCCCGCCCGGCCTGCTGCTGGCGCTGGCGTACCAGGAGAGCCGCTGGGAGTCCCACCAGGGCGCGCCCAGCACCACCGGCAACTACGGCGTCCTCGGGCTGACCCAGGTCGACGTCGCCGCCGAGAACGCCGCCGACCCCGGCGGGACGGCCACCGCACGACGCGGCGAGGACCGACCCCGTGCGGCCCGGCCCGCTCGGCCCGCCCGCCCCCGGGTCGTCGACTCCCCGGCCCTGCACACCCTCCAGGCCGCCGCCGACCTGATCCACCGCCCGGCGGCCCGGCTGCGCACCGACAACGCGCAGAACCTTCGCGGCGGCGCCGCCCTGCTGGCGCTCTACCGGCAGCAGAGCGGCGCCGCCCTTCCCGCCGCAGCCGAACCCGCAGACCCCGCCCGCTGGTACCCCGCCGTCGCCCGGTTCGGCCAGGCCGGGCGGACGGGAGCGGCCGCGGAGGAAGCCGGCCGCGCCTTCGCCGACCGCGTCTACGCCACCTGGCGCCAGGGCCTTGCGCGCACCACCTCCGAGGGCCAACGGCTCACCCTGCCCGGCGTACCGGACCTCGCCCTCCCCGCACCGCCCGCGCTCCCCGCGCTCCCCGCGCTCCCCTCACGCCCGGCACCCCCGCCCTCGGCCCAGACCCCCGAGTGCCCGCCCGGCCTGGGCTGCGACTTCATCCCCGCCGCCTACGCGCTGACCGACCCCGGCGACCCCACCTCCTTCGGCAACTACAACCCCGCGCACCGCCCCGACGACGGCCAGCGGATCCGCTACCTCGTCATCCACGACACCGAGAGCGACTACGCCGGAGCGCTCGCCGCCTTCCAGGACCCCCGCGAACAGGCCACCGCGCACTACCTGGTGCGCGCCGGCGACGGCCACGTCACCCAGCTGGTGCACACCGGCGACATCGCCTGGCACTCCGGCAACAAGACCGTCAACATGCACAGCATCGGCATCGAACACGAGGGCTTCGCCCTGCCCACCGACCGCCCCACCTGGTACTCCGAGCAGCTGTACCAGTCCTCGGCGACCCTGGTGCGCCACCTCGCCGACCGCTTCGGCGTCCCGCTGGACCGCCAGCACGTCATCGGCCACGACGACGTCCCCGGCCCCACCCAGGACGCCATCGCCGACATGCACTGGGATCCCGGCACCTTCTGGGACTGGGCCCACTACCTCGACCTGCTGCACGCCCCGCTGGACGCCGGCGCCGACACACCGCCCCGCCCCGGCGACACCGTCACCATCGCCCCGCCCTTCGACACCACCAACGAGCCTCCCGTCAGCGGGGTCTCCGCCCGCCCCGAGAACTTCGTCTACCTGCGTACCCGGCCCGCCCCGGACGCCCCGCTGATCAACAGCGCCACCACCAAGGCCGACGACTGGAGCGACAAGGCCTCCACCGGCGCCCGCTACGTCGTCGCCGACCGGCAAGGCGACTGGACGGCGATCTGGTACGACGGCCAGAAGTGCTGGTTCGCCAACCCGAACGGGCGGGCCGCGCACACCGACCGGCGCACCGAGGCCGGGCCCACCACCGTGCTGACCCCGCGCCCGGGCACCGCCACCATCCCGGTCTACGGCCGGGCCTACCCCGAGGCCGCCGCCTACACGCCCTACCCGGCCATCAAACCGCTGCCGGTGGTGCCCCTGCGCGCGACCGTCCCGGCCGGACAGGAGTACCTCGCCGTCGCCGCCACCCCCGAACGGGCCGACTACTTCTACGACCAGAACATCAACGGCGACGCACCCGACGACCGCACCCTGGTCGTCGGCCACGACACCTACTACCCGATCCGCTACAACCACCGCCTGGCGTTCCTCAAAGCCACCGACGTCCAGGCGACCACCACGTGACAAACTCGCTCCCCGAGCACCGCAGCAAAAGGGGGAGTGCCGTGACACGACCGGTCCTGACCAAAGTCCACTGGGCATTGATCTCGCTCGTCGCGCTGGGCGCGACGGTCGTCGCCCTGATCGGCCTGGCCGGCTCCTACATGGCGGTCCGCCGGGTGGCCTCCGGCGTGGGCATGGGCAGGTTCGCCTACGCCTTCCCGATCGGCGTGGACGCCGGCATCCTGGTCCTCCTCGCCCTGGACCTCGTCCTCACCTGGCTGCGCATCCCCTTCCCCCTGCTGCGCCCCACCGCATGGGGTCTGACGGTGGCGACCATCGCGTTCAACGCCGCGGCCTCCTGGCCCGACCCGCTGGGGACCGGGATGCATGCCGTGATCCCGGTGCTCTTCATCATCATCAGCGAAGCGACGAGACACGCGATCTCCCGCCTCGCCCGACTCGGCTCCGACCGGACCATCGAGAAGATCCGGCTGATGCGCTGGTTCCTCGCTCCCCGGCAGACCTGGGCGATGTGGCGGCGGATGCAGTTGTGGGAGATCCGGAGTGTGGACGATGCGGTCCGGCTGGAGCAGGCCCGGCTCGCCTACCTGACCCTGCTGAAGGACGCCCCGATCGGCCCGAAGGAGAAGCTGCCCGCCGCGGCGCACCTGCCGCTGAAGCTGGCGGAACTCGGCGTGCCGATCGAGGTGACCTACGAGGACGGCCTCGCGGCTGCCGGCGTCGCGACCCGCCCGCTGGACCGGATCTTCGCCGCACGCGCGACGGCCGACCGCCAGCCGACGCAGCAGACCCGGGCTCCGGAGGGCTTGGTTCGGCTGCCGACCGTCGCCGGTCCGCGCAAGGAGCTGGCCCCGGCGGACGGTGAGATACCGTCCGCCGGCACCGGAGAACGGACGGATCCGACGCGGGCGCCGTACGAGGGCGTTGCGGCCCCGGTGTCCGCCCGGCCGACCGCCGGGCCGGGATCGGCCGGGCAGGACTTTGCGGGTGCGGGGCCGGGCCCCGAGGCCTTTGAGGGTGGGGGTCACCGCGTTCCGCGGAGCCCGGCTTCTGAGCAGGCTTTTCCTCAGCCTTCGCAGGTCGGCGCCCTTACGGGGAGCTTCGCAGGGACGGTCTCGGCGGCGCCGCACGCGGTGCGGGCCGAGCCGGAGCCCGACCTGACGGGCGCCTCCGAGCCGCCGGACGCCCCGGGTCCCCGCACAGCTCCTGGGGGTGCGGGACAGCCCGAGGAGCCGGCGCGGGAGAGGGTCGCGGACCTTGCGGAGACCACCCGCAGCGTAGGGGCCGCGCCCTCCGCCGACCCGGGCGAGGACTCCCTGCCGTCCATCGACCCCGCGCTGGCGGACCAGGTGCGCGCCAGGAACATCCCCTTGGAGTGGGCCGTCGGCTTCGCCGCCTGGGTCGCCGAGTACGGACGTCACCCCGGGCCGGAGGAACTCCGCCGCCACCTCTTCCGCCACCCCTACAACCTCCGGGCACGGGGCAAGGGCGATCAGCCGGTGAGCCTGCGCAGCGTCGAGCGCTACTTCAACGACCTGAAGGACCTCTTTCCGCCCACTCGGGAGGACCGGGAGCGGCTCCAGCCGGAGAGCGCCGGGGTCTGACGCGCGCCCCGGGACGACGGTCCGACACCCTCAGGTGTCGGACCGTCGTGATGATCAGGCTGCGTCGTACGGGACCTTCAAGGAGGTCCAGACCCGCCCCGAGCTGGAGCGGTTCTTCTTCCTGGACGACGCGGACCGGGGCCTGATCGCCCTGCGGCGTTCCGACAGCGACCGACTGGGCATCGCCAGATCTACCCGGTGCGGTACATCGGCCGATTCCTGGCGGACGACCCGTGGGACGTGCCGTGGACAGTGGAGGAGTACCTGGCCGAGCAGCCGGGTACCGGGAGCGGCCGACGCTCACACTACCGCCCACCTGCGCGAGATAAGCGCTTATTTCCTAGAACTGCCATCTGCTTTGACGGATAGTCACGTACGTGCTTAGCGTAATCGCCAACGCTGCCCCCAGTAGACGGTATTGGGGTCGCATGGTGAGAGGACGACAGTGACTCAGACCGAATCGCCCGGAACGTTCACCGGGCGGAAGGTTCCGCAGATCGACAGGGGCCGGCTGACGCTCAGCCGTAAGGAGTCGACGTACCTGGCGGTGCGCACGCAGCAGGGCGGCCGCACCGTCTACAGCATCCGCGTGCCGCTGTCGGAGCTGACGGTGATCCTGCCGGTGCCCACTCCGGGGCAGCCCGACCCGGACAACCGGGAGGTCAACGAGCGGCACGCGAAGGGCTTCGGCCAGTACCTGGCCACGAATCCCCAGTGGGTGGCTCCGGCCCTTCTGATCCGCGACCCGGCCAGCCTGTGCCGGTTCGAGCCGGTCAGTGAGGACGGGGAGATCGGCTACCTGACCGTCCCGTGGTCGGTCGGCTCCCTCGGGCGGCTGATCACCATCGACGGCCAGCACCGGATCCTCGGCGTGCACCTGGAGCAGAAGCACATCGCGGACGAGATCAACCGGATCGACCGCGAGCTCTACCGGGCCGGTGAGGCGCGGCGCAAGAAGCTGGAGGCGGAGCGGGAGGAGATCGTCCAGCGCCTTGCGCGCCTGGACGCCGAGTACGTCGGCCTCGACATCTACGTCGAGCTGGACAGCGTCCGAGGCCGGCAGATGTTCGTGGACGTCGCCGACAACGCCCGCGGCATCTCGGGCGCGGTGCGCGCCCGCTTCGACACCTCCCGCATCGCCAACCGCACCCTGCCCGACGTGCTCATCCACCCCATGCTCAAGGGCAAGGTCGACGTCGAGCGCGACCGGATGACCGACGTCAACCGCAACCTGATGGGCGTCAAGCACGTCGCCGACATCACCCGTGCCGTCATCGCGGGTGTCGGTGGCCGGGCGAACAAGCGCGTGGAGGCCCTGACCGACTCGGAGGTGATCGAGTCCGTACGGGACTTCCTCAACGTCATCTCGACCGCCTTCACCCGGCTCGCGGCCATCACGGAGGAGGACGCCGAGAACTACCACCCCGAGCTGGAGGAGCGGCAGCGGGAGGCGCAGAGCCGGACGAACCTCAACAAGCCCATCGACAAGCAGGTGTCGCCGCCGCCGCCTACCCAGGCTCAGATCCTGCGGAAGACCTCGCTGCTCGGCTCCGTCGGCATGCTGCGCGTGCTGGGCGGCGTGTACCGCAATCTCAAGGAGGCCGGCGCCGGGGACGGCGACATTCTGGAGTTCTTCAAGCGCCTGGACCGGCACATGAGCGCGCCGGTCACTGAGTCGAGCATCTGGCGCACCGACCCCAACGCGTCCAAGGACTTCGAGCCGAACGCCCACGCGCCGATCATGCGCACTCAGAACATCATCAGCCTGACCGGCACGATCACCGGCTGGTACACGAAGGCCCCGGCCGGCCTGTAGCGCCCTGACCCAGCGCCCCTCCCCGCTTCCATCGGGGAGGGGCACCGTCATTTTCCCATGCCGGAACTGTGGTCAGCGGCTGAGGAGCGCGCGCGGGGCTGGCGGGGCGAGGCCTTAGTGACGTTCAGTAGCAGCTCTGGAACGTACTGCCGTGAGCAGATCAGCATGACCTTCGTATGGCCCCCACCTTCGGCGCGGGCCCCGGCACCTGTCCGCGCCGGGGCCCGCGCCGTGCGCGTCGGGCGTCCCCGACCGGGCCTCAGCGCAGCGGCAGGCTCTCGATGGTGAAGGCCGGGCTGGTCAGCGGTTCGCCGTAGAGGTAGGTGTCCATCTGGGAGTTGGTCACCAGCAGCCGGTCCCCGCTCACGGCGACGCCGGTGGTGGTGTCGGCGCCTGGGAAGGTGCGTTCGGAGACGACGACTGCCCGGGTGCTCCCGGCGGACAGTCGCAGTTCGGTGACCTCGTTGTTCACCGAACGCGCGATGTACAGGGTGTTCCCTCGCCGGACGATGCCGTCGGCGCTGGGCAGCGGCGGTGCGTCGATCCTGCGGACACCGCCGGTGCTGAGGTCGAGCCGGTAGAGGGCGCCGCTGTACCAGTAGCCGATGATCAGCGACGTGCCGTCGGGGCCGGTGGTGATGCCGTTGCCGTTGGACTGGCCGGCCACGTAGTCCGGCAAGTGGTAGGCCACCCGCAGGGTCCGGTGGGCGCCGGTGGCGGGGCCGTCCACCTCGGCGGCCGGAATCCGGTAGACCACGGCGCGCAGCGAGTCGGTGATGTAGACATCCCCGTTGGGAGCCACGGCCGCGTCGTTGACGAGGGTCTGTTCGCCGGTATCAGGGACGGTATAGGCCGCGACGAGCCTCCCGGAAGTGCTGTAGACGAAGAAGCGCCCGGTGAACGCGCCGGCGACCAGCAGGCGGTTGCCGGTGATCTTGATGCCGGCGGCCTGGGTACGGCCGTCCTGGCCGGCCGGCAGGAAGGGTTCGAGCGTGGTCGCCCCGGGGCGTCCCCGGTAGACGGTGCCGTCGCCGATGCTGCCGGCGTAGACGAAGTGGCGGTCGGCGGCCACGCTTTCGGGGAACGCGCGGGTGCCGTCGAGGGTGATGGCCCGGTCGCCGTTCCCTCCCTGGGAGGCGTGGGCGCGGGCGGGGCCGGCGGAGGTGGCGGCGGTTGCGGGAAGCGTGAACGCGGTCAGGGCCGCGGAGGTGGCGGTAAGGGTGACGAGCGCGCGCCGCCCCATGACGCGGACGGTCCTGCGGGTGGACGCGGCGCGGGTGGACGCGGTGGGCGGGGGAACTGTGCGGGAGGACATGGTCGGCGACTTTCCGGGTGATGGCAGGGTCGTACACGGTCATGGCACGAGGGGTGAGCGCCTCGCGGCGGTCCGGGCGCGACGGCCGCGGGGGCGAGCGGACGGTCAGCGCAGCGCGGCGGCGATCGCGTCGGACAGGGCAGTGGCCGGCCGGCCGATCAGGCGGCTGAGGTCGCCGGATCCCGTGTACAGCTCGCCGCGGCTCATCCCGAGGTCGGCGTCGGCGAGGACATGCGCCAGTTCGGCGGGCAGGCCGACCCCGGTCAGCGCCTCGGTGAGCCGGTCCGCAGGAAGATCGGTGTAGGCGATCGGCTCCCCGGTGGCCGTCGAGACCGCCTCCGCCAGCTCGGCCAGGGTGATCGCCTTGTCCGCACCCAGCTCGTACACGGCGCCCGCGTGGCCCTCGGCGGTCAGCACGACGGCGGCGGCCTCCGCGTAGTCGGCGCGCGACGCGGCGCTGATCCTGCCGTTGCCCGCGGCTCCGATCACCGTCCCGCGCCGGCGGAACAGGGGCAGTTGGGCGGTGTAATTCTCCAGGTACCAGCTGTTGCGCAGCAGTGTGCTGGGGACCTCGCGTTCGCGCAGGTACTCCTCGGTGGCGCGGTGGGTGCGGGCCAGGATGTTGGTCGCCGTGTCCGCCTGCGTCATGCTCGTGTACGCCACCAGCGACACGCCGGCCGCCACTGCCGCGTCGACGGCCCGGCGGTGGTTGGCCGACCGCTCATCCACGGCGGTGGTGGAGACCAACAGCAGCCGGTCCGCTCCCTGGAACGCCGCCGCCAGGCTGTCCGGCTCCGCGAAGTCCGCCCGGCGCACCACGACGCCGCGGTGGCCGAGGTCTTCGATGCGTGCGGTGTCCCGTCCGGTCGCGACGATGTCCGCGGCCGGGACTCCGCGCCGCAGCAGCGCCTCGACGGTGAGCCTGCCCAACTGGCCTGAGGCTCCGGTGACAACGATGGACATGAGATCGCCCCTTCCTGGCCGCGAACTCTCCTCGCGGCGTGACGAACCCCAGATTGACCTGCTCACTCTCCATTGGTAAGTAGCCACTTGCTGGTAAGGTGACCACCTGCGGGAAAGTATCGAGGTGAGTGGAATGGCGACCGCCGAGAATGTGACGGAGCCCATGGCGTCATGGGACCCGTACACGCGCGGCTGCCCCTCGCGCGACCTGCTCGACCAGATCGGCAGCAAGTGGGCGGTGCTCGTGCTGGGAGAACTCGGCAAGCACGGAGCCTGCCGGTTCACCCAGTTGCGGCAGCGGCTGGCCGGAGTGAGCGAGAAGATGCTCACCCAGACGCTGCGCACGCTCGAACGTGACGGACTGGTCCGGCGGACCGTGTATCCCGAGGTGCCGCCCCGCGTCGAGTACGACCTGACCCCCCTCGGCCAGACCCTGCGGGGACCACTGCGCGTACTCACCCAGTGGTCGGTGGAGCACGTCGGCGAAGTCCTCGCCGCACGTCAGGAGTACGACGTCCGCGCCAAGGGCACCGTCTGAGCCCCGCGCCCTACGGCCTCACCCACGCCGCGCAAGTCGCCGACATGACCAGCTCGCGGCCCGAGCTCCTGGCGAGTACACGACGTGGTATGCCCCCCACGACCGCCGGCGGCATCGACAACCAGGTGGGCATCCAGTGGACCGCGACCGACGCGTGGGTACCGGTGAAGACGCCCGCCGCACCGGAAGTCGTCCGCGGCAACACCATCAACTCCGCCAACGACATCGTCACCCCGGACCGGTGGCACCGGCGCTGACTTCGGCGACGGCACCCAGAACTCGACGCTGTCCGGCAGCACCGTCACGCAAACCGCCGCCAACGCGTCAACATCGCCAACGCGTCAACATCGCCAACGCGTCATCATCGGCGAGGCGGACGACTAGGGCCTGTGTGATGTTGTGATCAGTCTTGGGGTTCTGCCCTCTTCTGGGGGCAGAACCCAGTAGGACTGCGGATGTGACGCGTAGGCAACTCACCGATGACCAGTGGACGTTGATCGAGCCGTATCCGCCGGTCGGCAGGTTCGGGCCGTATCCCGAGCGGCTGCGGGAGCAGTTCGAGGGGGTGATCTGGCGGTTCCGCTCCAGTGCCCAGTGGCGGGAGATGCCTGCCGAGTTCGGTCCCTGGCCGACGGTCTACGGCCGGTTCCGGGTCTGGCGGGACGCGGGCGTCTTCACCGCCCTGCTGGAAGGCCTGATCGCCGAGGCAGCTCGCAGGGGGAAAGCAGACTTGTCGCTGGTCAGCGTGGATTCCACGTCCGTCCGAGCTCACCATGATGCCGCCGGGAGGCTTGTCGGCGAGGAGGTCATGGAGGCCCTGGAGGAGGCCGCGCGCGAGCAGGAGAAGGCCCGGCAAAAAGGGGCGAGCCGCAGGAACAGGACGGACAACACGAACGACAAAGCGCCCGGCTCCGGCGCAAGCTCCGCCTGAAGGAAGCCCTCCTCGGTCGGTCCCGGGGCGGGTTGACCGGCAAGGTCCACCTCGCCGCCGACCGCAGGTGCCGGCCGCTGGCTCTCGTCCTGACCGAGGGGCAGGCCGCCGACAGCCCGCAGTTCGTCCCCGTGCCGAAGAAGGTGCGGGTCCGCCTGCCCGTTGGCCGTCCCCGCACCCGCCCGGGTGCCGTCGCCGCAGACCGGGCGTTCTCGTCCCGCGGAAACCGCTCCTACCTGCGCAAACGCCGGATCACGGCGGTCATCCCGGAGAAGAGGGACCAGGCCGCGAGTAGGAAGCGGAAGGGCAGCAGGGGCGGCCGGCCGGTCGGCCACGACGCCGAGCTCTACAAGGAGCGCAACACCGTCGAGCGCCTGATCAACAAGCTGAAGGCATGGCGAGGCATTGCCACCCGCTGCGACAAGACACCGGACAGCTACCTCGCCGGCCTCCACCTCCGCGCCTCAATGATCTGGATCGACGACCTCCTGCGGACCGCCGACTGATCACAACATCACACAGGCCCTAGCTCGGGACGCGCGCCATCGACGTGACGGTCAGCGGTCCCAGCGGGGTCTCGCCGAGCGTGGTGAAGTCGAAGTGGCGGTAGAGGGGGACGTTCGCCGGGTCCGCCGTGGTCAGGTGGACTGCTCCCGGCGTCGTCGTCAGGACGTGGTCCAGGAGGGTGCGGCCCGCTCCACGGCCGGTGAGGTCCGGGCGGACTCCGACGAACTCAAGGGTCCAGGCTCCCTCGGGGGCCCCGCCCTCGGTGGCGTCCAGATAACGCAGGGTCCGGCCGAGGGCGCGCGGCCCGCTGCTCAGCAGGGTCCGGGCCGCCCAGCGCGCGCGGGCGCCAGCGTGCGGGGTCGCGCCCGGCGGGGTCAGGACGGCTGCCGCCAGGAGCCGTCCGTCGGTGTCCACCAGAGCCGTACGGCGGGCCCCGGCGAGGCCGGCGTGGGTGCGCAGGGTGGCGCGGAACCAGCGAGCGCGGGCGGAGTGCGCGCCGCCGCAGATCCAGGAGACGGCCGGCTCCCGGGCGAACGCGGCGGCCAGCAGATCGGCGCAGGCGTCCGGGTCGGGGTCGGTGTCGATCCGGCGGGAGGCCGCGGCAGCCAGGTCCTCAGACATCCCGACTCCGCTCCAGGGGCGCCTCGGGCACGAGGTGGCAGACGAGCAGTTTGAGAAAGAACAGTGGTGCGAACCAGGCAAGCGCGGCCGGCACCGGCAGCCAGAACAGGTTGACCAGGACGGCTGCCATCAACACGGCCATCGCCACGGGCCGCCTGAGGTGGACGGGCGCGAACTCCACCGCCACCGCCCCGCCCAGGAGCAGCGCGGCATTCGCCGAGGTCCAGGCGAGGTCGCCGGAGAGGACGTACAGCCCCATCGCGGCGAGGTGGATCAGGTGCGCCGAGACGAACAGCAGTCGGGAGCGCCGCGCCGCCGGGTCGGCCCGGTGGTACCAACGCTTCGCGGCGTTGGTGGCGTTGGTCAGGACCCCGCCGATCAAGTCGAGCCCGGCCAGGGCGACCACGACGAGTTGCCCTGTCGACCAGTCACGCGAGGCTCCCGAGCTCCACAGT
This sequence comes from Kitasatospora sp. NPDC053308, assembly GCF_055585785.1. Classification (NCBI taxonomy): domain Bacteria; kingdom Bacillati; phylum Actinomycetota; class Actinomycetes; order Kitasatosporales; family Streptomycetaceae; genus Kitasatospora; species Kitasatospora sp. NPDC053308. The sequence goes on along the minus strand of NZ_JBVJJY010000013.1, from coordinate 47,286 downwards.
CCGGCGGCCAGCAGCAGGGCGCAGCCGAGGAGGCCGATGGTCTCCACCGCGGACTCGGAGCGGGACTTGCCCGGACCCATGAACCGTTCCATGCGGCCGGCGAGGCCGGACGGGGTGGCCGGTATCTCCCAGGAGATCCTCAGGTCAGTGCGCATCGTTCGGCTCCTGTCCGGGGGCCGCGGTCGCCGCTGCACCCCACAGGCCGCGCAGGAGGCTCCACAGCTGGTCCGGGGGGGCACCCTCCGGGAGGCCTTCGAGGGATCCGCTCGTCATCAGGGCCACGGCCCAGGCGTCCGCGGCCCGGACGACGGCGGCGGTCGCCGACACCATCAGCGCGTGGTCCACGTCGGTACGGATCATCCCGAGTCGACGGCCGTCCGCGACCAGGGCGCCGAACCAGGCGAGCCACAGGCTTCCGTCGCCGCGCCCAATGGCAGCGTCGGCGAGGGCCAGGTCCTCGGGGTGGTCCCTCAGGTGGGCGGCGAGGGCGGCGGATCCAGCGGTGAACCTGGCACCGAAGTCCTCCTCGTCGCGGGCCGGGTCCCAGGGGCCGAGGGCGTCCAGCAGCCGGTCGAGGACTCCGTCGAGGACCGCGGTGAGCAGGTCCTCCCGGCCGTCGAAGTAGTGGTAGGCGGCGGTCTTGGAGACTTCTGCCGCCTCGATGATCTTGTTGTAGGAGGCGCCTTCGGCGCCGTGCTCGGCGAAGTGCCGACGCGCGACTCCCAGGATGTGCTCCCGGCGTTCGGCGGGCAGGCGGTCGAAACGAGGAAGAGGCATGAACACATGATACGCACCAGTAGGGTGTACTGCTAGTGCACCCTACTGGTTTATGGCGGCGGGTCGCAGTTGCCCGAGGTCGGTGAGGATTGCGAATGGTCGGTGGTGCGCGTGGCCTGCCTCGCCGACCGCCTCACCGACGCCCGCCAGGTAGCCCGTGCGTCCCGGCGAAGCGGGAGGTGGGGCCTACCTAAAGCCTGCCGGTCGGCGCGAACCAGGTTGTCCGGGCGCGAGGCGTTGTGGCCGATGCCGGGTCTGATGAGAACCTTCGGAATTCCCGGGGCCCGCTCACGACTCCCCAGCTCCGTGAGCCTTCGAGCGAGCGGGGAGGTTCGGCGAGCGATGGCCGTGAGGCCGCCCGTCTGTCGAGCGTTCGGCCCGACCCGCCCCGTCACGGGCGCCTTCGGCGTAGCTGACGCGATGGGCTCCGCCCACCCTGGACCGGTCGGGCCGGCCCTGGAACGGCCTGACTACTGGGCGGGCCCAGAGGTCTGGCGTTCCCCCAGGTCAACCGCCCGCAGGTGGGGAATCAAGGTGAGCAGGTCTGGCCCACGCCTGAGTCCGGGATGGCCGCTTTCAGGGATCGTCATCAGCCCAGGGCCCCGTGACTTCGGCACCGGTCTGGAAGGCGATGGACTGACCTAGCCATAATTTGGCATGTTCGGGACCGGAAATCGGCCCCCAGAAAGGCCCCTTGGCGCTCTGTTCGGCGTGAGGCTGGCGTGATGGCCTGGCCGGGCGACTGGCAGGCCGCCAGAAGGCCCCTCCGGGGATTCGGGCCACAGCGGAACACCGCTCCGGCCGAAAGACCGACGTCCGCGAAAGCCCCTGGCATGCCAACGGCAACCCGCAGGATCCAGCGCATCCCTGCCTGCGGCGACACCTCCGGCCCCGCCGCCTCAAGCCCGAGACATCAGCCAGACGTCAATGGCAGCGACCAGGTGGACCGTGGCGGTCAGGCGCTCGTGGGAACGCCCGATGGCGTGGGGGCCGGGCTCGTCGGCCGGGGCCACTTTCGACGGGTCCCGCAAGCACACCGGTGGGCACGTGTGATCGTGGAGTCGACCGAGCCGACCCAGTCCAGGTCGCCCTCCGCGTCGGCCTGGGCTAGCAGGTGGGTGAAGACGCGTTCCCAGGTTCCGTCGATCGCCCAGTGCCGCAGCCGGGTGTGGACGCCCTTCCACGAACCGTACTCCGCTGGCAGGTGCCCCCTGCGAGCAGGTCTGGAACCTCCGCGCGATCGCGCCGATCACGTGGCGGTGCTCGGGCCGCCGTCCGCTCCGTTTCGGAGTCCGGCGGCTCTATCCGTCGCCCACGGCACGTCGGTCAACGGCACGACCGGACCGACCACCTGATGACCGACCAGCACCGCGCTCACCGAGCCGGATGCGTCGGATCAGCCGGACGAAGCCCGCCGGATCCGCTCCCGGGCAAACCCTCTCAGCGTCGGTCAGTTGGCCGCGCTGCGCATACCTCACGGACCCAGAGCGACCGGATCCCGGCCAAGCTGTAGGCGGATGGCTCCGGCATCTCCGGGGGCGCGCGAGGCCTTCCGGTGCGCCGGGGTTGCTCACCCGGAGGGTTGACAGCCCTTGGGCCCGCTGCATGAATGAGTCCCACGCGGTGACTGCAGTCGACGTCCCGCTCTCTGAGAGCTCCCGCCCCCGGACACACACCTTGACCGGGTGGCGGAGCCACCCTGCCGGCCGTCCGTGGCGTCGAGGTGCCCGGGTCGGCGACGGCCCCCGTTCACGACTCCCCTCCGGGCAAGGCCGCGGTCTCCCCGGTAGGGCGCCGATCGGCGCGCACGACGTGCAGCGAAGAAGGAGCAACCCGATGGCGACGGTATTCCTCGAGGGCGGACCGGAAGGCCTGGGCCCGCGGGTGAGACAGGTGGAGAGCTCCGAGGCTCCGGAGAAGGTGTCGGTGCCGTTCGGCGGGCGTCACCACCACTTCGAGTCGGTCGGTGAGAGCACGGCCGTCGACGGCCGTGACGTCCCGGTCCTTCGGTGGACCTACAGCACGGCCATCGCCGAGTAGGCCGGAGGTGGGTGATGTCTGCATCAAGTGCCGTGCCCATCGCGATCATCGGGATCGGCTGCCGCTTCCCCGGCTCGGTGCGCTCCGCATCGGGTCTGTGGGCCCTCACCGCAGGCGGGCACCGGACCTCGGGACCCGTACCACCCGGGAGGTGGGACGCGTCCGCTCTGGCCGCCGTACACGATCCGGACGACGCCCGCGCCGCCGGGTGGGGGTGCTTCATCGACGGAGATCCCTGGGCATGGGACCCGCAGGCGCTCTCCGTCGCGCCGAGCGAGCGCGAATCGGTCGACCCACAGTTCAGGGTCCTCGCCGAGGTGGCGTGGGAGGCAGTCGAGCACGCCGGTATCCCGACGGACCGCATCCGCGGTTCCCGCACCGGCGTGTACATGGGCACATACGCGCCTGACAACCTGTTCCGGGAGGCGCGGCCGCCCGAGGAGGCTCCCGACAGCTCCTACCTTTTCGGGAACTTCACCGCCGGGGCGGCGGGGCGTATCGCCTTCGCGATGGACCTGCGAGGCCCGGTCATGGTGGTCAGCACGCACTGCTCGTCGGGGCTCGTCGCGGTGGACAGCGCGTGCGCGGCACTGACGCTGGGCGAGTGCGACACCGCCCTGGCCGGTGCGGTGCTGCTGATGCTGTCGCCGCAGACGCACGTGCTGGAGGCGCCGTTGCTGCTGTCCGGAAGCGGTGCGTGCCACGCCTTCGACGCGCGGGCGGACGGCTACGTGCGCGGTGAGGGCGCCGGGGTGCTCCTCCTCAAGCGCCTCACAGACGCAAGGCGGGACGGCGACCGGGTACTGGCGGTCATCCGCGGCAGCGCGGTGAACAACGACGGCCAGTCCAGCCGGCTCACCGCGCCCTCCACCGAGATGCAGCAACAGGTCTTCCGGGCCGCTGTGGAGCGTGCCGGGATCGATGCGGGCGATGTGGGCCTGCTCGAGGCCCACGGGCCGGGCACCGCCGTGGGCGACCCGGTCGAGTACGCCTCGATCGACGCCGTCTACGGCAGAGGCCGCGGACTGTGCGCCCTGGGGTCCGTCAAGACCAACATCGGCCACTGCGAGCCGGTCTCGGGTGTCGCCGGAGCCATCAAGGCGGTGGAGTGCCTGCGCCGCGGCCTCATCGCGCCCAACGCCGGCTTCGGACAGTGGAACCCGTCGATCCCCCGCGACGGGACCTCTCGGCTGTTCGTGCCCACCCGCCTGACCCACTGGCCGGTGCCCGGCGCTGCCAAGCTGGCCGCGGTGTGCTCCTACGGGGTCAGCGGCACCAACGCCCACCTGGTGCTGGAAGCGCCGCCCCAGCACACACGCGCCCCCGGCCGTGCCCGGCCCGACGAACGCCCCCGGCTCCTGACGCTCTCCACGACGTCGTCCGCCTCGCTGAGCCTGGCCGCCGGGAACCTGGCCGACTGGCTACGGGGGGAGGGGGCCGGCACACCCCTCGACGACGTCGTCCACACGCTGGCCGTGCGGCGCGCGCACGCCGAGCAGCGGCTCTGCATCATCGCCCGCGACCGGCGCCAACTCGCCGACAGAGCCGCGGCGTTCGCCGCGGGTACGGAGAGCCCGGACGTGGTCGCGGGCGGCACGATCCTGCCGCCCGAGCACCCCGGAGCGGTGTTCGTCTACACGGGCCAGGGGTCCCAGCGGGTCGGTATGTGTCAGGGCCTGCTCCGCCAGGAGCCCGTGTTCCAGGACGCGATAGGCCGCCTCGAGCCTCTGATCGCCGCGCAGGCGCGCTTCTCGCTGCGGCAGGTCCTCGCCCACCCCGGGCAACTGACCGGGGTGGCCCGGATCCAGCCCGCCCTGTTCGCCGTCCAGATCGCGCTCACCGCGCTGTGGCGGTCCTGGGGCGTCGAGCCGTCCGCAGTGATCGGACAGTCGCTGGGAGAAGTGGCCGCCGCCGTCGTCGCCGGAGCGCTGACCCTGGAGGACGGGGTGGAGGTGATATGCCGCCGCTCCGCTCTGCTGGCCACCATCACCGGCGGCGCGATGGCCTCCGTCCTGCTGGACGCCGACTCCGTGCGCGACGCGGTCCGCGAGGCGAACGCAGACCAGGTCAGTCTCGCCGTGCTGACCGGACCCGGCGCCACCGTCATCTCCGGAGACGCCCGCCAGGTCGCCGCTCTGACGGCCCGGTGGCAGGCGGCAGGGGTGCCCGCCCGCCTGATCGACGTCGACGTCGCCTCCCACAGCGCCCAGGTCGACCCCGTCCTCGCCGACCTGGGCCGGGCCCTGTCGGGCATCCGCCCCACCACCGCGAACGTCCCGCTGTACTCGACCGTCGCCGACGACCCGCTCGCCGCCGGCCCCCTCGACGCCGCCTACTGGGTGCGCAACCAGCGCGACACGGTCCGTTTCCACCCCGCCGTCGAATCCGCGCTCAGGCACGGACACCGGGTGTTCGTCGAGTGCACCGCCCACCCCCTGGCCGTCCGCCCCGTCCAGGACGCCGCGCTCCGACTGGGCATCCACGACGCCGTCGCGGTCGGCACACTGCGCGAGGGGACCGACGATCAGAGCGCCTTCCTCACCCATCTCGCAGCCCTGCACTGCGCTGGATACCGGAGCATCGACTGGCCCCGCCACTCACAGGGCGAACTGACCGACGTCCCCACCACCGCCTGGAACCGGGAGCGCCACGGCGGCGACCGCACCCCCTACCGCCTGGTCGCCCCTCACCTGGTCGGCGCCGCCGAGCACCCGCTGCTCGGCGGCCAGGTCCACGACCCGGAGCAAACCGGCCGCTGGCTGTGGCAGACCCCGATCGGCCCTGCCCGCCTGCCCTGGCTGGCCGACCACCAGGTGGCCGGCACGCCGGTCCTGCCCGGCACCGCCTTCGCCGAGATGGTCCTGGCCGCCGGATCCCGCGCCTTCGGCACCACCTCCGTCCGCGCCACCCGTGTGGAGGTGTCCCACCCCCTGGTCCTGGCCCCCGAACCCCTGGTCACCACCACACTGCTCGAGGACGGCGACACCGCTCGTGTGGAGATCCTCACCCACACGAAGCAGGGAACGGTCACGCACGCCCGCGGCACCGTCGCCCGGTGCACCCCGGCCGACAGCGCCCCAGCAGGCGGCGCCGTCGGGTACGACACCGCGTGCATCCCCGACACAGCCGGGTGGCACGACAGCCCGCCGGAGAACCTCCACCGTCACCTGCGCGAAGCCCGCGACGTCCTCCACGGCCCCGCGTTCACCGCCATCGACCACATCCGCACCAACCCCGAGCGGGACGAGGCCGTCGCCGGGCTCCGCCTGGCCCCCACCGCACGTGTCTCCTCCCACACCATGCTCCTGCACCCGGCCCTGGCCGACCAACTCGTCCAGGTCGTCGCCTCCGTGTGGCTGGACCACCACGTCACCGAACCCGGCCCCGTCGTCGTCGCCGGATTCGACGACCTGCTCGTCCACGGCCCCACCGCGCACGCCCGCACCGCGCACGTGCGACTGGACGAGGCCGACGAACTCACCTGCTCCGCCACCGGCCGCCTGCTCACCGCCGACGGCACCCCGGTAGCCGAGATCCGCGGCCTGCGCCTGGCCAACATCACCCCGCCCGCCCAGAGGTTCGCCTCCCGTCTGTCCCACCTGGCCTGGGCACCCGAACCCGCCCGACCGAAGGACAGCGCCGAGACCCCGGCCCGCTGGCTACTCCTCACCAACCCGGACCAACCGTGGTCCCGAGAACTGGCCGCAATCCTGCACGGGCGCGGCGCCGACATCCGCCGACTGCCCCGCCGCGATGTCTCCACGGCCCCGTTCGACCAGGAGGCCTACGAGGGCGTCGTGTTCACCACCGCCCGGCCCAAGCCCGGGCACGACCCCGCACACGCCGCCCTCGAGGAGACGGCCGCACTCGTCGATGCGGTGCGACGCCTCGCAGCCCTCCAGCATCCACCGCGCCTCCTGGTGCTCACCCGCACCCCGGCCGAAGCCGACCCGGCGGCGCACCTGGCCGCCGCAGGCCTCGGCGGACTGCTGCGCACCGCCGCCTACGAGCACCCCGAACTCGCACCGGCCTCGCTCGTCTTCGGTCCGCACACGCCCCTCGACACCGTCGCCGACGAGCTACTGAACCCCGGCCCGCCCTTCGCCCAGACCTGGCTGCGGCCCGACGGCCGACACGTCGCCCGCATCCGCCCCGGAGGCGACACCCCGCCGCCCGGCGCCGGCACCGTCCTGGTGCGCCCGCAAGCGGCGTACCTCGTCACCGGAGCCATGGGGGGCCTCGGTCTCGTCACCGCCGAGTGGCTGGCCGGACACGGCGCCGGGCGCGTCATAGCCTGCGCGCGCTCCGCCCCCACCGGGCGCACGGCCGCCCGCCTGGCCGCGCTGCGCCGTGCGGGCACCGAGGTGGAGGTGGTCCTCGGCGACATCGCCCGCCCCGCCGTCGCCGCACACTGTGTGCGGGCGGCCACCGCCCGGGGCAGGCTCCTCAAGGGCGTGCTCCACTGCGCCGGCGTGGTCGAGGACGCCACCCTCGCCTCCCTCGACGACGCGATCCTGCACCGCGTCTGGCAGGGCAAGGCGGCCGGGGCCTGGGCCCTCCACGAAGCCACCGCCGGCCATGACCTCGACCACTTCGTCCTCTACTCCTCCGCGGCCTCCCTCCTCGGCTCCCCCGGGCAGGGCGCCTACGCAGCCGCCAACGCCTTCCTCGACGCCCTGGCCGTGTGGCGCCGGTCACACGCGCTGCCGGCCACGGCCGTCCAGTGGGGGGCGTGGCGGGAGGTCGGCCGCGGGCAGCACCTGGCAGAGCGGGGCTTCCTGACCATCAGCCCCGCCGACGGCATGGACGCCCTCGAACGCATCGTCGCCGCCGGCCACACCGCCACCGCCTACTCCCCCCTGGACGCGCACCGCTGGACCGCCCGCTACCCGCACGTACGGCACTCCCCGCTGATGGCCGCGATCCTCGACACCGCCCCCACCGACGACGGCACCTCTCCCGTGCGTCAGGCGATCTCCGCCGCCGAGCACCCGGGCGAACGCCGCCGGATCCTCGAGAGCCTCGTCATCGACACCATCCGCGAGCTGCTCGGTGGCACCACCCGCCACATCGGCGCCCACACCAACATGATCCTGCTGGGCATGGACTCCCTCGGAGCCGTGCAGCTCCAGCAGCACCTCCAACGGGCCCTGGACGTCACGATCAAGCCCGGCGTCATCTGGGTCAAACCCAGCCCCGCCGCCCTCGCCGACTGGCTCCTGGAACACCTGGGCCACGCGGGCCCCGACCAGGAGGACGTCCGGTGAGAGGACGACACGACCGCCTGCGCTACATCCGGACCCTCCACCCCGAGCGCGACTGCGAGGAGATCGCCAACCTTGTCACCCGCTACGAGTTCCCCTTCGAGTACCGCTTCGGCTTCGCCTTCGGCATCATGAACGACTGCGCCTTTCCCACCGTCAGCCAGGTGTTCGCCGCCACCGGGCAGATCCGCCGCCACGGACAGAAGCGCTACGACGACGGGATGCTCTTCGAGTACGAGATGAAGCACCTGGGCCTGGACTCCCTCCACGGCCGGGCGGCCGTCCGAAAGCTCAACCGCATCCACAGCCACTACGACATCTCCAACGAGGACTACCTCGCCACTCTCGCCTCCCACGTCCTCACCCCGATCCAGTGGATCGACGCCTACGGCTGGCGCCCCCTCAGCGACCACGAATCCCGTGCCCTCGTCGCCGTCAACAACCGGATGGGCCGTCTGATGGGCATCAAGGACATCCCCGACGACCTGAACGGGCACGCCGAGCTGTTCGCGGCGGCTCTGCGCGAACGCGCCCGCTACCATCCCGCGAACCGGGAGGTCGCCCACCAGATCATCCGCGTGGTCGAAAGCTGGTGGCCCCCGCTCCTGCGCCGCCACGCCCCCGCGGTCACCACCGCCCTCATCGCCCCGGAAGTCCGGCCGCTGCTCGGCCTCGACGAGGTCTCCCCAGCCCTCACCCGCGGCGTCCGCACCGCGCTGGCCCTGCGGGGCGCTCTCGTCCGCAGGACCCCTCCGCGCCCCGACCACCGCCCCTACCGGCCGAACCCGCGCAGCTACCCGACCGGCTGGACCCTCGACCACCTCGGTCCGGTGCCCTCCGCGGACGAGAACGAGGACCTGTCGCCATGACCGCCCGCCCCGACGACCGATCGAAGGAGTCTGCCCGCACGACACGTCGGGTACCGGCGCGCCTTCGAGACGCCGGGCACGCCCCTCCGACACCACGGCGCCTCCCGCGCCCCTGGAGCGGCACGGGGGTGCTCTGGGCCGGCCTCGGAGTGCTCGCTCTGGTCTCCTCGGCATGGGTGCTGGGCCGATGGGCCGCAGCCGGCAACCTCCACGTGGAGGTCGACCGGGACGCAGCCATGACGCCGGCCCGCAAGGCCGCGGCCTGGGCCCTGCAGGCCGTCCTGGTCCTGGGGGCCGCGGGCGTGGCCGTTATCGCGGTACGCGGATGCCGTCGCGCCGGCGGCGTCACCCTCGACACCGCCCTCGCGGTCGGCTTCGCCCTGTCGTTCTGGCAAGACCAGATCCTGAACTACGCCGCGGCCACGGCGAGATACAGCCACTACGCCATCCACGCCCCAGGCCTGGGCCCCTACCTGCCGGGCTGGCACGGACCCGCCCCCGACCGACTGATCATGACGGTACTCGGTTCGAGTGGACTGGCCTGGTTCGTCCTCATGGCCTTGGTGTGGCCCCTCGCCTCCGTCGTCACACGGATCAACCGGCGACGGCCCGACTGGGGAACGGGGCGCCTGTTCGTGGCCTGTCTCATCTCAGGGCTCGCCATGGCATTCACCAGCGAAGAAGGAATGATCTTCGTGGGCGGCCTCTACTCCTGGACCGGAGCCGTCCACTCGTTGTCGATCTTCGGCGGGCACTGGTACCAGCTACCCGTCACGGAACTCGTGTCCTTCTCCGTGTTCCTCAGCCTGCCGGCGATGATGCTCCACAGACAGCGGGTCCACGGCGTCACCCCTCACATCTTCCGGGGGCTCGAAAACCCGGGCACGCACAGCGCGACCTGGGCCCGGCTGCTCGCGGGCGTCGGCTACGGCAACGTCCTCGCCTTCGGCTACCTGGCCTTCAACGCGTTCATCGGGTACATCGGCGATCCCGCGCCCACCGATCTGCCTTCCTTCCTGCGGTGAGACCGCGACCTCCCTGGTGCGAAGCCGTCCGCGAGCCGCCGCCTCCACGGCAACGGCCCCGGGAGCCCCGTAGGTGCCGTACGCCGACCGGGCGGGCGTCCAAGCAGGCACGGTGTTCTCCGGCGGGCCGGACCAGACCAAACGCCGGGTCACCGTCGACGTCCGCTGAACCGGCCTGACGTCACCCACTCATTCCAGTTCAGGCGATGCCGTCCGGTTGTGGCGAACGCGGCCTGCCTCGGCGCCGGCCCGACGCCGTACTCGCTGACCGTAGCTACGACCACGACAAGTACCGCAGCCTGATCTGGAACCACGGTGTGAAGCCCCTTCTACGTCGCGGGTACCGGTTACGGCTCCGGACTCGCCGGGGCGTGGAACGCACCTTCGCGCACCTGCGAGCGGCACCCGGTCGGCCCAGCCATGACGCTCTGCGGTCTTCCCGGTGCTCGGCGCCGAGCCCGAGCCCGATCGGCACCAAGCCGGATCCCCGCTGCGAGCGGCGCCGCCCAGACGACGGAGGTGCGGCGCGGGCAGAAGCTGCGTACCGCGAAGGCTGACAGCTGGCCAGAAGCACCGCACCCTCGGACGCCTATCGAGCCGAGTTTGGAACCGCTCGAATGGATCGTGTGAGGGCTCTTCGGACCGCGGTGACCTCGTCTTCCAGCTCGACTGTGCGGCGTTCGAGCCTTCCAGCTCGCGCGGTCTGCTCGGCAAGTTCCGAGATCAGGAGCGCGTTGTGGCTCTCCAGGTCCCGAATGCGGCGGACTCGACGGGCCACTGGGCGCCGGTGGCCGTTGCTTCACGCCGTCGCGGGTGCAGGCCCGCAGTGAGGTCCGGTACCGCTCGTGGGCCTGCAAAGCGTCCGCCCGCCGGCGACGCCAGCACACCCTGGAGGCCGTCCGCATCGGCTTCGCCCTCGTCACCGGGGAGGACGGCGGGCGGGCGGTGCGCTGCCCGAACTGCCGCCACCGAGGTCTCAGCCTCAGGCGGCCAGGTGGGCCGCCCGGTGCTGGTCGGCCCGTCGGCCACGACGCCGAGCTCTACAGGACCCCTGCGAGCTACATCGCCGGCCTCCATCTTCACGGCGCAGCGATCTGATCGAAGACCCCGCCAGAACCCCCGCTTGATCACGGCCGAATACGCGCCCTGGCCGCGGCCTCGCCCCTCAGTCGAGCGCGTCCAGGGCGGCCAGGACGTCAGCGGGCTCGGCGCGCAGGGTGTAGTCGGTCTGGACGAAGGCCCAGCGGATGGTGCCGGTGCGGTCGATGACGAAGGTCGCGGGCAGCGGCAGCGTGCGGGAGTGGCCGGCGTTGACGCGCTTCAGGTCGAAGCCCAACTGGTCGTAGACGGTGCCCAGTTCGTCGGAGAGGTCGAAGGCGATGCCGAACCGCGCCGCGACCTCGGAGCCGATGTCGCTGAGCACGTCGAAGGCAAGCCGCTCCTTCTCGGCCAGGGTCAGGGACTCGTCAGGGATCTGCGGCGAGACCGCCACCAGACGGGCGCCACGGGCGGTGATCGCGTCGTGCTGCTCCTGGAGGGCGCGCAGCGCGAGGTTGCAGAAGGGGCACCAGGCGCCACGGTAGAACGTCAGCACGACCGGCCCGTCGGCCAGCAGCCCGTCCAGTGCAACGCGCTGCCCGGTGGCCGCGGGCAGTGTGAACCGCGGAGCCGGGGCGCCCACGCCGAGCGCGCGCTCCGCAAGGCCGGAGGCGGCGAGCTCGCGTCCATTGCGGTCCATGACCTCGATGGTCTCCGCCGGGATCCACTGACTCCGGTTCTCGTGCACGGCTCGCAGCTGGTCGTGAAGGCTCAAAGGGGTCGCCCTTTCTCGAGGTGGAATCTGGGCCGCTGAACTTGAACCAGTCGTTCCAGGATGACGGCCTGTCAGATCCGCCGTCAAGGACTATCTTGGGGTCCGGCCAAGGTGCCTGCGAAACCCACATTGAGATGATCTTGTAGGCCGATCCGCCATCAGTTGGTCTGGAGGGCGGCGAAGTCGGCCTGGGCCTGGGCAACGGCTTCGGGGTACGCCTGGCGCTTCTCGTGCTCGGCGAGCGCCCGGTAGATGCTGGCCAGGCCGGGGTTCTGGCCCTTGCGCTTGCCGGTGGGGATGATCAGGTCGGGGCGGATCTGCTCGACGGACTCGCCGCCTGCCCGGCGCCGCAGCACGGTGTGCAGCATGTCGTCGGTGATGACGGGCGGCCGGCCGCCGTGCTTGCCCTTGCGGGCGGCGGCGTCGAGTCCTTCGAGGGTGGCTTCGCGGATGCTCTCGCGCTCGGTCTCGGCCATCGCGGCGAAGAACCCGAAGAGCATCCGGCCGGGACCGGACGGGTCGTAGATGCCGGGCAGCGGGCCAGCGAGCATCTCCAGGACCAGGCCGTGGGCGGTGAGGTGGTCGGCCAGCGCGGTGAGCTCGGCGGCGTCGCGGCCGAGGCGCTTCATCTCGTAGACGGTGAACAGCACGCGGCAGTGCGGGGCGTGGGCCTTGATCTCGCGGGCGAGGGTGAGGGCGGCCTCGAACTGGGGGCGGACCCGGACCCGGCTGCTGATCTTCTCGGAGAAGATCTTGTCGCGCGGGATGCCGTGCGCGCTGAGCGCGTCCAGCTGCGACTGGAGTTCCTGGGTGAGGTGGCTGCAGCGGGCGTAGCCGATGCGGATGTCCGCGCCGGGGGTGTCCGTCTCGGGCGCGGCCGGCGGCGGGGTGCCGGGCCGCCAGGGCTGGCCGGGGCCGCGGTCGGCCGGGGTCGGCACCCGCAGCAGCTTGGCGAGCCGGGCCACCTTCTTGAAGCGGCCGGTGTGGTAGATCCCGGCGACCGCACCCGAGCGCGAGCGGCAGGGCGAGCCGGGCTGGACGCCGCAGCGCGGGCAGTCGTGGCGCTCGACGTCGTCGGCGTCGCTCTCGATGGCGTCCTGAGGGTCCGTCACGCCAGAAATCCTCTCACAAACCATTCTCAGAACAGGGGCCCGTCGTCACTTGAGTGAGAACGAGTTCTGAGAACCGATCGGGCACCCGGGCCGCCCCTGGTGACCGTTTCCGATCTTGCTCCCGGAAAGGGTCGTTTGTGAGAGGACGGCGGGGCTGAGCACGACACTGCGCGGGGCAGGCAGGCAGGTCGGTCGCTCCGGACCGGGCCGGTATTCGCTCGGGCGCCCGGTGACTTGCCGCTGGGAGCGGTGGCTGTGCGGTCAGGTGGTGAGGCCGGCGTCGCGGGCGAGGAGGGCGGCCTGGACGCGGTTGGTGACGTCGAGGGTGGTCAGGATGCGGCTGACGTGGGCTTTGACGGTGCTTTCGCGCATGGCCAGGCGGGTGGCGATGTCGGCGTTGGTCTCGCCTTGGGCGAGGAGGGCGAGGACGTCGCGTTCGCGGGGGGTGAGGCGTTCGATGCGGGCTTGGGCGGAAGCGGCGACGGGTCGGTTGGTGGCGTGGTAGCGGTCGATGACGCGGCGGGCGGCGGCGGGGTGGAGCATGGCGGAGCCGGCGGCGACGAGGTGGACGGCGCGCAGGATCTCGACGGGGTCGGTGTCCTTGAGGAGGAAGCCGTCGGCGCCGACGGCGAGCGCGTTGTAGACGTACTCGTCGAGGTCGAAGGTGGTCAGGGTGATCACCTTCGGGGGGTGGGGCAGGGCGCGCAGGCGGGCGGTGGCGGTGATGCCGTCCATGCGGGGCATGCGGACGTCGACGAGGGCGACGTCGATGCGGTGGGCGGTGGCCTGTTCGACGGCCTGGAGGCCGTCGGCGGCCTGGGCGACGACCTCGATGCCGGGGTCGCCGTCAAGGAGGTCGGTCAGGCCGAGGCGGACCAGGGCGTCGTCGTCGACGATCATCGCGCGGATCACGGGCGGGGGCCGTTCTGGTCGGGGGTGGTGGGGTGGGGAAGGCGGGCCGCCAGGCGCCAGGCGCCCGCTCCGGCGGGTCCGGTGTCCATGTCGCCGCCCAGGGCGCTGACGCGCTCGCGCAGGCCGACGAGTCCGTAGCCGGAGCCGGAGGAGGCGTTCGCGCCGGGGACGCCGGCGCTGTTGGTGACCTCGACGCGGGTCGCGGGCGGCCGGTAGTCGACGCGCACGGTGACCCGGGCGCCTTCGGCGTGCTTGCGGGCGTTGGTCAGCGCTTCCTGGACGATGCGGTAGACGGCCAGGCGGTGCGTGGTCGGGGCCTGTTCCGGTTGGCCGTCGACCGTCAGCTCGACGGCCTGTCCGGCGGCGCGCGCCTGCTCGACCAGATCATGAACCTCCCGTATCGCCGGTTCGAGCGCGGCGCCCTCGCCGGCGGTGTCAGGCTCGCGTAGAGCGCCGAGGACCTCGCGCAGGTCGGCCAGCGCCTCGGTGGAGGCGCCGCGCAGCAGGGCGAGGCGTTCGGCCACGGGGGCGGGCAGGTCGGGGCTACGGGTGACCAGGACGCCGGTGTGCAGGGCGATGAGGCTGAGGCGGTGGGCGAGGACGTCGTGCATCTCGGAAGCGATGTGGGCCCGCTCCGCGGCGCGGGCGGCCTCCTCGCGCAGCCGGGCCTCGGTGCGCAGGTGCTCGACCTGGTCGGCGAGCGTCTGGAGCAGGCGCCGGCGGTTGCCCTGCCACAGGCCGACGACCAGCGCGAACAGCAGGACGGTCACCGCCGCCACCCACTCCCGCCCGTTCCACACGGACGTGGCCTCGACGCCGAGCGGGTTGGCGCTCAGGGCGACGGCGATGCAGACCAGCGCGACCCGCGTGCGGCGGGCGAGCGCCAGATCGAACGAGGCGACCGCGAGCAGCGGTGCGAGGGGCCACCCCCACCAGGCCACGGCCGCGGTGGCGACAGCGGGCGCGGCGGGCCACCGCAACGCGGGCACCGTCAGGACCACCGCGCACACCAGCGCCACGGCGAACACCGGGACCGTGTAGCGTCCGCCGGCCACGGTCGAGGCGTTCGCCGCGGCGGCCGCCACCAGGAGCGCCAGGAACACCGCGCGTGTCAGGGCTGCCCAGCCGGGTCTTGATCGTGTGCTCACCCTGCCGATCGTAGGCACCGCCACCGTGGGCTCCCCTCGACGATCGGCTACCGCCACACCCCTACTTTCGTAGGGGGTCTGCGTCGCACAACGGCCGAACCGTGGCCCCTTCCCGGTTCCTACCGTCGAATCCATGAACCACACCGACAAGCAGGACACGAACCGGGCCACCGCCGCGACACGCACCCGTACGGATGGCTGGGCGTTCCTGCGGGAAGCCGTGCGCGACCTGCGCACCACCGGCGCCATCGCCCCCAGCGGCAAGGCCCTGGCCCGCACCCTGACCGACCCCGTCCGCGTCCGTGCCCCGCGCCCGCTGGCCGTCCTGGAGGCCGGTGCCGGCACCGGCGCGGTCACCAGCGCCCTGCTGCCCCAGCTGCCCCGCGGCAGCCGCCTCGACGTCGTCGAGGCCAACCCCCGCTTCACCCCCCGGCTCCGGCACCTCGTCGACACCCGGGCCGCCCGGCACACCCAGGTCACCGTGCACCAGGCCCTGGTCGAGGACCTGGACACCGACCGCCGCTACGACGTCATCGTCTCCGGCCTGCCGCTCACCAACTTCACCCCCGACCAGGTCGAAAAGATCATGGCCCGCTACATGGACCTCCTGCACCCCGGCGGCACCCTCTCCTACTTCGCCTACCTTGGCACCCGCAAGGCCCGCACCCTGTTCTCCTCCCGCGCCGAAGCGCGCCGCCACGCCGCCGTCGACGAGATCATGACCGCCTACCAACACCGCTACGCCGCCGGCCGCTGGACGGTCCTCGCCAACCTGCCCCCGGCCCACGTCTGGGAACTGCGGCGCCCCGAGACCCCCGGCGACCGGAAGCGCACGCTCGGTGTCCCGCTCGGGCGAGACAGCCGGCAGGCCGGTGTCCAGCG
Source organism: Kitasatospora sp. NPDC053308 (assembly GCF_055585785.1). Classification (NCBI taxonomy): domain Bacteria; kingdom Bacillati; phylum Actinomycetota; class Actinomycetes; order Kitasatosporales; family Streptomycetaceae; genus Kitasatospora; species Kitasatospora sp. NPDC053308. Next base: position 31,444 of record NZ_JBVJJY010000013.1, on the reverse strand, counting down.
GTGAACTTCCTGACCGACGCCCTCGCCCACCTGCCGCCGACCGCCGTATACGCGGTACTGGCCCTGGTCGTCTGCGCCGAGTCGGCCCTGCTGCTCGGCGCCTTCACCCCGACCCTCGCCCTGCTGCTGACGGTCGGCGCCATGGCCCGCGCCGGCACCGTCAGCCTTCCCCTCGTCATCGCGGCCGCTGGCGCGGCAGCGGTCGTGGGCGACTACCTCGCCCACCGCACCGGCGGCTTCCTGGGCGAGCGCCTGCGCACCGGCCGCATCGGAGCCCGCATCCCCGCCGCCGCCTGGCAGCACGCCGAAACCCTTATGACCCGCCACGCGGGCCGCGCCGTCTTCCTCGGCCGCTTCCTGCCGATGGTCCGCACCCTCACCCCCCACCTCGCCGGCGCCACCCGGCTGCCCTACCGGCGCATCGCCCCTTACAGCGCCGTCGCCGCCGGCCTGTGGGCCGCCGCCGAAGCCGGCACCGGATACCTCGCCGCGACCTCCCTTCAGCGCCTTCTCACCCTCGGCGGTCCCGTCCTTGGCGTCGTCGCCCTCGCGGTCATCGCGGGTGTGGTCCTGTGGCTGAGGAAGCGCAGGTAGCTGCCCGGTCCAGCCCGAATGGTGCCGTCCTGCCCGAAACACCCGGCACGGCATCACACTGTGCGGCCCTGACGTCGGTCGGTCGGCCGACCGAGGCCGGCAGCGGGGCGGACCGTCAGGAAGCCTCGGTGTGGTTCTGCGGGTCGAACTTGGTGAAGTCGACGTCCAGGTGCTGCTCGTACGCCTCCGGCGCCAGGTCGAGCTCGTGGGTGGAGTACTCGCCGAACCGCATGATCTTCTCGGTCAGATAGGGCGAGACCTCCGCCAGGTCCTCCGGCTCGACCTTCCAGCCCTCGGCCTGCAGCTCGCGCACCGCCTGGGCGATGTCCAGGGTGTTGTGGAAGATCAGGCAGTTGCTGAGCAGGGCGTTGAACTTGACCACCTTCTCCTGCTCGACCGGGTCGTTGTCGGTGATGACGCCCCGGTTGCCGAACCGTACCCACTCGGAGAAGCCGTTGTACGCCTCGACCTTGTTGGTCGCGGCCGTCACCCGCCGGCGCATCTGCGGATCGGTCAGGTAGCGCAGCAACTGGATGGTGCGGATCACCCGGCCCACCTCGCGGAACGCCGCGTAGTGGGCGTTCTTGCGCGACCCGGAGCGCAGGCGCCGCAGCAGCAGCACCGATGAGACGGTGCCCTCGCGCACCGACAGCGCGACCCGCATCAGGTCCTTGAAGTGGTGCTCGATGAGGTCCCAGTCGATGACGTTGCGCCCCGCCTCGCCGAACAGCGCGTCGATGTGGACGTAGGAGGTCTGCCGGGTGGGCCGGAAGAACACCAGGTCCTTCCAGTTCCTCATCCTCGGCATCAGCTCGAACCCCAGCAGGTGTGCCAGGCTGAACACCGGGTAGCTCTGGCCCTGCGTGTCCGCGTGGATCGTGGTCGGCTGGATCTCGGACTCGTTCTTCAGCAGCCCCTCGATGATGTACACCGCCTCCCACACGCCGCAGGGGATGAAGTGGGTGAACAGCGCGATGTAGGTGTCGGCGACGTGGTGGTAGGCGATGCCGCCGGGCCGGCCGTAGCGGATCGAGGTCTCGGCGACCAGGTTGTTCAGGTAGGTGTCCATGTGGGTGCCGTCGGCTGCCACCGCCGTGCCGTCGCCCCAGGCCCGGGACATGTCCAGCTGGCCGTGGGCGTTGACCACATCCGTGATCGCCTGGTTCAGCTTGGCGACGGTGAAGTGCCGGTTCGCGGTGGCCGACAGCTCGTGCCCGCTCACCCCGCTGATGTGCCGGGCCGCCTCATAGGGGCCCATGTTGGTGCCGTTGACGAAGGTCGTGATGACGTACCGGCCGAAGGCGTCCTTGAGCTTGGGGTCGTGGCCGGAGGCCGGCCCGAAGCGCCGCCACCACTCGATCCAGTACGCGGTGCGCGCCAGCACGCCGAGTAGCGACCGCTCGGGCAGGCGGGCCTTGATGGCCTGCTCCAGCTTCACCGCGCTCGGGCGCCGCTCGTCCGCCCGATACTTCTCCAGCGTGGGCACCCCGGTCTTCGGGTCGATGAACAGGCCCTCGTTCTCCGGGTAGCCGCAGTCCGCGGCGGCTGCGGCCTCGGTGAGCCGGTCCTGCAACTGGGCGCGGAACGCGGCGGCGTCGAACGGCGTCTCGTCGCCGGCTTCGCGGAAGCCGACCTCGACCAGGTAGGCCGGCAGCCGCTCCTCCACCTCCCGCCATCCCAGCAGCTGCTGGCTCCAGTCGGCGTACTCCTCCGAGCCGGGGACTGCGATGTCGCCGCACCGCAGCTCCTCGGCGAGGTTGAAGAGCACCATCGCCTCGAAGTGCCGGCGCACGTACGAGCCCGGGCGGGTCCGGTCCCGCACGATCTTCTGCCAGTTCTGGGTGGCGAAGCGGATGTCCACCACCCCGGTGTCGCGGCCCTTGTCGTCCACACCCCGTACCGGGATGTAGTCGCGCGAGTTGCGGAACCGCAGCAGGTGTCTGAAGGCGTCCAGCACACGGCTGTCCTCGCTGGTGGCCACCAGGTCCAGGCTCTCCAGCAGGTTCAGCATCACCGAGCGGTCGGCCTTCAGGTGCCCGTGCATCAGCACCTCCCAGTTGTCGCCGTGGTGGGCGGAGACCTTCTCGATCTGGGCGTACTGGGCGTCGAACCCGCCGAAGCCGTCCACTGCCGAGGTCACGCTGAACAGGCCGTTGGACTGCACCATCAGGCCCTCGGCCAGCTTCAGGAACGCCGCCGCGACCTGCTGCTTCAGGCGCCGGTTCACCTCCGAGGCCCCGGCCGCCTCGTCCAGGCCCTCCAGCGCGTCCAGGGTCTCCTTGGTCAGCGCGCCGGCCTTCGCCCGGGCCCTCTGCGCGGGCCCGTCCGTGTCCACCTGCCGCAGCAGCGTGCGGTAGTTGCCGATCAGGCCCTCCACGATCGCCTGCTGCCGGCTGCGGATCTCCTCCAGCTCGGTGCGGGCCCGCTTCGCCTTGATCGCCACCCGCTTGGCGAACATCGTGGTCAGGTCGTCGCGCACCCGCATCCGGGCCTTGTGGACCAGGCACGCGATCAGCGTGACCCGCTTGACCTCCGCATAGTCCTGCAACACGCCCGCGTCTGCCGCCTCCGCCTCCCCGGCGAAGTCCGCGATCTTCCCGGCCGCCAGGCCCTCCAGCCACACCCCGGTCTCGCCCAGGCCGTCCAGCCACTTGCGGTGGTCCGCCAGCTTCCTCATGTTCGACCAGGTAGCCCGCTGGGCGGACTGCTTGAGCTGGTTGAACACCGTCTTGCGGTCCAGCCCCACCACGGTCAGCAGCCGCAGCAACCTGGCCCGTTCCTCCTCGCCGACCCGCTCGTAGATCCGGTTGAAGATGTCGCTGTTCACCTCCGTGCGGATGCTCATCGCCATCCGGTCCAGCGTGGAGAACGCCGGCAGCTCCAGGCCCTTCTGGACCAGCTGCTCCAGCGCTACGTTGATCAGGTCCGCTGGGTTGTTCTTCGAGCCGGCCTCGGCCCGGATCACCTCGCGCGCCACCTGCCGGGCCTCACCCGCGTCGAACCGGATTCCCTCGACCCGGGCCCGGACCAGGCCGCGGTGGGCCTCCGCCGTCCGCACCGAGGCGTACTGGCCCGGCGCGGTGCCCTCCGGCAGTTCCACCACCTTGCGGACGAAGTCGACCACCGTGTCCGGTACCTCCTCCCACTTCGGGAAGCGCGCCATCCGCTGGTAGGACTTCAAGAGCAGCAGCAGCGACAGCTGGTGGTCCTCGCTGTCCGCGCGCTCCTGGCACCACGCGACCTCCTCACGGCTCGGCGAGAAGAACAGGTGCAGCTCACGCGCGGTGATCAGCCGCTTGAACCGCGGATACGCCGTCCGCTCGATCGACGTCATGTCCCACTGACCGCCCAACTCCGATGCCAACACGACCACGGGAGCACACCCGCGCGGTGGGCATCGTCATGGAAGATCGACGGGCGGGGACCGGAACGCCCCAAGCCAGGACATGGCAGAACGCCAGATGATATTGATCCGCTCATGGGGACCCGGCCGGCGGATCAAGGCTTCAAGATCATCTCAATGTGGGTTTCGCAGGCACCTTGGCCGGACCCCTATCTTGGAACAACCATTTCAAGTACCCGGGAGCGGTCCGCCATGCCCGACATCAAGCACTTCGACCCGGAGCTGGCGCTGGAGCGCGCCGAGCGGCTGTTCTGGCAGCACGGCGCGGCCGAGGCGTCGATCCAGGACGTCGTCGCCGCGACCGGGCTGAACCGCTCCAGCCTCTACGCCACCTTCGGCGGCAAGCAGCAGCTCTACCACGCCGCGCTGCGCCGCTACCTGCGACACCGCGCGCAGCCGGCCTTCCGCCAACTCGCAGACGATGGCCGGGGCCTGCCCGCCGTGCGGGACTTCTTCGGCGGGCTGATCGCGGTCCGATGCTCGGGCGAGCACGCGGGCTGGGGCTGCATGGTCGTCAACGCCCATCTGGGCACCGAACACCACGACCCGGAGGTTCGCGCGCTGCTCGACGACCACCACCGCCAACTCCGCGACGCGCTACACACCGCCCTCGACGCCGCCCGCCGCGACGGCCAGTTGTCCCCGCACCTGGCCGTCGCCGCCGCCGCCGAAACCCTGGCCCTGCTCGCCTACGGCGTCAACCTCCGCTCCCGCAACGGCGCCGACGCGGACAGCCTGCTGCGGACCGTCACCGACACCCTCGCCCTGTTCGGGGCCTGACGCGCGGTACCCCGCCGGATCACGCCCTCGTCCCGCTCCTCGGCATCGTGGCGCTGCTGCCACCCGGTGCGGCCCCGCCGCCGGGCCACACGAGAGTGCCGGGCGCAGACCGGGCTCCGGTCAGGGGGTCGGCCGCTCGATCAGAGCGGAACACCGTCGAGCGGCTGATCGACATGCTGAATGCCTGGCGAGGCATCGCCACCCGATATGACAAAACACCTGGAAGGTTCGCCGCCAGCACCGCCCGGCTCTGCGCGCGGCCGGCACCCCAACAGCCAGCCCGGAGCGCGAGGCCGCTGCGACCCGGGGGCTCAATCAGCCCGAACGCCCCAGCCCGGGTCGACCGGTGTGAGGACTCCGAGCCGCTCCTCGATCGCCTCGGCCGCGGCCAAACACAGGTCCTCGCGGAACGCGCGACCGACGACCTGCACTCCGGACGGCAGCCCGCCGGCCAGCCCGGTCGGCACGGCCACCCCAGGCACACCCACGAAGCTGGTCACGGTGCACAGGCGCAGCCCCGACCCGACGCGGTCCCGTCCGGCCCGGTCGCGGGACTCCAGTCCGGGTTCGACGGGCGGTTCGGTGAACGACGGGCCGAGCAGGAGCGGGTAGTCGTGGAGGAATTCGGCCCAGGAGCGGCGGATGTGCAGCCAGGTGCCCATGAGCTTCATGAACTCGTCCGCGCTCGCCGGCGGGGTCCGCTCCATCACCAGCCCGATGAAGCGGTCGCCGCCCTCGCCGAGCAGCTTGCGCACCACCGGCCAGGTCGGGGCGAACTCGGTCACGATGATCCGGTGGTAGGCGTCGAGCGCTTCGTCCAGCCGAGGCACGTCCGGGACTTCGTGCACGTCGTACCCGGCGTCCCGCAGCGCGTCGGCCGCGGTCACGACGGCCGCGCGCACCATGGGGTGGACGCCGTGCCCGCCGGGGTCCGCCACGACCGCGACCTTCACCGGCCCGGGGAGGGGCTCGCCGTACGCGGGCACCGGTACGGCCCGCGGGTCCCGCGGATCGGTGCCGACCAGTACCTCGTACGCCAGCCGAAGATCGCCCACGCTCCGGGCGAACGGGCCGTCGGTGACCAGCAGCTGGGACGCAGGGCCGGGGTCGTCCGAGCCGAGGATCCGGTGGTCGGCGGGGAAGCGGCCGGTGGTCGGCTTCAGCCCGGCCACACCGCAGAACTGGGCCGGGACCCGCACCGATCCCCCGGAGTCGTTGCCGAGCCCGAGCGCGGCCATGCCCGTGGCGACGGCCACCGCGTCGCCCCCGCTCGATCCGCCGGGAGTCCGGTCGCGGTCCCAAGGGTTGACCGTGTCCCCGAATAGCTCGCTGCGCGTGTGCATCCCGGCCACGATCAGGGTGGGCAAGTTGCTGTGCCCGATCGGGATCGCCCCGGCCGCGCGCAGCCGGGCCACCGGGGGCGCGTCCGCCGGGGCCACCAGGTCGCGGAAGCGCGGGGTGCCGAACGTGGTCGGCACGCCCTCGATGGCCGTGGACTCCTTCACCGTGAACGGCACCCCCGCGAGCGGTCCCAGCTCCTCGCCGGCGGCCCGCCGCCGGTCCGTCCGCTCGGCGGCCTCCCGGGCGCGCTCCGCCAGAAGCTGGGTGACCGCGTTCACCTCCGGGTTGACCTCGGCGATGCGTTCCAGATGGCTTTCCACCAGCTCGACGGCGCAGACCTCACCACCGCGCACCGCCTCCGCCTGCGCGGCAGCCGACAGCTTCCACAGGGCATCCCCCATGAGTCTCGTCCTCCCCGTCCACGTTCCGATGCGCTTGCATCGGAACTGTATCCTGGGAACCGATACGCCCGCATCGAATAACGGATCGACCAACGGAGGCCCCAGGCATGCCCAGACAGGTTGATCACGAGGACCGGCGCCGGCGGATCGCCGAGGCCGTCTGCCTCCTCGCCGACGAGCACGGGCTGGAGGGCGTGACCCTGCGCGACGTCGCCGCCCGCGCGCAGGTGTCGATGGGCGCCGTGCAGCGCTGCTTCCGCAGCAAGGAGGAGATGCTCACGTTCACGCTCGGGAACATCGGCGAACGGATCACCGAACGCGCCCGGGCCCGCCTCGTCCGGAGCCCCGCCCAATCGGCCGCCACCGCCCTGGGCCACGCGGTCACCGAAGTCGCACTGCTCCGCGAAGAACATCACACCGAGGCGCGGGTCTGGCTCGCCTTCGTCGCGCAGGCCGTGGTCAGTGAGCCGCTCGCCGACACGCTGAAGGCCAACTACGCGGCCCTGCACGAGACATTCACCCAGCTCATCCGGGAAGTCGGCGAGAGCGCCGGACGCGCTGCGCCCGTCGACCCGCAGCGCGAGGCCCACGCCCTCCTTGCCCTCGCCGACGGCCTCACCGCCCACGTCCTCATCGGCCGTCTCACCTCGCAAGAGGCGCAGGATGTCCTGCACACGCACCTGGGCGGCCTCTGGGAGCGGCATGTCCTACCGGGTCACACCACCGTGAACGTCCTGGGCCGCTGACGCGTGATCTGACTCACCGTCCACCGTTCGGGCCCGCCGTCCAACCGGGTCGTCCTCCTCTTCGCCCAGCCGCTCCGACGCCTGGCCCGGCTCACCGTCCACGACGTCCTCGCCGACGGCCACCGGGTCCTGCTCCGGCTCGGCGGGCCGCCCACCCCAGTCCCCGAGCCCTTCGCCAGCTCGCCGCACACCTACGTCCGCACCGGGCGGCCGAACCGGCCCGGCGCAACCATGCCGACCGGCGACTGGCTCTTCCCCGGGCGCCGGGCCGGACAGCCCCTGGACCCCGCGACGCTCGGCAGGCGGCTCGCCGTCACGGGCATCCCCACCCTGCACGGCCGCACCGCCGCCCTACGGCAACTCGTTCTGCAAGCGCCCCCGTCCGTGGTCGCCGGGATGCTCGGCTACCACACCGTCCACGCCGAAGCCCTCGCCGCCGAGGCTGGCAGCACCTGGAAGAAGCACGCCCCCGGCGACCACAGTCGCTGAACGCCTCCCACGTCCACGGCAGTATCGCGACCAGCACCATGCGGACCAGGTCCACCACGGCGAGCGAGCGCAACGTGGTGAACCGCTCCATCAGCGGACGTCCCACGGTGCCGAGCACGATGTACGGCACCGACTCCGCGATGGCCACCAGGCCCATCGCCGCGCCGCCGGATCTCTGCCAGGCCAGCCACATCACCGCCAAGGCATACAGCCGGTCACCGAACACCGACGCCGTCTGCGCGCCCCACAGGAGAAGAACCGGGCCCCGCCGAAGCAGCCGCACGTATCGCAAGATCGTTCGCCCTCCGGAAAGACGAAGTCCCGGCAGCAGGCTCGCCACCGGGAACTCCCGTAACCCTAGGGAAAGGTGAAGATCACCTGTCGCAGACTCCCCGGCCGCCCCGCGGGCCGGCCCGGTTCGCTGCGCCGACCACTGCGGCCCGGCCGCCGCGGTGGTCAGGGCCTGCTGCCCGGTCGGCGTTCAAGACCGTTCGTCGTTCTCTGCGGCGTGCCGGCGGTGCTGGCGCTCACCGCCGGGGCGGGCCGCGGCGCGCCCCGGGCCACCACCTGACCGGCGGCCACCGGGGCCCCCCGTCGAGCCGTTCCGGGGAGACCGTCCACGCCGAGCTGCGCAGCCGCGCAAGCCCCGGTCCATCCGGCGAGGCCAAGCGCGCGATGGCACAGACAGCCGGGGGTGTGGCCCCGGCACAGAGAGGATCCGATGCTGCTCGAGGCTCTCATCCGGGCGCCCTACTCGAAGTGCGAGCCTAAGATCCGGCGGGTTTCCTGGCGGGAGAACGCATCCGACGGGAAGGGCGACAGACCATGACGGTGACAGCGGACCTCGACAAGCTCCTCGACAAGGCGTACGAGAACCTGACGCTGGAGGAGGTGCTCAAGGCCCCGGTGTCGGCCCTGGCCGGGTTGACCGACGCCCACGGCACTGCGCTCGAAGCGCTGAAGATCAAGAGCGTCGGCGACCTCGGACGGAACCGGTACATCCGCGCCGCTGTCGCCATGGCCGATCTGCAGGACCGCGCCCACTGAGCGGACCTACCCGGACCGGGCACGGGGCTGCTGGAACAGGTTTGACCGGCGCATTCGGGGTGAGAAGGACGGTCGAGAGTGGCTCCGGCCCACCCCCCCCCGGGCCCGCGGAGCGCTTCGGCCGTGGACCCGGCCGCCAGCACCCCCCACTGGCAGCCGGGTCCACGCGCATGTCCGGCCGGCTTCGGAGCGACCGTTGCCGCCGAGGCGCTGAGCGACGCCCGCGCCCTGGTCGCGGTGTCGGCGCGCAGCAACCGGGCGAGGGCGGACAAGGACATCTCGGAGTGGCTGCCGCCGCTGCAGGCCTACCGCTGCACCTACCTCACGGACTGGACCGCCGTGAAGACCCGCTGGGGCCTGTCCGTCGACGGTAGGGCGCGAGAGGCGGTGCAGGAGCTCGCGACCGGCTGCCCCGACGCACTGACCGTGACTCTCGCCCGCTGACCCACGGAATACCTCCTTCGCCGCGTCGACGCCGCCGCCCGGCACCGGATCCCGTTCCCGTTGCTGTTCGACGCGGGGCTGGAACCGGCCGCAGCCCTGTGGCTGCCCACCTTCCTTCCGCGCCGCGGTCGCCGAACGCCTCAAGCGGCTCACGCTGGTCCTCGACGCCAACCGCACCGTCCGGGGCGTCCTCTACCCGGTCGCCGACCCGGCCGGCTCGGTCGAGGACGCCCCGGCGATCCTCGACGGCCTCGCTGCCCGCTGAGGCGAAGGCGCCCCAGGCGTGGAGGGCGGGTCGGACGCCGACCGCACCGACCGCTACTGCCGGGCTGGCGGGGCGGCTGGCCGCCGGAACCGAGTACGCGTACTCATGTGCTGTGGCCGCGTGGGCGGGAAGCATGGCCCGATGAGCCGTGAACGCCGTGTCAAGGCGAAGCTGAAGAAGTTATTCGGGACCGTGGGGGTCCTGACCATCTTCGCCGTGCAGGCGCTGAACTCCGGTGTGCCGGCGACGTGGCGACTGCGCCTTGTCGTCCGTTCCAAGGCCGTCCGACGGGCCCGCGACGAGGCCGAGGAACGGTCGCGGGAGCGGCTGGCCACGATCGCGCGGTCGTGCGGACTGCGGCCCGTCCTCAGCCAGAGGGTGGACCAGTGCCGACGGGCTTCCCGGGTCCACCTCTTCAGTGGTTCCAGCGTGGCCCTGAGGGGAGAGCTGCGGATCACCGCCTACTTCGTACCGTCGGCGCCCATGGACCAGGTGGTGCCCGAGCTGATCGAGCGCCTTCCGTCCCGGCGCATCCCCTTCTCGGACGAGTTCGAACCGAAACCGGATCCCAGCAGCCCTGGCCCCCACTCCGGCTCCGACAACCAGCAGTACGTTCGTCTCGACTGGGACATTTCCGGCGAGCACCTCGTCACCCTGTGGCAGCCCCGCAAAGACCGGCACGACCTTCGCCTGCACATCTCGACCGATCCCGAGGCAACGACCCTCGAGTCGGGAGACCCACGGCCCCCTTGTCTCCTGGACCCTCAGCACCGCCTACCACGAGCGACCGACCAGGAACTGGCTCGACAGGCTCTACCACTAAAAACCACCACGGTGGGAGCCGCGGCCCCGCGACGGCGGTGCGCACCTGCTCCACCGACTCGCGCAACGCGTCGGTCAGGCGCTGTGCCTCGGCCTCGCCGACCCGGAAAGCCGGCTCCTGGTGCTCTCACTCGCCCGCACCCTTCCTGCCCGCCAGCGGCTGCCCGAACACGGCGCCGGCTCATGCCATACCTGTACGGGTTGTGTCATTGACCGGCCATTTCCCCAGGTTGGAGCGATTCACAGGCAGGCTGTGTCACCTCTGTTCGGGCAGGCGGCCCGGTCGGCTGCCACGGCGGCGTCCATCGTGGCGGCCAGCCCGGGCAGCTCGCGCTCCGGCTCGTCGAGCACCGAGGACGGCATCGCCGCGGCGAGCGCGCAGACTGCGGCCAACGCGATCCGTTCCCCCATCGCCGGCTCCGGCAGCCCCGCGCCGTGCACCCGGCCGACGACGACGTCGGCCGCCAGGACGTGCGCCAGCTCATCGGCCAGCTGCCGGGGCGCGCGGCCTGGACAGCGGCCAGCCCGGCGGGACCGGCCGCCGGCCGGGAGGGCCGTGCAGGACCACACGCGGGCGCGGACCGGTGCTGCGCAGGGCGTAGCAGTGGTCCGCGGCGAGATCGCACCTGCTGTGCATCTTGACCGCGGACCGGGTGAGGGGCCGCCCGGCCGGGCGGCGGGGGCTCAGCGGTGGAGCAGGTGCTGCGCGAGGAGCGCTCGGCGGCCCAAGACCCCGGCGTGCGGCCACCACCGCCGCCCCCGCGCCCTGATGAGAGCCGCGAGCCGTTCCAGCGTATGGCCGTCGGGCCGGTCCATCGCCTCGACAAGGTCTGCTTTAGACAACCGACGAAGGACACCACCGCTCAGTCGCAGGGTGGTTGATGTGCGTGGGAAAAGCGGGGTGAGGGGCGCGCGCGATTCTGCTGAGAGGGTCGTGGCCTTGGCGGTTGTCTAAAACAAGTCTTTCGAGACGTGTGCGGAGGCTTCGCCCAGGCCGGTGCGCCATCGACTCGGTGAGAATCCGCGCCCTCGAAGGGGGCCACTGACCGGACCGAATCGGTCAGCGTGAGACCGGTCCGACGCTGCAAACCCCCCAGGTGTGGGTCTCCCACTCCACTCGCCGGTCAGTCGGCTCCAGCACCAGCGGCTCGTCTGCTACCTCGGCGATCCACGTCAACAGCACCCCAGAAGTATCCGGCACACCTTGGCACCAAGAACCACCAAAAGAAGACACATCTAAGCGGTCGCCTTCCCCGGGTCTTCGGGGGTGGCTGCCCTGTGCGCTCCCAAGACTCCGGAGGGGCGCAAGTACGAGAAAGAAGCCGTCCAAACCGGGATCTCATCCGAGGTACGGCTGCTCCCGCGGATACGGGGAGGAGTTGACCGACTCAATCCGCACGACCGCGCCCGGCGGCTGACTCCCGCGGGTGCGGGGAGGAGGGCGGCCGCACCAGCGCAGTCGAACTGGCCCACGGCTGACCCCCGCGGGTGCGGGGAGGAGAGTTTCGCCTCGGCGGTGCGCCGGGTTCACGGCCGTGGGCCGCCTCCGTGCGGTCGCGCACGTACGGGGACCCGCTGCTCCGCCGCGCCGTGAAGGGAGTCGCGGGTCTCCCCTCACGGCTCTCGGAGGATGAGCTGGGCCTCTCTGACCGTGAACTCCTCACGCCCGCACGGTGTCGTGACACCGTGCGGCGAGGTGGAGACGGTGACGATCCCGTCGTCGTCCGGCGGGCCGAAGCACTCGCGGACCACACAGTCGACGGTGACCTCCACCGGATAGGCCGAATCAGGGTGGAGATCCATCCCGCCGCCGAAGACCGGGGCCTTGTCGAGCAACGACCAGCGCCGTCCGCCCGCATCGGTGAGCCGGACCTCCACGATCCCCGGGAACGAATCGCCGTCCACCCAGCGGACGGCCTCGCACCGCAGCTCGACCATCGATGTCCCCGGATCCCTCATCCAGACCACCCATCGCAGTGCTCGAACCCGTCCTCCACGCTGCCGCGGAACGCCAGCGCCTCACGGCCGATCCCGAGGGCGCCGAGCAGGGTGTCGAGCGCCGCCTCCGGGTCTTCCGTGGAACGGTCCACCCACACGAGCGTGTAGGGCGGCGTGGTTCCCTCGAGCTCACTCAGGGCGAAGGCCGTCCCCTCGACGCGGAACATGGCGACGTCGACGGGACCGAGATCCTCCCAACCGCGTTCGACCGTCAGCCGCAGACGCGCCGCGAGCGCCGCCAGCGGCGGGCGCAACCCCGCCACCGCCCGGAACGAGCTCGCCGCGAACTGCCACATGCTCTGCTGGAACGCCGGATTGCGCTTACCGCCCTGGTACGACGGGGCCGTCTCCCAGTCCGGCTCCGGCCCCGGCACCTCGAACTCGACCATCCCGCCCCCCGGCGTCGTCACTGTCACCCGTGGTCACCGTATCCTCCAGCCCCCGCCCGTAGGACGCCGGAGCTACCGCGAGGCCGAAGGCCCGCTGCGGCTCTGGCCTTCCAGGCCGAGGCCCGGCCCGTCCTGCCGCGTCTGCCGGCTCTGCTGGGCCAGCCGTTGGGCGGTCAGGACCCGCTGGGCGTCCTCGGCGGCGCGCTGGGCGGGGGGCTGGGCGCCGCGCCGGTCCAGCTCGTTCTGGATCAAGCCCACCGAGGTTCCCAGGCCGCTCGCGCGCTGCTGCGCCTCCAGTGCCTCGGCCCGGGCCGCCTCCACGCCCCGCTGACGTGAGGCCGCGGTCCTCGCGAGCACCTCGGCGTGGCTGCCGCCCGCCTCCTGCCAGGCCTCGAGGACGGCGTCGTGCTGGTCGGCGGGCCCGGCCAGTCTCCTGGCCGACTCCAGCCGGTCGCGAGCGTAGATGAGCTCGTCCTCCTTCTGCGTCGCGGACGACAGGAGCTCGGCCGCGCGCTGTCCGAGCGCCTCGCGGTCGGCGCCGCGCACGACCTGCCGCCCGAGCACGCCGCGCTCCGCCAGTTGCCGCTCGATCTCGGCGGCCTGCTCCCGCGCCTGCCCGACCTCGGCGCTCAGGCGCTCCACCAGCTCGGTGGCGTACCGGGCGTCCAGGATGGCGTCCACCTGCCTCGCGCGTTCGGTGACGCCCTGTTCGACCTCCCCGCCCGGGGCGAGCGCGCGGCGGCGAGCCCCGCGGCCCGGGACTCGGCGTGCACGGCGTGGTTCCGGGCGGCCGCCGCCTCCTCGGTGACCCGGGCGAGCGTCGCCGCGAGTCGGCGTCCGGCACGCTGCTGTAAGGCCCGGCGGCCTGGTCGGCGACGACGGCGGGCACTCGTTGCCATGGCCTGGGACTGCCCCGCCGCCGGCTGGGCGCCGAGTAGCACCATACGTGGCACGGCCTGAGGCGCGGCTCCGCCGAAAACGAAGTCGCGAACACCGCCTCGGCAGTCGAACGCCGCTAACAGTTCGTCCTCGGTCAGCTGACAGGAGCGCGGGTCAGGCACGCGGAACCTGCCGAAGTTCGTCGTCCCACAGACCGATCTGCCTGATGATCGCCTCTCGGTCGTAGGCGGGGACCTGCCGTCGGATGTCACGCACCGCTGTGACGCGCTCCCACCATTCGGCCTGTTCCTCGTCGCTGTCGGCTGCTCGGTGCAGGCTGACGTAGCGGGCGACCAACTGATTCGCGCGCTCGTCGAGAGCCTCGTACACCATCGCGGTGGGAACGTCCTCGTCGAATTCGGTGTCCATCTGTTTCCCCCTCTCATGGATTGTCGTCAGGGGCAGCAGCTCGTTCGAACCCCGCTGTCCGGGATGCCTCTCGTTCACTCCGGAGAACGTCGCGTCGGCGGGCAACGGGCGAAGTCGACGATCTCCGCGCCGAACACCTCCCGGAGGTGCTCCGGCGTCAGCTCGTGCGAGGCGGAGTCAGCCACGGCGCTCCGCGTCCAGCTGGCGGATCCTGGCCGTCCACGCGCTGATTTTGCTGATCATGGCGACCCTGTCGTCGACGTCGACTGCCTCTTTCTCGTCCCGGAGGTCGATGACCTTGCCCCACCAGTGGCGGCGCCCGTCCTCGGTGGCGGCGTCGTCAGAGAGGGCCACGTAGCGGGCCGACAGGTGCGTCGCGGTGTCGATGAGCATGTCGTAGACCACAGAGGTGGGTACGTCGTCGGGAATGGAGACGGTCGGGCTGTGCTCAGTCATCTTGCTCCTCGATTCGCGGGCTCGGGCCTTGTCTTCAGCGAGGTTCACCAAACCCCTTCGTCGTCAGATAGCTCGTTCCGTCGGATGATCGCCGTCCGGTCGCAGACGGGAGCCTGTCGCTCTGTGTCGCTCATCGCGATGACGCGGTTCGAGCCGCGCGGTGTCGACGGGGGCAAGGTCCGCACCCGGACGGCTGGGTCCCGCATCGGCCGCCGGAGGCTGCCCGATCGGCATGGTGATCCAGGAGAACCGGTCTCGGGTTGTGTCCGGGCATGTAACCAACCTACCGACAACTCACGCTCTCCAACGGCTGGTTGTCGGAACCCGTCAGCTCATTTCCCATGGCGATCACCCCATTCCGACTGAGTATTCGTACGGATGGGAATCGACGGGTCACCGAGATAAACCGTCCTGGAAACCGACAGCGGCCACGCGTGAGCGCCCTACAGCCCTGGGCCACCGAATCCCCGACCGCCGCGGTCCCGATCACGGCCCGGCTGGTGCCGCTCCTGCGGGCACTGGGAGTCGACGGCGCGCTGTCGCGCGGCCTGGATCCGCCGCGCCTCCTCGGCGACGCGCTGGTTGTGGGGCAGGGCGTCGCGGCGGTTCATCTCCTGGCGGATCGCCGTCGTCGAGGCCTGCAGGGCGTCCCAGCGTTCCCACGCGGCCTTGGCCTCGTCCCAGGCGGCGCGCAGGCCGCGGCGGCGGGAGGCCTTCGTGCGTTCGAGGACGGTGTCCCGGGTGCCGCCGGCCTGCTGCCAGTTCTCCAGCAGTCGTTCGTGTTCGGCGGGGTCGCCCGCCTGGGCGATGGCCTGGACGATCTGCTGCCGGGCCCGCTCGGCGCGGCCCTCGCGGACGGCGGTCAGCCGTCGCTCCAGGGCCTGACGGTCGGCGCCGCGCACGGCGGGCCGGCCGAAGAGGGCGGTTTCGGCGAGCCGTTCCTCGATGCCGGATGCCTCCCGGTCCGCTTCATCAGCCCCGGCCCCGGCCTCCAGTGTCTGGATCAGGTCGGCGGCCTCGCGCATCCGGAGGATCGCCGCGACCCGCTCGGCTCGCCGTGTGACCTGCTGTTCGACCTCGCCGCCCGGATCGAGTGCGGCGGCGAGCGCGGCGGCCTCGGCGTCCCGGGCGGTCGCCTGCCGGTAGGCGCTCTCCGCGGCGTCGGCGGCGTGGGCCATGGCGTCCGTGAGTTCGACGTCCGACAGCGTCGCGTAGGGGAGCCCCTGCCACACGGGCGGTTCGACCGCCGCGGGAGTGGTCTCCTCGACGGGCGCCTCGTCGGGAAGGTCCGGCGTCGTCTCCTCGGCGACGGCGACGTCCCGGCCCTCGGGCGGTCCGCCGCTCGACGCCGCGAAGGCCGGACCGTCCGCGCCCGGGGCCCGCGTCTGGTCGGCGACGAGCGGTGCGAGGGAGTCGAGGCGCGGTTCGGGCCCGGCCGCCGGGTACAGGGCCTCGCTCCGCCGGGCGGCGGCCTCGACGGCGCGGGCCCGGCGGCCGACCTCGGCGACCTCGTCGTGCAGTGCCTGCCACGCCCGGGCGTCCCGCTCGTCGTCCGGCCGCCCGCCGATCCCGGGGTCGCCGTCGCGCAGCCCTCGGCGGGTGCGCCAGGCGTCGGCGAGGGAAACGGCGCGCTCCCAGGCCTCGCGCAGGTCGTGGTCCGGCGGTGGGACGGGGCCGAGGACGCGCGCCCAGGCGGGCGGGTCCTGGGCGAGGACGCGGCCGGTGCGGCGCAGCGCGGCCTCGATGACCTCGCGGCGTTCGCGCAGGTGGTCGATCCAGGCGGGCGGGGTGTGCCCGTCCCGTTCGACCGTGCGCTCCGCGAGCCACTCGGGCACCGGGCCGCTGTGGTCGGGGACGGGCGGGGGGCTGCCCGGCAGGAGGCGGCGCAGGCGCTGCTCGGCGCGGATCCGCGCGATGACCACGTCGGCCCGCTCCCCCCGCCGGCGGGCCTCCTCCTGTGCCTCGACGTTGGCACCCATCGTCGCGGAGACGATGACGCCTTCCTGGCCCGCGGTGGCCGCGTGGCCGGTGCCCGGTTCGCGTTGCCAGATCTCGCGCATGCGGTCGATCGGCGCCATCCGGGCGCGCAGCCTCTGCTCGTGCACGAGCGCGGCCAGGGTCTCGTAGGCCTCTCGCGCGGACGCGGAGTCGGGGTCCGTGCGGCCGAGGGCACGGGCGTAGCGGCGGGTCCAGGCGATCTCCTCGGCGAGCCGGGCGCGGGTGCGGTCTCCGTACACGCGGTGGGGCCAGGCCTGGACCTCCCGGCCGTCGACCCTGACGCGGCGCGGCTGGTTGGCCACCCGGGCGTCGGCCCGGTGGAGTTCCTCCAGCGCGTGGGCGCGGCGCTCGGCGGCGCGTTCGGCCAGGGCGTCGAGTTGTTCGGCCGTCAGGTCGGCCAGGGGGCGGCGGGGGCTGTGCTCCCGCAGTGTCCGCAGGGTGTCCCGGGCCTGTTCGACGTGGTTGTCGATACGCCAGGACAGTACGGCGGAGGCGTCCTCGGCGTCGTGGAAGTCCCGCTCGCCGTGGGCGGCGCGCAGGATGCGCTCGGGGGCGAAGCCCTCGCGTTCGGCGTCGCGGACGGCGCGCACGACGGCGGGCCAGGCGTCGGCGGCGATGAACGCCTCGGCGGCGGGGCCGAGGACGTCGCGCAGCATGGTCTCGTAGCGCAGGGACAGCGCGCGGGCGTGGGCGTCGGTGTACTCGGCCGCGAGTCGGCGGATGCCCCAGGCCCGGTCCCATTCCTCGCGGACGGTGTCGGTGGCGGAGCGGGAGGCCTGGGTGTTGCGGGCGATGGCGTGCAGGACGTCGGCGATCGTCCGTCCGTCGTCGAGGACGACGTAGGCGCGGTTCTCCTGGCGGCCGCGGGTCCTCGCGACGTAGGCGGATTCGCGGGCGGTGCGTTCGGTGAACAGGCCGCCGCCGGTGTCGACGGTGGCGCCCTGGCCGCGGTGGGCGGTGCCGGCGTAGCCGAGGTCGACGGACCGGGCCACGTAGTCGGCGGGGAGGGTGGCGCGCCCGCCGTGGCCGGTGTGGCGCACGACCAGGGAGCCGTCGTCCTGGACGCTGAGGACCGACCACTGGTCGCCGTTCTTGACGAAGTCCTTGCCGCCGCGCACGACGTTCCTGCGGGCGTTCCTGCGGGCGTTCCTGCGGGTGACGACGAGGTCGCCGCCGTGGGCGCGGGCGCCGTCGCGCAGCCGTGCGGCGCGGGTGGTGTCGAGGCGTCCGGTGGCGAGGCGGTGGGCCTGGGCCATGGCGTTGAGCTCGTCGACGGTGGCGTTGTCGTCGGCCATCATCATGGCGGTGAGGCCGGCCTCGGTGTCGCGCTGCCAGTCGGCGAAGACCTGGTGGAGCATCTGCTCCCGGGTGCCCGCGACGACGCGTCCCCGGTCGAGGTACCAGGTCCAGGCGTCCTCGGGCTCGCCTCCGCGCAGGGCGAGGGAGGCGGCGGCCTCGCCCGGGGCGCGGAAGCGGTGGACGGACTCCAGTTCGACCACGTCCGCGGTGCCGGCGAGCAGGCGCAGCGCGCCGCCAAGCTCGCCGCGAAGTCCGCGGCGGCCGACGCCCTCGTCGTCGCCCTGCTCGACACCGGTGCCGACGCCGCCGAGGCGGCGGAGCGCATCGGGCTGTCGCAGGCTGCGGTCAAGGCTGCGAGGCGGCGTCACACCGCCGCTGAGACCGCGTCGGCCGCGCGCGTGCGTCAGCCGGCGACCGAGGGCGCGGGGCCGCATGCGTCGTAGACGCCGCGAGCCGTGCCGGCCCGGCGGGGACTGCCGTACGCATCCCCCGCCGCAGCGGACCCAGGAAGAATCGAACCTCGGTGGTCACCGCACCGCTCGTGTCCGGCTGCCCCCCGCGCGTGCGGGGAAAGGGCCTCCCAGATGAACGGGAAGCGCGCGCCGTACGGCTGACCCCCGCAGAGCGCGGGGAGGGACGCATCGAAACGGTCGCTGGTGACGAGCACGACCGGCTGACCCCCGCGTGTGCGAGGAAGGGACTTTCCGCCCCGCGGCGATGCAGCACCTTTGCAACTTCTTGACCCGCCATGGCCCAGTCGTGCCACCTGCTGGGTCTCCACGAGGGATCAGAACATCTTCCCACACGACGTCATCGAGGCGAGGGCGATCTCACCCCACCACCACGCGCAGGTCGGACCACAGCAACCGGGGTTCGATTCTCGCGCTTGAGTTACTGCCTTTCAGGCGTTCTCCCCCCTCTGCCGCACAAACGTCGCCATGCCTGCCGAGGAAAAACCAGGAACCCCGCTTCAAAGAGAAGAGGTCGACTCTCGGCACGGAATCAGATCCGATCATTGTGCCCAATGACACGCGGGTCGGGTGAGGCTCCTACGTGATCATCTGGAATGCTGTTCCCCGTCCGCCGCCCTCGGCTTTGAGCGGCGGGCATCCGCAGTACCGGGCAACACCGCCCGGGAAGCCCACGGAGAGAACGGAACATCATGAAGCCATCTGTGCTTGTCGTGTCCACCGACCCCCAGGGGTCCGCCGTCGTCTGGGCGGAGCGGGTGGGAGACAACCTGCCCTTCGACTTCATGGCGGCGCACGAGCAGGCCGATCAGCTGATCCACCTGAAGAAGACCGGCGCGAAGATCCACGTCATCGCCAACCAGAAGGGCGGCGTGGGCAAGACCACCACCACGGTCAACCTCGCGGCGTGCACCTTCGACGTGCTGGGCGAGAAGGACGAGTACGAGCACATCTTCATCGACACGCCGGGCACCCTGGCCGATGAGGAGATCCTGCGCCGGGCGCTGGAGATCGCGGACGACGTCCTCGTCCCGATGATCACCGAGCCGCTGTGCTTCGACCCGACGGCCCGCACCATCCAGAAGGTCATCGAGCCGATGGACATCCCCTTCCGGATCGTCGTCAACAACTGGGACCCCCGGGACGGCCGCGCCGACCTCGAGGACACCGAGGCGTACATCGCGGCGAAGGGCTGGCCGCGCGCCAAGACCGTCCTGCGCCGCTACAAGATCCACTCGCGGGCGGTCGCCGAGGGGACCGTCGTCACCCAGTACAAGGAGAGCGGCACCGCCTACCGGGCGCGCGAGGACTTCTTCCGCCTGTCCCTCGAGCTCGGGTACGGGGGTCGCTGATGGCCGGCCGTCGCGTCTCCTTCGCGTCCATGGCCGCCGACCCGGTCGTCGACGCCCCGGGTGTGGACAGCAGCCCCAAGGACACCACCGCGCGGTGGGTCCCCACCGCCAACTGCCTGCCCAACCCGCGCAACCCGCGCGACGAGCTGGGCGACCTCTCGGACCTGGCGAGCATCAAGGACCGACAGCTGCAGAGCTGCCTCGCCGTCACGCCGGAGGCGTACCTGCGGCTGTGGCCGGAGGATCGGCAGGCGCTCGGAGCGGGCCCGCAGGACGTGGTCATCGTCAACGGCAACCGCCGGCGGGCGGCCGCGCAGCTGTACGGGCGGGGGCAGCTGCTCGTCGTCGTGGACGACACGGTGGCGGAGTCCAAGGCGACCCTGCTGCGCGCCGCGCTCGACGAGAACATGGCGCGCAAGGACTTCGACCCGATCGAGGAGGCCAACGCGGTCCTGCTCATCGTGGCGCAGTACCCGACCGCCAAGGAGGCCGCCGAGGCCGAGGGCTGGTCCCAGAGCTGGATCTCGCACCGCAAGAACCTGTTGAAGCTCCATCCGGAGCTGCAGCGCCAGGTGCGGGCCAAGGCGCGCGGCGAGGAGGGCGTCTCCATCAACGTCGCGCGTCGCCTGGGATCGGTGAAGGGCATCGAGGAGATGTCCCTGGCCGAGCAGACGGCCGAGCTGGAGCAACTGCTCCAGTCGGACGCCGACGCGGTGGCGGCCAAGCGGGCGGCGCGGGTGGAGGCGAAGGCCGCGGCCAAGGCCGCTCCTGCCGACGTGCCGGCCCCGCAGCCGACGGTCGCCCCGACGCCGGCCGCCCGACCGGTGGTGGAGGCGACGCCGGCGGCTCCGCAGCCGGTGGTTCCTCCGACGTCCCGGCCGGAACCTGCCCCGCAGGCTCCGGTTGCGAGCACGGAGCCCACGCCGAGCGCCGACCGATTTTCCGCGGAAAATTCCGAACCGGTCCCGATGCCGGAGCAGCGCGAGAAGCCCGCAGCACCGACCCCGGTGGTGGAGCTCGGCGACGTCGACTGGCACAACGTCGAGGAACTGGCAGACGCCATCTGCCGCACCCTCTCGGCCGATGAGGCCTACCGCCTCGCCGACGCCCTGGCCAACCGTCTGCTGACGACCAGCAGCTGACGTACCCGTGGTGTCCCGCCTCTCCCGGAAGGCGAGGCGGGACACCACAGCTGTCACGGGTCCGACCGCCGACGCGAGTCGGCGGCCAACATCCTCACCGACACTCCGCGGACGCTGCCAGGCCCGCTCATGGCACGATGTCCAGCGCTCCTTGACTCCTCAACAGCCCCCTTCCCACACACAGCGACGCACTGGCAGGCAGTCGATGCCAACACGCCATCAGTAAAGAAATCGCAAAGCCGTTGCTGCGCCGCAGGTCAGGAAGTCTCCTCCCCGCACACGCGGGGGTCAGCCAGATCGCCGAGGCGAAGGAAGCGGCCGCGAAGGCCTCCTCCCCGCACACGCGGGGGTCAGCCGGTCTCCTTCGACTGCCAGGTGCCGCAGCCGTCCTCCTCCCCGCACACGCGGGGGTCAGCCGCCCGACGGCACGTTGATCGTGGTCTTGCTCCACTCCTCCCCGCACACGCGGGGGTCAGCCGCCGAGACAGCCGCACAGCTCCATGACGTCGCGCTCCTCCCCGCACACGCGGGGGTCAGCCGGGGCCCGGCTCCTCCGGCGGCCAGACGAAGGGCTCCTCCCCGCACACGCGGGGGTCAGCCGCTCTTCGTGGGCATCGCCATCGGCTTCTTCCTCTCCTCCCCGCACACGCGGGGGTCAGCCGGACGATGTCCGCGTGGTCCTCGGCCTGCGGGCCTCCTCCCCGCACACGCGGGGGTCAGCCGCGGTAGGTGGCCAGGGCGGCCTCGAAAGTCGACTCCTCCCCGCACACGCGGGGGTCAGCCGCACTCGCCCTCTCGGAGGACGTGCAGTCCGTCCTCCTCCCCGCACACGCGGGGGTCAGCCGGCGGTGGGCGGCGGCGGCGCACAGCGCGTCCGCTCCTCCCCGCACACGCGGGGGTCAGCCGCCCTGGCATCTGACCAGCGCCCAGTACGCCGAGCTCCTCCCCGCACACGCGGGGGTCAGCCGGGCGGGATGGGGCCGCACGTGCGCTGGTGGGTCTCCTCCCCGCACACGCGGGGGTCAGCCGCGTTCGTTGCTCAGAGGCGAACCACCTTGGACCTCCTCCCCGCACACGCGGGGGTCAGCCGGATCCGACCGGCACGGCGATGCACGCCGTGATCTCCTCCCCGCACACGCGGGGGTCAGCCGTGCCAGGCCGTCGACGGCACATGGACCAGCCCCTCCTCCCCGCACACGCGGGGGTCAGCCGCTGTGCGGCGGCCCCGTCGGTGCTGTCAGAGGCTCCTCCCCGCACACGCGGGGGTCAGCCGGGGCGCAGCTGCTCCTCCCGGGCCTACCGGGCCTCCTCCCCGCACACGCGGGGGTCAGCCGCGGGCGACGACTGCGGAGACGCGGTAGTAGTACTCCTCCCCGCACACGCGGGGGTCAGCCGCAGGCTCCGGGCTGGAGCCTGGATCGACCCTTCTCCTCCCCGCACACGCGGGGGTCAGCCGCAGGCTCCGGGCTGGAGCCTGGATCGACCCTTCTCCTCCCCGCACACGCGGGGGTCAGCCGTAGCCGACGACGCGGCTCGACCTTCGGGGGGTCTCCTCCCCGCACACGCGGGGGTCAGCCGCAGCTGCGCGAGGCCGGGGAGGTGTCGGCGTGCTCCTCCCCGCACACGCGGGGGTCAGCCGGAGCGCAGCGCGAGATAGAGCTGCACCGTGGTCTCCTCCCCACACACGCGGGGGTCAGCCGCGGATCGGCATCGACATCGACGCCGCGACGGCCTCCTCCCCGCACACGCGGGGGTCAGCCGCAGCGGCTCGGGGCGGGCGCCTCGCCGTGCGCCTCCTCCCCGCACACGCGGGGGTCAGCCGATCGAGGAGAAGGTCACCGTCCGGGACAGCCCCTCCTCCCCGCACACGCGGGGGTCAGCCGGACGCCGGCGAGCTGAGCGACGAACAGATCCTCTCCTCCCCGCCCCCGCGGGGGTCAGCCGCTGTACGACCGCTCCGCCCCCTCGCCGGCCTCTCCTCCCCGCACACGCGGGGGTCAGCCGCGTAGTGGACCGGGTGGTCCAGGTTGCCTGGGCTCCTCCCCGCCCCCGCGGGGGTCAGCCGCTGTACGACCGCTCCGCCCCCTCGCCGGCCTCTCCTCCCCGCACACGCGGGGGTCAGCCGCGTAGTGGACCGGGTGGTCCAGGTTGCCTGGGCTCCTCCCCGCACACGCGGGGGTCAGCCGCTGTACGACCGCTCCGCCCCCTCGCCGGCCTCTCCTCCCCGCACACGCGGGGGTCAGCCGCGTAGTGGACCGGGTGGTCCAGGTTGCCTGGGCTCCTCCCCGCACACGCGGGGGTCAGCCGCAC
>NZ_JBVJJY010000013.1:0-8293 GCF_055585785.1 Kitasatospora sp. NPDC053308 | reverse complement strand
GGCCTCTCCTCCCCGCACACGCGGGGGTCAGCCGCGTAGTGGACCGGGTGGTCCAGGTTGCCTGGGCTCCTCCCCGCACACGCGGGGGTCAGCCGCACCAGATCAGGTGGGATAGCGGGCGTCTCCGCAAAGTTCGGTGCAAGTCGATCCGGTCCTCCCTCGCGAGCACATCTGACGCCCAGTCATCGATACGCTGCCTTCGTGAGTCAGCACCCCACCCAAGCCGGACAACGTCGCGCCGGCCTCTGGTACGTCCTTACCCCGATATTGAGCATCGGCCTGCTCGCCTGCGTACCGTTCTGGCACGCCACCACGCGGCTGTCTCAGGCTCGTTCGCGGGACGCGGCGAAGGCTCGCCGACTGGCCCTTGTGTTCACCGTCATCCTTGCGGGCGGTCTCATCATTCCTCCTGTTGCAGGTTTCGCCGCGCTGGCCGGGATGATCGTCGCCCCGATCCTCCTCTCTCCATACCGGTCCCTGATCTATGGCACCGCCGCTCGGCAGCCGATGCCGGCCTTCTCGACGGAGCCCGCCGGCGCTCTCGCCGCCGCCCAGCAGGCCCGAACTCTGCGTTCCGAGGCACGCCGTATCGTTCAGGATGATCCGGCCCTGGCCCGCGAACTGGGAATCGGCCGACCAGGCCGAAACACCGGTTACGACGATGGGGGGCTGCTGGATCTGAACAACGTCGACGCCCAAACGATCTCTCAGGTTCTCGATGTCAGTTCCGATACGGCCGAACGAATCGTCACCGCCCGCCGGGAGGTTGGCGGCGCGTTCCGCTTGTTGGATGAGGTCATCACGTACGCGAGCCTCACCGAGGGCGAAGAACTCGTCATCCGCGAACGCGGCGTTCTGCTGCCGTGTTAAACAGCACGTCGGATCATTGGACTCCCTGTCCCCGCAGGTCAACCCGGTCGCCGGCAGCCGGGGGTCTCGGGGAGTCCTCCCCGCGCTCGCGGGGGTCGCCCGTACGAGCTGACGATCTCAGCCCTGGACGCCGCGTCCTCCTCGCACACGCGGGGGTCAGCCGTCCTCCACGTTCAGGTTGGTGTCCTCCTCCGTGTCCTCCCCGCCTGCGGGGGTCAGCCGTTCGGTGAGTTCATCGAGTGGTGCAAGGGCCTGTCATCCCCGCACCTGCGGGGGTCAGCCGCGGCGCGACCTCGTCGAGGCCATCGAGACAGGCCCCTCCCCGCGCCAGCGGGGGACAGCCGTACAGCGGCCCGGGCGCGGTGGATGCGGTGTCCTCCCTGCGTCTGCGGGGCCGGCCGTGGCGGGCTCCGGGCCACCGGAGCGGGAGGTCTCGTCTTCGGCATTCGACAGAAGGCGAGATCGTTCGGCGCCGCGGGTGGTGCGTCGTCGGGTGGTGAGGCCCACGTGCGGGTGAACGGGGCGGTCGGTACCGGCGAGTCCCCCGGTCGCGGTTCCCGGCCGAGGGATAACGGCGGGGACGAGTCGGCGAGAGGCCGGCCAACGACCTGCCGGGAGCACCGTGAGCACGGTCATCGGAACCTGGAACCTGGAGAACTTCTGCCGTCCGCTGCCGGCGGGCAGTCCGCCCGACCCGAGCACGTGCGCGGCCAAGGACCAGGCGACGTACGACGCCAAGGTCGAGGCGCTGGCCGGTGTCGTCACCGAGCTCGGGCCGGACCTGCTCGGGGTGCAGGAGGTGGGCAGCCAGGAGGCCCTGGACGATCTGGTGGCCAGGCTGCCGGGTACCTGGCACACGGCCTTGTCGGACCATCCTGACCCTCGCGGGATCCGGGTCGGCGTCATCAGCCGGTTCCCGCTGCTGGACGTCCGGCAGCGCAAGGACTTCCCGGACCACCTGCATGCCATCCAGGTCGAGGACGACGGCGTTCCGGGCACCCCGACCGGCGAGATGGGGCGCGGGGGCCTGGCCGTGCGGGTGGAACCGGTTCCCGGCCGGAGCGTCCAGGTGGCGGTCTGCCACCTCAAGTCGAAGCTGCTGACGTTCCCGGACAAGCAGCACACGACCACCGACGAGCGCCTGCGGGCCCGTTACGAGGCGTACGCGCTCTTCCGCCGCACCGCCGAAGCCGTCACCATGCGCGCCCTGGCCGACGAGCTGCTCCAGGGCGACGGCCGGACCCACGACGTCGTGGTCCTGGGCGACTTCAACGACGGGTGGCAGGCCGCCACCACCCAGATCCTCTACGGTCCGCCCGGTTCCCAGATGGGCGCCGGGGGCTTCGACCGCCCTGACCCGGGCGACGCCGAACGCCTGTGGAACCTGGCTCCGAAGATCCTGGAACAGGGCGGCTTCTCGCGTGTCTTCGAGGGCCAGCACGAGCTGATCGACCACATCATGATCAGCCACTCCCTGCTGGCCGTGTTCCGGAAGGTGTCCACCGGCAGCGACA
Source organism: Kitasatospora sp. NPDC053308 (assembly GCF_055585785.1). Classification (NCBI taxonomy): domain Bacteria; kingdom Bacillati; phylum Actinomycetota; class Actinomycetes; order Kitasatosporales; family Streptomycetaceae; genus Kitasatospora; species Kitasatospora sp. NPDC053308. The sequence goes on along the minus strand of NZ_JBVJJY010000013.1, from coordinate 5,909 downwards.
AGCTGCCGAGCGTCGTCGAGGCCCGGCCTACCGCGCCGCACGACAAGCCCTCCGACCACTCCCCGGTGGTGGCGGAGTTCGACCTGTAGGAGTGCCGGGACCAGCGCGGCGACGGCTGTACTGGTCCCGGACCGCGATCGGCTCGGATCGTCGCCTGGTCCACGGCTTTCGGCCGCGTGCGGCGGCTCCTCACCCGCCGGGTCGACGACCGGGCGGACACCGTCCCCCAGGTCTGCGGAGTCCCCGACGCCCTGCGGCCGGGTACCGGCCGTGACCTGATCCGGACCATCGGGCGCATCAGTGCTCCGACGGCGGCGGCACCGCTCCTTCCGGGCCGTCCAGGGGCCAGGTGTCGCGGTCGCCGAGGTGGTCGTAGCAGGGGAGTTCGGCGGCGAGGACGTCGAAGTGGGGCAGTGGGGCCCACAGGGCGCGGTCGCCGACGACGTAGAGGCGGCGTTTGGCGCGGCTGGCGGCGACGTTGAGGAGGTGCGGGGTGCGGGCGGCCCAGGCGCGGGCGCCGGGGCGGCCTCCGGCGCCGAGCAGGAGGATCACGACGTCGGCTTCCTTGCCCTGGGCGCGGTGGACGGTGGCGCAGCGTTCGTCGACGTGTTCGGGGGTCCAGCCGGGGAGGGTGCGGCAGGTTTCGCGGGCTTCGCGGACGAGGGCGCGGAAGGGGGCGATGATGCGCAGGCGGTCGACGTCGACGCCGTGGCGGTCGAGTTGGCGTAGGAGGAAGGTGAGGGCGCGGCGGTCGCGTTCGCCCCAGGGGGTGTCGGTGGGGCGGTCGGGGTCGGGGGTGTCGAGCCAGCGGCTGGGGAGGAGGCCGTCGTGGTCGGGGTCGGGGAAGGGCTGGGGGCGGGTGCCGTGGACCATGAGGCCGCCGTAGGCGGTTTCGTTGCTGACGGTGAACATGGGGTCTTCGCAGCGGCGGTGGACGCGCAGGGGTGAGCCGACCCAGACGGTGTCGTGCTCGGCGCCGGTGGGGGCGGGCAGGTAGGTGCCGTAGCGGTTGACGCGGTCGGCGACGGCCTGGGCGGAGGTGGCGCTGGGCAGCCATGCGTCGTCGACGCGGTGGGCGAGTAGGAGGCGGCGTTGCAGGGCGGCGGGCATGGTGACGACGGGTTCGAGCTGGAGGGGGTCGCCGACGAGGACGGCGCGGCGGGCGCGCCACAGCGCGCCGACGGCGGCCTGCGGGGTGGCTTGGCCGGCTTCGTCGACGAGGACCCAGCCGAGGGAGGCGCGGCCGAGGCGGGCGAACATGCTGCCGAGGGAGGAGAAGGTGGTGGAGACGACGGGGACGAGGAGGAAGAGGGTCTGCCAGGCGTGCAGGACCTGTTCGTCGGGGACGGGGCCGTGGTGGCCGGTCATGAGGTCGACGAGGACCTGGAGGTTGCGGCGGATCCGTTGGGCGGTGTGGGCGGCGAGGGCGCGGTGGAGGTCGAGGGCGCGTAGGAACAGGTCGCTGCGGGCGGTGTTCCAGGCGTCGTCGGACCAGGGGGCGCCGAGTTCCTGGTCGTGGTCGTCGAGGTGGAGCCAGTCCAGGGGCAGGGAGGGGAGGGTGGTGGCGGCTTCGCGCAGGGTGCGGTGGGCGGCGGCGAGGCGGGCGGTGGCGTCCTCGAGGTCGCGGCGGGCGGCCAGGGCGGCTTCGCGGGCCTGTTCGGCGGCGGCGTACGCGGCGGATTCGGCGGCGCGGGCGGTGTCCTCGCGGGCGCGGGCCCGGGCCGCGGCGGTGGCGGCGTCGGTGAGGGCGGTGGTGGAGCGGGTGCGCAGTTCGTCGGCGGCGAGGTCTTCGGCGCGGACGCAGCGGGCGATGTGGTTGTAGGCGTCCTCGAGGGCGGTGCGCTGCTGGACGAGCTGGGTGAGGAGTTCGGCCCGGGTCTGGTGGCGGTGCTGTTCGGCGGCCTCGCGTTCGGCGGTGCTCTGCAGCAGTCGGCGCAGGCCGGCGCGCAGGCCGGGCTGGGGGGCGGGGGGTTCGTCGTGGAGGGCGGTGAGGGCTTCGACCCGGCGGCGGTGGTGTTCGGCGGTTTCGCGGGCGGCGGCGAGGAGGCCTCGGGCGTCGGCGAGGGCCTGGCGGGCGTGGGGGACGCGCTCGGTGGCGGCGCGGTGGGCGGCGTCGGCGGTGCGGACGGCCTCGGTGGCGGTGTCGAGGGCGGTGAGGGCGGCGTCGTGGCGGGCTCGGGCGGCTGCCGCGTGGGCGTCGGCGCGGGTGATGGCGGCGCGCAGGGCGTCGAGGCGGGTGTGGACGTGCTCGGACCGGGTGTCCGCGAGGGCGGTGGCGAGGCGGGCGCGTTCGGCGCGCAGGCGTTCGACCTCGGTCTGGGCGGTGTGGAAGGCGGCGACGGCCTGGCGCCAGGAGGGGACGGGCTGGGCGGGGGCGGGGAGGGGCGCGGTGGTGCCGCTCCGGTCGGCGGCGGGGGCGGCGGTGCTCCGGGCGGTGGCGCGCGTGTGGTCTCCGCGCTGGGTGCGGGTGGCGGGCTTGGCGGGGGTCGGTGGGATCCAGTCGCCGAGGATCTCGTTCATGCCGCGCAGCGGCGGGAGTCCGGCGGCGGCGCGGGCGGCGGTCTCGTCCTCGGGCAGCCGGCCCCACCAGAAGCGCTCGGTGAAGCGGGTGCGGTTGGTCTTGTTGCCGAGGACGGCGGCGACCAGCCCCCAGGCGGGGGCGCCGCCGAGCAGGGCGGAGGCGAGGTCGGAGAAGTGGTCGGGACCGCCGTGCCAGTGTTCGTCGAGGGCGTCGGCGCCGGGCAGTTCGGCGGTGATGTTCTCCACGGCGCCGTTGTTGGAGGAGGCGACGACGATCTCGCGGCCGGTGAGGCGCGGGTCGAGGGCGTAGACGAAGCGGGCGTGGCGGCCCTGGCGGTCCCTGCCGCGCCACTCGGAACCGGTGAACGCCTGCTCGGGCCGCCGGTAGGTCGCCATCACGGCGGCCCGTTCGACGACGAGGGCGGCGACCAGGTCGCGCAGCATGGTGGTCTTGCCGGTGCCGGGCGGGCCGTTGACGGAGAAGAGGCCGCCGGCGTCGGCGTTCGCGTCTGCGGCGCGGTCGTGTCCGGCCCGGTCGGCGAGCATGCGGTTGACCGCGAACTGCTGGCTGAGCGCGAGCGGGTGGCTCGCCTTGGCGGGCCAGCGCCCGGCGGGGACGAGGGCCGGGTCGACGCCTTCGAGGACCGTGAGGCGGTCCTCGCGCAGGTCGATGCGGGCGTCGAGGGGGATGTCCCGGCGGTCGGTCAGGTAGGCCTGCAGGGCGGGGCCGAGGCCGCCCGCCGCGTCGTCGCCGAGCGCGGCGCGGACGCGGGCGAGGTCGGGCGGCAGGAGGCTGTTGAGGAACGGCTGCGGGGCGGCGGGCTTGTCCTTCGGGTCGCGGGGGAGCCGCACCAGCCTGCTCTGGACCCGGATCACCCGCGGGTCGAGGTGCTCCTCGACCCCGCACAGGTGGGCGATCTGGGCGGTCAGGGCGACGAGGTCGGCGAGCGTGACCGGGCGCTTGCCGGTGTCGTCCGCAGCCTCGCCGTCCGGTGACGGCGCGTCGGCGGCTCCCGGGCTCGGCGAGGGCGGGGCGGCGGGCCCGGGAGGGCTCGGAAGGCGACGGTCTTCCGAGCCCTCCCGGGCCGAGCTCCCCGGGGCCGCGTCCTCCCGGTTCGGACGGCGGGCCGCCGACCACTCGGCGACGCGGCGTACCAGCGGCTCCGCCGCCCCCTGCACGGCGGCCCCGGCGACCTCGCCGAACAGTGCCCCGACCGCCGCCACCGCCGCGCCGCCCAGGATCTCCGCGAGCAGCCGCCGCCATCCGCCGTCGGGGGCGGCCTCCTGCCGTACGGGCGCCGCGCCCACGGGCCGCGACAGCAGGGGGTTCGGCAGGCGAGGGGGAGCAGGAGCGGGTGCGTACGGGACCGGCGCGGCGGCCAGCCGCCCCACCGCCACCTCGAACGCCTCGCCCAACTCCTCGAACCCGTCCAGCCACCCGGGCGCCGACGGCCCCGGGTCGAACAGCCGCCCCGTCGCCCAGGCGCACGCGGACACCACCGAGGTGTCCGCGATCGGGCGGCCGTGCTCGTCCAGGACCAGCGCGAACATCGCGCTCCCGCCCGGCAGCCGCAGCTCCTCGTCCGGCACCCCCGAATCCGGCTCCGTGCCCTTCGGCAGAGCGGCGATCATCGCCTGGCGCAGCCGCTCCAGGTCGAACACCCCGCCGTACACCTCGTGCCGCCACACCATCCCCCGCGGCGCCCGCCACGCCGCCGTCTCCGGGTGCTCCGGCGCCCACGGCAACACCGGCGCCGTCCCTCCCGCGGCCGGGGTGATCTCGACGACGACCGTGTCCGACGCCCGGAGCCGCCCGGCACGGCGCTTACGCGGCACCTCCGGGATCGACGGCGGACTGAACAACTCGATCGCCCGCCAGCAATCCAGCAGATCCCCGACCCGCCGGCCCCGCCCGTCCCCGGTCCGCACCCCGTTGCCCCCTGCGTCGAACCTGCGGCCCACAGCCGCTTCGTGTGCCGATCAGCCGGCCGCCGAATCTACCGGACGACGCGCAGGCGGGCCGGGTACTCGGGCGGCTTCGTCTCTGCGGACGCCCCACGGGCGCCGTAACGGCGAACCGCCCAGGCGTCATCGGCACGTGGGACGATGTCCCCGGCTCTTTGACACCTTCACAGTTCCCCTGACGTGGCCGACTCACCCGACGCCACATCAGAAGTAGAAAAGAAAGTGCAAAGCCGCCGCATCACCCCAGGTCGGAAAGGGTCCTCCCCGCACCCGCGGGGGTCAGCCGGAGACCAGCAAGAGCCACGACCTGATCACCAAGTCCTCCCCGCACCCGCGGGGGTCAGCCGAAACCATCGTTTCTTGAAGACCACCGTCCGGAGTCCTCCCCGCACCCGCGGGGGTCAGCCGCGCAAGGGCTACGTCTACGCCGAAGCGGCCGGGTCCTCCCCGCACCCGCGGGGGTCAGCCGATGCTCGCCGAGCAGATCACCGTCCCGCCCACGTCCTCCCCGCACCCGCGGGGGTCAGCCGGGTTGACAGAGTTTTCCCGGGTGGATGAGGGGGTCCTCCCCGCACCCGCGGGGGTCAGCCGCTTCAGCCAGCCGGGACCGACCGTCGGGGGCGGTCCTCCCCGCACCCGCGGGGGTCAGCCGGTGGACGAACGGGTTGTCCGCGTCCGGCCGGTGTCCTCCCCGCACCCGCGGGGGTCAGCCCTCCGCCTTCGCCCAGGTCGGCGAGGCGGTCGGGTCCTCCCCGCACCCGCGGGGTCAGCCGATGCCCAGGTGGGTGCTGTTGCGGCCGGCCTGGTCCTCCCCGCACCCGCGGGGGTCAGCCGGACTGACCATGTCCCGTGAGTTCATCACGGCCGTCCTCCCCGCACCCGCGGGGGTCAGCCGGCTAGCGGTGCGCTGGCGGCGGGGACGATCTCGTCCTCCCCGCACCCGCGGGGGTCAGCCGCGGACCGTCCACCGGTAGTCGGTGAGCGGGCCGTCCTCCCCGCACCCGCGGGGGTCAGCCGCGGTTCGTGCTGCGCTACGACGTGGCTCCGGCGTCCTCCCCGCACCCGCGGGGGTCAGCCGCTGCCCAACGGCAAGTACGACAGCGAGCCGGGGTCCTCCCCGCACCCGCGGGGGTCAGCCGCGGACCGTCCACCGGTAGTCGGTGAGCGGGCCGTCCTCCCCGCACCCGCGGGGGTCAGCCGCGGTTCGTGCTGCGCTACGACGTGGCTCCGGCGTCCTCCCCGCACCCGCGGGGGTCAGCCGCGGACCGTCCACCGGTAGTCGGTGAGCGGGCCGTCCTCCCCGCACCCGCGGGGGTCAGCCGCGGTTCGTGCTGCGCTACGACGTGGCTCCGGCGTCCTCCCCGCACCCGCGGGGGTCAGCCGCTGCCCAACGGCAAGTACGACAGCGAGCCGGGGTCCTCCCC